>JBALVQ010000110.1:0-15113 GCA_036960915.1 Amphritea sp.
GCCTGTTTTTTGTCTATATATCAGTACGTTACGTTTATGGATGGGAACTAGCTAGGCTTGTTTAACGTCGACTGATGTCGACGTTAAAGTAGGGGAGCTGATGCTAACAGTTGCCATAACTAAAGAGTCATCCGGCTCTCATTGCTAATATAGCTTCAACATCAAACGCTTCACGATAGCGTGTGAACTCAGTATCGCGTTCCTGTATGGCCATTATCGACATGCGGTCAGCTAATTCATTACCTTCAACGCCGACATGGCCGTTGACATGTAAGACCTGGATTTTGCTTTTCAATTGCTGGTGCAGTGCAAACATCTGCTTGATCAGCTCGAGATTTTTTATTTCCCCTCCGGTTTTTTTCCAGCCTTTCTTTTGCCAGTTTATGGCCCATTGGGTAATGCACTGAATCGCATATTTTGAATCACAAAAAATTGCTACGGATCTGCCTTTATTGCTTTCCTCTTGCGACATTATCAGTGCCTGGTGTAAGGCATTTAACTCGGCTGTGTTGTTTGTGCCATTGGGGTTATAAAGTCCGTACCAAAGCTCGTCGATAAGATCGTTACGATACACTGCAACACCAGAGCCCGCTTCGCCAGGGTTTGGCTCGCAACCGCCATCAGTAAATATTTTTGTATCTATTTGCATTGCTGCAATTTCATCACCGTTATAGGTTTTTACAGTTTGCCTGGTGGTCGTCTTGTTTGTTGTTTGCGAAGTCTTGCTGTCCTTTCCAGGCACTTTGCTTGATGTTACTTGTTTGCCATGAAAGGCTGTCTCGGCTTCAGCTAAAGTTTTGAACGACTTGTATTTCGCCCCTGCAAACTTATCAACCTGTTTCTTGCATGTATTCCAGTCCGTGAAAATCCCTGGTTCTCTGCCTTGCCATACGACGTAAAATTTTTGAGCCACTGGTTGTGCCTTATCTGTGAGGTCGTGGATAGTTGGAGTAAAACCGCATTGCTTATCACCGTGAATTTAACATGTTACTGCGCTATATGCGTATTTTTCGATAAAATCAGGATTGGCAGGAGTGATTGTTAGTTGGTGTGTCGGTCTTTGTGGTGCTGTTTGTTTAGTAGTTCTTGTGTGGGGGCTTTTGTCGGGTAAGAATGCACAAAAATACTTTGGCAGCAGTTTATATATATCTGATTTTTTATTCTGTGAGCGTTTAAGCTGCTGTCTTTTTCTCTGGCGAAATCAATGAATTGCGGCACTGAGATTTCAACGAATACCTTTACCATCTCTACAATCATGTTTTTGTTGATGCCAGCTCTTGCCAGTAGATCGGTTTCCAGTGCGATATCGTCGTCACTGTCCAGGTAGGCGCGTGACAGGCGGGTGGTGCGGTTCCACTCATTTATATCTTCGTAATCCAGGGAGTGGGAAACCGAATTGAAGTAAAGGTGCAGATCACCGTCATCGTGAACATAGAGTAGATAGACCTGGTTATTTGCCTTGAAGCGAAGTTTACCATCAGCAATTACGCGTACGGAGCCATAGCCTTCATTTTTTAGTATCTGTTTTATTTCTTGATCGAAGTAACTCTCGGCCAGGTTGGCTCCTGCGCTTTTAAGGGTGGCGATCGCTTGATTAATCTCATTTTCAGAGGCGGCTCGGGCATGTGTGGTTGAAAGCGCAAGTAGTCCCAGTATGAATATTGATATCAAGGCGCGAGCTGTTGTCGTAGGGCCGCCCTTATAGCCTGACGGCTTGTGTGCAAAGATTGACTTACGGTGGGGCACCAAAGACTACCAACCCGATGTTGGAGTGTTGATCCCCCCCCCTGTATTTTGAGTCAAACCAGTAATGCTCAGGATTTGACTACTAAAGCATTGTCTACATTTGGGGAGGGAATCAAGTAATCAGGGCAGAAAATTAGAAGAGTTTGTAATAACTAATATGCTCAATTAGCCGGTTGTGATTGCAGTATCTTGAGGGTGTTGTGCATTAGGTGTGGGTAGCGCTGTTTGGGGCGGGGGGGATATAAAAAAAGGAGCGCAAAGCGCTCCTTTTTATCAGCCGGTAAGGCTATGAGGCAAGCTAATTACTTCTTAGCAGCCATCTGTGCTTTGATCAGATCACCGATAGTGGTAGGACCAGCAGTTTCTACTGGCTTCTCACTGACAGCTTTGATTGCCGCTTTCTCATCTGCCTGATCTTTAGCTTTGATAGACAGAGTGATGCTGCGGTTACGACGATCCAGGTTGATGATCTTGGCTTCTACTTCTTCGCCAACTTTCAGAACGGTAGATGCGTCTTCAATACGGTCGATGCTGATGTCAGATGCTTTCAGAGTGCCTTCGATGCCTTCAGCCAGCTCGATAACTGCTGCTTTAGCGTCTACAGACTTAACGGTACCTTTAACGATAGTGTTCTTGTCGTTAGCAGCAGCGTATTCAGAGAAAGGATCGCTTTCCAGCTGCTTGATGCCCAGAGAGATACGCTCTTTCTCTGCATCGATAGACAGGATAACGGCCTCAACATCTTCGCCTTTCTTGTACTGACGCAGAGCTGCTTCGTTGTCTGCTTCCCAAGAGATGTCAGACATGTGAACCAGACCATCCAGCTCGTTTTCCAGACCAACAAAGATACCGAAATCGGTGATAGTCTTGATAGAGCCAGTTACCTTGTCACCAGCAGCGAACTGCTCAGCGAAAGTAGTCCATGGATTCGCGATGCATTGCTTCATGCCCAGGGAAATGCGGCGACGCTTCTCATCAACCTCAAGAACCATAACCTCAACTTCATCATTCACCTGAACCACCTTCGAAGGATGGATGTTCTTGTTAGTCCAGGACATTTCAGAAACGTGTACCAGACCTTCAACGCCGTCTTCGATAGAAGCAAAGCAGCCGTAGTCAGTCAGGTTGGTTACACGAGCTTCAACTTTGCTGCCTGCAGGGTAGCGTGCCTTGATAGACGCCCATGGATCTTCGCTCAGTTGCTTTAGACCCAGAGACAGACGGTTGTGCTCTTTGTCAAACTTGATGATCTTAACAGTGATTTCATCACCTGGAGTCAGCATGTCACTTGGGTGGGAAATACGCTTCCACGCCATATCAGTGATGTGCAGCAGGCCGTCAACACCGCCCAGATCTACGAATGCACCGTAGTTGGTCAGGTTCTTAACGTAACCTTTAACTTCCTGGCCTTCTTCCAGGGTAGCCAGCAGCTCATCACGTTGAGCGCTGTTAGCTTCCTGAAGAACCGCGCGACGAGAAACAACGATGTTGTTGCGCTTAGGATCCAGCTTGATCAGTTTGAATTCCAGTTCTTTGCCTTCCAGATGGTCAACGTCGCGTACTGGGCGAACGTCTACCAGAGAGCCAGGCAGGAAGCCCTGGATGTTATTAACGTTAACGGTGAAACCACCTTTAACCTTGCCGCTAATGAAACCTTTAACAGTTTCTTCAGCATCGAATGCACTCTGCAGTACTTCCCAGGCTTCTGAACGCTTGGCTTTTTCGCGAGACAGACGAGTCTCACCGCTACCGTCTTCTACGCTTTCCAGAGCAACTTTAACCATGTCACCAACTTGAATTTCAAGTTCGTTAGCATCGTTAAGGAATTGGTTGCGAGCAATAATAGCTTCAGACTTCAGGCCAGCGTTGACAGTAACCCAGTCGTTGTCGATATCAATAACTTCACCCATAACCAGGGTGCCAGGAGTCATATCAACATGTAACAGGGATTCTTCAAATAATTCAGCAAAGCTTTCGGACATGTATATTCCTATCCAGCGAACTCGTGGAATGAATGAGTCTGCTGTGGTTACGCCTGTATTGTCAGCCTATACAGGGTCAGTTTTTAGATCTCTTTAAGACTGTGTTGGCTGACTGTGAAGGCAGTGCATAAAGAGATTAGAGGGCGAAATTATACAGATTCATCCATGTGGAATAAAGCAAAAGGACAAGAAACAATTTCAATCTGACTGCGCCAGTACTTAATTAGGATTGGCGCGCCAGGAAGCCAAGGCGTTTTGCGAATATTTCCTGGCAGGGCTCAAGAATTGCCTTTAGGTCACTTTGCAGGCGCTTGCCCATCAGTTCCGTCTCACCGGTTTTAAAATACGTAACCAGCAAGGCTTCTTCAGTAGCATTGTTGGCGGCGACTTCGATTCCGTCGCCAATGCAGAATGCAAAGACGGGTAGATGGTCGTTGACGACGTCATCTATTTCAGCTTGCTCAAGTGTCAGTTTGTGCAGTGTTAGATAGCGCCGGTATTCCTGGGCCGAAGCTGCTGACATTCCGATAGTCTGGCGACGATTGAAGCGTTGAGTCTCATCGCGAGTGGCGAGCAGTTGCTTGATGCGGGTATGGACTGTGGAAACTTCTTCGTTGAATGTGTGCGGCGAATAGCGCTCATTCGTGCGTTTGTAATTTTCCAACTCAGCGACCTGTGTTTTCAGGTCGGTAATTTTCTGGCGCATAATGATCGCTTCTTCGAGCAGTTTTACGCGTTCTGCTTTCAGGGTGGTAATTACGCGTTGTGTCGGTGTTAGGTTTTGAGAGCCAATAGAGGGGGCAAGCTCAAGACTTAATTCGCTATTTGGATCGATGCCTTCTGACAGGGGAATTATTTGTCCACCAAATCCTTCAAGGTTTGCGCGGTTTTTTTTGTGTTGTTCATCAAGGGATGAATAAATGAAATAACCAGCAACTCCGATAAGGATAACCATTATCGGAGCGCCAATAAGTAAAGCTAGTTTGAATCTGCCTATTTCCATGAAGCTGCCTTTATAGCGAAATGAGCTAGTGTTTGGTCGCAATCGACTCGTTAGCCAGTTCGATCATATCAAGTAGTACTCTTCCTGTTTCGGCAAGAATGGCTTCAGCTTCAGGATTAATTATTTTTCCGTGTGCGTCTTTCTTAAGTTCGCCTTCAATATCTGAGATTTTTTTGAGTGGAGGTAACTGCTTGGCTGCTCTACGCGTATTCTCAGTTTCCAGCTGCCACTTTTCAGCAGCGTCACGCTCTGCTTGAAGTGCTTTTTCATTTAGGCTGATCAGGTTGTCATCTTTTATGTCAGTCAGCCGATCAAGCTGAGCGTTCATGAACAGAAAGTCCGGGTTTTTCTGGGTGCGAGATTTGTGGCGGCTGGTAAGCTCCGGGATAATTGGTTTGAATCGATAAAATTGCTTATGCGGTATTTTGTGTACCTGATCCCAAGCGAGGGCGCCATCCAGCGCGCTTTCACCAATTTCTTCGGTGTCGTAAAGAGTCGGGAAGCTAATATCCGGGATAACGCCCTTGTGCTGGGTGCTATCACCGGAGATGCGGTAAAATTTCGCATGCGTTAGCTTTAATTGGCCGTGTTGCAGCGGAGACAGGGTCTGTACGGTGCCTTTGCCAAAGGTTTGCCCGCCTGCAATGATGCCCCGGCGATAATCCTGTATTGCGCCGGCAAAAATCTCCGATGCAGAGGCGCTTAGGCGGTTTACTAATACGGCTAACGGGCCTTCGTAGGCTATCTTCGGATCGGAATCGCCCATTATATTTACCCGACCTTGCGGATCGCGTATCTGTACTGTTGGGCCGCGATTGATAAACAAGCCAACCAGCTCATTGGCTTCACGCAGTGAGCCTCCACCGTTGTTGCGCAGGTCAATGATCAGGCCTTCGATGTTTTCTGTCTGCAGCTTGATGATCAGGTTTTCTACGTCGCGCGTTGTGCTTTTGTAGTTAGTGTCGCCACGCTGCAGGGCGGCAAAATCGATATAAAATGCAGGAATGGTAATCACGCCCAGCTTGACGTTTTTACCGTTATGATCGACCTCAATAACACGGCTCTGGGCAGCCTGCTCTTCAAGCTTAACCTTATTACGGGTTATCTGAATGATTTCACGTAGCCCGTCCTCTGCGTCGGCAGGGGCTATTTCCAGGCGCACAATAGTGCCTTTTGCACCGCGAATTAACGCGACAACCTCATCAAGGCGCCAGCCGACAACATCCTGTATTTCACCGGTGCTGCCCTGGCCAACACCAAGAATCAGGTCGGCCGGTTTAAGTTGTCCGGCTTTGTCTGCAGGGCCTGCGGGTACCAGGCGTACCACCTTTGTGTTGTCGTTTTCGCTTTGCAGAACCGCACCAATTCCCTCGAGGGACAGGCTCATGTTGATATTAAAGTTCTCAGAACGGCGCGGTGAGAAGTACTGTGTATGAGGATCGAATTGCTGTGTCAGAGCATTGGCATAGCTCTGAAAAACATCTTCAGTATTGGTCTGTTGGGCACGGCTTAATTGGCTTTTATAGCGCTTAAGCAGGGTTTCTTTCGCTTCTGCTAGCGTTTTGTCCGCTAGTTTAAGGCTCAGCAGGGCGCTTTTCAGGCGCTTGCGCCAGAACTCATTCATGCTGAGCTCGCTGTCGGGCCAGTTGCTTTCGCTACGGTCGGACTCAAGGGATTCGTCGAGAGTAAAATCAACCTCATAAGCCGGATCTTCCAGCCTTGAGATCAAGTCCTGAAGTCTCCCTATGGTGCGTTTCTGGTAGACATTAAAAATAGTATAGGCAGCGCTAAGGTCGCCGTTTTTAATGTCGTTATCCAGGGTGGTGCGGTATTGCTCGAATAAGTTCAGGTCCTTGGCATAAAAATATGCTCTGGAAGGATCAAGGCTTTCTATATACTCATCAAACACTTTGCTGGACAGTGCGTCATTCAGTACGATGTCGGTGTAATGGTCTTCATTCAGTGAGTTGACGATCTCCTGAAGGGTCTGGCTGTGTATTGGTTCCGGCTTCAGATTGTTGGGCATGGCAGCATTTGCTGGCAGACTGAGCAGGAGGGTGCTGATGAGCACTATTGATGCGCTACGAATCAGGGAGTTGGGGTTAATCAATCTGGGCGTTCCTATTTTTTGATACACGTATGCCACTCAGACCAACAAAGTAGGTCAAGAGTTCCGGTAACCGTAGATTGGAGTGTAGACCTGAAGAGTGCTGATGTAAAATCAATGGTTTAGTGATAGAAGAAAGTAGTATTAAGCTGCAATATACAGGTGTATAACTGGTGATATTTAGATATTTGGGGCTTGTTGCCTTGTTGGTGGCTGTTGTCGCTGTCTCTGGTTGTGGTGAAAGCGAAGAGCAAAAACGCTTCCATCAAGAGTTGCTCGATAAGGCTTTAAATGATGAGGTAAAAAAAGCCGGGGATGCTTTTCTGGCTGAAAATAGCACCTTGCCTGGAATCAGGGTAACTGATACCGGACTGCAATACGCTGTATTGCAGGAAGCGCAAGAAGGGCAGGGAGAGTATCCGGGAATAAATGATGCGGTTCGGGTTGATTATCAGGGCTGGCGGGTTGATGGCGAGCTGTTTGAAAGTTCTTTGCAGCGCAATGAAAAACCCATATTTCCTGTTAAGAGGGTGGTAAAAGGCTGGCGTGCAGCATTGATGAAAATGCGGGTGGGTGATCGCTGGAAGATTTTTTTGCCCTCTGAGTTAGCTTATGGTGCGATTAGTCCGAGTGAACAGATACCGGCTAATTCCGCGTTAATTTTTGAAATTGAACTACTGGAGATCATGCCTGCAGAGCAGGTGGAATAGATATGCAGAAGAACGAGTTTAATTCGCAGTTGTTTGAATTTCTTGCCGCGTCGCCAACACCGTTTCATGCAGTGTATGAGATGCGTGCGCGTCTTCAGGAGGCTGGCTTTGTTGAGTTGGAGGAGTCTCAGTCCTGGTCGGTAAAACCAGGAGGGCGTCATTTCATTGTACGTAATGAGTCTTCCATTATCGCCTGGTGCATGCCGTCTGAGCGTTCTCTTGTTGAGTCGGGTTTTCGAATGGTGGGGGCGCATACTGACAGTCCTTGCCTGAAAGTTAAGCCCTCTCCTGAAACGGTACGTCAGGGATGTCTTTGTTTAGGTGTGGAAGTATACGGTGGGGCACTGCTTAACCCTTGGTTTGATCGTGATCTGTCCCTTGCTGGTCGGATCAGTTATCTGGATAAGGCGGGCGAGATTAAGAGCGAGTTGATTAATTTCAGTAAGCCGATTGCAGTTATTCCAAGTCTGGCTATTCATCTTGATCGTGAAGCTAATAAAGAGCGTTCTGTTAATGCACAAACCGATCTGCCGCCTATCATTGCGCAGATGCACGGTGAAGGTAAGCAGGATCTGCGTGAGCTTATTAAAGTCGAACTGGCCAGGCATGATATTGATGATGTCGAAACGGTCTTTGATTTTGAGTTGTGTTTCTATGATGTCCAGCCGCCGTCTTATGTAGGCTTGCAGGATGAGTTTATAGCCTCTGCAAGGCTGGATAATCTATTGAGTTGCTTTATCGGCTTGCAGGCGCTTATTGCTGCGGACACTGAGCAGGGTGCTCTGCTGGTGTGTAATGATCATGAGGAAGTTGGCAGTATGAGTGCTGTCGGTGCGCAGGGGCCGATGCTGAAGCAGTTGTTGGAGCGCCTATTACCTGACCCGGAAGACCGTAATCGGGCGATAGCCCATTCAATGTTGGTATCTGCCGATAATGCCCATGCTGTTCATCCTAACTTTGTTGATAAGCATGATGATAATCATGGTCCTCGTATCAATCAGGGGGCGGTTATCAAGATCAATGCTAATCAACGTTATGCAACGAACAGTGAGACCAGTGCCTTATTGCGCCGTTTGGCTGCATTGGAAGAGGTGCCGCTTCAGTCGTTTGTGGTGCGCAGTGATATGGCTTGTGGTAGTACAATCGGGCCGATTACCGCCGCAGAGATTGGCGTTAAAGCACTGGATATTGGTGTGCCGCAGTTGGCGATGCATTCTATTCGTGAATTGGCTGGGAGTGATGATGCAGTAAATCTGAGTCGCATCCTGCGCCGCTTTTACAATGAGCCAGCGGTGTAGTGAACCGGCTTTGCTGATTTGATAATACATAACCGCCTTCGGGCGGTTTTTTTCCATGGACGGGTACTCTTTAATTAGAGCCAGGTTGTAAAGATACCGGGGGCAGTGGCTTGGCTAGGTTACTGGCTTATATAACCGTTTATCCGAGCAAGCAGTTCAGCGGATACCTGCACCCCCTGTTTACTATGTAATAGCGCATCAGCGCGCCTGGCGCCAGGTACTCGTCCGGCGTAATCGTTCGTGAAGCGTTCCATATAGCTAGCTATTCTGGCTTCAAACCCGCCGCCAAAAACAACGGCTGGGTCGATGGCAATGATGAATAAGCCGACATTAGGGCATTGGCTTCCAGCCATGAAGGATGGCGCATCGCAAGACCAGTTCGCCCCTGTCAGGCCAGCGGATAGTATCTCCACCATCATGGCAATGTTTGTGCCTTTATAACCACCAAATGCTTGCAGGGCGCCTGACAACGCGGTTTTTGGATCTGTGGTTGGTAGGCCGTTGGCGTCTACTGCCCACCCTTCGGGAAGGTATTCGCCTCTTTCTTCAGCCGCGCGGACATTAACCAGTGCCGTAGCGCTGGAGGATTGGTCAATAATCAGGGCAGGGCCGTTAGTTCCGGGCACAGCAAATGCCAGCGGGTTGGTGCTGAACACCGGTTTTGTACCGCCGGGCACAACAACTGCTGCGGGGCCGGCATTGGCCGACGCCTGGGCGACCAGTCCATCCCTTGCTAACCTGCTTACGAAATAGCCAAGGGCGCCACAGGTATAGCCGTTACGCAGGGAGAATATTGCTACGCCAAATTGTTTCGCAGCAGAGACAAAATCATCGTAGACAATGTCGAAGCCCGGATGGGCCAGCCCGGAATGAACATCGATCCGAAATACTATCGGCGTAGGCTTTTCCGCAGTAGGCTGCGCTTTTCCGTCAATGCGTCCCGACCATAGGCCGTCACAGTAGTCCGGAAGATGAGCCAGGCCAACACTGCGCAGGCCTTCAGCCTCAGCAGTCGTAATGGAAAGGGCGAGCGATTTTGCATTTTCTGGGCTTGCACCGCATGCTTCTGCTGCCTGTTGTGCAAGGCTCTGAATATCTTCCAGCGTCAACCAGATTTCTTTTTTCATTAATCTGCCACCCTTTATAAGGTCAGTCCCAGTTTACGGCCTTCATAGAATGCATACGGGGCCTGGCGGGGTGCTACGCAGTCGCCGATGGTGTGAATTTCAGCCTCACGCTCATCGCTGAATAGCTCTCTGGCAACCCAGTCTTCTGCCATATTGGTGGTTGCGAGAACCAGTGAATCCGCAGTGATCACTTGTTCCGAGCCATCCAGGAAGGAGACAATTCTGGCGCCCAGTCCGGTCCACTCGATAATGCCTGATTCAACAATAAACTCTGCACCTGCGCTCTTTAGTGTTTTACGCAGTGGATAGTCAGCGGTGGTGCGTGTCATCTCTTTGCCCACCACGGCATCGGGCGTTACGATCGTCAGCTGATAACCCTGTTCTACCAGATACATAGCAGTACCACCGCCGCGCCAGTTGCCACCTTCATCCAGTAGGATTATATGGTTTCCCAGGCGGGCTGCCCGCGACATTACATCTTCTACCGACCAGACATTCCCCTTGCTGATACCCGGGAGGGCATCAAGATGTGGTAAGGCTTTCTGGAAGCCTGTGCCTGCTGGTTGCGAGCCGGTTGCTATAACCACAACATCGGCACTGAAATCCCGCACTTCATCGGCATCCATTGGTGTGTGGTAACGAAGATCAACACCCAGCTTCTTCAGCTGCACTGCATACCACTGCATCAGGTCCAGAATCTGGGCTCTGCGTGGCTGCTTTCCGGCCAGGCGAAACTGGCCGCCCAGTTCGCCGGAGGCTTCACACAGGGTGACCCGGTGGCCTCGCTCTGCTGCTACTCTGGCGCATTCGAGCCCGGCCGGGCCGGCGCCAACTATTAAGACGTTGCGGGGAGTATCGGTTTTGGTAAAGCGGTCGCCACCCCATTCAAATTCGCGTCCTGCTGAGGGGTTGATCAGGCAGGAGATCCAGTAATCCCTCGAGCGTCGTCCCCAGCACATCTGGTTGCACGACAGGCAGCTACGGATATCTTCGGGTCGACCTTCAAGGGCTTTGTTGACCAGGTGGGGGTCAGCAATCTGTCCCCGCACGATAGATACCAGATCAGCCTGGCCGGATGCGACAACATAGTCGCCATTTTCCGGGGTGCGAATATGGCTCTCCGCCTGTATTTTTGCAAAGCTGACTGAGGATTTCAGAACCTCTGGCAGATCGACACCGAGATTATCCGGGTAAAACACCGTCGGCATCAGTTTGTAGAAATCCAGATAGCCGCCCGTGCCACAGGTTACATAATCCACCAGTTCATCCCGGTCATGGCGTGCGATTACTTCGGCCAGGGCTTCACGCCCCAGCATGATGTTGAAATCTGGCTCATCGCTGACCGCCAGACCGATAATGAAATCGTCACCACAGGCTTTGCGGATGCGGGCACAGATTTCGCGAGACATCCTTGTTCTGTTCTCCAGTGATCCGCCCCACTTATCGTCGCGCCGGTTTGACCAGGGTGTCCAGAACTGATCCAGTAGGCCATGATATGCCGCCCATACTTCAACGCCGTCAAAGCCAGCGGTCTGGCAGCGTATAGCCGCCTGGACAAAGCCGTTAATGAGTTGTTCGATCTCATTTTCAGTCATGGCATGGCTGCCATCGGAATCATGATAGGAGGGCAGGCCGGATGCGGACCAGTTGGGGGCGAAGGAATTGTCAGCATCGCCATGCTGGCCAACGTGGTAAAGCTGCTGGATCATCACGGCGCCCTGGTCCTGGCAGGCTTCGGTTATGCACCGGAAATGGGGAATAACTGCATCGTCGTCAGGCCTGAAATTGCCGCGGGTCAGGATGCCGGTGCGGTGGACGGGCATCGGTTCCACAACAATCATTGCGGCGCCACCGATAGCGCGTTCAAGGTAATAGCCCAGATGGCGTTTTCCGGGCAGTCCCTCTTCCGACATATTGGTGGTATGGGCGCCAAAGGTAATACGGTTGCGCAGCGTTTTGTGCCGCAATGTCAGCGGTTGGAAAAGATGTGGAAACTTATGTGGCGGCTTATGTGGCAACTTATTTGGCGGCTTATGTGGCAACAATAGATCGTTTGACATGTCAGGCCTCCTTATCAGTACCAGGCGTCGGGCATTGATGCCTTGCGCTGTGCGATGAATGCTTGAAGTGCCTCGTCAATGGCGGTATCAAGTGGTGGCGCCTGATACTCGGCTAACACCTTTTTCCATCTTTCGTTGGCGCGTAGCATGGCGTCTTTGCCGCCCTGTTCTGACCAGGTTTCAAAGGGCAGGTTATCGTTAAGCTCGCTATCCCAGTACGCGGTTTCATAGTGCGCCATTGTATGGGGGCTGTTGAATAGGTGATTCCCGGGACCACTGGCACGCAGGGCATCGACGCCCAGGGTATCATCGTTGACTTCAAAGCCTTTGAGATAGGTATGCAGCGCACCGCAGAGGTCGGTATCCATCATGAATTTCTCATACGACATGGACAGCAAACCGTCCAGGAAACCTGCCGAATGCAGGATGTAGTTGGCGCCGCACTGGATGGCGGACATCATCGACATCATGCTCTGGGCCATTGACTGAGCGTCCGGCAGTTTGGATGTTGAGAAATTACCCGCACAGCGCAAGGGCAGCTTGAGCCGCCGAGCCAGCTGTCCCATAACCAGGCTGCCAAGCGCTGATTCAGGTGTGCCGAACGTCGGGCTGCCGCTACGCATCGACATGGTTGCCAGAAAGGAGCCCATGATAGTGGGGGCGCCTGGACGGATTAGTTGGGTCAGGGCGCAGCCAACCGTAGCTTCGGCCAGGTTTTGAGCAATGGCTCCTGGCATGGTGAGCGGTGACATTGCTCCTCCCATCAGGAAGGGCAGGATAATAGTGCCTTGTCCCGCCTGCGCATATGTGCGAATCCCCTGGGTGGTTACTCCGTCCCAGACCAGAGGAGAGGTTACATTGAAATTCCCCATGATAACGCAGTTGCTATCGACAAAGGCCTCACCAAACAAAATACGGCACATCTCGATATTGTCGGCTGCACGTTCGGGGGCGGTTATGGAGCCGAGAAAGGGTCTGTCGGAGTAGCGGATGTGGGCATAAACCATATCCAGATGGCGCTTGTTAACAGGAATATCGGTTGGTTCGCAGATGGTGCCACCGGAGTGATGTAGCCAGGGGCTGGACTGAGCAAGCTTTACGAAGTTCTCAAAGTCGGCCATGGTGCCATAGCGGCGTCCCTGGTCCATATCCATAACAAAAGGTGAACCATAAGAGGGCGCGAAGACCATCGCATCGCCACCAATTTCGACCGAGTTGGCTGGATTGCGAGCATGCTGGGTAAAGCGTTCCGGAGCCGTTTTCAGAATCTCGCGAATCATCCCGGGTTCGAAAGTGATGTTCCAGCTAGAGTCTGTCAGTTGAGTGACATGTGCGCCGGCCTTACGAAACAACTCCACCGTTTCAGGGTCGTCCCTGAATTCCATACCGATCTCAGCGAGAATTGTATCGGCAGCTTGCTCGATCTTTTCGAGGTTTGCATTGTTGAGAAGATCGTATGCTGGAATATTGCGAGTTATGTAAGGTACCTGAAGATGCTTGTTCGGCTCAGGTCTACTTTGACGCCCGCCGCGCCGGGAAGAGCGGCCACGTTTTCTGATGGGTGTTTTAGCAGTGCTTTCCGTTACGGTGTCCAATTGCTCAGTCATGAGAGTAAAGCCCTTCTTCGCGGTGGGGTGATAGGGCAAATATCAATCAACTCGACATAGGTGTCAAGTAAAATGACATGTATGTCGTTTTACTTGGGTAATGTTAAACTGATGAAGTTGGAATCCCTGCTTTGAAATGAATGTATTGAAGGGCTTGTGTTGAAAGCCGGGTCAGCTCTGAAATAGTTCGGCCTCTCGTGGGTAGCAATACTGTAGCAGTCAGGACAACCAGGAATTATTCATCTGCGGGCTTTAATAACAGACTGGTGGAAAGCGCTTTCATACCCTTTAAAAATTAGGAATACCCAGTGGCAGTTGACCGGAAAAAAATAGAAAAGGTTGTCGCAACAAAGAAAAGTGGTTGGCGGGGGTCCGAGGATCTCTGGCTTGATGCTGCCTACAAGATGTTGGTGGAGTCCGGTGTAGAGTCCGTGAAGGTGATGCCTCTGGCCAAGGCGCTGGATATGTCCCGGACAAGTTTTTATTGGCATTTCAAGGATCGGGAATCGTTGCTCGATGCGCTGGTCAAGCGTTGGGAGAAAAAGAATACCGGCAATCTTGTAGCGCAAACCGAAGTTTATGCGCAGACAATCACAGAGGCTGTTTTTAATCTGTTTGACTGCTGGATTGATGCTGAGCTGTTTGATGCGCGAATGGATTTTGCTGTACGCAACTGGGCGCAACAATCGGACAAGCTGAAAGCGATAATGGAACAGGCGGATCAGCAACGCATTGCGGCAATCCGGGCGATGTTTTTGCGCTTTGGATTTGATGAGAAACAGGCCGATACTCGCGCCCATACAGTCTATTACACTCAGGTTGGCTATATCTCTATGATGGTGGATGAAGCTATGCCAGAGCGGCTGAAGCGGATGCCAGCATATGTGGAGAACTATACTGGAAGTTATCCATCGGAATCTGAGATCGCCCGCTTTATGTCGCGGCACAAGAGTTGTATGAGAGAGGTTTGAAAGCTCTCAAATCAGATGTGTTAAGTGAAGATCTGTTGATCGGCGTTTTGGGTAGAGCGGAATCTGTGGGAGCGGCGCCTCGCCGCGAATGATTCGGTAATCGCCGCGAGGGCGCGCCTCCCACATACTTTATCGGCATAAACACGTCAGGAAAGTGGTCGGGGCAGCAGGATTGATCCTAATCGTCTGTTGACGATTAGGCCTCTAGGGCTTCCCCGTAAACGGGTCGTCTCAAATTGCAATGCAATTTGTTGAACCTACGGTCCTGATGGCTTAAAAGTTCCCAAAGCAGATGAGTAAAATAAGATCGATCAAGAAGAGGTCGGGGTAGCAGGATTTAAATCTATGACCCTGACGGCTTAAAAGTTACCAAAGCAGATGACACAAAAGAAGGTTTATCAAGAAGTGGTCGGGGCAGCAGGATTTGAGCCCATGACCCTGATGGCATAAAAATCCAAAGCAGATGCGCCAAAAGAATGCAGATCAAGAAGTGGTCGGGGCA
>JBALVQ010000111.1:0-14946 GCA_036960915.1 Amphritea sp.
ACCCGCGACCCCCTGCGTGACAGGCAGGTATTCTAACCAACTGAACTACCGCTCCATATTTCGAGATTTAACCCCGCGGACAAACTCTTTCGAAATTTAGCCCTGACAATCCAACTCAATGAATTACCACACTTTTTCGACTTGGTGGGCGTGGAGAGGCTCGAACTCCCGACATTCGCCTTGTAAGGGCGACGCTCTCCCAACTGAGCTACACGCCCCTCAAATCGAGTGCCGAATTGTAAGGATTTTGCTTGGCATGTCAAACGTTTACCTGAAATTATTTTCAACAAACTACAGCAATACAATTCCCGCCATCTGACGTCGAGCTGTTCATGGCATATTGGCCCATAAGACAAACCCTTGATCCCCCTTTAAAACAACCTAAGCCAGCAGAGCCATCACATCCGCTAAATATCGAAAACAGCCCCTTACCGGCACCCTCTCCCACCAAGAAGGCAGAAATACGTATTTAGATAAATATTTTGAGTTCCGTTTATACACAGTAGGTAATAGAGTAATCTCAGCAACACGCATTGCAATACAACCATTGTTACAGCCAGATCATCGAGTCAACAATCAATGAATAGCTCAAACCTGTCACAACAGCTGGACACATTTATTCAACGCGCCATTGAAGTACAGAAAAGTCATCATCAGCGCTTACCTCTCACACAATTCGATGACGAATGGCCCTCTCTCTGTTACCTCGGCGAGCCCAATAAAGATGGACTTAGCCAATGGCAACCCGTTCGCCAGCAACAACATACAACTCAGATGTTTGAACGCATGGAAGAGGCGTTGGGACACAGTATTCATCCTGATCTGAAAACCTGGTACAGCCGTTACTGGTCTGATCCGATTCCAGCCACTTGTAGCGAGGGAGCGCTCAGTTTATTGTTTGTCTGGAATGAGAAAGACAGTGAAAGATTACGCAGCAATCTAATTGGCCACCTGCTCAACAAGAAGAAATTAAAACAACAACCTTCGCTGTTCTTTGCCTGCACCGAACCTGATAGCAATCAGATTCTTACCGTTGAGAATACGACAGGCGAAATATGGCTGGAACTGCCAGGCAAAAAACCGATACGTAAGATTGCCAATTCTCTAGCGGAATTTGTTGCCTCTTTAACGCCACTACCAATCCCTGACCAGGAGTAAACAGGATGTTAAAAATAACCACTCTGATCGTCAGCTGCCTGCTAATACTAAGCGGCTGCAGCTCATTTAAACCACACCAGATTAACCTACAGCCAATTCACCCGGATATCGGCAAGAATCTGTCTCTGCCGAAAAATCTGAACGTTGCAGTGGAAAGCCGGGATGTCCGCTCTTCCCCGTTAATCGGGTTTCGACTTGGTCGTTTCAGCGATCGCGCAGAGGTTAATTTACCAATCCCCGCCACCACCTCCCTGACTGAAGGCGGCAAAGTTGCAATAGTAAAATTAGGGGCAACACCAATACCTGACAATGGTGATGCAACCGTCACATTAACGCTGCAGAATATAAGCTATACAGCCACCCAAAATGCGTTACAGCAAGTGGATATCAGCGCAACGATCCAGCTAAGCGCAAGTAAAAACGGTGACAGTTTTACCGGCAACTACGCGACCGACAAACAACATCTGTTTGCCACAACCCCTTCCCTGGAAACGAACGAAAAGATCATCAACGAGCTGATTGTATTAACCGTCAGCAGGGCATTTAACGATCCAAGACTGGTAATGTTCCTGCGCGCGCCCTGATCAAGAGTCGCTGCAAACTACCGCCGTCAGTAAGCCGGGGGCTTATTGCGCCCCTGCATTTCGAGTCGTCAAGAACATTCACCAGCCTACAGTATAGGATAGCAACCGGCTAATATGCGCCATCGGCCGGCCCGACTCCTGCTGCCAATGGTTGAAAGCATCCTGAACGGCCTGAAGATCGTGCTTGGCTGCCGGCACTTTATCTACCACTCCCTGTGCTTTCAACGCAGCAACTACGTCATCTGTCAGCAAGAAAGTATCCTTACCGATCTGACGAAGAAAATAAGCACCCGAGCGCCCGCCTAATTGCTGCCCCTGTTTTTTCAGCAGCGCCCACAGCTCAATAATATTCTGTTCTGGCCAATCTGCTATCAGATTGGCAAAGCTTTGATGCTTACCGGCCAACTCACAAACCATCAGCGCATTACTGCGTACCGATTTAATTTTGCCCCAGTGGCGGATAATCTTGTCATTTTGCATCAGATTTTCCAGCTGCTCATCACTCATCAGACTGATTCTTTCTGGGTCAAACCGCCAAAAAGCCTCCTCAAAGGCCGGCCACCTGGTATCCACCAGAGAGTGTTTCAAGCCAGCACGAAAGATCCGCCGCGACATCTCCGAAAGCATACGATCGTCACTTATCTTGCGTAGTTCTTGCGGGCTGTTCACCTGCGGCATCAGGGTCTCAATATCCACTCCCGACTGATGCGCCGCCACATGCTCATAGATCCATTTAAACGTCTTCACTTATGAGCCCTCTTGCGATGAAAAGTCCAGAGACACAGAGTTAATGCAGTAACGAAATCCGGTGGGTGCAGGACCATCGGCAAACACATGCCCCAGGTGTGCGCCACAACCCTTACAGATCACCTCAGTGCGAATCATACCGTGAGACAGATCACGATTTTCACCAATCCTATCCTCAGCCAGAAGCCTGGAAAAGCTTGGCAAGCCGCAGCCTGCATCAAATTTGTAATCCGATTCAAACAGTGCTTCACCACAACAAACACAGTGATAAACACCCGACTCAAAGTGCTGATCATACTAGCCACTGTGAGGCATTTCCGTCCCCTTCTGTCGGCACACGCGATACTGTTCAAACGTCAATTGCTGTTGCCACTCTGCTTCAGACTGTGCTTTTTTAAATTTTTCTTCACTCATAAACCCACCCCAACATCAGGAATATCACCTAAAATACCCGCCACATACCTCTAACCCTCTGTTTTTAGGGGCAGAAAAAGCGTATTATTCGAGCCCTCCGGCTGTTTAGAATTTTAATACCGTATTTTGCGCAATAATAAAGCTGTGCGATAACATTCTTTTTCTTACAACCACTCTTATCACAACACAGGGCACCATTTCAGGGTAAATACCATGTCAGTTATCCGAAAATCGAACAAACTGATCAATGTCTGTTACGACATCCGTGGTCCCGTTCTTCAGGAGGCCAAGCGCCTTGAGGAAGAAGGGCAAAGAATTATCAAACTCAACATTGGTAATCCCGCCCCATTTGGTTTCGAAGCCCCTGAAGAGATCGTACAGGATGTCATTTACAACCTGCCATCAGCGCAGGGATATTGTGATTCAAAAGGCCTGTTTTCTGCCCGCAAAGCAGTCATGCACGAATGCCAGAAAAAAGGCATCCCCAACGTCACTATCGAAGATATCTACCTGGGCAACGGTGTCAGCGAGCTGATCGTCATGGCCACCCAGGGCCTGCTGAACGATAACGATGAACTGCTTATCCCAGCACCTGATTACCCCCTGTGGACCGCTGCTGCCAGCCTGTCCGGCGGCAACCCGATCCACTATCTGTGTGATGAGGAAAACGGCTGGGCTCCGAATATTGATGATATTCGCAGCAAGATCACCGAGCGCACTAAAGGCATCGTGGTCATCAACCCGAACAACCCCACTGGCGCGGTATATCCAGAACATATTCTGAAACAGATTATCGACCTGGCGAAAGAATTTCACCTGCTTATTTTTGCCGACGAAATCTACGACAAGATCACCTATGACGAGACCCGGCATATTCCGTTGGCGTCGCTAAGTGATGACGTGTTCTGCATTACCTTTAACGGCCTGTCGAAAACATATCGAGCAGCAGGCTTCCGGTCGGGCTGGATGGTTCTCAGCGGACCAAAACATAATGCCCGCGACTATATCGAAGGGCTGGATATGCTCTCCAGCATGCGCCTGTGCGCCAATGTTCCAGCACAACATGCCATTCAAACAGCACTGGGTGGCTATCAGAGCATCAATGAACTGATTATTCCTGGCGGCCGCCTTTATGATCAACGCGATCTTGCCTGGCAAAAAATAAATGACATACCTGGGGTTTCCTGCGTTAAACCAGAAGGCGCCATGTATCTGTTTGCCAAGCTGGACCCAGAGATATATCCGATCAAGAATGATGAAAAAATGGCCCTGGACCTGCTGCAGCAACAAAAAGTTCTGATCGTTCAGGGTAGTGGTTTTAACATGCCGGATACCCAGCATTTCCGTTTGGTATTCCTGCCCCGGGAAGATGAATTGTGTGATGCTATTGATCGTATCGCCGCCTTCCTAAAAAACTACTCTCAGCAATAATGAAATAAAGCGCCTTAAATAGGCGCTTTTTTATAACCGGCCCAGCGCCTATACTGTGTAAGGTTTTTGTCACAAGAAATACATATAATCCCATCCCGTTGTGAAACGTTATGACAACCTCTAACCAACTTTCTGGAAGCAGTATGTTTATCAAGATCAAAAAGAATTGCGGTATCTATATGGAACACAACGGCATGGAGAAAAACCATTTTCTGCCGGTCACCAGTAACTTTCTGATCAATCTTAGCCATGCAGCGGAGATCTCTTTCTACACAATCAAAGAGACTAAAACCCGTTTCGATCTGGAAAACCACGAAATCACAGTACCGCCGCATACCCGTGTTATCCACCTGCAGATGACCTACCGTTACTCAAGCACCAAAGAGCGCATCGGCGACAGCAAAGGCAGCGTAGTTGAGCGTAACTACTACAAATTCTATTTCATGCCAGAAGAGATGGGGCAGTACGAAGAACTGCGCAACAATATCGAAAAGCACGTTCTGAACCTGTAATACCCGCCTCATAACTCCCTACCCCGATTCAACCGGCTTATGCGCGGCTGATTCGGGGCAATCTCCCATATTGATTTTTAATTCTATTTAAAAGTCAATGGCTTAAAGTAACTCTTTAGCCAACACCTTTACTGTTTAAGCACTGACGACTCCCTGACGAACTGGGTGAAGCAGTACGCAACCACAAGCGTCCACTGGAAACTGAAGAGCCAACGCCACTTAGCGCCGTTGTTAATATTGACTGCTATAACAACGCTTGCCTGCGCAAGGATCGAACGCCGGTTCAAACAGCAGCACACTTTCCCACCGAGAAAGCGAAACTAGCAGGCTTACCAGATAATATTACAGAGTTTACAGTAGAGACGATGCTAATGAAGTCTGGCCTGGAAAGTTTGATCTAAGTTGCGATGAATGCCCTGAAAATTTCACCAAGGTAGTCAGATTGACTGCCTTATTTATTACTTAATTATTGCTGATCTTGATCGAAAAATTTCACATAATGTATAGCCTGCAGGATATGTTCAACATCTTTCATCGCCCGATGCCGACGCAGCTGTGACTTACTGATTAGCCGATACTGTATCAACTGCCCAGCAGACAAAACCGCTTCAAGTCCCTGCAACTGAAAAGCCATCTGCATGCCGGCTTCACTATATAAGCGGGTCAGCCAGAAATTATCAAACTCCCAGGCATCACTGAGCACAGATTTCCCCGACAACTGGTCATTCATCCTTTTACATGCAGTCTCCACACTGATGCCCTTACGCTGTAACTCGGTGCGGCAGATACCATGCATCTCTTCAGCAAACTCATCCCAATAATCCCATTGCACGGCCGAATCCGGGTCAATAAGAAAATTATCAAAGCTGTTATCTCCTGTACTTTTCCAGGCCACCTCAATGGGATATGAGCGGGGCCCCAAGCCACTGGCTTCAAGATCCAGACAGATCAACTCCATTCTTATTCCTTCTTATCTATCACGTCTAACGAAAAACAATGCTGATTTTGTAATAAGCTTGAATAATCAGCACTTCAGCCTCTGGCAAACAGCAGAACTTTGAGTGCCTGCTCAGGATCGGCATCAGGAAAATCCTCCGGATTTTCAATCCGCTTAATAAATGTAAACTCTGGACAGCATTCCTGCATCAATTCATGCAGAAAATTACTCTCAAGTTGGGGAGCATTAAGGCATGTCAGCACCTGCGCTCCGGGATTAGTAATTTCAGGCAAGCGACGTAACACTTTACGGTAATCACTTGTCGCCACAAAACTGCCTTTCTGAAAGCTCGGTGGATCGATCACCACCAGATCATACAACCCTTCGCGCTTCAACTTCCCCCATGAGCGAAACAGATCATGACCAAGAAACTTAATACGCTCCATAGGATGATCATTTAACCGGTGATTATCACGCCCGGTATTCAGCGCACCACGGCTCATATCCAGATTGATTACTTTATTTGCGCCACCAGCAATTGCTGCGATCGAAAAACCACAGGTATAGGCAAACAGATTCAGCACATTTTTTTCTGTACTGTGAGCCTTAACCCAGCGACGCCCCTCTCGCATATCAAGAAAGAGTCCACTGTTCTGGTTCTTCAGGGGTTTGACCCGATACTTCAAACCCAGTTCGCGAACCGCCAAAGAATCGGGCAGCCCCCCTTCAACCTGATCCCACAGTACCTCAATGCTGTCTTCGCGGCGATAGCGATGCTGCACCACTAGCGATAGTGGTCGAATATTCTCATCCAGCGCTGAAAAATACGTATTCAAACGAGAAACTACCTCGGCACCAACCTCAGCAAACAACCTGATCACAGCAACGGGAGGTAACAGATCGATAACCACCGCCTCAAAACCGGGATAGCATCGACCCCGGCCATGGAACAGACGCCGCACCTCTCCATCAGAGCGCTGAAGTTGTGTTGAAATCGAATCAAATATTGTCTGCATAGAATCAAACTCTGAGCGGATGGCGACTGAAAAATCGCGATTATAATGTTCGCCGATAACGACAGCCAGTTTTATTAACGCAGTTACGCTTGAAACTTATTGGCAGTGCTTATATCTATAACAACAACCTAACCAAAAGAGCTTCAAAGTTTATGATGCGCATTGTTCTTTTTCTGATGACTAACCTGGCAGTCATCCTTCTCGCCAGTATCACCCTGAGCGTACTGGGTGTGGGCTCCTCATTGCAAGCAAACGGGATCGATCTCGATCTGGGCAATCTGCTGGTAATCTGTGCTGTATTTGGTTTTGCAGGGTCAATTGTATCGCTGCTGCTGTCCAAGTTTATGGCAAAGAAATCAACCGGCACGCAGATCATCAGCCAAGCAAGTAACTCTGATGAGCAATGGCTGCTTGACACTGTTAAAGAGCTGGCCGATAAGGCCGGTATCGGCATGCCGGAAGTAGGCGTATTCCCGGCGCAGCAGGCAAACGCCTTTGCTACTGGCTGGAACCGTAACAGCGCATTGGTTGCCGTCAGCCTTGGTCTGCTGCAGCGTTTTCGTCGTGAAGAAGTCCGCGCTGTACTGGCGCACGAAATTGGCCACGTCGCAAATGGCGACATGATCACCCTCACCCTGATCCAGGGCGTTATTAATACCTTCGTTATGTTCTTCGCACGCATCATCGGCCACGTTGTTGATCGTGTCATTCTAAAAAACGAAGAAGGCCACGGACTGGGTTACTTCATTACCACGATTATTGCCGAGATTGTGCTGGGCATACTGGCTTCAACCATTGTTGCCTGGTTTAGCCGTAAGCGGGAATTCAAGGCAGATGAAGCCGGTGCGACTCTTGCGTCACCCCATGCAATGATAGGCGCCCTGCAGCGCCTTAAAGCGGAATACGAAGTACCGGATCAGATGCCTGAAACCATGACAGCATTTGGTATCAGTAGCCACATGAAAGGCGGCCTGATGGCGCTGCTCTCTTCTCACCCTCCACTGGATGATCGCATTGCTGCCCTTCAGCAGCACCACTAAACGGCCGATTGGATGACAAAATGGGAGACCAGAGATCTCCCATTTTATATTGCAGAATTGATTTGCAGTTAAGATCACTACAAGCGTTAAACTACTGCCAAATCGGCCTATCAAAACGCAAGCCGAAGATTAAATCGGCGTTAATTGTTCAAACACCCCGAAGCAGATCAGCCGAGATTCTACACCTCACTTATCGGCTGCAATTTTAACCATAATATGTGCATACGGAGTATCCTTCCACATCACATACACGGGATCATTCGGGTTTGTTGATAAACCTTCGAGCATGGCACGATCAGGCACAACGATCATCAGGTGCGGCCCTTCCTTAACCCAGTCATCACTTGAGGCCGGATCAGCAGCATAGGGGTCGCTGTTACTTACCCCGATAGCAGTTCCTTCGCCGGCCAGCATATAAGATACGCTGAACTTTTCAGGCTTGAATTCCTGTTTGTTTAACATCGCGCTGATGAGAGTATCCCATACCGGCTCATTGCACATCGGCCCTATGATCTTCTGTTGAGGATAACAAACATAGCTATTTGAACCTTCACGCATAACCGTACCATCCGGGGCCTTGAGAGTTGCATTTGCCGTGACGGCTGGCGGTCCTGCACTTTCCGCGCTAGCAATCATGTCTTCCTTGTCTCCAGCCAAAACCAAACTGCTGCCGAATAAAGCAAGACAAATAAAAGCGCTAACGAATCGACTAAACATAATAACCTCCTGCATGCTTTTTTTATTCAGGAGCGCGTGTTTAAAACACACTAGAAAAGTATAGGCTATATGCTACTAACTATAGATAGAGAGGCGCCTTTATGATGCTCTTCGCATGTTTCATTGGCTACTTTTCAGCGTGTATCCTAAAAACGAAGAAGGCCACGGGCGGGGTTACTTCATTACCACGATTGTTGCCGAGATTGTGCTCGGCATACAGGCTTCAACCATTGCTGCCTGATTTAGCCGAAAATGTGAATTCAAGGCCGACGAAACCGGTACTACTATTGTTTCATCCCATGGCAAGATCGGTGCCCTGCAGCACCTCAAAGGGGATCAGAAGTAGCGGATCAAATGCCTGAAACCCTGACAGCATTCGCCATATGAAAAGAGATCTGATGGCACTGCTCTCTTCTCATCCCCCTGGATGATCGCATAGCAGCCCTGCAGTATCGCCAAGTTCATCAGCCAATAGCTGTATTGTCGCTCCTGGACATCCATGTCCCCGCGACATACCGTACATCCAGTACATAAATAACGCCCTAATCAGGGCGTTTTAATTCGAATATAAAACCTGCGTTGTAGCATTTTTTCTTTATTTTGCCACATGAATGTTTTGATAATTTCTCATATTAATAGTTTACTTTCCGCAGAAATATTCATTATCCCCTTTGCTTTTCTTGTCCCATAATCTGGTTAGACGTGAACTTGTAAGGCAAGCAAGTTCGATCATGTGAACCGCTGGTTTTAGGTGGGCAAACGCTGGGCAGCCACCCGACAGTTCCTTCCAACCTACTAGCATGTGAAGAGCGAAGCCATGACAAACCAAGACAAAAAAAGCCAAGCTAGCATCGACATGGAAGAGAGCTGGGATGATACCGGTAACGATATCGAACTGGACCCAAAGGAAAAGAAATATTGCTGTGACGCGGAAAAACGTCGCCGGATCGAACAATTAAGGGAAGAGCGTGAACTAGAGCACGATCTCCGTGAGTTTTTCGACGACTAGGGGTTGGGATCTCCTACCCTTATTTATTCATTGCGACTTAAGGCCTATCACGGCTTGTTCGTAGGTTCCTTAGACGACCTGGCAATCGAAACGCTGGATGATATTGACGAAGCCTTCTTCAACGGCGATGCAGAACCGCAACGCCTGAAAAACCCAACTCGCCCTCAACGCAAACGTAAGATGATTAAAGACAATATGGGAGAGCGACAACTGAAGCGCCGCTTAAACGAGTCTTTCGATTTTATTTAACGAGGCTTTAATTAAGAGTTAAGAAATCAAAAGAGTAAGGAGCTTATCAAAAAGCCCCTTATTTTCTACGCCCCTTATTAGCGGTACCCACCTTACCCTTGCCGCCGCTTTTACCTGTACCGCTTTTACCTGCACCATTTTTAGCGCCCAGCCCAGGGCGCTGAGCGGCCTTCTTACCAGCAGCAGATCGATGCGGTCGATTACCCGCCTTCTGCCCGGGGCGAACGCCTTGACCACGACGCAGCTGGCCCTTGTTCTGCTCTGTATCATCAGCGACTAGCTGATTCGGACCGCTGCCAATCAGATCAGCGCGCCCCATCTCTTTCAACTTTATCCGTAGCGATGGCCAGTTCTCTGGGTCGTGATAGCGTAGCAATGTTTTATGCGCCTTACGCTGCTCCTTATCCTTGGGAATGTAAAGCTTTTCACTCTTGTAGGTAATCTGCTTAAGCGGATTTTTCTCAGAGTGATACATAGCCGTCGCCAGCGACATTGGCGATGGATAGAAATTCTGTACCTGATCGACTTTCAGGTCATTCTTCTTCAGCCACACCGCCAGACTCAGCATATCTTCATCTTCACAGCCCGGATGGGCAGCAATAAAGTAGGGAATCAGATACTGCTTCTTACCCGCCTCACGGGAGAAACGATCAAACATTTTCTTGAAATCGTAGTAGGTATCCATCCCCGGCTTCATCATCTTGCTCAGGGTATTCTTTTCACTGTGCTCGGGCGCAATCTTCAGGTAACCGCCCACATGGTGAGTGACCAACTCTTTGACATATTCAGGATCGCGCACCGCCAGGTCGTAACGCAGGCCCGAGGCGATCGCCACGTTATGCACGCCTTCCATCTTGCGCGCCTTACGGTACAGCTCGGTGGTCTGGCTATGATCGGTGTTAAGGTTCTTGCAGATCGTCGGATACACACAGGACAGCTTGCGGCAGTTCGACTGGATCTCATCATCGTCACAATTAAGGAAATACATATTGGAGGTCGGCCCCCCAAGATCAGAGATAGATCCGGTAAAGCCCGGCACCTTGTCCTTGATCTCCTTAATCTCGTTGAGGATGGACTCATGCGAGCGGCTCTGAATGATTCGCCCCTCATGCTCGGTGATCGAACAGAAGGTGCAGCCACCGAAACAGCCACGCATAATATTGATCGAAAAACGGATCATGTCATAGGCAGGGATTTTTGCCTTACCATAGCGGGGATGAGGAATGCGCTGGTACGGCAGACCAAAAACACCGTCCATCTCAGGCGTTTCCAATGGAATCGGCGGCGGATTTATCCAGATCTCCCGGTTACCATGTTTCTGTATCAGTGCCCGGGCATTATGCGGATTGGATTCCTGGTGCAACACGCGGGACGCATGTGCATACAGGGCCGGATCCTTGGCGACCTTCTCAAAAGATGGCAGGCGAATATAGGTAGTTGCCGCATCAAGCTTCTGTTTACGCTTGAGCGGCATCGGAATAATCCGTAGCGGAGCCGGCGCAGTTTCACCATCGGTAGCCGCTGAAGTGCCGCAGCGCTTGCTGGCATCGGCAACGGAATCGTCACCGCCAGCCTGGTCATCGCCGAAATCATAAGGGTTTGGCAACTGGTCGATATTACCCGGCCAATCGACCCGGGTAGAATCCAGCTCCACGAAGCCGGCAGGTACTGTCTGGCGAATATGCACGGTACCACGCATATTCCACATATCGTCCAGGGTTCGCCCTTCAGCGAGGCCCAGAGACAGCTCAACGATCGCCCGCTCGGCATTGCCGTAGAGCAATACATCGGCAGTGGCATCCATCAGTACGGAGCGGCGTACCTTGTTGCTCCAATAATCGTACTGGGCGATACGGCGCAGACTGGCCTCGATGCCCCCCAGAACAACAGGAACATCGGTATAGGCTTCCTTGCAGCGCTGGCTGTAGACGATCACCGCCCGATCCGGTCGCTTACCGCCTTCGCCGCCTGCCGTATAGGCATCATCGTGCCGCATCCGCAGATCAGCCGTGTAACGGTTGATCATCGAATCCATGTTGCCGGCGGTAACCCCGAAATAAAGATTCGGCTTGCCCAGCGATTTGAAATCATCTGCAGCACGCCAATCCGGCTGCGAGAGAATCCCCACCCGAAAGCCCTGTGCTTCCAGCAAGCGTCCCATCACCGCCATGCCGAAGCTGGGGTGATCGACATAGGCATCACCAGTAACAATAATAATATCGCAGCTATCCCAACCCAGGGCGTCCATCTCCTCACGGGTAGTCGGCAGGAAGGGAGCAGTGCCAAAGCACTCGGCCCAGTAATGGGTATAGGAAAAGAGATCGGGGGCGGTTTTCTTCATGGATACAGTTTGGCTCTGGCAGATCGGTTACGCGAACCGGCTATTTTCGCAGAAAGCGGCCTCTACTGATAGTGATTTTCGTTTCGTAGTAATTCAGGAAGCTTGCAAAACTTATTGATGTAGCACAATTGCAAATTACTGTAGCCCGCAAGAATACGGCCTCAAAATTCAACTGCTATGCTATTAGTACGGTTTTGTATCAGACACCATTGACAAGATAAGTCTGAACATCCTGCCGAATTCATCACGCCTGATACTCGCAAAAGGACAGCGCCTATATGTTAAAGAAGATACTGATTCCGACAATATTTCTGATACTGGCGTACGGCTTCTGGATTAGTGCCGATTTCAAGGAAATATCTGCCGGAGTCGCTATCTTCCTGTTTGGCATGATCTCGCTGGAACAGGGTTTCAAGGCCTTCACCGGCGGCGTACTCGAGAAAATACTGCGCGCCTCTACCGATAGGCTCTGGAAGAGTATGTGTTTCGGTATCCTCACCACCACCCTGACACAATCCAGCTCGCTGGTTTCGGTAATCACCATATCCTTCCTCAGCGCCGGCATACTTGGGCTGAGCGAAGGCGTCGGCATAATTTTCGGTGCTAACCTGGGCACCACCACCGGTGCCTGGCTGGTGGCTGGTTTCGGTATGAAAGTGAAGCTCTCAGCCTACGCTATGCCGATGCTGGTGTTCGGAATCGTACTGCTTCTCCAGAAAGCCGACCATCTGAAAGGGCTCGGTTATGTGCTATCGGGTATCGGCTTCCTGTTCCTCGGCATTCACCACATGAAAGAAGGCTTCGATGCCTTCAAGACAAGCATCGATCTCACCACCTACGCCCTGCCCGGACTGGCCGGTGTGTTCGTATATACATTGATCGGGCTGATTGCGACGGTCATCATGCAATCCAGCCATGCCACGCTGGTATTAATCATCACAGCCCTGTCGATCCAGCAGATCACCTACGACAACGCCCTGGCGTTGGCCATCGGCGCCAATATAGGCACCACCATTACCGCACTGCTGGGTGCCATGGGGGCTAACATTCAAGGTAAACGACTGGCCGGCGTACACCTGATTTTTAACATAACCACCGGTGTGGTGGCGATTTTCCTGCTACAACCACTGGCGCAGTTTACGGATCTACTCAGCCAGTACGTTGGCATTGCCGCAGATAACTACACTCTCAAGCTGGCGATGTTCCATACGCTGTTCAACCTGCTGGGCATAATCCTGCTGATCCCCTTTATCAGGCATCTGGTCGAGTTGCTGCAGCGGATCCTGAAAGAAGAACCCAAACCGGTATATGCGGCTAAATACATCGTGTCAGCCACCGTCGACTTCCCCGATACCGCGGTTAAGGCGGTACGCAATGAAACCCTACACATTTACGACAACGCCCGGGAAGTTATTCTGCGCGGCCTGGGCCTAAAACCCTCCGACCTACACCGTGATCATCTGGAAAAATCACTGTCGAACAGGCAAGTAGTGCCGCAGATCGATATCGATGCGCTCTATGAACAGCGGGTTAAAAAAATCCTCAGTGAAGTGATTGTGTTTATCAGTCAGGCGATGTTTACCTGGAAAGAGCAGCGTTCGGGTGATATCAGCTGGCTGCGGGATGCCAACCGCAACATTGCCGAAGCGGTGAAAGCCACCAAGCACTTGCAAAAAAACATGCTGCACTATGCTATTTCCAACAATCATGCCATCCGCCAGGAATATAACCATCTCCGCGCTCGGGTTGCACAGCTGTTGCGGGATCTTGAAGAGATCAGAGAAGCAGACAGTGAAGACAGTAGCCTGCTGGCACTGGATGAGCTCAAGTTAAAGCTAAAAGAACTCGAGAGCCACCAGTCGAAAAGACTCTACCAGCTAATCCGTGAAAACAGCATCACTCCTCAGATGGGCACGTCACTGATGATTGACAGCGGCTACGTCAATGACATCCAGCAATGCTTATTGGCCATGGCAGCCACCCTGTTCGTCAAACAGGAGAGCGCGTTAACCAATGCCGAACGGCGTGTTGCTCTGGATGACTCTGAAATCAAACAGGTACTGGAAGAAAACATTACCCGGGACCAAACTAAACATGTCGGCAAACTCTTGAAAGCGGATCCAGTAAAAAGTAAGCACCGGAAAAAGCAGTCACTTAAAGACAATCAACCTTTACAGGCAACGACCGATGAAAACCAGGCGTCTGATTGACAAGCTAAAACACTTCTTTGATGCCGATCTGCGGGCTCAGCAAGAACAGAGAGAGTCGCTCAAGGAAGTACTCGACAAGCTGAAATCCAAAGAACACGAGTTAAAAGACCGCCTGGAGCGGGAAAAAAATCCTGAAGAACGCGAGCGGCTCGAAAAGAAAATCACCCTGGTGCATACGCAACGCAAGAAAGGCGTAGCCCTCTTGAAAGAAGATAGCGAAAAAGAAAAACCATAGTTCAATAGAGCACGTAGTTCATAGTTCGTTGTTCGTTGTTCGTTGTTCGTTGTCCGAAAAGCGGAACTAAGAACTACCCAAAAAAAATGGTTCTTCGTCTGATAGCGTGGATCTTTTGTAGAGGGCTGGTTAGCATGCCCCGTGAAACGCTCAGCGTGGCCCACGAAGTGTTTTGGCCATTGGGTATTGTATGCCCCATGAAACGCTCAGCGTGGCCCACGAAGTGTTTTGGCCATTGGGTATTGCATTCCCCGCGAAGCATTCAGCGTGGCCCACGAAGTGTTTTGGCCATTGGCCATTGGCCATTAGGTAGAGCGGAACCTGTGGGAGCGGCGCCTCGCCGCGA
>JBALVQ010000112.1:0-14685 GCA_036960915.1 Amphritea sp.
AAAGAACGCATTGGTTGGAGCAAGATCCTCGAGGGATTAAGAAAAGCTCTACCACTGCGTCACAGTGACTGGTGATTATGTCTCCTCTTGGCACAGACTGTGTAAAAACTAATTCTGATGGTGAACACAGGCTTCTTGTTTGGGTTTTGGCGGTAATAACATCAAACAAGGCAACTCTCGTGCACGTTTTTCTAAGGAAATTGAGGAGTGTTCACCCTGTTTCTGCGTTTTCACACAGCTTGGGCACACTGCAGACATAGATCACCACCCGAACCCCAATTTTCCCGACAGACTTTAGCCTGAAACTTAAGATTTTCGAAATCCGATAAAATCATAGGATTAGAAAACTATCCTGCCACAGGGGGACGACTGGCTATATTCTCGAATAGTAGCTGAGCTCACAGAAAAAATACGTTGTTAGATAGTCTCTAAGCGCTCATATCCCGCCACTGGGCTGGCGTTTTACCGGTCCAGCGCTTAAAGGCCCGGTAGAAATTACTGGCATGGGTAAAGCCGAGCCGGTAGCTGATTTCTCCGATCGTGATATGGGATTGCTTGATGTACTGTAGCGCCAGTTGCTTACGCACATCATCTACCAGGAGTTTATAGCTGCTGCCCTGCTCCTTCAGCTTGCGTTGTAAGGAGCGCATACTGAGATTCAGGCTTTGGGCGATCCGCTCCATTTCCGGCTCGCCTTTAGGAAGTTCCTCAATCAAACGGCTGTAGACCTGGCTCATCAGATCGGTGCGGTCAAAACGGGCAATATATTCAGCGCATATTTTATCATTGGCAAGGGCCAGCTCTGGATTGGCTGTAGGCAGACGTTGCTTAGCGGTATCCAGATCTATGTCCATCCAGGCGCAGTCTTGTCCGAGTTCAATCGGGCATTTGAACATACGCTCGAAGCCACTCATATCCTCTAAAGGGTGTTTACGCGGCAAACCTACCCTTAGTGGCTGAACAAATTCCGGACAAAGATGACGACAGGTGAGGACGACAGTGGACATATAGGCTTCGTACTGCTGATCGTTTAGTACCTTTGCATAGTCAGGGTAAGCACGGGTCCATAAATGCAATCGATCATCAGTGACGACAATGCCAGCATAGGCACTGTTAGTATAAATCTTAAAATAACGAACCAGCCTTTCCAGTCCTTCGCTCAAATCCTCACTGGCCCAGATTGAAAACCCCAGAGCATGCCATGAGGTTGGCCGCATAAACCGGCCCACGGTCAGACCAAACAAGGGATCATCACTGGCCTTGGAAGCTAATTCGAATAATCGGGTGGTTTTGGTTACCTCAAAACGTGCATTAGGATCCTTGGCTTCTTCGAGATCGATACCAATACGGGCACAAATAGGCGCGGGCTCTATATCGTAGCTTTCCAACGCTCGGACAATCGCCAGTACCCAACCACCCAGGGAGGTCGCTTTCGTGACCATAAAAACCTCTTATTAGCAGTACGCTTATTGTTATTTTTCCGGCTTGCCTATCGACAGAATACGGCACTGACTGTAATCAGAATACTGTATTTTTTCAGTCGATACATTCTCCAGACGCCAATTTAATATCATCAACCCCGTCACGCATTGTAGTAATTGGTCATTGTTTGCATCCTGTGTAATCGGGATTCATTTATAACAATCGAAGTGACCTTTGACTGCTCTAAACACATCCAGCAGCACGGGTATAGCTTCCATAGGAAAACCGGAAATAGCCGGATTCCTTCTAACTGTAACCCGAATAATAACAACACTACAGAGAACGCTTCTATGCAAATCAAAACTCAATTGTCAGCTCATACAGCCGGTAGTTATTCATGCCATACGGACAGGTTCTAAATCCTGTTCAGCACTATGAATTCTGAAACACTAGAAGAATATTAAGATTTTCCTAGACCGCAGAGCGGTAAGACAAGATCTCTAATACTGTACTGGCAGATCGACTAGAACCAGATTCCCACTCAATGACACATAGCTCAGCGCCCATGCATAGCTCTCATTTGACCAAGGGAACACAAATCCCCCGCCACAGCCACAGTGTGTTTCGGCTGCAGTATCAAGGGAGCCAGCAAGTAAGAAGCAAGAGAGTCCGCCTGGAATACTTTGAAATCTGACTGTCATCACTTTATTACTAAGAGGTAGCACCATGGCTACATATACCGTTGCCGAAATAAAAAAATTTGTAGGCACTGAACTGGGTTGTTCACGCTGGATTGACATAGACCAGAAGCGCATTAACCAATTTGCTGACTGCACTGAAGATCATCAGTGGATTCATGTGGATGAAGAGCGTGCCAATCAGGAAAGTCCCTTCGGAGGAACTATCGCCCATGGTTTTCTTGGCCTTTCGCTAATTGCCCCTGCCCAGCTTGAGATTGGTGTATTTCCCACTGATAACAAGCAGATCATCAACTACGGTCTGGACAAAGTACGCTTTATGGCGCCGGTTCCCGCAGGCTCAAAGGTACGAGTTCGCATTAACCTCGAATCAGCAGAACAGAAATCACCCGGTCGTTATGTGTTGAGAATTCTCAATACGCTGGAGATCGAAGGCAAGCAAGAGCCGGTAATGATCGCTGAGTCCCTCGCCATGGTCATGGTTTGAACTGAAACCTATCTGGAGAACAACTATGACTACCAAGAAAACTGATCAGAACGCCAAGCAAGCCCAACAGGCAGGTACTGAAACGATTCAACAGGCTACAAAGACTATGCAGCAGTTTTTTAGCACTTCCCAAAAACAGTCTAAGCATCAGCTTGCACTGGCTAAGGACTGGGCCGAAATTTTTACTGGTAAATCAGAGCTTCAACCTGACAAAGGCGACCGCCGTTTTAAGGGCGATACATGGAACTCTAACCCCTTCTTCCGTAGCATGATGCAGTCACAGTTAGCCCTGCAAAACAGGGTTAATGACATTGTCTCCGATATGGGTTTAAGCCACACAAACCAGGAAAGAATGCGCAAGGTCAGCGCAAATATGCTGGATGCATTAGCGCCCACCAATACCCTGGCTGGCAATCCTGAAGCCATTAAGAAAGCCCTGGATACCGGCGGAAAAAGTCTCTTTGAAGGGAGCAAAAATTATTTTGATGATCTGATGAATAACGGCGGCATGCCTAGCCAGGTCGATAAAAACGCCTTCAATGTAGGCGATAATGTCGCTGCAACACCAGGCCAGGTGGTCTATAGAACAGAGATGCTGGAGCTGATTCAATATCAGCCAACCACCGCCCGTGTGCACAAACGCCCCCTGTTGATGGTGCCGCCACAGATCAATAAATATTATATTTACGATCTCGCGCCTGGGCGTAGCCTTATCGAATATGCAGTTTCCCAGGGTTTCCAGGTGTTTGCGGTTAGCTGGCGCAATCCGACGAAAGAAAACAGTGACTGGGGCTTTGAAAACTATATCAAAGCACTGGAAGACGCGACTGAAATATTGTGCGAAATTTCTCGCTCAAAAGATCTCAATGTCCTGGGTGCCTGTTCGGGCGGCATCACGGTAACAACCCTGATGGCCTATCTTGCCGCGCGTGATATCAAACGGATCAACAGCCTGTCGCTGATGGTTAGCGTGCTGGACACAGGTGGTACCAGTGATACATCTCTGGGCTTGTTTGCCAATCGGGATGTTTTACAACTGGCTAAAAAAGCCTCCTCTACTGCGGGCTTGCTAGAGGGCAAAAAACTGGGGCAGGTATTTGCCTGGTTGCGTCCTAACGACCTTGTCTGGTCATACTGGGTGAACAATTACCTGCTGGGTAACCAGCCGCCTTCGTTCGACCTTTTGTACTGGAATAGCGATACCACAAACATGCCGGCACAGCTTCACTCGGACTTCATCAACCTGATTGAGCAGAACCCGCTGGTCGAACCGGGGATGCTGAAAATTGATGGCACCCCCATCGATCTGAAGAAGCTCAGCAACGATACCTATGTAATCGCCGGTACCACTGATCACATAACCCCTTGGGAAGGATGTTACAGAACGGTTAATTTACTTGGCGGAAAAACTGACTTCGTCCTCAGTTCCAGCGGCCATGTACAGGCAATCGTCAACCCACCTGGCAACCCCAAGGCCAAGTTCTATACAACAGATAAGCCTTGCACAGACAGTGACGAGTACCTTAAAAACGCCACTGAAAACACCGGTTCCTGGTGGGAGCACTGGCAGGCATGGTTAGAAGAGCGTTCCGGAGAAAAAATCGCAGCCCCTAAAAAACTGGGCAATGCGAACTACCCTCCTATTCAGACCGCGCCAGGATCCTACGTTAAACAGGCCTAAATCTTAGATCAATGCCCATAATCAGGCTGCAATTGTGTTTATGCAGCCTGAAATCGTTGCAATGCAGATAGACGCATTTCACGCAAACCCCGATTAAATTGACGACAAGAAGGTTGAATATGATTTATCAGTTAAAAGATTCCGCCAGTAAGATGACGCTAAAGCCACTGGCTAAAGCATTACAAAAAAGTCACGAACTGGTTAACCACGATGCTAATCCGCTTAGGAATACGATCATCGGTCGATTCCAGTCAGCATCGCTGGAGTCTGGGTACCGCCTGCTAAAAGGTTATTCCAAACCGGAGTATTCTCTTGATAAAACGATTATCGACGGCAAGGAAGTAACCGTCACAAAAGAGACAATAGTAGACGCCCCTTTTGGAGATCTGATCCGCTTTAAGCGAGACGGCAGCGACCAGGCTCCCAAGGTACTCTTTGTGGCAGCCATGTCGGGTCACTACGCTACGCTTGGACAGGCGACCTACAAGGAATTCCTTCCCGACTACGATGTGTATGTGACTGATTGGAAAAATGCCCGCGATGTCCCACTTTCCGAAGGCAAGTTTGGCTTTGAAGAATACGTTGCCTACCTGATCGAATTTCTTGAGAAAATGGGCCCCAACACCCACGTGGTAGGTATCTGTCAGGCAGCAGTTCCAGCTCTGGTTGCGGCAGGCGTCATGGCACAAGAGAAGAACCCCAGCCGGCCTAAATCGCTGACCTTGATGGCAGGACCGATCGATATTCGCGTCAACCCGCAAAAAATGATCGATACCCTCAGTAAATATGTCAGCCTCGATACCTTCAAGCTAGCTCTGCAGACTGTTCCTAAGGGCTATAAAGGAGCCGGACGCAAGGTTTACCCTGGCGCTACTCAAATCGGCGCGTTTCTCAGCATGAACGTCAAGGATCATGTCAAAAAACACATTCAATTCTTTGTCGACGTGTTTAAAGACAAGGGACCGGAGGCGGAAAAGCACCGCCAGTTTTACGATGAATACATGGCCACGCTGGATGGCGCGGGTGAGTTTTTTATCGAAACTCTGGAACGGGTATTTTTCGAATTCCACCTGCCTGAAGGCAAGATGATGTATAAGGGCAAGCTGGTCGATTGCACCAAGATCACCGATATCGCCCTCTTCACCATTGAAGGTGAAGATGATGATATGTGCCTTATTGGTAACACGGAAGCGGCTCATACCATCTGCAGTAATCTGCCGGATGAGTTACGCCAGCGCCATCTGCAGTCAGGTGTAGGCCATTACGGTGTGTTTAACGGTTCAAAATACAGATCTGAAATTGCACCACGGATTAAAGAGTTCATGCAGAAGCATACTGCGCCGGTGACTTCAGCTTCTTCTGAAGCAGCAAAAGCCTCAACGGCTTCAAGCAAAGCAAAGGATTCTAGCACTTCAGGCAGCAAGAAGGCCGCTCAGTAAGCCCTCCCCTTGGGCTTTATAACGCAGGGATAAGTGAAAGGCAGAGCCGAAAATGACGCATATTTTCCGCCTGCCCGGTAGCTATTGCATGGTTATAAAGCCCCTTTTCCAACTGACTCTTCAAATTCTGTCTTTTAGGGGCCAACGTCCCTGAATTATGCTTCATTACATCAACTTACAACAATCTAGTTTAGTGTAATATATTGCCTAAACTAGTACTGACAGACTGATAACGTTGAACAACAACATTCATTTAACAGCAACTCAATTACATTTAAGTAGCGCTGTTTAAAAATCTAATGACAAGACACAGGCATGACAGGGACAGAATCTACAGCAACGCCATCGATCGGCGATCACCTGGTATCCAAACGCCGCTTCTATACCCATCACGGCATCTATATCGGTAACGACCAGGTAGTTCACTATTCCGGGCTGGCTGAAGGCCTGCAATCGGGTCCTATCGTGATATCCGATTTAGAGGAGTTTCTGTCCGGACAAACTTTTGAGATTCGTCCCTATAAAGACGCGCGATTTTCTGCAGCTGAAATCAAGGCAAGGGCCATTAGCCGCGTGGGTGAAAATCTGTATCATCCATTGTTTAATAACTGCGAACATTTCACTGAATGGTGCATAACCAAACGCAATAAAAGCAAGCAGGCAGATTTTTATATGATGCTGGCCGGCGGAGTTCCAGGGCTTGTTATTTCAAAAACAGGCACGGGTCTGGCTACTGCCATTCGTAAAACCAACCGTTGGTACAAAAAGAGAAAAAAGCGCCACATCCAGCATGATGGGAGTGACGCTTCTAACAAATAGAGATTAAGGTGATCCAGATTAATTCTGATCCGTTTTCTGTTTGATCTACCTTGTCATACCTGAAGGTTCAATCAGACCTGGCCTGGTAAACCTCAAGCATCCTTCAGCATCTAATTCTCGACTGATACGCTGCTCTGCCAACAGGTAGTGCAGATGCGCCAGGCATTCGCCGCAAGCAAGCAACAAATCAAACAGCGACAGCTTTCTTCGATATATCACGGCAACCAACTGCATGACAGTCTGTGGTTCAGCACAGGCCTGTTCAATTCTGGCCAACATCTCTTGATGCTCATCAGTCAGTTCAGAAAGGCGCAGCCTGAGGCCATGAAAAGGATACTCATGGGCCGGTAAGACCAAAGTCTCCGCGGGCAATGCCTTCAGACGCTCTAATGAATGCAGCCAGGTTAATAGCGGATTGCCTTCGGGATCACTCACCCGCACACTGACGTTGGAGCTTATTCGGGGCAGTACCTGATCCCCTGAAATCAGTATCCCGAGTTCCTCGCAGTAGAGGCAGGCGTGGGCCACAGAATGTCCTTGCGAAACAATAACCCGCCACTGGCGGTTACCCACCTCAAGTAACATCCCCTCTTTAATCTCATCAATATCATTTGGTAAGGGCTGGACCAGCGTTGCGATATTGTTGCCAGTATCTATCACCCCGGCTACTTGCTTGCTGTCCATCCCCATCCGGTGCAGAAAACTCTCCTGCTCAGAGCGAAATATCTCAGCAGAACCATCAACACCCTGAAAATACTCTTTTGCTGTATCAAGCTCTCCAGCGGTAATCCAGAGGGGTACATTCCAGCGTCGACATAACCAGCCCGCAGCACCGATATGATCTATATGGGCATGGGTGGCTATTACTTTCTTTATCGGCTTGCCATCGAGAAATTCTACAACTACCCGCTCCCAGACATCCTGGGTGTCTGAATTGCCAAGACCGCAATCAACCACCACCCAACCATCGATATCATCGAGCAGGTAGAGGTTGATATGATCCAATGAAAAAGGCATCGGCATTCTCAACCAAAGCACCCCCGGAGCCACTTCAAGCACATCACCACTTTCTGGAATAAGATAATCAGCGGCTACAATGGAATTCACGGTTAGCTCCTCAATTAATTCGATTCATTCAAACGTCTGAGCACACACAAGGAACCCAAGCAAACAAGCTTGGATCGAGCCGGGGCTACTCTCAATGTCCTTTACGGACAATCTATTATTCTATTCGGACAGGAATAGAAAATTGCTCAGTGCGTCGCTATACGGTCGGCGAAGAAAAGTGACGTATTTCAATAAACGCCTGTAGTTCAGACCTTGCTCTGGTGGTTCAGAGAACTAACACACTAATCAATTCAGCCAGAGATCTATCAACTGAAACCACCTTCGAATAATTTAAACAGCCTCAACAGGGAGTTGCGCCATGAAATCAGCTGCTTCCTGCCGAGTGAAGAAACGATCCAGGCGGAAAAAACCTGAGACCACAGTACTTTTGATTTCCACTACACGCCCTTTCAGATCACGCTGGGTAGTCCACGCCTCAGGTAAACCGTCAAGCAGGTGGCAAGGTGCCTGTCGGCCGTCCCGAAAACAAGAGAGTTCAACCTGACCGGTGTCTGCATCGAGAAATGCCGGAACAAAACCACACTGGGCATTAGCCTGGCTCACGCCTCCGGTTCCTGAAAATTGACGGTTTTCTTCAACCAGTTTTGATGTTTGCTGCTGACTGAACATCTTTGCCACCTCTTCGGTCAATATTCGGTTACTTCGAACTACCGTCCTGGCATTCCTTATTTACGGCTACGCTCTGTTTGTATTAATAAACTAGCGCCTTATTGGTTGTAACTAACCACTCTAAAGGATGGATTTAAGGGTGAATCTACGAAAATAAGACGTTCAATGATTGAAAACAGCGGAAGGAATTGGAACTGACAATGATTATTTTTTACGACTGGTCGCTATCACGGGCGAGTTTTGCGCGAACGGCATTGTGCATTTCCGCTTGCTCACAGCGAACACATCAAATCAACGTGCAGGACAAACAAGGTGTATCAACTGACCAGACTGTAATTAAGAAAGTGGATTAAGAATTTTATTGTTGGCCTGCCCATCAATAGCCATCGGGCAGGCCTCATAGTGATCCTTAGCTGGACGTCAGTTCCGCGGAAGCTTTACTCTGGCTGAGTTGTTGTTCAGACTCGGGAGCCGACTCATCAGGCGAACTTTTCAACAAGAAGTGAGCCAGCGCCGGCAACAAGGTCAATGCGCCCACCATGTTCAACAGGAACATGAAGGTCAGCAGGATACCCATGTCTGCCTGGAACTTGATCGGTGACAGGATCCAGGTGGCGACGCCGATGGCCAGCGTCATACCGGTGAAGGACACCGCCTTACCGGTGGTTTTCAGCGCTTCCAGATAAGCCAAGCGTAGTGAATGGCCCATTTCCATGTAGGAGTGCATGCGGCTGTAGATATAGATGCCGTAGTCGACACCGATACCCACACCCAGCGCGATTACCGGCAGGGTCGCAACCTTAACGCCAATGCCAAGTACGGCCATTAACGCCTGACACAATAGCGAGGTCAGTGCCAACGGCAGCAGGATACAGAGTACCGCTTTCACCGAGCGGAACATCAGCAGGATCATCAGCGCCACTATGGCGTAGACATAGGCGAGGATCTCGTACTGGGCACGATCGATCACTTCGTTGGTGGCCGCCTCATAGGCGGCGTTACCGTCGCCCAGACGGAACCGGATCTCGGCATCATCGTTGGTAGCAGCAAAGTCACGCACCACCGCTACCACCCGCTGCAGGGTATCCTGACGATGGTCGGTCAGTTCCAGATTCAGCTGTTGCTGATCGCAGCTGGCGCTACCGGCTGTCACCGAAAATCCTGTCATCGCTACCGCCCGGGATAGCACCCGCTCATCCCGCGGCAGCGACATCATTTTCAGGTTACCCTCATTGCCCAGGTAACGATTCAGTTTGGCCCTGGTTGCCGGGGAGTTAACCGCTTTCACACCTTGGGTATTCTGCAACTGCCAACCCAGACGGTCGGTCATATCGATCGCTTTGTAGGTCTCACACTGGCCTTCAGGCATACCCACAAACACCGTCATCAGATCGGTACTGGTGGAGAAGTTACCGGTGATGTAGTTGTTATCCAGGTTATAGCGAGAATCGGCCCGCAGCTCCGGCGCACCTTTATCCAGGTCACCGATCTTCAGCCCCTGGCTGTACCAGCTGCCGACGCCGACCAGCACCAACGCAGCGATTACTGCAATACGGGCCAGGCGCGGTTCGGCGAAGTGGGACAAGCTATCCCACAGGGCGGTCTTGTGCTTCAGCTTGTGCTGGGCATGGTCCACGCAGCCCTGGGTCACGCCGACATAGGACATCAGCACCGGCAGCAGCAGCAGATTGGTAAAGATTACCAGCGCTACACCGACACTGGCCACCAGTGCCAGATCCTTGATGCCGCCGATATCGATTACAAACAGGGTGGCAAAGCCGATACCGTCACTGATCAGTGCTACCAAACCGGCTTTGTGCAGGTGGTGAAAAGTTACCCGGGCAGCGCCCAGGCGATCTTCGCCTTTAGCAGTTTCATGGGCGATGGCGTTGATCACCTGCACCCCGTGACTTACCGCAATGGCAAATACAAGGAACGGCACCAGCACCGAAAAAACACCCAGGCCGTAGCCCATCAGATTAAGTATGCCCAACTGCCAGATCACCGCCACCACCGAACACAGCAATGGAATGAGGGTGGATTTATAGCAGCGCGAGTAGTTAAACAGCAGTACCGCAGTGATAACAAATGCCGCCAGGAAGAACAGCGCAATCTGGCTGAAGCCGTCCACCAGGTCGGCGACTTTCTTGACATCACCGATCACATGCAGGCTCAGGTCTTCGTTCTGGTACTTCTGGCGCACCTGCTCCAGACGGGCGGAAAATTCGTTAAAATCGATCGGCTGGCGAGTAGCCGGATTGATCGGCAGCACTGCAAAGTCGATCATGCTGGCCTTGAAGTCGTTGGACACGTAACTGCCCACCAGGCCGGCACGGAATACGTTAGTGCGGATAATATCCATCGACTCTGGCGAGTCGTTAAAGGTGGCGTTATCGATCACCGGGCCGCTGTTGAAGCCTTCCGCAGTGATGGCAAACCACAACATACCCGGCGCCCACAAAGAATTGATACTGCCGGTATCCACGCCATCGAGCAGCGACAGTTCGTCACTGATCTTCTGCAGAGTCACCAGGTGGTCATAATCGAAGATAGTGCCCGCTTTCCGGGCCACTGCCACGCGGATGACACTGCCGCCAGCGGCGGACTCTTCATCTAAAAACTGCTTCGCATTGAGTACAAACTCATGACTGCCGGGAATCAATCGCTCAAGGCGGGTATCGGGACGCACAAAGCTCGCCTGCCAGGCCAACAACAAGGTCACCAACAGGCTGAACACAATAATGGCGAAGCGGTAACGGAAAATGGCGTTCGTTAGGGCTGAAAATTTCAGGGTCTCGTTGGTATTAATCATGGTGTGTTACCTCCCCTGCGTTCAGGGTCTGAATGCCGCCCAGCCCGACCAGCACAAGCTTATCTTCTGAAATATTCATCACGCTGCTCAGCGGCAGACCGTTATCACGCTGGAATTTTTGGACGGACGATAGATCGGACGAAACCTTCAGCAAAATACCGTCTGCACCCACGATCAGCGCAGAGCCATCGGCCAGCCAGGTGCCACCGGATAAACCGGCTTCGGTCTGAGTATCCAGCTCTGTCCAGCTCTCACCGCTATCGACACTGGTAAAAAGCTTACCGCCGACACCCGACAGGACCAGTCGATCCAGACCGTCCGCGCCACGCTTGGCCAGTATGCCGTGGAACGAGCCATCATGGACGGTTTGCAGCGGCGCAAAGGATTCACCATCATCGAGCGAGCGAAACAGCAGTCCGGATTCGGACGCTACGTAGATAGTGCCTTCAACCGGTGATGCCATGGCAAACAGATGCCACTCATCCAGGTTATCCGCATGCTCCTGCCATGCCTGCCAGTGTTTGCCGCCATCAACGGTGTGATAGAACTTGTTGAACACGCCGACGGCAAAGCCTTCGTCGGCGTTTTTGAAATACAGATCCAGCAGCGGGCCTTTCATCTCGGCATCGCGGGCATCGAACTGCTTCTGCCAGGTCAGGCCGCCATCGGTGGTATGCAAAATTAGCGCATCTTCGCCGACCGCCCAGCCGCGTTGAGCATCAAGAAAATAGACGGCGTTAAGCTGCGAGCGAACAGCCACCTCGGCTTGTGTCCAGTTAGCACCCAGATCATCGGAGTAAAGGATATGGCCACGCTCGCCTACCGCTACCAGACGATCGCCTGCCTGAGCGACATCCAGCAGTAGAGACTGTGGCGCTGAGCCCATTTCTAATGCTGGCATATCCAACGGATCTTGATAGTCAGCCAGTACACAGCTGCTGCCGACAGTAATCAACAGAGCCGCCACCAGGCGGGCTAATGGAAAGCGATATAAACGCTTCTGCGTGGAGTTTATTATTGTTTTCATAGTAAGACCTTCGCGCTTTGCATTGCCTGAACCAGAGCGCGCTATTTCGACATCAGGTTGCAGAGCAAAAAATGAAGCCCGGCCGGAAGGGGAATCGGCCGGGCCTGTGAGCCGGGTTTATCTGCCGCGGCGACGCATAGCGGCCGGGGTGTAGTAACTCGGTTTCGGCGGTACCGACACGAAATCCCAACCTTTACCGGCCCCCAGAGTCAGCGGGAAGTGGTAATAGCCTTTCTTTTTCAGGTCTATATGAACAAAAGCGCCCGCACCGGTCAGCGGTACCTCAGATGCGACTACCGGATAATAGAAGCCTGCACGCCAGAGATTACCTTTGCCGTCATACTTATCAGTCACCATGATGTTCCAAGTGTCCTCATCCACATAGAAGCGGCGCTTGGAGTAAACATGACGCTGACCTTCTTTTACAGTCGCCTCAACAACCCACACCCGATGCAGCTCGTATCGGATCTGTTCAGGATCATAGAAGCCCGGCATAGCGACTTGCTTATAATCAGCAACCGGTGAATTCAACTCATTGTTGTTGTAGGGGATATACATCTCCTTTTTACCCAACAATTTGAAATCGTAGCGCTCCGGTGAGCCACTGAACAACTCGTAGTCGTCTATTACATTGATCGGACGGTCTGGTGTATCGAATGCCAGGTTTGGTGCCCGACGCACACGCCGCTCACCGGGATCGTAAGTCCAGGCTTTACGTGGCTTACCGGCCATATCGATGTTATCCATCGCCAGGGTACCTTCTCCGGCATCACGCGCCGGTGCGGTTACCATGGCTGAATACTTCCACAGCACACCGGCACTCTTATCTTTCTCCGATACATTCGGGTCGTAGAAGGTATGATGGATCTTGACATCCACATCCCACTCCAGACTCTGGCCAGTGCTGTAAATCACCCCCTCTTTAGCCGCCGCCTGACGGGCGACCCCCTGGAATCGCAGCAGATGATTCCAGATCACCTCATGGCCGTTTTGCGGGATCGGAAATGGGATCGAAGCCCAGACACCCTCAATGGCGTTACCGTTGTTGGTCAGTTTTGCCGTGGTTGAATTTTTCGCGATGTTATCGTAATACCACTGCGGATAGGCTGCAGTACGTCGCGTCGGGTAGACATTCATCTTAAAGGTGTCGGGATAGGCTTTCAGCATTGCCTTAGCTGCTTCGGGCAGTTTATCCGCATACTGATCCATATTGGCGGCAGTGATTGTGAACTGCGCCTTGTCATCCGCATGAGGATTCGGGCGATAGTTATTTTTATTCGGCCAGCCTGCCGGAGCCTCGGTCAGGCCACCCGTCCACTGCGGAATGGTACCATCCGCATTAGCGGCTCGCTCTGCACCTAGCGGTGTCAGATCTGTAGTCAGACGTTTTACGTCGTCGACACTGATGGCGGCATATGCGCTGGCAGTACTAAGCGTCAGGGTCGCAACCGCTGCGCAGAGAATAGATTTGTTAAACATAATTACACTCCTCTAAGCGCTGCGGCTCAGAACTTGTAGTTAACAGAAAAGTTGTAGACATCCTGAGTCTCATAATGGGAGTTGTCCTGATCCACCCAGGAGTACCCCGCGCTCGCTTCCCACTCGTTACCGACATTAGCAGTCAGGGTAGTTCCCCCCAGCCAGCGATCTTCGGCAAAGTTGCCCCAGAAATGGGAATTACCCTCGATATCGTGTTGCAGGAACAAACCAAGCGACAGATCAACACCCGGTCGAACTGCCTGCCAGGTACCGGTCCATTCCACCGCCACGCCGTAAGCAAAATCATCCGGCGTCAGCGCCTCTTTAGTGATCGATCCGTTAGCGGCTAAATTCGACAGATCACCGTCGATGTAGTCGGCGCCAAACTGTACCAGCGCTAGCTGGGAGTCGATGCCCAATGGTAAAGCGCCACCCAACCAGATGCCGTGTACCGAAGCGCTAACCGTATCGTGCTCTTCGATATTACGACCGGCGGCATTAAAGGTTGCCAGGTTGGTAAACAGTGGACGATCCGGACGGTAGGCGATCTCGCCGTTCACCGACCAGGAACCCAATGTGGTCGCTACGCTGGCGCCGATCATCTCCAGATCTTCCGGATAAACTTGCTGCAGGCCTAGCGCAGACCCCAGATCGGACGCACTGCCCGGTGTGGTGATCTGCACAAACGGGAAGGTTTCATGATAGCGGGAGTAGTAGAGGCCCACTTCGGTATCTTCACCCACCGTGGTGCGTCCAGAGAGGCCCCACTGGCCTTTGTTATCCGCTTCGATATCGGAATCACGCTGGCCGGTTTCCTGACCACCGCGGAAGAAGGCATCGTCACCGTAAAAAGTAGCATGGGGTGGAAACTCGGTGCGGCGCCAGTTGGTTTGCACGTAAGCCTCCAGGGAGGATGTTTCACCGACACCCATCTGGGCGTAGATACCTTCCACACCGATATAGGCTTCTTTCAGTTCAGAGCCTGGGGTAACCAGCTTATTGATATTCAGCGGTACCTGGGTGGAGACGCCGTCCAGGAAGAACAACCCTTCACCCCAGTTGATCACCTGCTTGCCGACGCGCA
>JBALVQ010000113.1:0-14453 GCA_036960915.1 Amphritea sp.
AGGAGGTCATTCGCGGCGAGGCGCCGCTCCCACAGGTTCCGCTCTACCCAAAGCGTTTCACGGGGTATACAAACCAGCCCTCTACAAAAGATCCACGCTATCTGACGAAGAACCTTTTTTAACGCAGTGCAAGCGAGTGTCTTTTGTTGGAAAGGAAAAAATGATCCCAAGGATTTTTTAATAATATTTTATTAATCAGGTGCTGCATCTTAGTCTGTTGTTAACGATTTTTTTGAATCTGTGCCTGCATAAACGCAGTGTTGACCAGGGTGAAAACGTCCCTGTCAGTATTCGCTAATTGGTTGATTTTTACGGGCATAGTGAAACGGGGTCAGGACTATGGGAAGCAGGACTATGGGAAGCACATCAAACCTGATTCAGTTGTCTGAATTGCAGCATGGCATTGACGATCGCTTCAACAGGAAGCTGACCGACCTGCGACTATCGGTTATGGACCGCTGCAACTATCGCTGCCCTTATTGCATGCCGGCGGATAAGTACGACTCAGGTTTTCCGTTTCTTAAATCGGAGCAGCGATTATCAATCGATGAAATGGTTAGGTTGGCGAAGATATTCGTTAGTCTTGGCGTCAGTAAGCTGCGATTGACGGGCGGAGAACCGCTACTACGGGCTGATCTGCCAGAACTGATTCAGCAGCTGAGCCGAATCGACGGCGTGAAGGATCTTGCGTTAACCACCAACGGCTCGTTGCTTGCCCGGCAGGCGCAGCGGCTTAAAGCCGCCGGCCTGACTCGAGTGACCGTCAGTCTGGATTCTCTGGACCCGAAAGTATTTCGCCATATGACAGGCGGTCGTGGTGATCTCAATGAGGTGTTGGAAGGGATTCGGGTTGCTCAGGAGGTGGGTCTGCAGCCAATCAAAATCAATACCGTTGTCCAGAAAGGGGTTAACGACGGCACTGTTATGCAATTGCTGGATTATTTCCGGGGAACCGGAGTGATTGTCCGCCTGATTGAATATATGGACGTGGGAACCTGCAATAACTGGTCCGGGAACCAAACAGTTCCTTCCAGAGAATGGCTGCCGCGTATTGGCAAGATATGGCCAATCCGTCCGCTGCAATCAAACCAGTCGGAAGAAGTGGCATCGCGCTATCAATATCTGGATGGAGCAGGGGAATTCGGTCTTATTTCCTCGGTTTCAGAGCCTTTCTGCGGCGATTGTTCCAGAGCGCGAATTTCCTCCGATGGTCAGCTTTATACCTGTCTGTTTGCCAGTCAGGGCAGGGAGCTGAAAAGTCAGTTACGCAATGGCAGCTGTGATGATGACATCCATTCAGTAATTCGCAGTACCTGGCAACAGCGTCAGGACCGATATAGCGAAGAACGTGGCAGACATACGGTTCCTGAAGCCAGTGGTGAGCGAATCGAGATGTTCTATATCGGCGGATAGCTGCTCTGCAGTGGCCTTTTTTCCGGTGATGAAGTCGCTATTTTGTAGTTGCTAACCGTAGGTAGAGGCCGTTGGTGCGGACTTAAATAGAAAATAAAAGGTATTGAGAGTCGGTGCGCTTTGCGCTTTATCAGTACCAAAACTGGTCCTTTAATACAGAGGTTATTATGACGAATATTAATACCCAATACTGGTGGCAGCCGTTCACCAACACCCGTGGCTTCAGGGAAAATCCAAGGATGTTCTCGCGTGCGCAGGGCTGTTTTCTTTATACGGATGATGGTCGTGATGTCCTTGATATTACCTCTTGTCTCTGGTGCATGAATCTTGGTCATGGCCGTAAGGAGATTGCGGCGGCGGTAAAAGAGCAGATAGAAACGCTGGACTTCGCGCCTGGCTTCAGTTTCGGTCACGAGCAGGCATACCGTTTCGCAGAACGAATTTGTCAGCATACGCCGGAGGGTATGAACCGGGTCTTTTTTACCAATGATGGTTCCGGTTCTATCGACACGGCAATTAAGTTGGCCCGTCAGTATCACATCGCTCGTGGTAACAGCAGTAAAACCCGGCTGGTATCACGGGAATTGGGCTACCATGGTATCAATATCGGCGGTACCTCGATTCAGGGGATCGCCAATAATCGCAAGGGTTATCCAGTTCTTGAAGAAGTTGATTTTCTGCCTTCCATATTTGATATAGAAAACAATGCGTTTACGCGTGGCCTGCCACAGGGCGGCGTAGATAAAGCGGATGCTCTGGAAGAAATCGTTGCAAAACGAGGCGCTGAAACCATCGCTGCAGTGATTGTTGAGCCCGTTGTCGGGGCAGGGGGCATGGTGCCACCGTCGATCGAGTATCTTCAGCGTCTGCGGGATATATGTGATGAATACGATATCCTGCTGATCTTTGATGAGGTGATTACCGGCTTTGGCCGGACCGGTGCTGCATTTGCGGCTAACAGATTTGGCATCACCCCGGACTTGATGACCTGTGCAAAAGGGATCACCGGAGGCACTGTTCCGATGGGCGCCGTGATTATGAAGGATGAAGTGCAGCAGGCAATTATCGATGCAGCCCCGCTGGGTACTATCGAGCTGTTCCACGGTACAACCTATGCCGGACACCCAATCGCGGCAGCGGCGGGCAACGCTTGCCTGGATATCTACGAGGAGGAAGGCCTTTTTAATCGCGCCAGTGGTGATATAGGCGAATACTGGGAAGATGCCCTGCACGGCCTACGCGACATCGAGGCTTTGATCGATATTCGTAACTACGGCCTCTTGGGTGGCATCACCTTTGCTGCGCAAACAGTGCGCTTTCCTGCGGGTGTTGGCGCTGCTGTACATGCAAGGTGCTTTGAGAACGGCCTGCTGTGTCGAGGTGTTGGCGATCATATGGTGATGTCGCCGCCCTTGACCATCACTAAACAGGAGATCGATCTCTTTATTGAACGACTGCGTAAGTCGATCAATGATGTGATTGGTTAGTTGTTCTCTATGCGAGGTGCCTCTTGTTAGTAGGTACCTAAGATACCTCAGCCACCTCGCAAGTTGATCTGACGTACCTCGCAAGTTGATCTGACGTACCTCGCAAGTTGATGCGACGCTGCTAATCCCGCAATTCTTCTCTCCTATTTGTGCGCACTGATGGCTGTCGATGTTCAATGCCATGACAAGCGGGAAACTAAATTTGGAAGTTTATCGAAAACGTTTCTCTGCAACTAAATACAGGATTTTCTTATGATCGTATCATCTGGTATTAGGTCTCTCGTCTCCAGGCCTGTCTTCGTTGCAGCATTCAGACCCTTTTATCTTTTGGGAAGCCTTTTCGGAGTTAGCATACTGCTGCTGTCCAGCGGCTACCTGTCAGGGCAGATAATTCTGGAGAGCCAGCGCCTCTCGTTCGGCCTCTGGCACGGACATGAACTGATTCACGGCTTTGCCGGTGCGATTGTGCTCGGATTTATTTTGACCGCGCTTCCCAGTTGGGCAGGAGCCCGAGAGCTCAGGGGCGGTAAGCTTATTCTACTGGTCATGCTCTGGTTGGCCGGGCGCCTGGCTTTCTGGTTGGAGGCGTGGTTGCCGCTGGAGTTGATAGCCGTTGCGGACAGCAGTGTATTTATAGTCGCCAGCCTGCTGATATTTGAGGATTTGCGCAAGGCTAAGAAGCGCTTTTTTCTGGTCGTACTTCCAATATTTGCCGGCTTCTACCTTGGCAACATTCTTTTCTATGTTGCTCTGCAGGGCATGGACTATTCGCTGGCATCACTGGCGCTGAAAATTTCGCTGTTTGCAATCATATTCAAGTTCGCTACAGTCGGCGGTTATCTGAGCGTTGTTTTTTCTAACAATGTTCTCGCAGCTAGGGGCTTGCCGCTGATTGAGTTTTCTAAACTAATGGATATCTGTGCACTGAGCAGCATTGTGCTGATGTTTACAGCGTTGATTATCCCTTTCAGTCCCGTCGTCACTTTGCTGTGCTCCCTGTTTGCCTTTGTCAGCCATCTGCTTCGGCTGGCTAGCATGCGCTTCTGGCAAATCGCTCATGAGCCACTGTTGTTAGCCATGAACCTGGCTTATGGCTGGATGGTTGTCAGCTTTTTGCTTAAGGCTTTTTATGAAGCGGGTTGGCTGGCTGAGGATATCTGGCTGCATGCCTTTACCATTGGCGCAATGGGAACCATAATGCTGAGTTTGATGACTCGTGTGACGTTGCGCCACACGGGAAGGCCTCTCAGGCTTTCAGGTGCAGGTAAGGTTATTCTCGGACTTGCTGCTATATCTGCCAGTTTCAGAGTATTTTCTGAAATCGAAGAAATGTTGCTGTTGCTCGGGGCAGGCGTAATTTTTTCCTTAGCATTATTACTGTACTTGGGGATCTACGGTCGAATGTTGTTGTTACCCTGCCAGCCTAAAGACCGACCATCCGGGGGTTAGCACCGGAACTATATAATTCGATACAGTGTTGTTTTCCATCCAAATTTAAAAGGGACGCCACCCTATATAGGAAAAACTAATGCTCCAGTAAAAAATATAATATTTTACATATGCAGCGACTCTTTTTAGTCTGGGTGAGTGAAACCGTCGAATGTCTTGTTCGAACTATTCAAACAAATCTAGCCTACTGATGCTTCGGAGCATCCGAGTAAAAGATGAACGCCAACAATAAAAAGTTATTTAAGACAGTTCTGCAATGTGATGGCCTGGAAGCTCCGGAGTTCACCGCATTGATCAAACTATGTACCGTTAAAGAGATCAACAAGGGTGAGGCTATAACCGCAGCAGGATCTGCCGATCAGCTGGTGATTTTGCTGGCGGGAATCCTGCAGCAGACCGTTCCGGGTTATCAGCTGGAACTGGCCGGTCCTGTTCTGTGTAATTCTCTGATCCTACCTGAACAGACTCAGGATCATTGCCAGGCGATAACCGATATAACTCTGCTGTATGTCGAGCGCAAAGCGCTATCCCGCTGGATGGAAGGCTCGGTTAGAACTGCTGCATTGGGTGCCGTGTTATTGCAGTTCGAAAAGTTGCGTCAGGAGGTGGTTAATCAGGCTCAAAGCCATGAGATTGTACGCCGTGAAAAAGACCTGCTGGGCGTGCGGGAGGTTCCGCAAGCTGCCTTGTACGGTGTTCAGACTCTGCGCGCGCAAGAGAACTTTGAGATTACCGGTATCAAGCTGAAACATTTCCCGAAATTGGTCAATGCGCTGGCGATGGTGAAGAAAGCGGCTGCCCGGGCAAATAACAAGCTGGGCCAGCTGGACGATATTAAGGCTAACGCTATCTCTCAGGCTTGTGACGAGATCATTGCAGGGCAGTGGCATGAACATTTTGTTGTCGATGTTATCCAGGGTGGAGCGGGTACTTCGACCAACATGAATGCCAACGAAGTTATCGCCAATCGTGGTCTTGAGATCCTTGGTCATACCCGTGGCGATTACCAGCATCTGCACCCGAATAATCACGTTAACCTGTCGCAGTCCACCAATGACGCTTATCCTACCGCGATTCGCCTGGGCATCCTGTTGAGCCATCAGGAGTACGTGAATGCACTGTCCAATCTGTGTTACCAGCTGAAGCAGAAGTCGGTTGAGTTTTCCGATGTGGTAAAAATGGGCCGCACCCAGCTGCAGGATGCGGTTCCGATTACCCTGGGTCAGGAGTTCGATGCCTGGTATTTCACGGTGAAGGAAGATATCGAGGAAGCCAAAGATGTGGTTGAGTATTTCCGTGAGATCAACATGGGCGCAACGGCGATCGGCACTGGTATCAATACCGATCCTGAGTATTCCAGCCTGGTAATAGAAGAACTGTGTCAAATCTCTGGTAAGGAGATGGTGCGGGCTCGAAACCTGATCGAGGCAACTTCGGACATGGGTGCTTTCGTTACCTTCTCCAGTGTACTGAAGCGAAATGCCGTAAAGCTATCTAAAATGTGTAATGACCTGCGTTTATTGTCCAGCGGACCTCGGGCCGGTTTTCAGGAGATTAACCTGCCGCCGATGCAGCCGGGCAGCTCAATCATGCCGGGTAAGGTGAATCCGGTTATTCCGGAGATGGTTAATCAGGTTGCGTTTCAGATTATCGGTAATGACATTGCCGTCACCATGGCGGCAGAAGCGGGCCAGTTACAACTCAATGTCATGGAACCGGTGATCGCATTTAATGTGCTGCAATCCCTGCGCCTGCAGATCCGCGCGGTGAATACCCTGGCTGAGAAATGTATCCAGGGGATCACGGCAAATCGAGAGCACTGCCTCGATGTTGTGAATAACAGTATCGGTATTATCACCGCGCTGAATCCATACATAGGCTATGAAAACGCCACCCGAATCGCCCAGCAGGCGATCGAAAATAACAGCAGTGTACGTGAACTGATAATGGCCGAAGGGCTGCTGTCGCCGGATGAGCTGGATGACATTCTGAGTGTTGAGAACATGACTGCCCCACGCCGCATGCGCAAGAGTGCAGTGAACCAAAATGCTGTTTGATCTTTAAGATAAAAGTATTGGCAGTGACGGAGTAAAAAATGACTATACAGAACAAAGACTATTGGCTAAATAAGCAGCAGAATACAGAGCTTAAACATCAGGCCTTTATTAATGGTGCCTTCGTAGATGCCAGCGATGGCGGTACCTATGACACGATTAACCCGGCAACCGGAGAGTTGCTGGTAGCCACCGCCGCCTGCACCGAACAAGACGTTAACAGTGCAGTGGCAGCTGCGCGTAACGCCTTCGATTCCGGTATCTGGGCCGATAAATCCCCCGCAGAGCGTAAGGCCGTGCTGAAGAAGCTGGCTGCCCTGATCATGGAAAACCATGAAGAGTTGGCACTGCTGGAAAGCCTTAACGTCGGTAAGCCGGTGCAGGATGCGATGAATATCGATATTCCGGGTTCTGCCGGGTGTTTCGAGTGGTATGCCGAAGCGATCGATAAACTCTATGGCGAAGTGGCCCCGACCGACGGTAACAATATAGCCACGATTACCCGTGAGCCGATCGGAGTTGTTGCTGCCGTAGTGCCATGGAACTTCCCGCTGGATATTGCTGCCTGGAAGCTGGCGCCGGCGCTGATTACCGGCAACTCCGTTGTCTTGAAACCAGCCGAGCAGTCGCCTATGACTGCGCTGAAACTGGCCGAGCTGGCTAAGGAAGCAGGCATTCCGGATGGTGTACTGAACGTAGTGACCGGTCATGGCCATATTGTTGGTAAGGCACTGGGTTTACATAATGATGTGGATTGCCTGGCATTCACCGGCTCTACCCAGGTCGGTAAGTTGTTTCTGGGCTATTCAGCCGAATCCAATATGAAGCAGGTATGGCCGGAAACCGGCGGCAAGAGCCCTAATTTGATCTTTGCCGATTGTGATCTGGATGCAGCTGTTGAGCATGCGGCAATGGGTATCTTCTTCAACCAGGGAGAGGTTTGCTCGGCTAACTCGCGAATCCTGATTGAAAGCAGTATCAAGGAGCAGTTCGTCGAGAAGTTCCTGTCCAAGGCGAAATCCATGAAAGTTGGTGATCCGCTGGAAGCCGGTACCCAGGTGGGTGCCCTGATTGATATCAATCACGCCAGCAACGTGCGCAAATGCATCAACCGGGCAAACGAAGAGGGCGCCCGCATGCTGACCGGTGGTGTCGGCGATGCATCAACAGCAGTAGTTTCTCCGACCATCTTCGATGATGTGTCCACCGATATGGCCATTGCCCGTGATGAGGTGTTCGGCCCGGTAGCTGCGCTGATCAGTTTCGATTCAGAAGCTGAAGCTATCGCCATTGCCAATGACTCGATTTACGGTCTGGCGGCATCCCTCTGGACCACTAACCTGAATCGCGCCCATCGCGTGGCCCGTAAGCTGAAAGCCGGAACCGTGTCTGTGAATACCATGGATGCACTGGATTTCAGTACGCCGTTCGGCGGCTATAAGCAATCCGGTTTTGGCCGGGATTTGTCGTTGCACGCCATCGATAAATTCACTCAGCTGAAAACCACCTGGATCAAACTGGGCTGATATAACGCTGCTATCGGTAGAGAACACTGCCGGTAGCAGCTGACCTCAAGTGATTGGCTAAGTTTGGCTACTTATTTGGCTTTTTCTTAGCTACGACAGCGAAGTTATTGCCTGCAGGATGCCTTCCAGGCTGGCGGCCATAGCCGTCAACACAAAGCAGATCCTGATTCGATGATTCTTTACAGCGCACCACTGTCTCCCTATTCACGAAAAGTAAGAATGACCCTGCTGAGAATTCTGCCCAGGGGCAGTTGTATGGCGACTTCAGTCAGCGCCCAGCAGCCAAAGCGACGGAGCCTAAAGAACAGTGAATAGAATTTGGGGAATAGTTTGAAACTTGCTGTAAGGCTTAGCGTAATACGCTAGAACATAAATCTGAGAGAAAAATGAACGCAAAAATCAGTTTCTGGGAGCTGGAAAAGCTCTCCCAGGCAGAGCAACAGCAGCTTTTACAACGCACCGAGTCTGATCTGAGCAGCTATATGGCTCAGGTACAGCCCATAATAGAGCAGGTAAAACAGCATGGCGACCAGGCGCTGGTGGATTGTGCGGCCCGCTTCGACGGCGCACAACTCAGCACAAGTGAGCTAAAAGTGACTGAGGCCGAGTTTGAGGCCGCAGCGAGTCAGGTAGATGAGGAAACCCTGGAGGCGATCCGTTATGCGGCAGACAATATCCGTCGCTACCATGAAGCGCAAAAGCCAGGCGAGATGACCATGCAGGAAGTGCGCAGCGGTAGTTTTGTTGGCGAACGTTTCGTGCCGATTCCGTCGGTTGCCTGTTACGTGCCAAGGGGCAAAGGCTCTTTCCCATCGGTACTGCTGATGAATGCCATTCCCGCCACGGTGGCAGGTGTTGAAAAAATTATCATTCTTACTCCGCCGGGAGCCGATGGCAATGTCGATGCTGCCACTCTGGTCGCAGCGCGGGAAAGTGGTGTCAGCGAAGTGTATAAGTGTGGTGGTTCCCAGGCTGTGGCCGCTGTCGCTTATGGTACCCAAACGCTGCCAAGATGCAGCAAAATTGTAGGCCCGGGCAGCCCATGGATGGTGGCCGCCAAGCAGCTGCTGTCCAGCAAAATTGATCCGGGTATCCCGGCAGGCCCTTCGGAGTCTATCGTGTTTGCCGATGACAGTGTCGAGGGTGGCCTGGCGGCGCTGGATCTGCTGATTGAAGCCGAGCACGGACCGGATTCCTCCGCCTTTCTGGTAACTACTTCCAGGCTGGTTGCAGAGGCCGCGATCGAGGCTCTACCGGAGCATTGGGCGAATATGAGTGAACTGCGGGTAGAGTATTCCGCAACTGTCCTCTGTGGCCCAATGGGAGGCGTGGTACTAGCCAGTGATACGGCCAGTGCATTTGAATTCATCAATGCTTATGCACCGGAACATCTGCAGATATTAAGTCAGGATGCCTGGCAGTATCTGGGTAAAATCCACAATGCTGGAGAAGTACTGCTGGGTCAGCATTCACCCAGTACCCTGGGTAACTTCGTGCTGGGCTGCAATGCCGTACTGCCAACATCGGGCGCTGCCGCAACTGTGTCGCCGCTATCCGTCATGGACTTCATGAAGTTTATGTCGGTGGCCTATGTCACACAGAGCGGTTATCCGCAGATGGCAAAGCAGGCGAAAGTGCTGGCGACCTACGAAGGCTTTGATGCCCATGCCAACGCGGTCTCTAATATAAGAGAACGCTATCTGAAGTAGCAATGCCGTAGCGCGTGGTTCGAAAAGCGTTATTAGGCTGATGGAAGCTATAAAAAAGCCAGTCATATGACTGGCTTTTTTCTGAGCTATTCAGCTCCCCAACAACAGTTTGTCATCATCCAATGCCTCGTCACTGCCGCGAGCTTTGGCGAACAGTTCTAACAGGTCACTGATTTCGTAGTTGCTGCGGTCTTCGCCTGCTAAGTCGAAGACGATCTTGCCTTCGTGAAGCATTAACGTGCGGCTGCCGAAGTCCAGTGCCTGGCGCATGGAGTGGGTGACCATCATTACCGTGAGTTGCTTCCCGGCAATAATCTGCGCGCTGATGTCCATAATCAGGGCAGCGGTTTTCGGGTCTAGTGCGGCGGTGTGCTCATCCAGTAGCAGAATGCTGCTTGGCTGCAGGGCAGACATTAGTAAGCTGACGGATTGACGCTGACCACCAGACAATAAGCCCATTTCCGCATCGAGGCGGTTTTCCAGGCCAAGATTCAGACGGCTGAGCTGTTCACGGAAGATTTTACGTAGCTTGTCATTTAAAGCGAATGACAGCTTGCCACGCGAACCTCGGCCGTAGGCCAGGGCCATGTTCTCTTCGATGGTCATGCTGGCGCAAGTTCCGGCTAGCGGATCCTGAAATACCCGGGCTACTTCCTTAGTACGGCCGGTGGCCGGTGTCTTAGTGACATCTTTATCACCGAACAGAATGCGTCCGCCGCTGGCTGGAATATCACCTGCGACAGCGTTCAGCAGAGTGGATTTACCCGCACCGTTGGAGCCGATAACGGTAACGAATTCACCCTGGGGAATTTCCAGATCGATACCGCGCAGGGCTTTCTTTTCTGAGGGCAGGCCAGGGTTAAAGGTGACCTTGAGTTGTTCACAACGGATCATGCATCACCTCCATTGGCCTTGATCGCCGCTTGCTTGGCTTTCCATTCTTTACGCAGCTGTGGCAGTACCAGAGCCAGACCAACCAGCAGGGCGGTAATCAGGTTCAGGTCGGAAGCGTTAAAACCGAGGAAGTCGGCATTCAGGGCGAAGCCCATCGCTAAACGGTAAAGGATAGAGCCGACAATGCAGCTGAAGATGATCATCAGCATTTTACGGCTGCTGAGTAGGGTTTCACCGACGATAACTGCCGCCAAACCAACAACAATAGTACCTATACCCATAGTGGAATCGGCAAAACCGTTGGTCTGAGCGAACAGTGCGCCAGCCAGAGCTACCAGGCCATTAGACAGAGCCAGGCCGACATAAACCTTTTCTTTTACCACTATGCCGTTAGCCTGAGCCATACGCTTGTTAGCACCTACTGCACGCATTGCTAAGCCGTATTGGGTTTTGAGGAACAAAGCGAAAAGTACGCCAACAACGATTACCCAAACGCCAACAAATATTGGCTTGAGGTATATGTTTGCCAAGCCTAGGCCTTCAAAAGGTGTCAGTACTGTAGGGTCGGTAATCAGTGCCAGGTTCGGTTTACCCATCACCCGAAGGTTAATAGTGTATAGCGCCGTCATGGTAAGAATACTCGCCAATAGATGGAGAATATTAAAGCGCAGATTCAGCCAGGCGGTAACTACACCGGCAGCGGCGCCGGCCAGACAACCGGCAAAGGTAGCCGGATAAGCATTAACACCGCTGACAATTAGGGTAGCTGCGACGGCTGCGCCTAAGGTGAAACTGCCATCTACGGTAAGATCCGGGAAGTCTAACACCCGGAAGGTCAGGTAAACCCCCATGGCGACCAGTCCGAATATCAGACCGATCTCCAGGGTACCCAGGAATGAAAATAACGACATCGTGGGACTATCTCTTAAATTGGCTTGTTATTCGATGATCTGAGTTGCGCGCTCAGTTACGCTTGCCGGGATTTCGATACCCATACGAGCAGCCATTTTCGGGTTGATCGCCAGGTCAGTACCTTTGGCAAATTTAACCGGAATATCACCGGCTTTTTCACCGTTCAGAACACGCAGAACCAGTTCGCCGGTTTGCTTGCCCAGGTCGTAGTAGTTGAAGCCAAGGGCTGCAATGGCACCACGGGCAACGGAATCAGTATCAGCGGCGAATACTGGGATCTGACCGTCGATACCGGTTTTTACTACCGCTTCCAGCGCAGAGATAATGGTGTTGTCGATTGGGCAATAGATAGCATCGGCAGAACCGATCAGCTTCTGGCTGGCCAGAGCAACGTCGGAAGTCTTAGACGCTGGTGCTTCAATAATCTTGATACCTTTTTCTTTTGCGATAATCTTCAGCGCTTCAACACTGGAAACCGCATTTGGCTCACCTGGATTGTATGGTACACCCAGGGTTTTCAGGTTAGGCATGATTTCTTGTAGCAGTTCCAACTGCTGTGCCAGTGGCAGCATATCAGACAGACCGGTAACGTTACTGCCTGGCTTTTCTAGGTTGCTAACCAGCTTGGCACCCAGTGGATCGGTAACTACTGAGAAGATAACCGGAATATCTTCGCTGGCAGAAACTGCAGCCTGTGCAGAAGGCGTCGCGATAGCAATGATCAGGTCGGGTGAATTACCCACCATTTTACGAGCGATTTGAGCCGCTGTAACCGGGCTGCCCTGGGCGCTTTCAAAAGTGAACTTCAGATTCTCATCGGTGTAACCGTTTTCCATTAGGGTATCTTTAATACCCGCGCGCACAGAATCCAGTGCCGGATGCTCAACAATCGCAGTGGTTGCGATGTAAGTTTGTTCTGCCTGAACGTTGGCGCAGATCACTCCTGCCGCCAAAGCAGCAGCTTTGGCAAAGGTAGAGAATTTCATGGTGTTCACTCCAAATGTAACGAGAAGACGTGTTTAACGATAAGTTCTGTTGATACGCTTCTGTAAAAATTCTGAAAATAAGGTTCTGAAAGAGGTTATCTGCCAGGGCGAAAATTATGTCGCAAATACCTCGCTGCCGGGCAGAAAGTGCCTACCTTAACCGGATTGCGAAACAAAGTAAAAATGCAGTGCTGGCGGGGGCTTATATTAGTTTTTGCTGATTTGAGTATAAACCTATAACTCAGATGTTTTATAGCGCTGATCAAATTTCCTCCAATCGACTACAGCCCCCGTATAACATCACTCTAAGGGAATCACCCAGAGTGTTTGCACACAGTTATCCACAGGAAGTGTGCGTAACTAATTGCAAGGGATACAAGGTGCTTCAGTTACTCATCGCAATGCAAACCAGCGCCAGATTTGTACCCAGGAACAAGTAATCGTGAGTGTTGAGTTGTGTTGATAATAATAACGAGACTCTAATGCCTCACTGAGGCCATCCAATTGTTGGCTCGATGAATTTTCCCCCTAAGTGCTCATGAGTTGACAAAGTAATGAACGGTAAACTAGTTTAGTTAGAACTGGTAAGAAAAAATGGCACATCGAGAAGATCCAGGAGGGAAGGCTATGGATACGCAAGACGATTGGCGCCAGTTACAGTTTGCTTTGGATGATCTGTTGTGGGACTCAAGAAAATGTCATTACACCCTTCAACAGACTTGTGCATATTTTGATCAACTGAGCGAGAGATATCTTAGTTGCATGGAGGCCGAAGAGCTCCCGAAAGTAAGACTTCTTCTTGATGATTTTCAAGCCAAGATCGATTCTGGCGCAGTTACTACCTTTGTGGAGAAAGTAGCCTAGGTATAAAAACAACTCAGGGGTCGGTAATAGCCGGCTGTGGCCTCTCATCCGACAAGGGTCTCTCATGTGATTGTGGGAGCGGTGGGTTGGCCAGAGCTTTGAGTAGCTGCTTTTGGCACATAACTACCGAACTCTGAGGCTTATGTCTACTTGTCGGAGTATGGATGGATTCGAATGCATCCTGGTGGCTCGAAAGTGAATGTTGTCACTGTGTCCTAATCAGGCATAAACATTGATGAAAAATCCCTCAATAAGGACGTAGAATTAGATATAGATAGAAGAAGCTAATCAGTTTTACATAAGCGTCTCCCGCTCCTTATCATCATTTACACTCTTTTCATAATTAAAATAAAAAACCAGTTATCTGACAGTAGTGAACTATTAATAGCTGAGCCTCTAGCTGTTTTTCCAGTCGTTACAAAGCTGCTAGCAGTAGAAGGTGTTATTCCTAGTTGCTCAGCTGAAGCTGGAACACTGCCGCTATCAGTAACTAAAACCTCGATATCAAACGTATTCATTATCAATTTTTTTTTGAAACTGATTAAGCTATTACCCTGTTTTTAGTTCGGTTTGATTGCCCCACAATGTCTCCATCCAAACAAAGCATGCGAGCCCATGCTGCTATCGAAAGGGCAGGGTGATAGGAGAAGTTGTTTTCGAAGGATTTCAACGTTAGCAGTTTATTAAGAAACATTAATCAAAAGAGGTAATAACCGTGAGTACCGCATTAACAATTGTTGCACGTATAGAAGCGAAACCTGACCAGATCGATTTAGTAAAATCTGAATTGATTAAGCTCATTGAACCAACCCGAGCAGAACAGGGCTGCATCCAATACGACTTGCATCAGGATAATGAAAGACCCGAAGTTTTTGTTTTTTATGAACATTGGGAAAACCGTTCACTGTGGCAGACCCACATGGAAAATGACCACCTGAAGGCTTATATGGAAGCAACTGACGGTGCTGTTGCAGATTTCACGCTAAACGAAATGAGCTGTATAGGATAAGTCTGAGATAAGGCTTATCGTTGATTACCGGGGAGCGACTCTTAAATCTTCTGACTGGTATCTTTTTCTCAGGCAGATCCAACCCCAAGGCAATATTAAGTATTGTAGGGCGCCACCTGGGGCGCCACATCTATGCTGCACAGCCTTTTG
>JBALVQ010000114.1:0-14420 GCA_036960915.1 Amphritea sp.
CGGGGCATGCAAACCAGCCCTCTACAAAAGATCCACGCTATCTGACGAAGAACCTTATTTTAGCCCTGAATTAATCACGCCTAAAAGCATTCGATCTATACGCATAATAGATTAAGCACGGGGAGGGGGGGAGTGTAGGCATAAACTCTAAATCATGTTCGGTTTTGTCCTTGAAATCTCTTGTTCCCCAGTAGTGTTTCTGCAAGTGACTTCATAACGACCAGCAGTGAATGCATCGGCTGGTAGCTGAACTGTGAACTAGTACCACGATCTAACTTTAGAGTAGACGCCATCAAGTGGGTTGCAGCCAAGCTATCACCTAAGAAGTACACAGATTAGCTTGATGTTAATTAGACCTGCAATGTAACAATGGTGATCAGAGAGTTTAGTGAAGAGGGCTTTGAAGATGATTGAAAATATCCCAATGGGCAAGTTTTACCTGTCTCGTAGCTTATATACAGATAACCCTGTGATGAACAAAATATGGGGTGTCGTTGAGATTATTTCAGTGCTACCGGCAAAGCATGGTACAGATTGGGTGGTTACTGCCAAATCAGTACAGTTTGCTCTTAACCCCGAAGGTGCTGAAATTCCATTTTACAGGTGGATAGATGATCCAAAGGATGGCCCTTGTTTTTATCCATCCAGCTTGTTTCCAACCGAACCTGCAAAAGGGCTGCAAAAGGAAGCTGCAGCAACTTTACCTGGAACGAAGGAAAAAGCAGAGGTACGCTGGTTAAACAAGCTGCTGCAAGAAGCTGCTAAATTAGGCGAGTAAGTGCGCCGAACTTATATGGCAACGCTGATCATGTAAAGATCAGATAGCGTTGCATTACGTGGCTATCTACGGTTACCTATTTTGTAATTTTATTTTTAGGACAGACAAAAACTTTACTTAGGTTGAATTTGAATTGAGTTAGCATTTGCCTGTTCTTTAAAACTTGTTCTTTTAATAGGCGTTAATGTTCTGTTTTGATCGCTACTTTTGTATGGCGCTTTATGCTTAATTGAAAATGAGAATTATTACTATACAAAAAAGTAAAACTAGCGGATAGTTAAAGTGAGCTTCAGGGCTCGGAGAGCTGTCTTTTATGTCCCTGGACAAATCCAGCTTTGTCCTCGGACTTCCCCCTTCTAAAGGCGGCTCTCCCTTTGCCATATCATTCTTGAATTAAGGCTTTTTCCTCTACACAAACCTGAGAAGTTGACCAAGGATATTTGCTTGTCCTTGTAAGTCTTTTAAATCTTTTTTATCGGTTGCGCCAGATAATGGCTACGCATTTTTTGAGCGCGGTGACTACAATTTAAGCATTGGTATTCGCGGTTGAGACACTAACGCGAACACTTTCAACGATGTGTTGTTTTATACAATCTGGCTGCAGGATGCTTCTTACTGATGATTGCACAACTGATCCAGGACTGTACTGCCGCTTTGTGCCGCTTTTTGGTTTCGGTAATGCTGTCATGGTGCCTGGTCAGTATCGCGTTGCGTTATTGCTGGGGCAATATCAAGGGGCATTTGAAGCACTTACCCAAGCAAAGGTATTGCCCGTTTTTCGCAATGACGATCTTGATGGTGATATTGTTCTAAATGGCGCTATCGATAACAGCTGGAAACGCATTAACATTGATTGTGCCAGTGATTGTCGAGCGAGAGAGTACGGTAATATTGCAGAGCCCGGGATTAAAACTTACCTTTTCAATCAGATCTTTCTTGGATTCAAAAAAACGCTATCTATCTTACCTTCAGCGTCAACTTCAATGACGGCCGCTTGAAAGTCCACGTCTAACCCCAGCACCGGAGGAACGGCGCAGGCTCCTGGCTTCGATACGGCGGCTTTTATTTTCGGCGCGGCGTTGGCTTTTGGCTTCGGAGCGGCGTTGGCTCCTGGCTTCGATACGGCGGCTTTTGTTTTCGACGCGGCGCAGGCTTCTGGTTTCGATTCGGCGTTGGCTTCTGGCTTCGGAGCGGTGTAGGGTTTTGGCTTCGGTGCGGCGCTGGCTTCTGGCTTCGATACGGCGGCTTTTGTTTTCGACGCGGCGCAGGCTTCTGGTTTCGGTGCGGCGCTGGCTTCTGGCTTCGGAGCGGTGTAGGGCTTTGGTTTCGGTGCGGCGCTGGCTTCTGACTTCGGAGCGGCGTTGGCTCCTGGCTTCGATGCGGCGGCTTTTGTTTTCGGTGCGGCGCTGGCTTCTGGCTTCGGAGCGATGTAGGGCTTTTGGTTCGGTGCGGCGTTGGCTTCTGACTTCGGAGCGATGTAGGGCTTTGGTTTCGGTGCGGCGCTGGCTTCTGGCTTCGGAGCGGTGTAGGGCTTTGGTTTCGGTGCGGCGCTGGCTTCTGCCTTCGGAGCGATGTAGGGCTTTGGTTTCTGTGCGATGAGCATGGTTTTTGGAACGATGCCTGTCTTTATCGTGGCCTCGATGGTGTCGGTGGTCCAGGCCATAGAAGTGGGAATAGCCCAGACTGATGGATGGGTAGACGTATCCGTAGCCTGAATGGCTGTATTCGCCGAAGCAACCCGATAGGCTGAGTAGTAGGCTCGCTGCCATTGCAGCCAGCAGACTTTGCTTGACTGTGCTCATGGTGTACTCCCTGGGAGCACACGCCAATGTGCAGGCATTTTACTCCCATGTTTTCAATTTACTCGGGGTTGATTGAATGGCAGCTTAATGGGGTGGATTCTGGAGTTGCGGCCATACAAGGCCCTGTCAGTTACTTTGACATATGCGAGAACATAGGTTCAGGTATTTCATCTGTTCAGGTCTTGCCTGAATATGCAAGACTGCCCTTTCCGGGGTAGCGAAAAGCTCAATCGCGGTTATTCAACTCTGCCAGCCGCTTGCGTGCCCCTCTGTCCGCTCCGGAGGGAAGGGGAGTGTTAGGGTTCTTGATCCATGCGGTGATGTCCTGCCACACCTGTTGTGCCTGCAGACCCCTTGTGAGCATGTGGTAGCCGTTATTGTAGAGGGCGATCTGCTGGTCGTCATGGTGTTCCTCCGGAAGGGCGGCCACCATTTGTGCTGATGGTTCCAGAGGCACAATCTCGTCCTTCTCGCCAATAAGGATCAAGGACCTGACGCGGAATTGGGGGGCTGCCTGAAGAGCCGCCTCCATCAGTTGGGACACCCCCCAGAGACTGTCAAGGCGGGAGTTCTTGATCACTAGGGGGTCTCTGCCCAGTTCCCTTAGCATGGTACTGTTATCCGAAGCGGTGATGTCGAGTCCCTTGCCGTTCACTTTCATCCAAGGCAAGAGATGGGCTCCAAGTCGTAATGACTCACGCTGATACCAGGGCCAGGTGCTGGGCCCCCAGACTGCGGGCGCAGACAGAATTGCGCCGTCGATGGGCAGCTCTGGTGTCTGACTGAGTGTCAGCAGTATCAGGGCGCCGCCCATGCTCTCCCCCAGTAAATAGAGAGGTACCTGGGGGTGGCGCTGTCGGATAAGCTTTGTGAAGGTACGCAGATCACGTTGCATTACTTCAGTGCCGGCCCAAATACCGGTATGGGGAGCGGCGCCGAAGCCTCTTTGATCGTAGGCATAGGTAACAATCCCCTTTTGTACCAGAGCATCAGCGAGATCGGTAATAAAACCGCTGTAATCATTAAATCCATGGAGGGCGATAACCACGGCACTGGTTTGTTCGCCTGGCTCCCACTGGCGAACCGGCAGCGAGATGCCGTCATCGGTGATAAATTGGTCGGAGGAAAGATATGCCGCTTCACTAGCAGGTCCAGGGCGCTGAATTTTAGGCCCGCAACCAGCCACTAGCAGCGTAATAAACAGTACTATCAGGACCTTTACCGACCACTTTTTCACTAGGCTGCATTCCCCCTGTCGACTCTAGGAGCCTGTCGGACTTAACACTAATCTACTGCGGAAAAGTCGAATTTGGTCATATTTTCCGATCTTTGGCGTTAAATAGCTGGCTATTCGCCACAAAAGATCGAAAAATCTGCCTCAAATCGCCTTCCCCTCGCTACGATCGGCCAAGCCCGACAGGCTCCTGGACAGTTCTTTTTAATGCCTGCAGATTGATGGTATGAATATTTCTTTTACCAACAAGGCATTTATCGTTTGGACAACAGTTTGCCAAGCTGCTTGCTTACCTTTCGCGCCTGTTTAAATTTTAGAATGCATTCTTTTTAATTCAATGCGGTGTTTGTCTGGTAGTGGGACGATTCGGTTTTTCGAATCTATATAAGCCACGTTTTTATCTGGAGGCTGATTTGAGAGTTTTGCTGAGGACATGAACAGGGCAGGCGCTAAATGTATTTCTTGAGCAAGAACAATTGATTATGGAACTCGTCCAGCGGCTGTTCCAGTGGTCTAAAATTCAATTTTAGGTGTAGGCCGCACGCGGGTCTGCGCTGCGGCCTGAGGGTTTAAATCGGGTACCAGTTACCGTCGTTGCTACGGCAAGCGGTGTCAAAGTAGACTTGCTGGCGATCGCGAATCTTGATCATTTCCTGATAATCGTGGCAGTAAAAGCCTTTTTTGCTTTTGTAGGTTCGTAATGGGGTGATCATTCCAGAATTGCTACTATTAACGTTTGTCCAGCTCTGCTTCTGTGAGCTGGGGAGTGTCTCGAGTGAATATTGGAGAGCACCGTTGGCTTTCTCCACGTCTTCATCGGTTAGGAAAGTGTAGAGCGGTGGCTGTGCCATATTATTGCTCTGCATTGGGCCTTGGCAGCCGATCAGAATTAGGCTCATACCAAGGCTGGTGAGTATCAGCATCGGTTTCATACCAGTATCCTTTATTGTGCAAATACGGGGGTAGCTATTGCTACCCCCGTATGGGTTTATTTCCAGCCGCTTGATATGGCGTCAGCTTCCTCTTCCGAGCTCAAATCAGGTCCGGCAGGGGCGAAGCCGTCATCGCTATGATCGCCGGCACTGCGATGTACTTCGGTCTCATCATCGTCGTCAACTCTGGCAATGCGGGGTATTCCGGTTTCATCGTCGTCGGACCGCTACGGTCAGCGTCGTCTCCGTGACCTCCAGGGCCTCTATTGCGGCCTCTGGCGTGTTCACGGTCTCCATCATCATCGTCGATGGTTCCATCTCCCCGCAGTTTTTGACCCGCTGCATTGAAGTCATCATCATCGTCGATGGTTCCATCTCCCCGCAGTTTTTGACCTGCTGCGTTGAAGTCATCATCACCGGGTGTCCGGGCCTGCCCCGGTTGAGTATCATCGACGGTACCATCTCCGCGCAGCTTTTGACCTGCTGCATTGAAGTCATCATCAAACTGGTCATGAAAGTCTTTATGATCACCCCGGCCTAAGCCTCGACCCCTTCTGATGTCATTGTCGTCGCCGCTGCCGCTGCCGCTGCCGCTGCCGCTGCCGCTGCCGCTGTTAGCACTGCCGGGGCCACTATTATCGTGTCGGTCATCATCATCATCATCGCCGCCGCTACCACGTCCGCTATTATCGCTTCCGTCATCATCATCGCCGCCTGAGCCGCTGTTACCGACACCATCGCCGTCGCTGCCTGAGCCACTGCTATCGCCGCCACCGCCACCACCGCCTTCACCACCTTTATTGTGCACCAGGTAGCCATCGGCAACGTAGCTATGGTTTCCGTCTAGCAGCAGGTTGTATACAGATAACGCGGGGTCAGCTTCAATTGAATCGATTTCCAGTAAAGGTACAAATTCAAATTCGGCTTCTGGATGGGGTTGTAGCGCCAGATTACCCTGGCTATCCGATACTAGATTGAGTTGCTTGAAACGGCTGAGCTGGTCGTTTATTTCCAGCCGTCCGGGAAGCAATTTCGGGTTTTCTTTTTGGGTTTGGGCTGGATCAATCGATTTCCAGCCTTGCGTTGTCATGAAAGGGTGCTCTGCGGTAACAAAGTGGCCAGATTGGTTAAGGCTGTAGAGTCGACGACCTGCCAGGGGAACCTGTTCGATACCGAGAACCCGGTTGAGTTTACCGTAGTGACCAATTACATATTCACCGGGACGAACCGACTCGATGGGCTTGGATGAGCCGTCAGCCATGACGACCATCGTTCCCGCAATGAAGCAGGACTTGGCGTAAGCAGAAGAATAACTGAGGAAACCTGTGTCTTCGGTATAAAGGTTGGGCCCTAAGGCGAGAACTGTTGCTAGTGCGCCACAGGTGACAATCCGGATCGCCTGGCGTTTGAATTGCTTCTTCGCGAGTATCATAACGACCTCCAGTGAATGGTTACGTGTTTATGATTAACAATGCTTCAGCGTGGGATTTGATCCCGAAAAAGTTGAAAATAAAAAAATAATTTTTTGGGGATTAAAATTTAGTCGTAAGTGTTGTGGCGATATGGGGTTAGATGTACCGGTGTTAAGGGTATGGACGAATCAGGCAATCAATTAACTCAAGCAATGGTAGCGTTGCAGCCGCGCTTGCGGCGTTTTGCTTACGGTTTATCTGGCTCGATGGATGAGGCTGACGAACTGGTTCAGTGCACTTACGAGCGGGCGTTACCGCGTTTGAATCAATGGCAAACAGGGACTCGGCTCGATAGTTGGTTGTATCGGATTCAGCAAAATATCTGGCTGAATCAATTAAGAGCACGGCGAGTATGAGGCGAGCACCTGCCCATGTTGAGATTGATGAGCAGGGCTGCGACACCCAGCAGCGCCAAACCGAGGCTAGCATGATGCTTGATCAGGTGCGTCGCTGTATTCGGTTGTTATCAGAAGATCAACGGGCGCCATTGCTGTTGGTATCCGTTGAAGGTCTCTCTTATAAAGAGGCGGCTGAGGTTCTGAAGATACCGATGGGGACGCTGACAAGTCGCCTGTCCCGAGGACGGTTGGCGTTAATGGCGTTAATGGCGTTGATGGATAGTCCAACCTTAGTAGATGAGCAGCAAGAAATTGCAGAAAAGAGTCAGACGGCTCAGGAGTCGTAATATGATGCACATTGACACGCAAACACTGATGGCTTATGCCGATGGTGAGTTGGATCGGCCAGAGCAGCAACGGGTCGAGCAGGCACTGGAGCGCAGCCCTGAATTGCAGCAGCAGTTGGTGCGAATGTGTCAGTTGGATACATTGTTGGGCGCGGCATATAGCGATGCCTTGCATTCCCAGCAGCCACCGTTGCGAGCGCTTGAGCCCGTTACCCAGAAAACATCATTCAGGTCATCGCTTGGGCAGTGGCTGGGTCAGACCTTTAGCTGGCAGCCCGGCGTTGCTGCCGCTTTATTGGTGTTAGGTGTTGTGGTAGGCGGGTTGTACGAGCGTCAGTCACAACAAACTGAATTTGCCATGAGTCAGCAGCAGTTGCAGCAAGCAATCGATAAGGCGCTTGAAACCCATCTGAGCCGTGAGCCGCTACAGTGGAGTAGTGATAACAACGACAGCGCGGGGACAATTACTCCGGTTCGTACCTATAAGTCAGAGCAGGGGCAGTATTGTCGGGAGTTTATTGAGCGTCACGATGTTGGAGGGCAAATCACTGAGCAGCGTGGGGTGGCCTGTCGCGGAGAGCAGGGCTGGCAGCTCAAGGCGAATTATTATATGTAAAGGGTTGTAGAGCTGCAGGTATTTGAATGCTGCAGGCTATTCGTCAATCTGTTCGTGTTAATTTTAATTGATTTCCTATCGTCATATTGTTCTTTGCATAAGCTTGTCACAGCCTTCAGGTGGATGGGTGTTATATCGCTGATAGCTGCCCCATTTGATTTACAGATGGGTTAGCTAAGTGACAGGTATTTGCTGATATAACATACACTGAAAACGACCTGATTTATCAGGTAAACGACAGGCCCCGTCCCAATTTATATCCCCTTCAATAATTTCATGCGCATACTGCGATTTTTTATAGCATTTAAAACAGCTTTCGTGCATAAACGACTTTTAGTATCACAGCTATGGAATAGGGGCTGAATCATGCTTGGTGTAATCTCGAATTGCTGGGCACTTTTTCTTGGACTGGGGCTGATCATGCTGGGGAATGGGCTGCAAGGCTCATTACTGGGTGTGCGTGCTTCTATGGAAGGATTTAGTACATCCATCACCGGCCTGATAATGGCGGGCTATTTTCTGGGCTTGATTGCCGGTTGTCTGTATGTTCCCAAGTTAATTGGCCGGGTGGGCCACATCCGTATATTCGGGGCATTGGCATCGCTTGCCTCCACTTCCATTCTAGTACATGCCATTTTCGTTGAGCCATTGGTATGGTGGGCGATGCGTATTGTTACGGGCTTTGCCTATGCCGGCCTGTATATTGTGGCTGAGAGCTGGTTAAACGAATCCTCTGAAAATGATACTCGCGGACAGCTGCTGAGTTTCTATATGCTGGTTTCCCTTGGCGGTATGGCGGGCGGTCAGCTGTTGCTCAATGTCGCTACTCCTGATGGTTATGATCTGTTTGTACTGGTGAGCTTGTTGGTGAGTCTGGCGGTAATTCCGATACTGGTTTCAGTCGCCAAAGTTCCCAGTTTCGATACCCCTGAAAATATAAGTATCCTACAGCTATACCGAGTATCTCCGCTGGGCGTGATGGGCATGTTTATTACCGGTATTGCCATGGGCTCCATATTTGGTATGGGTGCTGTTTATGCCACTGGTATCGGTATGTCAGTCAAGGAAGTATCCTTTTTTATGGGAGCATTGATTGTCGGCGGCTTTTTGTTTCAATACCCGATAGGCTGGCTATCTGACCGGATCGGGCGACGCAAGGTCATTATTTTTAGCTGTATCGGTGGCGCGGCAATTGCCTTCTTTGCCATGACGTATAGTGGCGAAGGACTTCTAGGGTTTATTGTTGTAGCGACTGTTGGCGGCATGTCCATGCCTTTATATTCACTGTGCGGGGCACATACAAATGATTATCTATCGCCAACCCAGATGGTTGCAGCCAGTGGAACCCTCGTACTGGTTAATGCTATCGGGGCCACATTAGGCGCACCGATTACCGCCTTTGCTATGGATTTTATTGGCCCTCATGCTTTCTATGGCAGTATCGGGGTAATGCTTAGCCTGGTTGCAGCCTTTGCCCTTTGGCGTTCAACCCAGCGTGCTGCAATTGATGCGCAAGACCAGGGCGAATTTGTGGTAATGACTGCATCGCCTATGAGTGTTTCTTTAACTCAGGATGTGGAGCTGGATGATATTGAAACTGCGACAGATTTTAATGCTGAAGAAGTGCAGAGCAGTTTTGCAGAGCTGGTGGAGGAATTGGCGAAGCCTGAAACAGATGAACCTTCTGATAAGTATCCAGCTAAAGAGTAAGTCGATTTTTTGTAATGAAAAAACTTCAAAGAATAACGCCTGAAAGGGCGTTATCTCTCTTCTAAAGCATCAATCATAGTGTTGTATCTACTTCATTAAATGCTTGGATCGGCTGTAGCGATCTGCCTGAATATACCAATAAAACAGTCGCTTACTAATTTTCTTTAGCGGCTGCTTTTGTGCTCTTAGTCGTTTTGAACTTCTATAACGAAACATGAATTGATCTACAGAAGGTCAGGTTCCGTTTCTATCAGTGCTTGACATACAAACCGGTTGGTATGTAGCATACAAACCAGTTGGTATGTAGCCGTCTCCAAGGACACATCACAACTTTTTAGTAGTCCTTTTGGGGTTCGCCCCTTTCTGTTTATTCGAATCGGAGAATAAAAATGGCAATGCAATATGCCCAGTGGATCGTTCGCCGGCGCTGGTTTGTGATTGTGGCATCCATACTGGCTGTTCTGGCCCTGGCAAGCGGTGGTGCGAATCTGGGGTTCACAAATGACTACCGGGTGTTTTTCCAGGAGGGAAATCCCCAGGTAGAAGACTATGACTATCTACAGTCCACCTATAACCAGACCGATGGTGTGTTTATCGTGGTGGCGCCTGAAGACGGCAATGTGTTTACTAAAGACACATTGGCCGCGGTGAAGTGGTTAACCGATGAAGCCTGGCAAACGCCTTACTCCAGCCGGGTCGATTCAATCACTAACTTTCAATACACCTATGGCGAAGATGATGATCTGGTGGTGAGAGATCTGGTTCCGCTGCCTTCGGCGCTTGACCAGCAGGGGCTGAATTCTGTAGAAACAGTGGCTCTCAATGAGCCCCTGCTTGCGAAGCGACTTATTTCTGAAGCCGGTCACGTTACCGGCGTGAATATTACCGTTGAGCGTCCAGGCATCTCACCTGATGAAGATATGGAAATAGGTACTTTCGCGCGTAACCTGGCTGCCGAGCTGGAACAGAAATATCCGGGGCATAAGGTTTACCTTTCCGGGGTTGTGATGTTGAACATTGCGTTCCAGGAATCATCCATGAACGACATGGCTAGTCTGGTGCCTTTGATGTTCGCCGTTGTGGCCATCATGCTGGCCTGGTTCCTGCGCAGTGCTTTTGGAACATTCAGCTCTGTATTGCTGATCTTGATGTCTATCATGGTGGGCATGGGCAGTGCTGGTTTTCTGGGTATTCAGTTGACGCCGCCCTCGGCCTCAGCGCCCACGATTATTCTTACCATGGCCGTGGCGGATGCGGTACATATCATGGTGACGTTCATGCAAAGTCTGCGACAGGGTAAAACCCGGCACGAGGCTGTAGTGGAAAGCCTGCGGGTAAATATGCAACCTGTCTTCATCACCAGTGTATCTACAGTGATTGGTTTCCTCAGCATGAATTTCAGCGATGCGCCGCCATTTCATGATCTTGGCAATATTGTTGCCGTTGGCGTAATCGGTGCTTTCATCCTGTCGGTAACCTTCTTGCCTGCAATGCTGGCTGTATTGCCTATAAAAGCGAAGCAAATAAATCAGAGTAGCAGTAACCCCATGGGAATACTGGCCAATTGGGTGATCGCTAAGCACCGTGGTTTGTTGACTGGCTTTACGGTTGTGACACTGATTGGTATTTCCATGGTGCCGTTGAACGAACTCAATGATGAATGGGCCAGCTACTTTGATGATAGCGTCCAGTTCCGTATAGATAATGACTTCGTATCGCAAAACCTGGTGGGTACATACAACATCGAATACGGTCTGGGTTCAGGTGAAGCCGGGGGCGTTGCTGATCCGGCTTATTTGAAGAAACTTGACGCCTTTGCTCAATGGGCTCGTACGCAGCCCGAAGTGACTCACGTTTCAACCTTCACTGACATCATGAAACGACTCAATAAGAACCTGCATGGCGAGGATGAAGCCTGGTATCGATTGCCGCAAGATCGGGAATTGGCGGCTCAATATCTATTGCTATACGAAATGAGCTTGCCCTATGGCCTGGATCTGAATAACCAGATTAACCTGGACAAGTCAGCCAGCCGTTTAACCCTTACTTTGAAGGACCAGTCCACCGGCGAGATGCTGGCACTGGAGAAACGCGTGGCCGAGTGGCTTCAGGCTAATGCCAGTGAATTCACAGTCCATTCAGGCAGCCCTACGTTGATGTTCGCCCATATCGGACAAAAGAATGTCAACAGCATGCTTTTAGGAACGACGGTGGCACTGGTTCTAATCTCCCTGTTGCTAATGGTGGTGCTGAAATCGGTGAAGATCGGTCTGATCAGCCTGATTCCGAATCTGGTACCTGCGGGTATTGCCTTTGGTCTTTGGGGGCTTGTCGTGGGTGAAGTGGGCATGAGTGTCGCCATGGTGGCAGGTATGACTCTGGGTATTGTCGTAGACGATACCGTGCATTTTCTCAGTAAGTATCTGCGGGCGCGCCGAGAGAAAGGCCAAAACGTGGAAGATGCTATCCGTTACGCATTCAACAATGTAGGTGTTGCCCTGGCTGTAACCACTGCGGTATTGGTGGCAGGCTTCATGATACTGGCAAATTCCAGCTTCCGACTGAATGCCGATATGGGCGCCGTAACGGCGTTAACCATCGCTATCGCTTTAGTCATCGACTTCTTACTGCTACCCCCTCTATTAATGAAATTTGAAGAGAAATCCAATGAAGAACAAGTTACTGACAACCGCCTTGCTGACTCTGTGGCTTAATCCCGTTGCTGCAGCAACACCCGAACAGATAGGCCTGGAAATTGCCCAGCAAGTGGTAGCCCACGATGAGGGCTGGGGAGACACTAAAGTAGATATGTTGATGACACTGAAAAATCGTGAGGGTAAAGAAACCACACGTAAAATCAGAATCTCAACGCTGGAGGTTGAAGATGATGGTGATAAAAGTCTCACGGTGTTTAATACTCCCAGGGATGTGAAAGGCACAGGGTTCCTTTCATATTCCCATCCGGTGGTTGCCGATGATCAGTGGTTGTATCTGCCGGCTTTGAAACGGGTGAAACGTATAAGTTCGGCGAATAAATCCGGCCCTTTTATGGGCAGCGAATTTGCCTTCGAAGACCTGTCCAGTTTTGAAGTGGAAAAGTACAAGTACAAGTATCTGCAAGACGAAACTATTGAAGGCATGGATGCCTATGTGATTGAGTCCTATCCACAGTATGCGAACTCTGGTTACACGCGGCTGATCAACTGGATAGATAAGGCGGAGTATCGTGTTCTGAAGACTGAGTTTTATGATCGTAAGAACACGCTGCTAAAAACTTTAACGTATAGTGACTATCAGCAGTATCTGGGAGAATACTGGCGTGCCAATATTATGTACGTAGAGAACGTCGTAACAGGTAAGAGCACCCGACTGGAATACAGCGATTATGCATTCCGCACCGGACTCAGCGAAAACCAATTCAATAAGAACATGTTGAAAAGGGCGCGTTGATCCAAAGTGCAGGCGAAAGATTGCAGAATCGAGTAGCATATAAGGCGAACCAGTGATGGTTCGCCGTTTTTGCTGAATAAGTAAGCCATTGTTGATGTCATATGTTGTCAGGTGAAAAGTTTGTTAAGAGAGCGTAATCCAGATAAAACCCGCGAAAAGATACTGATGGCTGCGGCGGAAGAAATATACCGCCAGGGATATCAGGGTATGCGGGTGAATAACGTTCTCCAGCAGACTGGCCTGACTAAAGGCGCTCTGTATCATCATTTTCCTACCAAAACCGATCTGGGTTATGCGGTGGTGGAAGAGCTCTTGATGGCCGAAATCAGGCAACATTGGGTCGAGCCGCTGGATAAAGATGGCAATGTCATCGATACAATCATCAACCATCTTCAAACCCAATGCCAATCAGCCACCCCGGAAATGATTAGTTGTGGCTGTCCTTTGAATAATGTTTCCCAGGAAATGTCTAGCATTGATGAAGGCTTTCGAACCCGTATTAAACTAGTTTATTCTGCCTGGGTCGAGGCTATTTCTGCCAGTTTGAGCAAGGGGCAAGCCAAGGGTGAAGTTAAAATGGATCTTGATGCGGATAATACGGCCAGATTCCTGGTGGCTTCTCTGGAGGGTATCATGGGCTCTGTAAAATGTTCTCAGGAGTCGGAAAATCTGGTAGCTTTGATGGGCTGTCTTGTTGATTATTTGAACAGTTTACGCAGTTAAAAAATTTGATCGAGAGCCAGAGAACTAGCCCCTCTCTATGGCAATTTCACGTATAGGAAAAAATGATGGTAACAATTTACGGTAGCCCAAAATCCAGCTCCGGTCGCTGTTTTTGGAGTCTTGAAGAGGCGGGTGTTGCATACGAAGCCAAGTCTATCGACTTCCGTGCGGGTGAACATAAGTCCGAAGCATTCCTGAAGATCAACCCGAACGGTAAAGTACCGGCATTGACCGACGGTGACTTCGTAATTTGGGAATCACTGGCGATCAATAACTATGTAGCGGATGCATATAAGCCGGAGTTGTTGGGTACATCTGCACAGCAACGGGGTCTGGTAAGCCAGTGGAGTATCTGGTCCGTAGCTGACCTGCAGGTGCCGATGATCGATGCTTTCATTCAGCTGGTATTCGTACCGGAAGAACGTCGTGACGCCGAAGTGATTAAGAAAGCATTTGAGAAACTGCCTGCGTTATTGAACACCCTTGAAACTGGGCTGGAAGGTAAGGAGTATCTGGTAGGTGATACTTTCACACTGGCCGACCTGAACACTGCATTCGTGGTTGGCATCTGTGATGACATCAAATTCGACCTTGCGGCATATGGCAACATCAACAATTGGCGCACCCGTATCGCTGAGCGTGAAGGCACTCAACGCTATAAGGCGTTGTGTAAGTAACACGCTTGCTTAAGATTAATACTGGAAAACCCGGCAGATGTCGGGTTTTTTGCGTTTGTCACCACATAAAAATTAATAAATATTGAAGTGTTTTTTTATTTGTATCTTAATGCTTGGCAAGAAGTCTTTGCCAGTTACACGAGTTATTGAGAGTAATAAATAAAATTTAATCGAGGTATATAAATCTTTAAATTATATTTTTTGGATATTTTAGATAAGATTGTTGCCTGCCTTAATATTAAGGCAGATAAAACTGATACCTCTATCCTTTAGGTGTCTTAGTTCTACCCCCTGTGTCAGGATAGTTGTCACCCCTTAAAATCCACTATTAATTGAGATCA
>JBALVQ010000115.1:0-14315 GCA_036960915.1 Amphritea sp.
GTAGTTCTGCAGCGAACATCCCTGTAAACATGGAGCTTTGTAAGCGTCTTGATCTGCATGAAGATACTTATTCTGTTTCCATCCCACTCGGTGCAACCATCAACATGGCGGGTGCAGCTATCACGATTACTGTACTTACGCTGGCAGCCGTTCATACACTAGGTATACAGGTCGATATCGCAACTGCAGTACTACTCAGTGTTGTCGCAGCAGTTTCTGCCTGCGGTGCTTCCGGTGTGGCTGGTGGTTCACTACTGCTGATTCCTCTCGCCTGTAGCCTGTTTGGCATTTCAGACGATGTTGCCATGCAGGTAGTTGCCGTTGGCTTTATTGTTGGTGTCGTTCAAGATTCTGCTGAAACGGCACTAAACAGCTCAACTGACGTATTATTTACGGCTGCTTCTGAAACAGCTGAGACACAAACAGCTGAGACACAAACAGCAACGTCTTCAGTAGCAAAAAGCACTGTGTAATCAGTAATTGTTAATGGCTAAGTAGAAAGGGCGATAACTCCGGTTATCGCCCTTTTTGTCTTTCGGCACACCGATTCTCAGGGGTAAAGTACGGCCAGGAACTGCCCTTTAGGGTTTTCTAATATTTGGCTTGGCTGGGATTCCCTCCAATCGAAAAAAGCGGATATTGGTCTGGACGGTACTGTCAACTTAAGGAATTTGATTGCCTGAAGTGATCAATACTTCTCTGCTAACTTATTGATAGCTGGTTCCAGCGGAGCACGACTTCAGCCGAAAAACGCCTACCTCTTGGTTAAGTTGACAGTACCAAGGAATATCAACTAACTGAACGGCGGCTTTTGGCACATGGCTGCCCAATTCTGACGCTGAGGTTTAAGTCCGCTTTAGAGGATTTGGATGGATGCGGAAGCTTCCTAGTGGTTCGAACGTGAATGTCGCCTTTGTGTCAGGAGCGACCAAACAGCACCAGAAGTAGCTGCCCAACGATCAAGTCGCTCTGTGCCAAGTCCGGACTTTTAGGGATCGCTAATATGGCATTGCACCTGCCAACCCTCAGTTCCAATAGCGGACGCTTAATGTTTACCTATCCGAGCTTCAGCTTACGGCTCCAGCTGACACTGGCCGGTCACTCGAGCCAATTATGATCTATCCTATAATCTATTACATTAATCGGATGACTTAAGTCAGGACTGGATCATGAAAAAGGTAGGAAAGGGGGGACTATTCATTTTCTTCCTTTGCTTTGTACCGGGCGTTATCCTATTAACCAGTAGTGCATTAATCAAAGTTTATGAGGGTCCTTTCGGGGGGGCTGGAGGGGTGCTTTTCGAAAGGCTAATTCCACATGGTTCAAGAATCACCGAAATTCAAATACGTGCTGGTGTATACATAGAAGCGCTCCAGATTTTTTATGAAAAAAAGGATGGGCGCCTACAAGACTCTTCCAGGATCGGAGGCCACGGTGGGCAGCTTTATCGTTTTAAATTGGATAAGGGCGAATACATCATAGGAATAAGTGGCCGATACGGTCAATTTGTGGACTCAATTCGAATACACACAAATAGACGCGTTTCACCTCGTTATGGTGGCATTGGAGGTACCCATAATTATAGAGCTATTGCACGGTTCAACACAGAATTAATTGGATTTTTTGGGCGGTCTGGACTTCATGTAGATGCAATAGGGATCGTCGTGCGTGGATGATCATGACTGCCCTGTGGACTATTAAAAGATCTGTGTATCTGGCTTCAGAGTCCGCACCTGGCCGTGTTCTGCCGAAAGCTGAAGCTCAATAGCCCGGCCCTGATGTCCGTATATGGACTCCTCCCCGTTTGCAAGCACTCTATTTGGTGACGAAGAACCTAAAAAAAACCAGGATTATCCTTCAGTCGTTCAGAGTTTGCGACACAACCCTTATTCGTACCATCCCTAACTCGTTCTGTTAAAGGCTATGTTAACTAGCGCTGCTAATAAATTTCACCGAAGAGTGCAGCTGATCAGCCTATCTTATTTTCACCAGACCTTCAGAGTCGATGCGATAAGCCCGGCTGTCAGGTAATGATACTGCTGAACCGCTCTTGAGCATGATGATTGTCAGGTCAGGCAGTAACTGGCGAATTCCCATTAACATTTCCTCTTGCTCAGCTCGTGTCTTATGTTCCAGTGCATCGTGCAGTATTAAAGTCTTAGGTCGCTTCACCAGAGCGCGTAATAACTGAATGTTGAGTTTTGCGGCTAACGGCAAGCGTTCACCGCGGATACCCACTGGCGATAAACCTATAGTCACCAAAGATTCAGCATCATTATCTACCAATGCCTGCTCCACTATGGCCAAAAGTGCCTGATGCTGCACTTCCTGTTTAGGGGCTATTTCAATCCCCCAGACAAGGTTTTCCATGACACTCAGGTGCGCACTTATACCATCGCTGTGCAGCGGCTCAATATCAACGTGTAAATTTTCTCGACCTTGCTCGATCAACCAATGTCTGAGTTCGACAATTTTGCTTTGTAGCGAGGCTGTTATGTACTTATCGCCTAATGTGGCAATGCGTACTTTCAGGGCCATCTCGAGCAGAAATTCACAGCAGGGTAAACAGTCCGGACGACCGATACAGTGCTTCAGCTGTTCTCGGATACAGTCACTGTCATACTGACTCAATTGTGCCTGCAGCTTGCCTTCAGGACCGATTTCACTGAGTTCTTCAACAATGCGTCTGGATACCTGTTCCCCGGCGTCGCGTAAAGGTTGATACAGATTATGCTGGCGCAGCAGTTGAATAAAGCTATCGTCGGCGGTTAGTCCCTCGATAGTACTCAGTTCTTGCTCCGGGCTGAGTAAGCCAAAGCTGATGTTTTCCAATACTGAAAGATGTGGATGGTAACTATCGATATCGAATCGCTCTACCAGCGTGTCGAGATTCTGATCCTGTGATTGCCGCATCAGATCATTTCGGGTCTCGATAAATTTTTCTTCAATCTCTGCTGGCACATCTTTAGTTTCAAAATGCTCATTGAGCCCAAGCTCAAACACCACTCGACGCGAACCAATAGCGACCATCAATTCCTGCAGCCAATTACGCATCTGGCCCCAGTTTTCCACCCCGACCATCGTGAAGTCAGTCCAGATGCCATGGGCGCTGGCGCTACTGTTGCCGGATGCTTCGGCTTCGCTGATTTCAGTCAGACGTGGAGCTTCCAACAGAGCAACTTCTTCAAGCGGTGGCAGGCGGCGCAGGCCATAATTAATGTTCTGTAAAATAGTCTCATTAAATAAAAAGGGTTCCGGGCCCGCATAACTGACATTGCCTGTCAGGCTGCTGGTAGTGATCTGATTAATAGCTTCATTGCCATAGCTGATAACCCCGGATGCCGGCTGGCCAGTGCGCATCATGCATTGTGCCAGCTTGCGCAGCAACAACGGGCTGTGCGAATGAATCGTGACCAGCTCACCTGGTTCAACTTCTAGATTAATGTTCTTGGTAATATATTCACCCCTATCATTTTTCAGATGGAGGTTATTAAATGCCACGCTACCATTCAGCGCTTGTGTGGTTTCATCTGCGGACTCAATCAGCTGGATAAGATCTGGTGGATCGAAGTTTTCCTGAATTTGCTCATAACGCACCTGTGAGTCCTGATATTGCTGATAGTAGGCAAGTAATTCTTTCCAGGGAGACACCAGATCTTTATAAGCAGCCAGTGCCGCAACCAGGGCTCCCATACTTAACTGCCCGTTGATAACCAGCATCCCGCCGACTGCATAAAACATAATAGGCGGCAGTTGATTAAGGAAGTTATTAATAAACTTCATGAGAAATTTTTGCTGAAAGATATTCAGCCGAATAGCGAATAACTGGCCTAAGATTTGCGAATAGTGGGCCAAATGATACTGTTGAGTGCCATAGATTCGCACCTCACGATTACCATCAACGCTTTCACCTAATTTGCTGGCCAGTACCCGTACCTGCTTTACCCGCTCTTTTTTCAAAGTGTTCAGGCGTTTTTGCATTCTGGGAATAATATACGCCTGCAGCGGAATCATAGAGACCGCAACAACGCCCAGAATCGGGTCCTGAACAAACATAAAAGTCAGGATGGTCAGCATGGTGCCGCCCTGAAACAGGGGTTGCGCCAGGCTATCGCCAATAAAACCCGCCAGCGGCTCGGTTTCCGAGGTGATTGTCGCGATGATTTCACCTTGCGACACACGCTGAAACTGTGCCGGTGGAAAACGCTGTAGCCGCTCTATTAGCTGATAACGCAAGCGTCGCACCATACGCTCCCCAATGATGCCCTTATAGGTATTGATGCGCATCTTGAATACACCGCTGACCAGGACGGTTAGCAACAACAGACCACAGAGCAATAACAGAAACTGCATTGGTTGCCACTGCATCCCCAGAAAGGTATTACCGCCGGAGCGCGCTATAGCGCCATTGATAATAGTTTTAGGCAGTTCCAGCGACAAATAGAGGATTGGGAAAAACAGTAGGGTCAGCAGTAAAACACGAACCTGGTCGCGTAAACTATAACGGTAAATAAACTTACTAAGATGACGATCCATAATTACTTTCCGATTGCGAGCTCCCACTTATAGGGGCGATAAGATCGACCTTCAAAATCTGGACGGCGAATTTGATGATCTGATTTCAGGATGATCAATAATCCGTTAAGGCGTATTTGCCTTTGTCTTTACCAGTGATTGCAGTCGAATTAGTGAACCAGCCAGGTTTAAAACGAGTGACTTATTCCGCTGGCTCCCTAAGGACTCTTTATTTCCGAAAGAGAGGGAGGGGCTTTATAGTCTTAAGGGTAATAGGGTCGAAGTGATTTGATTTTGTCCGTAATCCTTCTGCCATCGAAAAGGTGCTATAACCCAAATCGCCCGGAGTACAGCCAGCCCCCTTGAGGGAGGCTAGCGACACTTGAATGGCCAGCTGTATAACGCTGAAAGCTCTTCCGATTATCAGTCCTTCAATGCTGTATTTAGGCAATACCGGGCAGTTAAGGGCTTGTCCCTGTCCCTCTTACTGCATTGCCGGCAACTGGCGTAATAACGGAAACGCCTGTTTCATGTGATCTTGGGTGACCACAAAGCCGATCAGCTGTTCCTCATCATCCAATGCTTTGGCAGTCATCCCGGTAGCGTTGGCTTCTATCTGCCAACGGGCATCTTCCCTGGATGTCTCGCCACTTAGTTGTATCGGTAGCAGAGGCGTTTTTACCTTGATCATCATCGCCGGTAACTGAATGTCGGTGGCCTGGCCAAGTAGTGTCCGGGCCAGCGCACTGGCGCCGAGCAGTGTCGGTTGCAGAAACGGTAGCACCTTGCCTTCGATTTCAGCACAATCCCCCAGAGCGAATATGTCGGATACGGAGGTTTGCAACTGTCGATCCACGACAATCCCCCGGTTTGTTGTTAATTTTGCATCAGCAGCAAGCTGGATATTGGGGTGTAGCCCCACCGCGGAAATAACACAATCTACACTGTACTGAGCCCCGTTTGTCAGTGTGACTTCGATGCCCGTTGCTTTTTTCTCCAGAGACAACACCTGTGTATCCAGTTCGATGTTCACTCCTTGCCCCGCTAGCGTCTGGTAAAGCTGGGAGGAGATGAAGTCTGGCAGCAGGCTCGGCAGCAGCCGGGTTGCCCGATCGGTCAGCACCACTTTTCGCCCGGCACTGGCCAAGTCCATAGCGATTTCGGTGCCGATTAGGCCGGCACCAATAACCAATGCGGATTTGGCGTTTGCCAATTGAAACTGGGATTTTTCATATTCTTCCAGGCTATTGAGGGTGATGATGTCGTCAGTCGCATCACCGGCCATCGGCGGCACAAAGGGCTTGGCCCCAGTTGCCAGCACGAGTTTATGATAAGTAATCTGCTCATCATTACACATCAGGGTTTTCTCGCCTGGGTTAATGGACTTAACCCGACTATTTCGCAATAAGGTGATGCCGTACTCAAGGGCAAAGTCGTCGGCGCGCATCTTAATGAGGTCCTGGGCTGCCTGCGACTTGGTGAAAACATGGCTCAGATCCGGTTTGGCATACTCGTCGCCGTTATCGGCAGTGATCACGGTGATCGCTTGCTGCGTATCTTGTCTGCGAATATTTTTTACCAATTGATAGGCAGCAAAGCCGCTACCGATAATAATAATAGGCTTGTTCATGCGGCATTCTCCTGGGGCAATTGTTGAAAAACGTCTTTACCCAGACTGCATTCCGGACATAGAAAATAATCAGGCACCTCACTCCAGGGGGTGCCTGGCGCAACGTCCTGGTTAGGCTCGCCTTGCGCCGGATCGTAGACCCATTGGCAAACGCTACAAACCATAGTTGGCCCGATTTGCGTGGCGCTATTTTCTGGTGTTTCTTGCGGTGCTTTTATGTCCGGATCATTGGCCGGCTGCCGCTGTTGCGAGCAAGGTTTATTGAGTTGAGGTAACTCCCTCAGAGCCCATTGTTGCGCAATCTGGCGACCGTGCTCGCGACATTCCAGTAGCGCTTTGCCGTCGGGCTTCCATTTTGTTTTCAGTCCGAGACAGGTAGTAAAGCCAGCATCTGTTAAACGGGCATGTATCCGGTCTACCGCGCCACCGTTCCAGCCATAACTGCCAAAAGCACCGGCCTGCTTGTTTTTAAAGCGCAGCCCGGTAATTTCTTCCAGCATACCGGCGATTTTTGGCATCATGACGTTGTTCATCGTGGAAGACCCCACCAGCACTCCTTTGGATCGGAATACGTTTGCCAGTATTTCGTTTTTATCGTGGCGAGCGACGTTAAATACCTTCACCGCAACAGCGGGGTCTACCTCATGGATCCCTTGAGCAATGGCATTCGCCATCATTCGGGTGTTGTTAGACATTGTGTCGTAGAATATCGTAATACGATCCTCCTGATACTCGTCGGCCCATTCAAGATATTTTTCGACGATCTGGGTGGGATTATCACGCCAGACAACCCCGTGGGCGGTGGCGATCATATCGACCGGTACATTGAGGCTGAGCACTTCTTTGATTTTTGCGATCACAAGGCTGCTGAACGGGGTCAGGATATTGGAGTAATAGCGTAGGCACTGCTCCATGAGTTCTGCCTGATCGACTTCATCATTGAATAGACGTTCGTCGCAATAATGCTGCCCAAATGCATCGTTACTGAATAGCACGGCATCACCAGTCATATAGGTCATCATGCTGTCGGGCCAATGAAGCATGGGGGCTTCGATAAAGATGAGTTGCTTGCCGTTACCGATATTCAGGCTGTCGCCAGTTTTGACAGTTTGGAAGTTCCATTCCGGTTGATGGTGATGACCGGTTATGGAATCAATGGCGTTTTCCGTACAGTAAATAGGGGTGTTGGGGATCTTGCTGAGTAATGCAGTCAGGGCTCCTGCATGATCTTCTTCGGCATGGTTTATGACGATGTAATCAATCTCGTTAAGGTCGATTTCCATCTCCAGGTTTTGTACGAATTCCTGACTAAATTTGTGGTCAACGGTATCAATCAGTACGGTCTTTTCTTCGCGGATCAGGTAGCTGTTGTAGCTGGTGCCCTTTTCAGTATTGTATTCGGTGCCGTGGAAGTCACGGACTTCCCAATCGCGTTGTCCAACCCAATGTATATTGTTTTTAACTAGAAGAGTCATTCTGGTTCCTCAAGAGGTAGTGGTGTAAATATAAAAGTTATCCTCCTATAAGCATATGCTGTGCCAGTTATTTAACTTATTGATTAGTATGTATAAAATAATTTGCGATGTTAGTTTGCTGTCAAAGTGACAGTCTTGTTCTAGAGTTAATATGACTGTGAATTGTCAATATGACAGTGCTGATTTTGGGAGTCGCCCATGTTTCAGGATTCAGATGCTCTTACTCGCCTGGCACTGGACTTAACCAGTGTTATTTCCAGCCAGGACCGGTTTGATCGGTTGCTGGCTACCATCCGAAAATTATTCGAATGTGATGCGTCAGCACTGTTAGCGTTTAGAGGGCAACAGTTTACTCCGCTGGCGATTAACGGGCTGTCAGAGGATGTATTAGGACGGCGTTTTATTATCAATGAGCACCCGCGTATGGAAGCAATCGCCAGAGCAGGCGATATAGTGAGGTTTCCCGCCGACAGTAGCTTGCCCGACCCCTACGATGGCTTGATACCTTTTCATGCGGATGAACTGAAAGTGCATGCGTGTATTGGCTTGCCGTTAATGGCAAACCAGCGGTTGATCGGTGCCCTGACCATCGATGGTTTTGACCCGCATCAGTTTGACGTATTTAGCGATGATGAGTTGCGTACGGTGATGGCCCTGGCCGCGGCCAGTTTGAACAATGCGATTCTCATCGAGCAACTTGAAAAGCGGGCCGGTAATATTCAGCTCGAGACGCAGAACCTATCCAACTCAAATGGCGTACCGGAGGCCATTGGCCAGTCTGATAAAATGTTGGCGCTACAGGGGCAAATCGAGGCGGTGGCGAATACCGATTTGACTGTGTTAGTGATGGGGGAAACCGGGGTCGGTAAAGAACTGGTTGCCTCGGCACTCCATGCGCAATCGTCCAGAGCGAACCAGGCACTGATCTATCTTAATTGTGCCGCGCTACCAGAATCCGTTGCCGAGAGTGAATTGTTCGGCCATATCAAAGGTTCATTTACTGGCGCCATTAGTAACCGCAGCGGAAAATTTGAACTGGCAGATAAAGGCACCTTGTTCCTTGATGAAATAGGGGAGCTGCCACTGTCGCTGCAAGCTAAATTGCTTCGCGTTTTACAGTACGGTGATTTGCAGCGGGTCGGTGATGACCGAATTTTGAAAGTGGATGCCCGCATCATTGCGACGACCAATAAAGATCTGAATAAAGAGGTGATTGCCGGGCGTTTTCGCGCTGACCTGTATCACCGCCTGAGTGTGTTTCCTATTATGGTTCCTCCCTTGCGTGAACGAGGGGACGATATCGTATTGCTGGCAGGTTTTTTTATCGAACGCTGCCGGACCAAACTGGGGTTGAGGCACCTTAGTTTGGGCTCCTCGTGCCAGGCGCTGCTGAAGGCTTACACCTGGCCGGGTAATATCAGGGAGCTGGAGCACAGTATTCATCGTGCCGCTATCCTGGCTCGAGCAGAGTCGCAAGATGAAAATGTGACGATAAAGCCCCAGCACTTTGATAGCGCAATTTTTAATAAAGAATTCGAACTGGCGACAGACGGTGTATCAGTTCAATCGGCCGGTCAACGATTAACGTCTCAGGTTGGAAATCTACGAGAGTCCACCGATCAATTTCAGTATCAGCTGATTAAGCAGGCTCTGGATAACAGCAACAACAACTGGGCAGCGACCGCGCGTCAACTCTCAGTAGATGTGGGTAATTTACATCGTTTGGCCAAGCGCCTGGGCTTAAAATAAAGCAACAGGCTTATGCCTTTCTAAGCCTTGGCTTGGTTACTGCGGCCTCTCATGTGAGTGTAGGACCGGTGGTTTAGCCCACTCCTTAGAGTGGTAGCTTTTGGCACATAGCCACCCAACTCTGACGCTGAGGTTTATGTCTGCTTTCGGGATTGGGATGGATGCAGAAACGCTTTAGTGATTTGAACGAAAATGTCGCCTTTGTATTGTGGGTTCAATGGACTCGACAGCATAAATTCTTTGCAATCGCAGGGTTGGTCAACAGCAGGGCATATTGGCCCTGCTTTCTATTCATAGGACAGGGTTTCCTTACTGATCAAGGTAGTCCGTTACCAGAGCAATAACGCCCTCAATAAGCTCAGGTGTAACCGCCTTGGCAGTATCGGTGTCCTTGCGGGTGTGGACCCAACCCAGGTAGACCAGACCACGTACCAGAAAGAAGGTGGGCAGCATCGCTAACTGTTCCTCTGGAAGCTCCCGTACTTCGCGGTAACCCTCGATCATTGCAGCCAATGCCGCGTCGAAGTAGGGCTCGTCGAGATGGAAGAACAGTGAGGTGGCAAACTCGAACAGGTGCCAGCCAAAGCCCGCATCATCAAAGTCGATGATACGGATGCCGTCAGCCGTTAACAGCAGGTTCTCCGGCAGGAAGTCGTTGTGGATCAGGCCGTAAAGGTCGGCTCCCTGGCCGAATGTCCGCAATTGTTGCTCGGCTTTATCCCGGGCACGGTGCAGAAGCTCCCGCTGTGCATTGGTCAGCGGTTCCAGCTCCCAGAAGCGGCCCCAGAGCGGGTCGTTGCCAATCAGCCCGTCGACGTCCCAACTAGCACGGGTGAAACCTTCAGGCAGTTGCCACTCCTGGCTCTGGTTATGCAGGCGTCCGGCTAGGTTGCCGACAACACGGTAGTTGTCGACGATCCGGTCGGGAGATGCGGCATGCTCGGAGTCGATCGAACCAAGTGGATCGCCCTCGACCCAACCCAGCAGGTCGCACTGGTGGGGCTGGGGAATGGAATCGCTCATGACATTGATAAACAGATCGCCTGCCAGGGTCGGGATGATCGGCGGGGTGGCGACGCCAGCCTCGGTCAGCGCCTGCATCCATTGTAGCTCGGAACGCAACGATGCATCGCTGTGGTAGCCAAAACGGTGCACTCGCAGGGCATAACGTTGCTCTGAGGCGTGATCGATGACGCTGAACACTGCATTCTCACGGTGCTTGATCAGGCTGATTGAGGCATTCTCGATGCCCCAGTGTTTGATGGCCTGCCGGGCCAGATCGTGGAAGTGGCGTGCCTGTTGCTCCGGCGCAAGGGTATAGAATTTTTGCATAACTGCCTCTTTACTATTGTTGTGCTGGCAAGTGTTGTATTGGTAAGCGAGGGATTGTGCAGGGTCTGTATCGCTGTCACCTGCTTGATCAAGTTAGCGGGAGGGGTTCAGGCTCATCGGCTCAGCCTCATCCTGGATCTTTTCGGCTACGCTGATTGCGGCTTCAAATTTCTCTAGCGCCTCGTCGCAGAACGCTCGATCGATCAGCAGTCCCGGCTTAAACTGCAGCACCGAGGCGTCGAAGCCGGCAAAGATTGCCCAGAGTCCCTGATCATAGAGGGCCTTCATCATATGAATGCCACCATTGGGGTTGGCGAACTTCAGCCCCATCACCAGGCCCTGGCTGCGGATTTCCTGCAGGTAGGGGTGGAGACGCTGTATTTCGTTAAGGCCAGAACGGAGATAGTCGGCAGTACAGCGAGCCTGTTGCAGTACAGTTGGATCGCTGCAGATCGCCAGCACCTCGCTGGCCACAGCACAGCCGATCTCACTGCCACCAAAGGTGGAAACATGGCCCCAACCGTTATCGATCAGCCAGGATCCGACCGGCTCGCTCATCACTGCGGCAGCGATGGGGTAAAGACCGCCGGAAAGTCCCTTGCCGGTGACCAGGATATCCGGCTCGACGCCCCAACACTGGATTGCCCAAAGTTCTCCGCAACGCCCCAGGCCGGTCTGTACCTCGTCGGCAATAAACAGGGAGCCATATTTTTCGCACAGCGCTTTGACGCCGGGCAGGTAGTGCTCGGAGGGTACGGGAAAACCGTTGGTAGCGGGGATGATCTCCATCAGCACCGCAGCCACATCCTCACCGGCCAGTGCTTGTTCCATCGCCTCCAGATCATCGAAAGGAACGGTGATAAATTCAGCGGGATAATCAGAATGGAAAAATTCGGCAACCGAGGCATCACCGGCGGCGCCGGAGAAACCGGTACGGCCGTGATAGGCGGTGTCCAGTGCCACGATCTTGCGTCGGCCGGTAGCGTAGCGGGCGGATTTTATTGCCACGTCGTTGGCCTCGCTGCCGCTGCTGGTCAGCACGCTGTACTGTAGCTTCTGGCCGGGGGATAAGGCCGCCAGCTTTTCGGCCAGCCGCGCCCGATAGGGGGAAGCGAAGTGATGATTACCGACATCCAGGCTTTGCAGCGCCTGGTTCAGGGTCTTCATCAGGCTCGGATGTCGGTGTCCAAGGCTGTAAGTCCCGCCGTTAAGGTGAAAATCCATAAACTCCTTGCCGTCCACGTCCCAGAACCGGTACTCCTCGCGGCGGCCGATTACCAGATCGATGCCCAACTGGTTGAAGGTCTGGATCCGGCCGGGAATCAGGTACTGGTGGGATTGACGCAGGATCTGTTGTTTTTCGGCCGAGGCGCTGGCCGGCAGTTGAAAGTTACTCATCTAAATACCCCGATTATTGTTATTGCATTAATGACGGTTAGCAGATATGGCGCCCCAGGTGGCGCCCTACAGGATCCGTAGGGCGGGGCCAGACTGGGCCGCATTCGGTTGGGCCGCATTCGGCCCGCCAAAACCTTTCGCTAGCTTAGTGTTCATTAAATCGAAGAGATGAGTGGGGGGTTAGGTCAGAGTAGGCCAGATGCTGGGTGAATGTTGGTCTGGGGATATGGCGCCCCAGGTGGAGAGCCCTACACAGGGCTCGTAGGGCGGGACCCGGTTGGGCCGCATTCGGCCCGCCAAAGCAGGTGCTCCGTTGGTGAAGCGTCCAGATAATAAACGATGGGGGTTATTTTTCCGCGCGGTAATGGCTGGGTGAATGTTGGTCAGCAGGCATGGCGCCCCGGGTGGCGCCCTACACAGTACGAGTAGGGCGGGACCCGGACCGCCAACGGAGGTGCTTCGTTGGTGAAGTGTCCAGCCAAAAAAAAGGTTTATTTTTCTGCGCGATAATAGCTGGGTGGATGCCCCGTCCAGCGTTTAAACGCTTTTCTGAAGTTGCTGTACTCGGTGAAGCCGACCAGGAAGGCGATGTCATCCATTGGAATACTGGAGGTCTGCAGGTAGTCGATCGCCAACGTGGTGCGGACATCATCCAGCAGGCCCTGAAAGGAGCAGTCTTGCTCGGCCAGGCCCCGGCGTAGGGAGCGGGGGCTGACCTGCAATTCTTCTGCGACCCATTCCATGCTTGGAAAGCGACCCGGGGTGCGTGTCAGTATGCGCCGAATATCGCTCACCAGGTCACGTTCTTCGCCCTGACGATCCATGGCCTGGCGGCACAATCCTTCGCTCATCTGCGCACTGATCGGATCGGCGTGCAGCAGTTCAGCGTCGAGAAATACGGGGTCGAAATAGAGGTGGTTTACCGGGCTGTTGTACTGGATCGGGCAGTTGAAATATTCATGATAGAGCTGTGCGTAAGCCGGTTGGTCGTAGCTTACCAGGATCTTAGTGAAGCTAAATGGCTTGCCCAGCATCAGGGTAAAAACTGCCTGGATACAGCTGCCAAGCTCTTCGATTGCCATGGGTAGCAGGTTGCCGATTGGGTAGGGTGCGTAGGCACGGAAGTAGCAGTCCTCCGGCTCGGTATGGATCTCAAGATCGATTAGCGCCGGACTGGTGTAGTAGTAAGCATTGGCGACCCTGAGGGCTTGTTTCAGGGTCTTCTGGCTCATCATGGCAAAGCCCAGAAGCCCCCAGGTGCTGATCTTTTCCTGGCTACCGGCTACCAGCCCTAATCCGGGATCCGGGTAATGCTTCAGGGCATTAGCCATCATTTTAAGAATCTGCTCGTAGCGTAGCAGGGTGCCCTGGTTGAGGATATCTCTGTGCAGCAGGCCTGTGCCTTCAAGCAACTGTTGTTCGGTTACGCCTTTAGCCCTGGCAGTATCGAAAACCAGCGATAAAACCTGGGTCGGCAGGGTGACATCCTTGATGGAATAGGGCCTGGATTCGCTCATGGTTTGGTTTCTCTCAACTGCGGTATTGATCTATATAGCCGCGATTAATGTCCTCTCCTTTTAATACCAGCATGAAACTTCCCTCGTATCAAGCAGATAGCTACTGGCCGAATTTCACCCCCGGGCTGGCCAAAGTGAATCTACGTAGGGTTGCAGTAGCAGGGATATAGTGTTTTAACGCTGAGCAGTATAGCTCTGGCCCTAAAACTAAAACAATAAACAAGGGCAGCACGGTTAGCTTGAAAAGAGTGCCGGGTTGCTGGTTCCACATCCCAGAGGCGTAGCCCGGGACGGGAACCGAGGAGTCACTATGGCGCACTATCAATACCAGCAGAGGTCCTCTGTACCTTACTATCGCGTGGCTGTTTATGCAGCCCCGTTCGCCAGCTCCAGTACGTCTTTTTTAACATCCCTTTGGCTCGTTCCGGGCCTGTGTTACCGGCGGTATGAGTCCGGGGTCTGTGTCCCCCGCTAACCGCTTAATCTGACCTACTCACTAAAAAAATAATGAGGCCTATGTAATGCAAATAAATTTTCCGTCTAAGCGAACGCCACTGGCAGTGGCGGTCCTGGCTGGTGCCGTCGGTCTGGCGTTAAGCGGCCAGGTGCAGGCAGTGCAGCTGGATTTTGGCGAAGACAGCGAACTGTCCGGTAATCTGGATATGACGCTGGGTTATGCCGCATCTATCCGTGCAACGG
>JBALVQ010000116.1:0-14305 GCA_036960915.1 Amphritea sp.
AGGTACCCATCATATACCAAAATACCAAATCAGTTATTCTCGGTCAGGCTCCTAGACTTACTAAGCAAATAAACCTGACAGGGAGGTCTTATCAATCGTTAAATACGATGAGGAGAAGTTCCATGGCAGAGAAATCGCTCTATGAGCGTCTTGGTGGTTATGACGGTATAACGGCTTTCTGCAATGACTTGTTACCGCGTTTGCAAGCGGATTCCCAATTAGGCCGTTTCTGGCAGAACCGCAGTGATGACGGGATTGCGAGAGAGAAGCAACTACTGATCGACTATATAAGCGCAAGTGCTGGTGGCCCGTTGTATTACACCGGCCGAGATATGAAGTTATCGCACCAGGGGATGAAAATCAGTGCAAGCGACTGGTCAATCTTCCTTGAACATGCCGGTTCAACTATGGCAGCTTTACAAGTACCCAAGCAGGAATGTGATGAGGTGGTGGCATTCGTATTGAGCCTGAAAGATGACATTGTTGAAACATAGTTATTCGCTGTAAACCCGCAACGTTGTGATGCGTGATAGTTGGTATGTGCTGTAATTATCCTCTATCCTGAGCTGATCTTATTCATTAAAGCGTATAACGAGTCGTGTGCCAGAAGTGTCGACGATCTGCTCTCTAACTTAAGGATGTTGCTATGAAAGAGATTACACGCATTAATCATATTGGCTTAAGGGTAAAGGACCTGGCGGTAGCCAGGTCTTTTTATGAGAAATTGGGTTTTGTTTTTATCGTTGGTCCGATCGGTCCGGAACCGGTTGCTATTATGGAGCATCCAGCGGGGATAAATATCAATTTCATACTCAATGGTTCCGCTGAGTCTACACAGAACATGTTGATGGATATTCCTGAGAAGCATACCGGGTATACTCATATTGCCCTTGAGGTAACAGACCTTGAGTCAGTACAGCATGAGTTGGAAGCTAAGAAAATTCCGGTTACAGAAGGGCCAATAACCCTCCCTAATGGCGCAATACTTTTATTTATCAGAGATCCTGATGGCAATGTCATTGAATTTCATAAGCCCGGTTCGTAGTGGGAACAATACGAAGTAAGTGAATAAAGCATGACTTTACTCAAGCCATTTTAGGAGAATCATGTATGCGTACGTTACTAATAAGTATCATTTCAGTTTTCCTGTTTTTATCTCAGGCTATCGCAGATGATGGCCTCATCACTATTAAGAGTCCTTACGACGTAAAAACTACCGCAGACCGGCTTGAGGCGGCCTTAAAAACCAAAGGCATGACGGTATTTGCAAGAATTGATCACGCTGCCGGTGCACAAAAAGTGGCCCAGGAATTACGTCCGACAGAACTGGTTATCTTTGGAAATCCGAAAGTGGGTACGCCTCTGATACAGTGTGCCCAGTCCATTGCAATTGACCTTCCTCAGAAAGCGTTGATTCGCAGAGATGCAGCAGGGCTGGTTTGGTTATCCTATAACGACCCTGCATACCTGGCAGCGCGTCACGGTATTACCGGGTGTGATGAAGTCGTTAAGAAAATACAAATTGCGCTGGGTAATTTTGCCAAAGCGGCAACCATGCAATAGATTTCTAAGTCAATGTCATGACTGTTTTTTATGGCCATTTTTCTTGAAAAGCTCAGTCAGAAAGGTAAGGAATATGATATTGATTTTTTGATCTAATTTCTGGTTTTAACGTATTTATTGTTTTAAATACAATATGTTAATAACTGTTTTATTTGAATAAAGTTTAACTGAATTTATCCTGGCGTTTATGTACTTGGTTTGTGGCAGGATTTTTAGGCTAAAAGCTGTTACAATAGCCGACTCTCTAAATAACGGACTCCTTCTCATGGCAGCTAAACCTAAAAAATCAGCGGCAACTGAAACTCGTCAATCAATTGCAGAACAGACCGCTGCATTCCTTAAATCCGGTGGCCAGATTCAGGAAATTGCCCAGGGAGTTACTGGTCAGGAGAAGATTGCCGGACCACGCCAGATTGTTTTGGGTAAGCCGTCCGGCCGTTAAAGATCTGCTCCATTGTTGGAGCTGATGTTGAACTATCCAAGAAAAAATTTCAAACGACTAAAATCTCAAACGACTATATAGTCACTCACTGTGGGCTACTGACGCTATAACGTCAGGCCTGCCTGGTGTGATTATCCGCGTTCTATGTGCAGCAAAAAAACATAATTAACTTATGGCTTTTTTCTGTGCACCAGTTGTTTCTCCAGCTCGATCAGCACGAATAATAGTAAGCCTGCTACCAGAATTCGTCCCCAGGAGTCCGCGTCGATCGCGACGGTATGGAAGAAAAACTGCATGATCGGCAAGTAGGTAAAAAGCATCTGGAAAAACATCACCAGGCCAATGGCATACAGGGCATAGCGATTACCTAGAAGGCCGTCTCGATTCAGTACCGAAGACGTCAGGTAGCGTGAATTGATGAGGTAGAAAGCTTCCAGTACAACCAGGGTGTTTACGGCTACAGTTCGCGCAGTTTCGATACTCTCACCACTATTTATTTCCCATAGGAAAAGGCCAAATGTGCCTGTTACCATCAAAATTGAAACAAATACGATCCGCCAGATCATAAAAGGTGACAGGATTGCGATACGAGTATTGCGCGGTTGTCGCTGCATAACATCTGGCTCTGAGGGCTCTACGGTCAACGACAGTGCCAGGGTGACCGCAGTGATCATATTCACCCAGAGAATCTGTGCCGGGGTGACCGGCAGCATAGTTCCCAGAGCAATGGCGGCTATCACTGTCAGGGCTTCACCCCCATTGGTTGGTAAGATGAACAGGATGGACTTACGGATATTGTCAAACACCGTACGCCCTTCTTCGACGGCGTGGGCAATTGAAGCAAAGTTATCATCGGCCAGTACCATCTCCGAGGCTTCCTTTGATGCCTCCGTGCCTTTTACACCCATCGCCGTGCCGACGTTGGCACGTTTAAGCGCAGGGGCATCATTAACACCATCGCCCGTCATGGCTACTATGTGCTGTTTATACTGCAGGGCTTCGACTATGCGCAGTTTATGCTGGGGGCTGGCTCGGGCGAATACATCGATAGATTCGACGGCATCGCGTAACTGCTCATCGCTCATCTGTTCCAGTTCTACACCATTCAGGCTCTGCGGATTGTTTGTGATGCCCATTTGCATAGCAATGGCGCTGGCGGTTGCTGCGTGATCACCGGTAATCATCTTTACCTTGATACCGGCAAGGTGGCAGCTGTGTACCGCTTCGATGGCTTCCTCGCGTGGCGGATCGATAATGCCTACAACGCCTAACAGAATCAGGCCGCTATCGACTTCATTAAAATGCAGAACGCAGTGGCTTTCAGAGACCGGTAACATTGCAATCGCCAATGTGCGTTTGCCTTGTGCGGCGATCTGTTCCTGTTGGTTTATCCAGAAATGCGTATCCAGAGATTCATTTTTACCGTCGTTATATTGCCACTCGCAACGGGGGATAATTGCTTCTATGGCGCCTTTTACATAGATAACACCATTGCCTTCGTGGTCATGATGAAGGGTCGCCATAAAACGATGCTCTGATTCAAAGGGAATCAGATCATCACGGGGCATTTCCAGGTGCAGCTCTTTTGGGTCAAGCCCCGATTTAGCTCCGAAAACCAGCAGGGCTCCCTCGGTTGGATCTCCCTCTATTAGCCACTCATTGTCCTTTTCCGTCAACGTCGCATCATTACATAAAATACTGGCTCGACAGATTTCCAGCATCGCCGGCTGATGTTGCGGACTGATATCCTCATTGCTACAGGAGAAGGTGCCATGAGGGTTGTAACCGACACCGCTGATATTGGCGGTATTGTTAGCCGTGACAACGGTTGTAACGGTCATCTCGTTGCGGGTTAACGTACCGGTTTTGTCAGAGCAGATAACTGAAACCGAGCCGAGAGTTTCTACCGCCGGTAAGCGACGGATAATTGCCCTGCGATTGGCCATCCGCTGGACCCCGATTGCCAGAGCAATAGTGATAACCGCAGGCAGGCCCTCGGGAATCGCTGCGACGGCAAGGCCAACCCCGGCCAGGAACATATCTTCCAGCGCATAATCTCGTACCCAGTACCCGAACATCATGGTGAGTAGCGCGATAAACATAATTGCCCCGGTCAGCCAGCGAGCGAAGGAATCAAGCTGGCGGGTGAGCGGGGTAACCAGGGTGGTAACTTCTGCCAGCATTGTGCTGATTCGCCCGATCTCTGTCTTAGCGCCTGTTTCCACGACAATACCAACACCTTGCCCATAGGTGACCAGTGTTCCTGAAAAGGCCATGTTTCTTCGGTCGCCAAGGGGGGCGTCTAAATTGACGGATTCATTTTGCTTATGTACGGGCACCGATTCGCCTGTGAGTAATGCTTCCTCGACGTGAAGATCCTTTATTCTGAACAGGTGAAGATCGGCAGGCACCCGGTCACCGGATTGAATGAAGACGACATCGCCCGGTACCAGGTCTTCTGCTGGAATTTGCTTGCGATGGTCATTGCGAATCACAATGGCTTGCTGCGATAGCATATTACGAACGGCATCTATAGCTTTCTCAGCTTTACCTTCCTGAATAAAGCCAACCAGAGCATTAACCAACACTACTGCTATGATGACTCCGGAGTCTACATTATGGCCCAGAAGTGCTGTTACCAGGGCTGCTATAAGCAGTACGTAAATGAGCACATTATGAAACTGCGCCAGTAGCCTCATCAGCCAGCCCCGGCGAGGCGGCTCGGGAAGACGGTTGGCACCGAACTTTTTAAGGCGCTCTGAAATAAGCTCTGGCTGTAAACCTTCATGTGTTGTGTGCAGTGTCTGGCAAACCTGTTCCGAGCTCATCGTATGCCAGCTGTTCGGGCTATCCATATCAACCTTCGTATTCATGGCAACCTGCTTTTCCAGTTGAAAATACTTTAAGAATAGCTAATGTGATAAAAAGTGCAGGCTGGTTCAGTATTTAGCAAATACAGTGGCATGTTTATAGCGTGAGGAAGGAGGGTAGCTGATTTTGATCAGAGGGGGGGGAGTGGGGAAAGGAGTCTGAAAGACTCCCATAACCGATCGTTCTAGGCCGATCAGGCTTCATCTATCCAGTGCAAGGCTTGCAAGAAGTGGCTTTCGGAAAAGTGCTTCGCCTCACCGTTGATAAGTCGCTCATCATTCTTTATCACCCAGTTTAGCCAGTCAGCTCCGCCAACGACGGCGATGCGTTTGAAATCCTGACTGTGGGTTGCACCAAATGAAGCATCTTCCCACATCGCTCCTGCCTCCCAGCCAGTGAACCCGTGATCAAGATAGAGTAAGCAGCGGATTTGGCCATGGGCTTTTATTTTCTCTTCCAGTAGGGGCAGGAAGGTATCCTGATAATCTGCGGCTGTGAGTTTTTCTGTCGCCTGAACAACAACAATATCGCCGGCGGTTTCAGGTAGTATGTAAAGCATAATTATTCCATCGCTGTATTAATTGCGGTCGGGAACCTACGAACAAGTCTAATGCTTTCTCTGCGGGCTATAGAACGACCAGATGCGCGAAAGACAGTGCAGTGAAATGTCTGGACCTTTTCAAACTGGCTGACAAAGCAGGTGGCCGTTATAGAGCCCGCCCTTGGGGGCTTTCAGAGAGACCGGATCTCCGCGTTAACGATCTTCGACGTACAACCAGTATGCCTGCAATCGTTGTCTTGACCTCCGATCTCTCTGAAAGCCAGAGGCGCAAGGGGCTTGTTCGTAGGTTCCTTAAGTGTATCTTCAGCGGAATATGAATAGAAGGCTTGAATTCTTTGTTCATGTTCCATTCAATGTAAGGGATGCAGGCTGATTCTCAAGGAGGCTGTTTTTCCAAGAGGTAATAGATGCGAGTTTTGTTGATAGTTACTGTTGTGTTTCTATTGAGTGCCTGTGGCAGTCAGTCGGTACGTCACAACCGGGCGTCTATATCTGACAGTACCGACCTCAGCAATACTGCAATGGTTCGTGATCAGTTATTACAGCACTACAAGGAGTGGCAGGGCGTCCCTTATAAGCTGGGCGGTAACAGCAAGCAGGGCATTGATTGTTCTGGATTTACCCAAACGGTATTTAATACGCGTTTTGGCATGTCTATACCCAGTAGTACAGAGTTGCAATCCAGTATTGGTGATGCGGTTCCAAAGCGGCTTTTACTGCCGGGTGATCTGGTGTTTTTTAAGACCGAAGTGAAGGTCCGTCATGTCGGCGTATATCTTGGCAATAATGAGTTTCTGCATGCTTCAACCAGTCGAGGTGTGATGGTTTCAAAACTTGATAATATTTACTGGAATAGCCGGTATTGGAAAGCAAAACGAATTAATGGCTTGTAGCTACGTAGTTATTTATTCAGCGGCTACCCAGTCAAAGTTCATCGCCATTGTGGTTCACTGAATGTTGCGGTTTCTGCTATAGTTGTCGGCTTACTGCTGCTGCCGACAACTGAATCCTGACAATTGAAAGTACTGATGAATTATCTATCTCTAGACGAATATAAAAAAAGCTGGATTTTTAAGCACAAAGATTTGCCTGTAAGCGAAGATGATCTGACGCAAATCCGGCCTTTGGAAACGGCGCGGGCAGAGCAGGTTTGGTCACAGCAAATCAGTCAGGAAAGCACCCATCCCTCCCACTTTGGTTCAGATGACTGGGCAAACAAGAATCAAACCTGGCTGGAAACGGTGAGTTGGCAAAAAGAGTGGGATTCAGAGGATCCTGAACTGCCCGAAATTGTGGCTCAACATCTGCTGTGGGAAGAGGATACTCTGGTTTATTTTTGCTACGAAAGTGATCATGTGATTGAAACCACATGGGGGGTGTTTAAACGTAACTGGAAGAATTTCCTGTTCTTTGATGACGGACCTATTCTGATTGGTAAGAAGCGTAAGCAAGTAGCGCAGTTTCATCAGACGGGTAATGTGCGCATCGGTAACAGGAAGTAACGTGTGTTAGTACTAGAGGGTTTTAGAACGGGATTTTTATACTGATTGAAACGTCGCCGTCATCCTCTGCTTCAAACTCCGTTGAAATATCATGGCGGTATTGGGTTTTAATTCTGAAACCGTTACGTCGCAGTTGGAATGATGAATCAGGGGTGATTTGCACACGGGTATAATGCTTCAGCTGTTGTTCGAGATATTTGAGGCTGTCTTCTGTCTTCTCTAATAAGTCCTGCTCTTCATCCAACGGGGTTGGTGAGTAGGAAATATCCGGCAGTTGGAATTCATTCCTGGCTTGATCTGCGGTGGCCTGAAGTGGGTAAGACTGGATTAGCAATGCGCAGGCCCAGCAAGTACATAGCCTGAGAACAGGCTTCGGCTCTATATCCTTGCAGTACATACCGGTCATCGCTAATTCCCCCCCCCCCCCCTTTTTTTACCCTTTGTACTCATTATGGGTAGGGCCCTTAGATACAGCCTAGGTTAAGAACTGAAGGTGAATATTGAAAAAATTTCACAGGAAAGTTTTTATAAAATGAACTAGCAGGGTTTAGCTGGCGTTAAGTTACAAACTTTTTTGATTTCTAAGTTTTTGAAATAAAAGATTAAAAATGATTTAGTGGACGGCTTGTTTTGCCTGTTTGAGGTGATGTAAACTGAGCTCTTTTTACCCCACAGGACGAGGGGGCGAGGACAGGGAATGTCTGAAATAACGGGCTTTTCATGTTCAAACATTTATTCTTGTTGCTGGTTATTTTATTTTCATCCTCTCTGCACGCCGAACATCCATCCTCCTTCAGTAAGTCCAAGAAGATTCTTGCCAAGCTGTACCAGGCTAATCCAGTCAGTTTTTATTGCGGTTGTGAATATGCTGCTCAAGCGAAGAAGCTGGTACCAGAATGGCAGAAATGTGGTTTTACGCCGCGTAAAAATGCCAATCGAGCCGCCCGCATCGAGTGGGAGCATGTTGTCCCTGCCTGGGCCTTCGGACATCAACTGCAGTGCTGGCAGAACGGTGGCCGTAAGGCGTGCCGTAAAGATAAGCAGTTCAAATTGATGGAAGCGGATCTGCACAATCTGGTGCCGGCAATCGGTGAAGTAAATGGCGATCGCTCTAATTACCGTTTTGCGATGCTGGAAGGTGAGTCACGTCCTTATGGGCAGTGTGACATGGAAGTTGACTTTAAGAGTAAAAAAGTAGAGCCGCCGATTAACCGACGCGGTGATATTGCCCGCACCTATTTTTATATGCAAGAGCGCTACGGATTGTCTATCAGCCGCCAACAGATGCAACTTTTTACTGCCTGGGCCAGACAGGATCCTGTCGATGAATGGGAGCTGGAGAGGGATCGCAAAATTACGGCCATACAGGGCAACAGAAACCCTTATGTGGTGTCGCAATTACAGCTATCAACTGACATTCCTGCTGCCGAGTCTGAGATACTGTCGCTGGCGCAAAAGTTGATTCAACACTTTGTTCAGCAAGACTAGTTTACGAATAGACTTTGACGAACGACGAGTTTTAAGTTGGCATTTTGGTGAGTAACGCGCTTATTCTTTTGCGGCATGCTCATCTCTTGTTTTAGGACTCGCACCTGCCAGAATCGCCAGGGGAATCTCATGCTGTTTAAATCGCACTATCGAATTGTATTGATCTATGTGATTGTTGCCGCCTTATGGATCGATATGTCGGATGCCGCGGTTGCCGCGTTATTCAGTGATCCGCAGCTGCTCACGTTTGCCCAGAATATTAAGGGCTGGATGTTTGTTGGCATCACCGGGGCGATGCTGTTTGTTCTGATTAACAGCGATGTGAAAAATATCGAGAGTGCCAATGAACGTCTGGTGGATAGCTATGACCAGACTATCAAAGGCTGGGTGCAGGTGATGGACCTGCGCCATAAAGAGACTAAGGACCATACTCAGAGAGTCACCCGCATGACGGTGGCATTGGCAAGGGAACTTAGTATTCATGGTCGGGAGCTTGAATATATGTCCCGCGGGGCGCTATTGCATGATATCGGTAAAATCGGTATCCCCGATCAGATCCTGATCAAGCCGGGGGCGCTTGACGAGACTGAGTGGGTGGAGATGAAGAAGCATCCCCAATTTGCCTATGAACTGATGAATGATATTGATTACCTCAAACCCAGTGTAGATATACCTTATAGCCACCATGAACGCTGGAACGGCTCTGGCTACCCCCGGGGGCTTAGTGGTAATGATATTCCGTTTGCGGCGCGAATTTTTGCGGTGATCGATGTCTGGGATGCACTGTGTGCCAAGCGGGTCTACAAGAAGGCCTGGCCTGAGGAGCAAGTGCTGGTCTATCTTGAACAGCAGTCCGGTATCCATTTTGATCCAGTCGTTGTGCAGCTGTTTCTGGATAATTATCAGCAGATAAAAGCGGCCGGTGAAATAAATATAGCTGATCCTGAAAATACCCCTTCGGAGTTAACCCTTCATAGTTCCTGATGCTGTTACTATAAGTGTGATGCGTTGATACTGATCAAGTCACTTTCCTGCAGCGATTGATAGGCTACAGCACAAGTAATTACTGTACCTCTTTAGTCCAACGCTCAGGAGTTCCCCCATGGAGCTAGTTTGTCCCGCCGGTAGTTTTCCTGCCTTGAAAGCGGCTGTCGATAATGGCGCCAGTACTGTGTACTTCGGTTTTAAGGATGCCACCAATGCCCGTCATTTTGCGGGACTGAACTTTGACCGGAAAAAGGCAGAGAAAGGGATTGATTATGCCCGCCAGCACGGCGTAAAAGTACTCTGTGCGATCAACACCTACCCTCAGCCCAGTGGCTGGAAATCATGGCAGAATGCGGTGGATCTGGCCGCTGATCTGGGCGTCAATGCGATGATTGCAGCTGATATGGGAGTGTTGGGCTACGCCGCGCAACGCCACCCTGAACTGGCGTTGCATCTGTCAGTGCAGGGCTCTGCAACTAATTATGAAGCGCTTAACTACTATCATGAGCATTTCGGTATCCGTCGTGCAGTACTGCCTCGTGTGCTCTCCCTGTCACAGGTTGAACATCTGGCTAAGCATAGCCCGGTTGAGCTGGAGGTTTTTGCCTTTGGTAGCCTCTGCATCATGGTTGAAGGGCGTTGTTATCTCTCCTCTTACATGACAGATGAGTCACCTAATACAGCTGGTGCCTGTTCCCCGGCGAAAGCTGTACGTTGGGAAGAGACTCCACGGGGGCTGGAGTCGCGCCTCAACGGCGTGCTGATTGATCGTTACGCTGAAGGTGAGAACGCCGGCTATCCAACCCTTTGTAAAGGCCGTTTCGAAGTCGAGGGTAATGTCTACCACAGCATGGAGGAGCCAACCAGCCTTAACACCCTTGATCTGATACCGGATCTGATGCGTATCGGCATCACCGCCGTAAAAATTGAGGGTCGACAGCGCAGTCCGGCGTACGTGGCCCAGGTGGTCAAAGTGTGGCGCGAAGCTCTGGACAGGGCGGCTGCCAGCCCGGACAACTACCGACCTGAGCAAAACTGGAATGATACCCTGACAGGCCTTTCCGAAGGTTCAACGACAACCATCGGTGCTTATCACCGTGAGTGGCAGTAAGAGGAAACCGGCATGAAACTATCTTTAGGACCTAATCTGTTCTACTGGCCAAAGCAGACGACGCTGGATTTCTACGAAGCGATGGCTACACAACCGGTGGATGTTGTTTATCTGGGAGAAACCGTTTGCTCGAAAAGGCGTGAAATGCGTCTCAAGGATTGGCTGGAAGTTGCCGAAAAGCTGAATGCTGCCGGTAAGGAAGTCGTTATTTCGACGCTGGCACTGATGGAAGCCGAGTCAGAAATGCTGGCGTTGCGCCGTATCTGTGAGAATGGTCGTTTTTCTGTCGAGGCTAATGATATGGCCGCGGTGCAGATTCTCAGTAAAGCCGGACTACCGTTTGTAACCGGGCCGTCGATCAACCTGTATAATTCACCGGTACTGCAGCAGCTGCAGGGTAGTGGTATGAAGCGCTGGGTAATGCCGGTGGAGCTGGGTGCACAAACCCTCAAAGAATTACTTGCTGATGCTAAAGCGCAGGGGATGGCCGAGCTGCCGGAAACCGAAGTGTTTGCCTATGGCCGCCTGCCTCTGGCCTATGCTGCGCGTTGCTTTACGGCGCGTTACCGTAATGTGCCTAAAGACAACTGTGGCCTGTGTTGCATTGATTACCCTGATGGCCTGTTGATGAGCTCCCAGGAGGGTAAGCAGATGTTTACCATCAACGGTATTCAGACGATGTCGGCGGAGCATTACAATCTCGAGCATGAGATCCCGAAAATGCAGGAGATTGGTGTCGATATTATTCGTCTGAGTCCTCAGAGTGAGGGCATGGAGGCAGTGATAAAGCGTTTCCGGGATCAGCTTGATGGCCAATCAGCAGCCATGATTCCACTGGTCGATAGTCAGTGTAATGGTTACTGGTATGGCCAGCCGGGTATGGAGTTTATTGAATAGGTTTTTCTGTTGACTGGACTGCCTGCTTCGCTGGAGGAGATGACCGTCTGCTTGTGGTAATGAGCCCGGTTGCCATGGCGGTGCCAAGCAGAATTACACCGCAGCCGATGATCATGCTGGTGGTGAGTGTTTCATCGATGAATAGGCTGCCCCATATGACACCAAATACTGGCACCAGAAAGGTAACGCTGATTGCTTTTACCGGACCGACGTTGCTAATCAGGCGAAAGTAGAGGATATAGGCAATGCCGGTGCAGGCAACAGCCATCACAATGACCGAAATCCAGGCGGTCATTGAGATGTGTTGCTGCGGCCACACAAATGGGGTTAATGGCAGTAACAGTAAAGCCGCGCCTAACTGGCTGCCGGTTGCAACGCTCAGGGAGCTGACGCCCATCAGGTGTCGCTTGGCATAACTTGCCGCCACACCGTAGAAGATCGAGGCGACCATCGCGGCGGGAATCGCCAGCGCGGAACCAGTAAACTCCAGACTGACTTTGTCCCACACCAGAATGATCACCCCCGCAAAGCCAATCAGCAGACCAAGCTGACGGTTTAAGTTAAGTTTGTCGCCCAGCCAGAACCAGGCAATCAGTGCACCCCAGAGAGGGGAGGCGGCATTTACAATCGATGTAAACCCCCCGGCCAGATAGAGGGTGGCGAAACCAAACAGGCAAAAGGGGATAGCCGAGTTCAGGGCGCCGACGATGAATAACGCTTTCCAGTGAGTTTTCATTTCGCTGCTACCGCCACGCAGTAACAGTATGGGCAGCAAGAACAGGGCGGCCAGGGCAACTCGTAGCTCGATCATTGCTATCGGACCGAATTCTGGTGCGGCAACCCGCATAAAGATAAACGAGCCGCCCCACAGTGCCGCCAGGAGTACCAGGTCCAGTATGTCTCTCGGTTTCATCTCTATTCCTGAATTTTTCAGCCAAAGAAGCCTGCTTAAGTGCCCAGCATAGATCAGGCAGTGAGCGTATACTCGCTGTTTTCGGTCATGAGCATCGCGGATTAATTCTAGTCAAACCCTGTCGTTGCTTTTGAGAAGTCGCGCATGCTCTGCTCGAATTGTGCGGCAGGAAGCGGTTTGGAATAGAGGAACCCCTGGGCGTAATCACAACCCGCTGTGGTTAGCAGGGAGCGTTGCTCTTCGGTTTCAATACCCTCGGCGATCACTTTAAGTCCCAGGGTGTGGGCCATGACAATAATCGCTGTGCAGAGCGCCATATCATTGGAGCTTTTGTGCAAGTTGCGGATAAAGCAGCGGTCTATTTTCAGGTAATCGATATCAAACCGGTTCAGGTATGCGAGCGATGAATGGCCGGTACCAAAGTCATCAAGCGCCACCTGAATGTTGGCATCGCGCAGGCTCAGCAACTTGTTTTTCGTCTCAGTACTGCTGTCCATTAACAAGCTTTCGGTAATCTCAATAGCGATTGCTTCACCCGGCGTATTTGAGTCTTTAATCAGTTTTAGCCATTCGCCCATTGTTGCCGTATTGGTATTGCTATCTTCAAAATGAGCGGGTGAGGTGTTGATGCTGATCTGGAACTGTGGATCCAGGTTTTGGCGCCACTGTGTGACCTGATTCAGGGCTTCCTTGAAGGTCCAGTTGCCGATGTCGGCAATCAGGCCGTTATCTTCCGCGATAGAGATAAATTCTTCGGGCATGATTAAGCCATCTTCAGGGTGTATCCAGCGAATCAGTGCTTCAGCTTTATGGGATGCGCCGGTTTTCATATCGATGATCGGTTGATAATAAAGCTGGAACTGCTTTGCCTTGATTGCGTAGCGCAGTTTGTTGACGGTTTCCAGGCGATTAACAGCCTCATCCTGCATTCCCTGGGTGAAGTAATGCATCTGGTTGCGGCCACTGTTTTTAGCTGCATACATCGCCTGATCAGCATTCTTGATCAGTTGATCCGAGTCTTCGGCGTCCTGAGGGTAGAGCGTGGCACCGATACTGGCGGAGACATACACCTTGTGTTCTCCCAGCTGAAAGGGGCAGGCAAGTTTTTTGAGCAGCTTATCGGCAACCAGCTCAACCTGGCGTGCAGTGTCAATCTGCGGCAGGATGACGGTGAACTCATCACCGCCAAGACGCGCTACAGTGTCACTGCCACGAATCAACTTCTTGAGGCGAATCGAGGCTTCTTTCAACAACTTATCCCCCTGAGCGTGGCCCAGGGTGTCATTGACCTCCTTAAAATGGTCGAGGTCGAGGAACATCAACGCCAGTGATTTACCAGCGCGTTTAGACATTTTGATTTCCTGGGTAAGTCGCTCGAAGAACATGCGGCGGTTAGGCAGCCCGGTGAGGGGATCAAAGTTCGCCTGTTTCCAGATCAGTTCTTCTGATTTCTTCTTCTCGGTTATGTCGGAGAATACCGCTACCCGGCTGTTGACTGAACCCTCTTCTGTGTAGGTTGTGGTTATATGCAACCAGCCGATAAACACCTGGCCATCCTTACGGCGGTTCCATACTTCCCCCTGCCAATGGCCAGTCGTATCGAGTGTGTTTGACATCTCTTCATAGAAATTATCGTCGTGGATACCGGAGTGGAGTAGCTTGGAGTACTGGCCTACAGCATCTTCAGGACTGTAACCGGTGATCTGGCAGAAAGCACTATTCACCTTAATTATCCGGTCATCGGCGTCAACGATCATGATGGCATCATTGGTTTCGAAAGCCGCAGCAGCCAGGCGAAGCTGTTCGGTCTGCTTTTGTTTATCTATATTGACGTGGGTAACTACGAGACGTATCGGTTTGCTGTGGCGGTCAAATAGAATTGGCCGGCCGCGGCTTTGAACCCATAGCCAGCCACCCGGCTCTGTTCAGCTTAAAAGTTGTTACACCCAGTGTCCGGCAATTCGCTCTA
>JBALVQ010000006.1:0-115841 GCA_036960915.1 Amphritea sp.
GCACATAGTGATAAAAACTACGATTTGATTTCAATTTCATTGATGGATGCCTTTGGTGCTTCCGCGGCGGGGCTTTATTCAATGACAGAGAGTTACTTGTATACTGAACAGGCCATACGCCAATATCTGCAGCACTTGAGTTCCGACGGTTTTTTAAGCCTTACTCGATGGATTAAACTGCCACCACGTGATATGCCTAAACTGCTGGCTACTGTGATCAATGCACTGAAACAGGAAAATATTGCTGCTCCAGAACTGCAAATTATCGTGTTACGCAACTGGCAGACTAGTACCTTAATCGTTAAAAATGGTTTGATAACGGCAAGCGAAATCAAGCAGTTAAAACAATTCTGCAATGAACATAGCTTCGATCTTGTTTTTTACCCCGGTATTTCTGAACAAGAAGTCAATCGGTTTCATATTATGCAGCAACCCTATATGTATCAATCAGCCGTGGCGTTATTAGGTGAGCAGAGCGCGGAATTTATTGATGCATACAAATTCAATATCGAACCAGCGACGGATAATAGACCCTATTTTTTTCAGTTCTTTAAATGGCGAACATTGCCTGAGATAATTTCATCATTTGATGGTGGCGGGCTGTTTTTACTGGAAAGTGGCTATTTGTTGCTTATTGCCGCATTAATTCAGGCGATCGTCGCCAGTTTGTTGCTGATAGCACTGCCACTGTGGTTGTGGAAAAACAAATTAGGTATTCAATCCGGCGTAAGCAATCATAAACGCGTTATGGTTTATTTTTTCTGTCTGGGGCTGGCATTTATGTTTATTGAAATTGCCTTTATTCAGAAATTTATCCTGATTCTTCATCATCCACTTTATGCCATTACGACGGCATTAAGTACGTTTCTATTGTCGGCGGGTGCAGGCAGCTATTTCTCAAAGCAACTGTCTAACCATGAGCTAAAATCAATGATTCTAATACCGGTTATAGCAATCTCAGTATTGAGTATCGCTTATATAATGAGTTTTGAATTGATAGTGAAATTCATGTTGCAACAAGGCGATATAAGCCGGTATGTATTGTCTATTTTGCTGATTATGCCCTTGGGTTTTTGTATGGGCATGCCATTCCCGATGGCCCTTGCCAGACTCAGCCAAACTCAACCGCAACTAATTCCCTGGGCTTGGGGGATTAATGGCTGTGCCTCGGTTATCAGCGCTATATTGGCAACGCTGATTGCAATGCAGTTTGGATTTAGTGTCCTTGTTGCGTTAGCCGTAGTTATATATGGTGTTGCTGCTTGTGTTTTCCCTAACTCAGAAAATGCTTCCCCCTTATCACCCCATCAAACCGGGTAGCCATAAAGTTAATCCTGGAAAGCTTATTACAACGGCAAGTACAACAAGTTAAATAACAACAAATGGAATAATGCCTTGATAGATTGATTGCAACTTAATTCTGGCGCACTAGACGCCGATCATTGGGAGGGGCGTCCATCACATCACTACAGAAAAACCAGTGTCTAATAAAAGAGCGATTACAGCTAACGCCTATATTTTTTGAACGAATTCTTTTACTACCAATTTCAATAAAAATGTTTCGCGCTCAATCGACATACCTTTTTTTACACTATTTTCCATGGTGTCTTCATTATGAGCGATAGCATCGTAGATATTCATCCACACCGGCTTCATGCCATTTTCAATTTCGTGGCTTTCGAACCCGGTGTCACCTAATTCCTCGTCAATAGTGCAGCGATAACAATAGGACTCCATATGCACAATATCGTAGCCGTGCTTATGCCAGGGCCTGTATTCTTCATATAAACCAAAGGCCTGTATATCTCTGATATTTTTAGCGCCGGTCTCTTCCTGCAGTTCGCGAATCAATCCAGCCCGCACCTCTTCACCTTCATCAATACCGCCACCAGGTAACGTAAAGTCATGATAACGTTCGGTATATAACAGCAAGATATTATCGCCATCGAGGATAATACCGCGTGCCGCCTGCCGCGAAAAAACACTGCCGGTGATGGTTTTAAGTTCTGGGTGAATGGTAGATTTTAGTAATCGCATAACACTTCTTAGGTCTTATTTACGGGTTTTATTCATCAGCATGACGCCTATCAAGCTGCGCAGAAAACAGTCTGCAGAACTAGATTCAAGGCCATACTCAAAACAATATTAGCCAGACTAATTTGGCATGAGTATTTAGCACTGTTGTTTGCCAGATAAACAGCTTAATTTTGATCTTTATCAATGTAGCGGGCAACCCACAGTGACGAATGATAGAGAGTATTTCAAAGGCGCATTGCTGGTTGTTGCGGCGACAACCTGCTTCGCGTTTCAACCGGTTTTTGGTCACCTTGCATACGCCGACGGTGCTAATGCTGTCGGCTTACTGTGGCTCCGATTTCTATTAGCTGCAATGCTGTTACAACTGTTTACCTGGCGTGCCAGCACTCAGGGTTGGCTTTCTCCACTGTTGATAGGCGTGGTTCTGTCAACCGGTGCTCTGTGTTATTTCTTTGCCTTGAGCCAGTTATCCGTAGGCTTAGCGACCTTATTGTTCTTTCTGTTTCCGATCTACATTTTCTTCTTTTCAGTATTGCTGCGTCAGGAATCCATTTCGCTGATGAAGTTTAATGCCATCATCTTTGCCCTGATCGGTATTTATATCAGTGTTGATACCGACAGCGCTCTGCCCTTGTGGGGAATAACCTGTGGCCTAATTGCCGGCGCCTGCTACGGTGCCTATATCATGCTCAGCAATCGCTTTCTGGTGGACAAAAAACCTATTGAATCTTTAAGCTGGGTCACCACCGGGGCCTTGATCTGCTTATCTGTCCCGGCTCTGGCCGGACAAGCTGAGTTACCCGATAGTTACGTCGGCTATGGCGCAGCACTTGGCCTTTGCCTGGTCAGCACTCTGCTGTCATTCAGCTTACTACTGGCCGGCACCCGCCTGATGGGTCGCGCCACTGACGTCGCGGTATTAACAACAACAGAGATAGGCTCCACTCTGTTCTTGGCCTGGTTATTGTTAAACGAAAATGTCACGACAGAAGAAATCATCGGCGCTGGGCTGGTGTTTGTCGCCGCGGTCATCATCCTGATTTCCCGCCAGCGCGAAGTCCGTTCAGCGCTGACAGAGTGATTGCTGCGGCCGCTCCATAACGATGGCATCCATCCGGTCCCGCTTTGGCCCGATACCGAAGAATCGGCTATAGGTACGGGAGAAATGCGGGCTTGAACTGAAGCCACAGACGGCGGCTATTTCACCGATATCCAGCGGTGAATTATGAATCAGCTGATGGGCATGTTCGAGCCGGATTTTCAGATAATAATTAGCCGGGGTAGTGTGCAGATGGCGCTTAAATAAGCGCTCCAGATGCCGCACTGACACATGTGCCTTTGCCGCAAGGTCCATAGAACTGAGCGGCGTACTGATACTTGTCTGCATTAGCTTCAGTACTTTATACAGACGCGGTTCATGGCGCTGAATAATATCCTCTTCAGAGACACTGGGCTGGCGCTCAGGAATCATAAGGTGGCTGGCGATCGATTCAACCACCGCCTCGCTGAAGTGCTGCTGGATCATATGCAGCATAAGGCCGCTAACCGCAAAACCTCCCGCACAACTGATGCAACCGCTGGCAATCTCAAACTGCGACTGACTGATTTCCAGATGTGGATAACGTTTGCTAAATCCAGCAGCGGCCTGCCAATTGATACTCACCAGGCCTTTGTTCAATAACTTCGCCTCTGCCAGCAGGTAGCTACCGGTATCGATACCGCCAAACACTGTATTCTGTTTATACAGCATGCGTAACCACCATAGCAGAGCCGGATTACTGTATTGCCAGGGCCGCGCTCCGCCACAGATAAACAAGTTGCCAGGCTTACTGTGCTGATAGTCCTCCGCGGAGAGAATCAAACCGTTACTGGCCGCCACATCTTTGCTGTCCGGACTGAGCAACTCCCAGTTATAGAGTGACTGCCCGGTAATTTCGTTGGCCAGCCGCAGTGGGTCTATCGCCGCTTGCAGCGAAGCCATTGAGTAATCGGGTAAAAGTAAAAACGACAGCCGGTAACTGCCATCAAGTTCAGGTTTAAGCATGACATCACCCCTCGATGCAGAGCTTTAATTCAGGTTGCGCATATCCAGGGTTGCTTACGCCTGGTCTTTCTGCTGCCGGATTTCAGCAAACACCTGGTCTGCAGGGTAACCCTGCATATTCAGTTGTTGCTGAAGTTCAGGCTGATCGGCACGCATAAAGGGATTGGTCTGAAGCTCCTGCAGTACATAGGTAGGCACTGTAGGTAAGTTTGCTGCGCGTAGCTTTTCAACTTCCGCGACACGCTGTTGCAACGCGATATTGTCCGGCTCCAGCGTTAACGCAAAGCGGGCATTTGACTGGGTGTATTCATGACCACAATAGATCGCGGTGGTGGGCGGTAAGTCCCGAAGTTTCTGAATACTCTGCCACATCTGCTGTGGTGAACCTTCAAACAGACGACCACATCCCATCGAGAACAGAGTATCGCCGACAAATACCGCATCCAGGTCAGGCACCCAATAGACAACATGCCCCAAGGTATGTCCTGGCGTCGCTATTACCTCAATGGTCAATTCGCCAAACGGGATCTGATCACCATGCTCAACGGCCCAATTGATTCCCGGAATAATATCGCTATTCACTTCAGAGCCGATGACAGTGCAGTCATAGCGCTGCTTCAGCTCCAGATGACCGTCGATATGATCCCAATGATGATGGGTGGTTAAGATATGACTTAACTGCCAGTTGCGGGCTTCTAACTGTTTGATAATTTCCGCCGCATCCGGGGTATCGATAACCACGGTCTGACCGCTGGCAGGATCATGAATCAAGCTGCAATAATTATCGGACAAGCAACCTAACTGTACAATTTCGGGTTGTAAAAGCGGCGAGGATGACTCTGTATTCATAGCATATACCGTATTGTTTTTATTATCTTTTTGTAATGATTTGCAGTACTGATAGTCAGTACTGACTTTGTGATTCAGCCTGTTAAAAGGGGCTTATATAAAGAGCTGCCGGCTCAGAGATTAAGCTTGAGCCGTGCAGAATTAGCGCGGGAACAACAAACCATCAATACACTCTGTTCGGCTTGTTCATCTGCAGTGAGAACACTGTCACGATGGTCTGCTTCACCTTCCAGCAGGCCGACTTCGCAGCTACCGCACAAGCCCTCTTCACACATGGTCTCGATTTGATGTCCTTCGGCTCTGAGCACTTCCAGAATGCTTTGTTCCGGCAGGATCTCGATGACTTTTCCACTGTTTGCCAACTCGACTTCAAAGCCACCGTTGACGATTGAATCGTCGATTGGTGCCGCGGAAAAACGTTCATAAATGACTTTGATATTGGCCTTGTCTTCAGCCGCATCGAGGATAGATTGCAGCAGCGGTTCTGAGCCGCAGGTATAGACTTCTGTACTCTGTTGCTGTGCGCTGAATAGCTCAGCAATATTCAGACGTTTATTGCTGTCACCGTAACTGTAGTGACATTGAATCTGATCGCCCAGCTGCTGGCTTAATTGCTCAGCAAAGGCGGCCTGTTCCGGAGTCCGGCTCAGGTAGTGCAATTTAAAAGGTTTATTCAGCTGCTGTAATCGTGCCGCCATCAGCATGATCGGCGTAATACCGATGCCGCCGGCAATCAGCAGGTAATTATCCGCGCTTTCATTGAGTTCAAAGTGGTTACGGGGCGCATGGATCTGCAACTCAGTATCTTGCTGCAGATGCTTATGGATCCAGGCGGAACCGCCGCGGCCTTCATCTTCCAACAGAACTGCCACCTGGTATTCATGACAGCGAGCCGGGTCGCTGCACAGGGAGTATTGTCGGATCAGGCCGTTATCCAGTAGCAGATCGATATGCGCACCGGCACTGAATTCGGGTAATGCTGACTGATCATCGCAGGCAAGGGTATAGGCACGGACATTTTCGGCGACCTGTTCGACAGCGGTGATACGGGTAGCAATAGTCTGGGATGTCATGGCTGACCTCCTCAATTATTCTGATTGTTATTTTGAGCGGGTAGCTGTGGAAAATGACGACCGGCCGGACAAAAGTGGTGCCGGGGTTTTATTCGACGGTTGTCCGGCGGTCGTCAGGACCGGTTAAACGGTCCTGTGTGTTGATCACAAGGGAGGCTTACATATCTTCCGGATCAATACCTGGTACTTCGGTGATGCCCAGCTTCTGCTTCCAGTCGACCGGGTAAACAGCATAGAAAATGATGCAACGCTCATCACACTCATACTTAACATCCATGCCCTTAGGCATATACAGGACATCACCTTCGGCGCACTGATAAGAAACGCCATCGGCGATCAGGCGAAAGTTGCCCTCTTTAACGAACACGATCTCATCAACTTCCAGATTCCAGGGGACGGAAATGTTATTCAGAAAGTTGACGCCACCGGCCATAGATTCACTTACTTTGGTAGTGACGCATGGCTTAATGTAAGTGCCGCCTGGTTGCAGCTCATGATAACGGTGTTCGATATCAGTGAATTTGAACAGAGTAGGAGTTGGCATAATATTGCTTCCTTTATTGGATTTATTAGCATGGAACAGTTATTTCAGCAGCAGCTATCCCTCCGGAAATCCGGATACGATTTCTGCAGCATAAAAACTTAAGAATTAACGGGTTCGTTCAGCTCGATAACGTAGCCATCCGGATCTTCAACAAAACCCAGCATACGAGTGCCGTGGTTCATCGCTTTCGCAGGGCTGCGAATAGTCACCCCTTCGCTTTCCAGATAGACCATCGCCTCGACAACATTTTCAACGTTAAAAGCAAGATGACCGTAGGCTTTGCCTTTTTCATAAGGTTCTGGTTGATCCCAGTTATGGGTCAGTTCCAGTGTGGTGGTGATATTCTCCGGACCGAAGCCGATAAAGACATTAGTAAAACGGCCTTCCGGATAATCCGTATTGCGCAACACTTCCATACCCAAAATGCGGGTATAAAAATCCAGTGATTTTTCCAGATTACAGACCCGAATCATCGTATGATCCAGGCGGAACCGGATATTGGCTGCATTTGACATTGTTCACCCTTTTTACACAATGCCGGACTTAATAGGGCCCGACAAACAATCGATACCAGGGATGCGCTACAATACAATCCCTGATCTGGTTTTCTTATGGCGCGCCTCAGCTCACCGCTTCTATAACCTGCTCTTGAAAGTTACGCACACTTCTTTCCCAATGCGGCGACAGCACTCCGCCATCAGCGACAGTCGATTTACGTCCTTCCTGTAATCGTATGCAGACCTCATGATCTTCCTTGTGCACATCGATCCATAACTGCTTCAGCTTTTCCGCGCTTTCAGCATCGAGTTCAGTGCCATCGGTCATATAGATTGCGCGACGTTGCAGGGTTTTCCCCGGGCCCACAGGAACATTCAGATGTACCCCCATCTGATCCGGGAAATAGCGACCAAAGACAAAGGTCGGGAACAGTGTCAGGTAACGGGAGCTGACCGCCAGCGTACTACCGCTGCCATCGCCACCTTCGCTTTCATCGTCCAGATCAACCGCGCTGCCCTGGCAGTGACCATCATCGACAATATAGTGGTCAACCAGCGGCTGATCCGTGGTAGAGGAATGTACAAATTGCACATGGTATGGCTCGATGAAGTTCTCCATTAGGAACTTCCAGTTGGTATCAACCACACCCAGATCAATCACGCCAACCAACTTAGCCTTATCAAAATTCAGACCATCCAGACGGTTCTTCAGTGGCGCGACAAAATCATCAAAAGGCTGTGCATCGCCGCTGACATTAACGAATACCCAATCATGCCAAACCGCGCACTGCACTTCTTTAAGGCCGTGCTCTTGCGGATCAAAGCCTTCCGGTGCCGAATTAGGCTCTTCACCGCCGAAGTAAGGTGTGGTGCGCAGTGCGCCATCGAGGCCATAGGCCCAGGCGTGGTAAGGGCATTTAAGTAACCGTCCAACGTTCTGCGGGCTATCAACCAGTTTGATACAACGATGCCGGCACACATTGTGAAAAGCCTTGATGCTGCCATCCTGGTTACGTACCAGAATAAGCGGGCTATCTCCGACCGTAACAGGGATAGTGTCGCCGGATTTGGCCATCTCATGGGCAAAGCCTACTAATACCCAGGAGTTAGGAAACAATGTCGTTTTTTCAGCTTCCCAGAATTTTTCATCTGTATAGGCTGATGGCGGAAGTCCGGTCTTCAGGGGACCCGCTTCCTTAAAAGCGTCTAAACTGCCGCCGAGCGTTTGGTCTGTTGCAATCAGGGACATTATTATTCTCCGAATCTCTTATTGTATTTGTGCATCGGTCGCCCGGATAAGGCGATTTTTTTATGCTGTATTACTTCTTGTCATAAGAAGAGTCCATCTCTGATTGAATTGCTTGCTATTCATAGTCGTAGCTGACTGTCAACGAAATTTATCAAGAAAAAAATAATAAACCCAATTCAAATTCCACGCTTATCATTAGCTGAGCTCATGATGTTTTTTTAAAATCGCCTATTTTTTATAAAAAACATAAAGATATATACCTTAATATCAACAAGTTAAGTGATCACCTTTCATTATTCATAGCTAAAATTCAGGTCAGCTTAAGAATAGAAATTAGCAATTGCAGACGTTTTTTGTCGCTATTCGGTGCGGCATTAATTTTTCTAATGTCCGTTGCGAAATTTGAATTGGGATGCAGGATGATGGGTTTGCTAACTTGAACGCTCTGATAAGTCGTAGCTGGCTGAAAAATCAGAATAGAGCTCTTTGAGCGCGTAATAGCGCATCAGATTAATAAGTCTCTTTTTCTCATTAAATTAATTAAAATAATAAATGCGATTTCGAGAAGAGTGGTCATTTGCTGCCAGGCTGGCATCAGTGATTTTAAAACTAATGTTTTCAAGCCCAGGTTTAAAAGCCAATGCTTTAAAACTACGTTTTAAAAATACCTGAATTTTGCACTTGCAATGCATGCTTATTAGCCGACCTCCTCCTCGTTATCGGGAGAAAATATGCAATATAGAAATAAATCACATATTGCCGAGTCCGGAATGTTTTCCGGTATCAATCCTTCTATGGGGATACTCGCAAAAGCCATGGTGGCGGCCTTCCTGCTGTTTACCATACTCAATGTAGATTTTGCCGGTGGCATATACGCCGACGTCAAAAACTGGATTCAGACAACCCTGAACTGGTATTACGTCAGTCTCATCTCTGTGTTCTTCTTTCTTAGTCTGTGGCTGACTTTCAGCCGCCTGGGAAATTTGCGCTTGGGAGCCGATGACGAAAGACCTCAGTTCAGTTTCTTCTCTTGGTTTGCCATGTTATTCGGTGCCGGAATGGGTATCGCAATGCTGTTCTGGAGTATTGCGGAACCTATCTATCACTTTCAGGGAAACCCTTTTATTACAATGGCAGGGATTGAGGCACAAACCGCAGAGGCCGCGCAGGTGGCTATGCGAATCTCATTCTTCCACTGGGGATTCCACGGTTGGGCAATCTACGCGATTGCGGGTCTGGCGATGGCTTACTTTGCCTATCGTAAAGGCCTGCCACTAACTATACGCTCATCTCTCTACCCTATTCTGGGCGATAAAATTTACGGTCCGATCGGCCACGCAGTCGATCTGCTCGGTGTATTTGCCACCATTTTCGGTGTCGCTACTTCATTAGGCTTAGGTGTTTCTCAAATGAACGCCGGACTTAACTACCTGTTCGGCATGGAAATATCGGTGGTTAATCAGGTGATACTGATCGCGGCTATTTCCGTAGTAGCTACATTTTCTGCGGTATCCGGTGTCCAGAAAGGCATTCGTATTCTCAGTGAGTTCAACGTCAAGCTAACCGTTATCTTACTGGCCTTCTTCCTCTTCGCCGGACCGACTATCTTCCTGTTAGGTTTCTACGTCACCAGTGTCGGTGATTATTTAGCCAATATGGTACAGATGGGCTTCTGGACTGATCCTAAGCCTGATAGCCAATGGCAGGGCTGGTGGACAGTATTCTACTGGGGCTGGTACATCTCCTGGGCGCCGTTTGTTGGCTTGTTCATTGCCCGCATCTCCCGTGGCCGTACCGTACGTGAGTTCCTGTTAGGGGTTATTCTGGTGCCATGTCTGGTTAGCTTCCTGTGGCTGGCACTGTTCGGTGGTACAGCTCTGCACATGGAACTGTATGGTAATGGCGGTATCGTTGAGGCGGTCAATAACAACCTGACCACCGCGCTCTATGTCACCATCGAAGCGCTCAATGTTGAATGGGCGACCTATGCCATGGCCGCGCTGGCGACACTGATGATCCTGACCTGGTTTGTCACCTCTGCAGATTCAGGGACGCTGGTAATCTGTACCTTACTGTCAATGGGTAACGACAACCCACCAGTAAGATTCCGGGTTATCTGGGGTCTGACCGTTGGTGCTGTTGCCGCGGTTCTATTGCTGGCAGGTGGCCTCAAAGCGTTACAAGCGGCCTCTATTGCCGCCGCATTACCGTTCTCGGTAGTGATGATCATGATGATTGTAGGCTTGCTTAGCTCGATGATTTCAAAGTCGGACTATGTGCCAGCGCCGGACGCTCAGCCGGTACAGAGCAGTGATGATGCTGAACTCATTAGCCCTGAGGCCCAACAGACAACCTGATCCTGTTGGTTAATCAGGCTAAGCCAAGCTTAGTAAAGTAAGACAAAACAAAAAGGGCTCGAAAGAGCCCTTTTTATTCTTCAATTGTCAGCTAAATAGCCCTCACCTTATTCGTTACAATTCGTTAAGCAGCCAATCCACGAAAGTACGTACTCTGGATATGTTCATCCGGTCGTCCGGCACAATTAGATAGTAAGAGTAACTATCCAGATAATAGTCGAAAGGACACACTAACCGCCCAGCAGCTATATCATCCGCCACCAGCTCCGGGCAGACCAGAGCACAACCTAGCTTCTCTATCGCGGCCTGCTGACGGACGTTCGTATCACTATAATATTCGTTCTTCAGAGGAACCAGGTTTGGTAAACCGGCTAACGCCAGCCATTCCTGCCAACCGGAGGCATCCGTTTCGTGCAGTAACACGAATTGTTCTAATAAAGCGGGATCTAACGTATCAAAGCGCTCCAACAGTGACGGATGAAATGCCGGTGTCAAATTGCCCGAAACTAATAAGCGAGCATTATCAGGCACTTCACTCTTGTGTAACCATTCGATGGAAGCCTGGATATCTGAATCAGAAAAATCAGCTGAATCATTACTGTGATGGAAACGTAAATCAAAGCCAAAGTTTGCATTTTGCAGATGCGGCGATAACCACTTCATTGCAAAATGCGGCCGCACAGAAATCCCTATCGGAGCCATCGAAGTTGAGGCCTTTAAACTACTGACCCCACGGCGTAACAATGTCATAGCCTCAGCCAAATCCTTGTACAGGATCTCTCCCTCTTCGGTTAAAACGATCGAAGAGCCCGAACGGTCAAGTAACTTAACACTGAAGTACTCTTCAAGGTTTTTAATTTGATGGCTAATGGCGGACTGTGTAACGCTCAGTTCATCTGCTGCTTTAGTAAAACTGCTATTACGCGTGACGGCTTCAAACACCAGAAGGGACTTAAATGGTAACAACATCTTTTACACCCATACATGCGAAATTACGCGTCTACGTCCCAACCACACGACAGGCGGAGACAATTTTATAATTATAGTTTTGAATCAACCTCAGCATGATCCCCCTGAATCATATGGAATGATCTCTCAGGTCATAAAGCATCAGCACCGAAATAGTCACTTATGCACCGCTATAAATCCAATCCTCGGCACTTAAGCCGCACAAAATAGCGGTTACACTGACGATAAACAAGGTCTTTCACTCTACAGATTACACGTCACCACCGCTCAGGTGGTATTAATTATTCGACTAGAAAAGACACCTGCACGACAGGATTGGGCGGTGTTTGGCAGATAACAACCGTCTGGTGAGGCTGACTCATACACCATGAGATATTTGATTTTACCGGTCCGATGATGCCCGGTATCTTGGTCTCTTTTCTCTTGGGTGAATGTAGCGATGCATACAAAAAATATAAAAGCTGATCTGCTATTACTGATGGTGGCGGTAATCTGGGGCTTCTCCCTGGTGGCTCAGAGCATGGGGCTGGATTTTCTGGGACCCTTCGGATTTAACGCCGGACGTTTTCTGCTCGGTGCTTTGACCCTGTTACCGGTACTGGTTTTTTTCCATCGCCCGCAACAGGTTAACTGGCGCACGATGATGACGGGGAGTGTAACAGCAGGCTTCTGCTTATTTATGGGCGCGTCGATGCAACAGGCTGGCCTGCAATACACTACTGCCGGCAATGCCGGTTTTATCACCAGCATGTACATCGTACTGGTACCGGTATTTGGTCTGGCACTAGCACAAAAAACCGGGCTGAATACCTGGATCGGAGCCGCTTTTGCTGTGCTTGGCCTGTATCTACTCAGCGTCAACGATAGCTTTGAGATTAACTCAGGAGACGCACTGATCCTGCTCGGGGCCTGCTTCTGGGCCGGGCACGTACTGCTTATCGCCAAACTGGCACGTGAACTGGATAACCTGCTGCTGTCTCTCCTGCAGTTCCTGTTCTGCGGCGTGCTCTGTACAGTGATCGCCTTATTCTGGGAAGCTGAGCGGTTTGTGGGTACTAACTTAATCGCAGCCTGGCAGCCGCTGCTGTTTGCCGGTGTGCTAACAGTCGGCATCGGCCATACCCTGCAGGTGGTCGGTCAAAAGTCGGCACCGGCCTCCCACGCCGCAGTTATCATGAGTCTGGAGGCGGTATTCGCCGCATTAGGCGGTTGGTTATGGCTGAATGAACATCTCACTAACCGGGAGCTGATAGGATGTATGCTGATGCTGGCAGGCGTGTTGCTGTCACAAATACCTTTTAAGACCAAACCAAAGGCCGCAGCAGAACTCGGAGCTTAATATAATACACAACAAACAGAGCCTATCTTTTGGCAAGATAGGGCTCTGTTGTTTTAGCCTTTAATTCAATCCAGTACTAATCAAGTACGACACGCTGATTCCAGCGCTGCATTACATCCTCTTCAAACTGTCCGCTGATAGATATTCCGCAAGTGCACTTGATCGAGTAATAAGTGCCATAGCCATTCTGAAATGCTGCGTCGCAGGAGACCTTCTCTGCGCAGCAGGGGCAGGGCTTAAGCTTCTGATCGATTTCATTCATAAACATACCGCTCGGTTAAATAATAATCCTTCAGATATAAACCTTGTTACAAGCCCACACAAAGGCCCAAGATAGAAACAAGGATTAGTCCAGCCTAAGCGCCTTTTTTGCCGAATAACGTCACTACAATCTTAATAGCTATGAGTTACCTGGGTACACTATCGGGATGCAGGTATTGATAACGACAATTGAACCGACCAAGCTTTCGTAGGCAGCAACCTTTAAACTTCACAGAGACCTGTCCCTTAAGAGGCTGAAATACGACTATAGAATCTGTTACCAGGATCAGATAAAGCTGGATCGGGTGTCCGTTATAGGGAAATTAGTAATGGAGTACACGACTCAGGTTTGCCTATCGTCAATGTCCGCAATGTGGCGTTGGTTAAACGCCTTGCAAAATTCAATCTCAAACTCAATGAGGAAAGGACCAAATTGGACTCGTTCTCGAAAGGTGAATGTCGAAGAGGAAATAAGCAAGGTGCATTCGACTTTCTCTGATTTACTTTCTACTTGGGACGGTCTCGCTAAGGGCGTGTAATTCCCAAGGTTAAGACGAGCGGTAAACGTTTACGCTCGAAACTGACGAGGGTAAATCAATGGGCTCGCCAGACCAGGAATAAAGCACCGTTGGCCGCTATATGGAAAACATTTCGTACCAAGCTTACGGGCCACACCCGCTACTTTGGTGTGACCTTTAATGCCAGGCGTCTGGGTGAATTCCTATACCAGTCTACGAGGATTCTATTCAAATGGCTCAATCGACGCAGCCAGAGAAAGTCGTTCAATTGGGATAAGTTTGGGCGTTTCTGGCGTCGGTTTCCGTTACCGAGATTGAGAATTTATCACGCACTCTATAGCTAGTTAACTGTGTGAAAGGTTTTGTCTTGAGCCTAGTGCCTAAATAGGGCACGCTGGGTTTTAACTGGGGGGACGCTCGGGTGACCGGCGTCTCTACCACCTCATTTTATATCAGTCATATATGTTTGTTATTTGATAGAGCTGGGAACTCGTCTGGCTTGCCAAATCGTAATGTGATTCCGCTCAACTTAGTTGTAACACTTCCTGCACCAGTTCCGTTGGCAGGGCGGCGTAATGATCGAACTCCATTGAGAAAATGGCACGTCCCTGAGTGGCGGAGCGCAGATGGGTCGCGTAGCCGAACATTTCCCTTAACGGCACCTGTCCCCGGATCACCTCGATGCCGCCCGCACGGGGAGTCATCCCTTCGATTCCACAGCGTCTGGCGCTCAACTGGCCCAACACGTCACCGGTGTACTCGTCAGGGGTATTTACTTCCAATTGGCAGATCGGCTCCAGGAGAATAGGCTCGCCTTGACGAACAGCGGCGATAAAGGCCTTGGCGCCTGCTGTCCGGAAGGACTGCTCGCTAGAGTCTACCTCGTGAAAGGAGCCGTTCTGCAGGGTCACTCTGACATCTGTGATGGCGTAGCCACCCAATACACCGCAGCGGGCTGCCTCCTGGATCCCTTTTTTGACAGCAGGAATGAATTCACGGGGAATGGCGCCGCCGCTGATCTGGCTTTCAATCACGATCCCGCTGCCAGGATCCCCTGGCTCGATATCCAGCACCACATGGCCGTACTGGCCGTGGCCACCGGTCTGTTTGACATGGCGTTCCTCGACCAGGAAGACCGGCTGGCTGATGGTTTCTTTATACGTGACCCGGGGATTGCCGGTCTTGACCTTGATTTTGTGCTCCCGCAGGAGGCGGTCGACGATAATCTGTAGATGCAGCTCCCCCATGCCGGCCAGGATAGTCTGGCCGGTATCCTCATCGGTGTGAGTCTTGAAAGTGGGGTCCTCTTCCGCTAAATGGTGCAGCGCCAGGTTGATGCGCTTATCTTCCTCATGGGTATGGGCTTCCAAAGCGATATTGATCACCGGTTCAGGAAACTGGATCGCTTCCAGCAAGATCGGATTATCCCCGTCACAGAGGGTATCGCCGGTATGGGCTGTTTTCATGCCCAGTATTGCATCGATATCGCCGGCCGAAACCTGATCCATCGCTTCACGGTGATCGGCATACATCCGCACCAGGCGGCCCAGGCGTTCGCTCTTGCCCCGGGTGGCGTTGTATACCTGTTTCCCCGAACGCATTGTCCCTGAATAGATCCGCACATAAGCCAGGTGGCCGACATAGGGGTCCGAAACTACCTTGAAAACCAGCCCGGCAAGCGGGGCCTCTGGGCTTGGCGCGCGTTCGGCAGGAGCCTGGGTTAGGGGATCCGTCCCGACTACCGGCCCGATATCTAATGGGGATGGGAGGTAGTCCACCACTGCATCGAGCAGCGGCTGGATTCCCTTGTTACGCAAAGCAGCACCACACAGGACCGGAAACAGTTGGTTGGTGATGGTGGCGCGGCGCAGGGCGGCCATCAGCGCATCAAGGTCTAGCTCCTCCCCCTCGAGATAGCGCTCAAGCAAACTGTCATCGGTCTCTACTATTCGTTCCAGTAACAGGGCGCGCGCCTGCTCGGCTTGCTCTCTCAATAGCGGCGGGATCTCCCCTGTTTCGGGATTGGCCCCCAGTTGGTCCTGCCAGCGTATCGCCTGCATGCGCAGCAGGTCGATCACCCCTTCGAATTCAGCCTCCGCCCCGATGGGAATCTGCAGGATGACGACACGAGCCCCGAGGCGTTTCTCAATCGTCTCTATGGCGAAATCGAAATTTGCCCCCATCCGGTCCATCTTGTTGACGAAGCAGATCCGCGGTACCTGGTAGCGATCGGCCTGCCGCCACACAGTTTCACTCTGAGGCTCTACGCCATGGACCGCATCGAAGACAACAATCCCGCCGTCAAGAACCCGTAGAGCCCGCTGTACCTCTGCCGTGAAGTCGATATGACCCGGGGTGTCGATCAGGTTGATTTGATGTTCTCGCCAGCTGGCGGTGATGACCGCGGAGACGATAGTGATGCCGCGCTCCTTCTCCTGCTCCATCCAGTCGGTTACCGTGGTACCGTCATCCACCGAGCCGGGCCGGTGGGTGCGCCCGGTATAGTAAAGTACTCGCTCGGTGGTTGTGGTCTTACCGGCATCAATATGGGCAATGATGCCGATATTGCGCAGCACTTCGAGCCCTGAAGATTGTTTGGCCATCGAAGGTATTCCTCCCTGTCTTATGCCTCATCCTGATCAGTTTAGTGCAATCGGCCAAGTTCATGCAGATGCTTCTGAATTTCTTGCTCGCTCATCAGGCTGAAATCCTTGGCCAGCTCGCCGCTAATGAGCTTTTGCAGTTCCGGGCTGAGTTCCTGTCGCAGGTGGCCGAGAAAACGCGGCGCAGCCACCAGATAGAGCTTATCGAAATGGTCTGTTTGATAACTGTCCTCCAGTTCACTGACAACTCCCTTTGCGAATTGGTGGGCTTCCTGATCTTTGAATTTCACCTTGTTGCTCATTGTGTGGCCGGTGCCACTGGGGCTGCGGGTATGTCCGGAGCGATCCGAGGTAAGCTCCTGTTCTTGCTGCGTGCCATGGGGGTTGGTCAGATCTTTAAGTGATTCGAGAGCGCTTCCCAGCCGTGGGGTAGAAAAGATGCGGGCTCGTCCAGCGTCCGCAACCACAATACCGATTTTCATAATTTTCACCTCAGTAATAGCGGTTGATAGGGCTGCCGACCCTGACAGTAGACATCCATCCTTAACAGTGGACATCCATCCCTACAGTGGGCACCCATCCTTACAGTGGACATCCATTCCTACAGTGGACATCCATTCCTAACAGTGGACATCCATTCCTACAGTGGACATCCATTCCTACAGTGGACATCTATTCCTAACAGTGGACATCCATAAAACCAGGATACGTCGTCCATCTCAGGGCACCATCTCGAGTCGGCCCTATAGAAAGGATAGTGCAGTTCATAGACATTCATAGACAGCACGGCTTCAGGATTGCTTCAGGTTGCATAGGAGAGTGTCGCACTTGGGAGTTGAATTCCCACTTTGTCAGAGGTTGCTTAACTCAGTAACGGGTTAAGCTGTTATCTATTTCATCCGCCCAGGCTAATATTCCACCTTTTAAATTTGTTACATTTTTAAAGCCCAGCTCGACAAACTGTTGGCAGACTTTGGCCGAGCGTCCTCCCATTTTGCAATAAAAGACAAGCTGCTGGTCAGGCTGAAACTGAGACATACAGTCTGCGATTTGTGCCATCGGAATATGCTGGCTGCCGTGAATGCGACAGATTGCCCGCTCAAAGGGTTCGCGAACATCGATCAGGGTGAAGGGGGCTCCTGCATCCAGTCGTTGTTTGAGCCCCTGCGGGGATATTTCCTCATAGGCGATATCCAGTTCTGGGGTCGTAAGGCCACAAAATTGCTGATAATCAATCAACGACGTGATGCTGGGCTGCTCGCCGCAGAGCGGACAGTCGGGGTTTTTGTCTATCTGCAGCTGATCGAATTCCATCCTTAGGGCATCATAAAGCAGCAACCGGCCAGACAGCGGAATGCCTATCCGGGTGATGATTTTAATCGCTTCGGTGGCCTGAATTGAGGCGATGATTCCCGGTAGCACACCCAACACACCGCCCTCTGCACAGGAGGGTACCAGTCCCGGAGGAGGGGGCTCTGGATACAGGCAGCGGTAACAGGGGCCCTGTTGGTAATTAAACACCGTGGCCTGACCCTCGAAGCGAAAAATACTGCCGTAAATATTGGTTTTATTGAGCAAAATACAGGCATCATTAACCAGGTAACGGGTTGGAAAATTGTCTGTGCCATCTATCACCAGGTCATATTGGTCGATGATCTCCAGGGCGTTTTGAGCGCTGAGATGCAGCTGATGGCGATTGATCTTTATATGCGGGTTTAGCTGCTGCAGGTGCGATTGGGCACACTTCACTTTAGCCGCCCCGATATCGCCCACGGTAAACAGGATTTGCCGCTGCAGGTTTGAATCGTCAACAACATCATCATCGACAAGACCCAATTGGCCAACACCGGCCGCGGCAAGGTACAGGCCCAGGGGGCAGCCCAGGCCGCCGGCACCGACAATCAGCACCCGGGCAGCCTTTAATGCCTCCTGTCCGTCAATCCCCACCTCTGGCAGCATAAGATGGCGGCTGTAGCGGCTCAACTCAGCTGCTGAAAGGCTGGTTGCTACTTCGCTGCCTCCGGCGATTGCCGGTACGATGCGCAGTTCACTGCCCTGTTGTAAAGGCGTCTCCAGTCCCTGTTGCTGGCGGATATCGACCTTGTTGTGAAACAGGTTAACGAAATTACGCAACTGACCCTGGTCATTCATTATTTGCGGGCGAATCTCAGGATATTTCAGGAACAATTGATTCAGGGCTTCGGCGACGGTATCAGCTTCCAGCTCTACTTCAGCGAAACCTGCGGTAAAACGTCTTAATGGTGAGGGTATTTTAATGGGCGCTTTCATGATTTCGCACCTCCCGGTTCAATGGTTTCCTGATGGAATTCAGTGCGGTCATCTGCTAGCCGCCAGGAGCGATAACCGCGAACCTGACCTTCGTAAACAGACACAATGATATAACTGAGTCCAGGCCAGGCGTGCTGCTTATCAAATTCCGATGGCTGGTCGGGGTGGTTGGGGTGGGAGTGGACAATGCTGACAATAGCCAATCCATTTGCGTCGGCAGTGTCCTCAACTAACTGGTAGATATCCGGATCGATGAGAAAACGGCGTTGCCTGTTAGCCTGCTTTTGATTTTCGCAGGGGTAATAATAAGTACCGATCGCAGAGTCCGGTCCGGTAATCACTCCCAGAATAAAACCGCAGCTCTCCTGCGGAAAGCAGCGCTCAGCCTGGTTAAGCATTTGCGACCTGATAATTGGGTTGATCTCGATGGTCATGGTGGTCATAACCTCGCTAATAAAAGTTGTTCGCCTGATCGACCAATTGAGACTTTATGGCAGTGTTGATTTCGATGCTCATGATTGCCATAGTCTGGCTAGTAATAAGTCTTCGCCAGGTCAAGCACTTGTGACCTGATGGCAGCGTTGATTTCTATGCTCATGATTGCCATAGTCTGGCGCTAAAATACCTTTCGCCAAGATCACAAAGCAGCGTTGTCACCACGCCCTCAGGCAGAGCGGACATCAATTTGTGGCAGGCGGCCAGATATGCACCGGATGACTGGCCGACAAAATAACCGTGTTGCGCCATGGTCAGGCACCATTGTTTGGCTTCATCGGCGCTGACATCAAGCCATTGGTCGACCAGCGAAGGCTCAAAAATTTCAGGCACTATGTCTTCTTTTGCTCCCAATGGTTTAAGACCTTCAATCCCGGGCCAGGGTTCGGGACGAACCCCAATGATCTTAACTGCCGGGTTTTCTTCCCGTAAACGCCGGGCGATTCCAGTGAGGGAACCGCCTGTACCGACACCACAAACAAAGTGGGTAATAGGAGCAGGCACCTGCTCCAGTAATTCAACAGCCGTACCCTGATAGTGAGACAAGACATTAAACTGATTGCTGTATTGATCACAAAAGAAGTATTTATCTGTTGCTGTGGCATAAAGCTCTCGTACATGGCGCAACGCCTGATCGTAGCCTTCCAGCGGGTCTGTTTCGATCAGCCGGGCACCGTGGGCACGTAAACGCAATTTACGCTCTTCACTGGCGTTGCCGGGGATGACGATGGTGACCGCGTAGCCCAGCGCCGCACCGATCATGCTATAGGAGATGCCGGCATTACCGCTACTGGAATCAAGAATGGTTTTATCAGGGGTCAAAGCCTCGCGTTGAATGGCATCATGCAACATCGCCTTTACCGGTCTGTCTTTCAGAGAACCACCGGGATTCATCCACTCGGCCTTGGCAAAGAGTTTGACGCTACTCTGCTTTGGCGTAAGAAAACTTAGATCGATTAGTGGCGTATTGCCGATTAAATCCAACAGATTCATGGCCTACCTCGCAAAGCGCAGATTGAATCCTTAAAGCAGGATAATATTATTGTAGTGCAACCCAGCGTGAACAGATCAAAAGTACATCGGGACAAACTGGTTTTTCAAAGACCAGATAAGGCCTTCACGGTGAATGAAGGTAGATAATAACCTGCTACTAGAGAAGTTATTGGAGTACCTATCGAGAACTGATCCGGGACTTTTGAGCGGAACTCTCCAGCGCTTGGGCTTTCTTATGGATATGCTCCACAGGAGGCTCTACGATGAAATCTCTAACAGCAATCGTATCTTTAGTGTTTTTCCTATTGTCCGCCAGCCAAATAGCTATAGCCGAGTCAACCTATACCCTGACTCAGGGTAAGCAATGGCACGGGGTAAAAATTGGCGGGAAGGCGCCTCGCTCGCCGGATATTATATGCCGCAACTACGCTTGTTATCCGTTTAAGACGATCCGTTCTATCTCGAGGGAGGTTATGCATAAATATGGTTTGCGTAATCTCTCGTATGATCAACTGGCCGCAGCCCCGGGGGTGCAGCAAAACGGTGACCGTCTGTCTCTGCCCCGGGATCTGGGTTATGAGATGCATCGGCTGGCTTTTGAGGATTACAACAGGGATATGAAAGATAGTACTGGCGGTGGTAGTTCTATTTTTATTAGAAATTGACGACCTGCCAATTAGGTTCCTTAGGGAACCTACGAATATGTCCTGGCGGCACTCTGGCTTACGGGAAAGTTTACAATCAAGGAAGAACTTTGCAGTAATGTCTAGACCTTATTATAAGATCTGACACAGAGTGTAGGCTTTCCCGAAAGCCCCGTAGGGCATGCCCTGAAGCCCGCATCTATTTCGTTGGAGTTCTTATTAAGGACTATGGCCATTAATGGCGAACTTCGCCTTGCATCTGCAGGCTTCAGGTCTTGCAGAGCACGAACAGGACTTGTTCGCAGGTTCCTTAGCTAGCCTGCGTCGAAACAAGCGTTCAGCAGCTTTATGTTGTCCTCCACAATTGTAATGAAGCAGCGTGGAACTCTCCTCCTCTTGGGCTTTCTTATAAAGAAAGCCAAGAGGAGGTTCTACGATGAAATCCTTACTAACAATCGTATCTATGCTTTTATTGTTATCCGCCAGCCAAATAGCGATGGCTGATTCAACCTACACCCTGACTCAGGGTAAGCCATGGCACGGGGTTAAAGTGGGTGGTAGCACACCTCACTCGCCAAATATTATATGCCGCAACAGCAATTGTTATCAGCTGAAGACGACCCACTCTATTTCAAGGGAGATTATGGATAAGTATGCCCTGCAAAACCTTTCGTATGATCAATTATCTGGAGCTCCGGGTGTGCAGCTCAGCGGTGAGCGTTTGTCTCTGCCAAGGGATCTGGGTTTTGCGATCCATCAACTAGCCTTTAGGGAATTTAGTAGGAGTAACGTGAGGAAATAATGCTCAATGGTAGTGACATATTGACCTTTGGTAACTGCCTGTTTTCAACCTATTAGTAGAGAGCGGCGTATTTTCCGCAGCGTAAGCCCCTGCTGGCTATAAACAGCCATTAGCCAGGGGCTTTCTAATACGCATTACACTGATTCAAACACTCCCTAAGCCAGCTTTAATCGAGCCTGTCAAAATGGTGGATTACACCCTGTAATCGGTATTTATTTTCTGTCGAATAAGCAATAATCGCGGCATAAACTTAGGTCTTACGACTTAAGGACTGGTGCTTGATATGGGGGAGCCTTAAAACTCTTGGACTGGTGCTTAACCCCAAAAGGAACACAAGGAAATTGTTCGTCGGCATTCTTATATAATAATTAGGGCTTATTGCTAATGTTTAAGAGTTTTTTCCGTGCGCTCAAAAGTAGACTCCTGTTGCCAATTCTGGTGACGGTGTTAGTTGTTATCGGCTTGCAGGTACTTATCTCTCTGCTGGTGACGCAACGCAGCGTCGATGTCCTGGTTGATGAGGTTCTCGGTACTTTGGTTGCCGGTGACAAAGAAATTGCTGTTAGCCTGGATCGCAGCAGAAGCGAGATTGGCCTGGCTATCGATAATCTTTCCCTCAATGCTGAAGAAGCATTGAATACGACGTTGACTCAACAGTTAGGTGAAGAAAAAAAACAGGTTGAGAGCCTGCTGGTTGAATCGGTTCAAGACACTGCCAAGGCGATGGCTAATCTGATGGCTTTGGCCTCCCCCAATGCCATCTGGGATGGTGATTCACCTACCCTGACACGCCTGGTCAGTGATCTTCACCGTAATGAGATGGTGTTGTTTGCACGCTACTACGATATAGATGGCAAGCCTCTTACCCGTCACCTGGATAAGCGTAAACCGGTAATCAAGCAGTTGATTGCTGCCGGGGAGGGGCGACGCACCTTTGACAAGGTATTGAGTGCGGCGCGTAAAGACCCGTCGGTATACGTGGTGGAGGTGGATATAAATCCACGTGGAGCTGTCATCGGCCGTTTTATTCTAGGGGTTAGTAATGTTAAGGCCAGAGAAGCCTCTGAAGCCTTGAGTCAGCGTTTTAATCAGCTGATAGCGAATAGCAAGGAGAATGTTCGGGACGCTGTTACTGTTGAGGCTCAGGTTGCCAGTCAGGCCGTGACAGGCGCAATCGCAGCAACCAATCAGATCAGCGAAAACACCAGTAAGGCCACCCGTATAGCGATTGACGACTCTTCAGATCAATTGATTTCGGATTTGAGCATTGTTCTGGTTGCGCTGGGCGCCTTGATTATAGTGTTGCTGACGCTGGTGTTCTCGAGTCGTGTGGTGAGTAAAATTAATCTGCTTATCGATGGCTTGAAAGAGCTTGCCGAGGGTGAAGGTGATCTTACCCGGCAGATCGATATTCGTTGTAACAATGAAATTGGTGATATGGCGGCGGCGGTAAACCAGTTTATTACCAAGACGCGTGATTTGGTGATTCAGACAAATCAGGCTGCAGAACAGGTAACATCACACCTTAGAGACCTTAATCAGGGATCGCTTTCTGCCGATGGTGCCATGGGGCGGCAAGAGGAAAAAATGGAGCAGGTCGCTGTTGCCATGTCTGAAATGGTTGATACCATCCAGCAGGTAGCAGAGAGAATTCAGGGTAACCTGATGAATGTCGATGCTATTCGGGGCGCTGCCAATGATGCCAGCAATATTTCTACCGATGTACGCCTTGCGATTACTAATATGGAGCAAGAGGTAAAGGATGCGGCACAAACAGTTGATAATGTCTCATCCCTGAGTGCTCAGATTGAGTCAGTGCTGGATATCATCAATGGGGTGGCTGAACAGACCAACCTGCTGGCACTGAATGCCGCTATTGAGGCGGCCAGAGCGGGCGATTCTGGCAGAGGTTTTGCGGTGGTTGCCGATGAAGTAAGAAGCCTGGCGAGTAAAACCCAACATTCTACCGAAAGCATTCATAATCAGATCGCCGAGCTGCAGTCCGGTGTAAGTAATGCGGTCAATGTTATTTCCCGGGCCTGCGATCAGGCACAACAGGGTATTGCGTCTATTAATCGCTCTGATCAACAGATTCAGGGGATGACAACGTCTATACAAAGTTTGTTTGATCTAACCAACGATATCGCCGCGATGGCAGAACAACAATCGCAGGTATCCGAGAGTATTAATCATTCGCTTACTGATGTTAATCATGAAACCAAAGTTACTTCGGAGGCGGTTAGCAGTAATAGCAATCTAGTGTTGGAACTGGATCAAACCGTTGGGGAGTTAAAGCAGACCCTGGGGCGTTTTAAAGTTTAGGAGTTGGTGTCTGGATGGTTGAATCACTACACATTAAATGGATTCAACCATCCTGCTTGCATTCTGAGAGATCAGTTCCTGGCGTTACGATTGTCGACGTACAACCAGCAGGTCTTTAATTGGGGAACCTGCGAATAAGTCTAATGTTTTCTCTGCGGGCTATAGAACGGCCAGTACCCAGAGGGCATGCTAATGCGCGAAAGACAGTGCAGTGAAATGTCTAGACCTTTTCAAACTGGCTGACAAAGCAGATGGCCGTTATAGAGCCCGCCCTTAGGGGATTTCAGAGAGACCGGATCTCTGCGTTAACGATTTTCGACATACAACCAGTATGCCTGTAACCGTTGTCTTGACCTCCAATCTCTCTGAAAGCCAGTACCCGGTGGAGCGGGGCATGCTAAGGCGCATGGGACTTGTTCGTAGGTTCCTTAGCATGCCCTCTGGATACGTAGTCTTAATACTCAATCTCTCTGAAGGCTAGTGGCGCAAGGGGCTCGTTCAGAGGCTCCCGATGAGTGCCCGTAAAAAAGAGTCCCGTAAAAAAGAGTGCCCGCAAAACGGCCAGGTTTTTAATACCGTAACCATTTACGACAGACCTCCTCCCCCAGGTTGATTTCCTCAAAATGAACGGGTTATGCTTAATTCCTTTTCCATGCTGACGGTTTTAAGTTCAAGTTTTAAAAAACAGGGAATACGATTGAGCGACATAATGCCCGGTGCAATGATCTCATTGCTGAAAAACGTAAATCTTTATAGCCCCGAATATCAGGGCATAAAGGATGTACTGGTCGCGGGTGGCAAGATCGCGGCAATTATTGATGCTGGCAATGGCGATCAGGATGGACTTCCCAATAGCTGGAATATCGATGTTATTGATTTTTCCGGCGCTTCCTTATTGCCGGGTTTTATCGATAGTCACGCGCATATTACCGGCGGTGGCGGTGAAGCCGGATTCTCCACACAGGTACCACCGGTGCCGATTTCAGAATTTACCGGCGTTGGGGTGACAACCGTTGTCGGATTGCTGGGGACAGATGATACAACCCGCAGTACCGGTAACCTGCTGGCGCGGGTTTATGGCCTCAGAGAAGAGGGCATGTCGGCATATTGCTGGACGGGTGGTTACCATTATCCATTGACCACGCTGACCGGGAGTGCCAAATCAGATATTGTCTACCTTGAACCTGTTATCGGTATCGGTGAGTTCGCAATCAGCGATCATCGCTCGAGTCAGCCAACCTTCGAGGAGGTTATCCGGCTCGCCAGCGAAACCCACGTAGCAGGCTTGATCACAGGCAAAGCCGGTATTATCCATTTCCATCTGGGCGATGGCGAACGTCGTCTGGAATTGATCGAACGTGCAATTGTCGATACTGAAATACCCGCCAGGGTATTTAACCCTACACATGTTAATCGCAATAAAGAGCTGTTTGAGGACAGCTGCCGGTTGTTAAATACCGGAGCCTATGTTGATATTACCGCCTTTCCTGAAGGAACTGCTGAACCAGGCTTGGAGGCAGCGGCAGCAATCGAAATTGCTGTTAGTCGGAATTTGCCTCTGGAGCGGATAACGGTGAGTTCTGACGGTGGTGGTTGCCTGCCCTGTTTCGACTCGCTGGGTGAGCTGCAGCACATGGATTTTGGGCGTGCCAAAACCCTGCTGGAAACCCTGCAGGCAACACTGAAAGCTGGCCTTGCGCTGGAAACAGTGTTGCCAATGTTTACCAGTAATATTGCCAAACTGTTGCGCCTGAAAGTGAAAGGAAAAATTGTAACCGGTTATGATGCAGATCTGCTGGTATTGAATGAAAAACATGAAATTACTGACGTAATGGCTAAGGGAATTTGGCACAAGCGTAAGGGTAAGTCAGTAATAATAGGAACGTTTGAATAGAGGTTGTTATGTGTCCAGCAAAAGTTGCTGAAGGTGTTGAACGGGGATTCGTTATTCCCATCGGGGGGGCGGAAGAGCGCATTGAAGATCCGGTTATCTTGCAGCGATTTGTTGAAATTTGTGGCGGCAAAGATGCTCAGATAGTTATTATTCCCACGGCGTCAAAATTAGCAGAAACTGGCCCGAATTATGAGAAGGTCTTCACCGAGCTCGGGGTTAAAAAAGCGGTTTCTTTACCGATTAATTCCAGGGAAGATGCCCAGCGCGATGATTATCTGCAAGAGATGGAGAATGTCACAGGTATTTTTATGACCGGTGGTAATCAGTTGCGGCTGTCTACTATTTTAGGGGGAACGCCCGTTGCCCAATGCATCAGGAAATTAAACGCCTCCGGCATCCATGTTGCAGGCACATCTGCCGGGGCTGCGATCATGCCTGAACATATGATTGCAGGTGGCCCGACTGGTGCACTGCCTAACGAGCAGGGGGTCACATTAGCGCCGGGCCTAGGGTTAATCAATAAAGTGATGCTCGATCAGCATTTCAGTCAGCGTAATCGCCTGGGGCGTTTGCTATCGGCGGTCTCCTACAATCCATTTGCTTCCGGTATTGGGATTTGCGAAGACACTGCGGCATTTATCGGCCCGGACGATATGCTGGAAGTTGTCGGTAGCGGCAGTCTTACCGTGGTAGACCCGTCAGACCTGAAATACAGTTCAATGGCTGAAGCGTATACCGGCGATGCTATTACTCTGATCGGGATGAAACTGCACATGTTAAGTAGTGGAGCGAAATATTGCTTGTCTACTCGGGTAGCCACGCCCAAGTAGCAGTTTGTCGACTGTCCGGTACGGAATAACCTGTGCCGGAGCTAACGTTTGTTTTTATGTTATTTAACGAAGGGTCTTCTAAATTTTTAGGCATTTTTTTGCAAGGGTCACTTTAAGAAAGAGATGTTTAAGCAAGGAGCATAGTAGTAACTATTTTCTAGTCTTTGATTGGGTGTTCTGATTTACCCGGTGAAGTGGGTTTTTTTCGACGAAATTTTTATGTTTGGTTGAATTTGGCTAAATCTGAGAAATTTGTCTGTGAAACTTGCGGCAAGCTATCCGGGCCGTGAATATGTCCCTGCTGGACAAGAGGGGACGAACACCTACTCGATATATTAATAATTAATCCGTATCTGAGTACTAGGTAGTAACCATGAAAATTATTTCCTCAAATGTTTATGTCGGTCCAAATCTTTACGCACACTTTCCTGTAATTCGTCATGTCGTTGATCTAGGTATATTGGAACAGTATCCATCGGTTAAGCTGGGGGATGCTTTTATTGAGGGCCTTATTTCGGCGCTGCCGGGGCTGCACGAGCATGGTTGTTCTTACGGTGAACCTGGCGGGTTTATCCGGCGATTAAAAGAAGATGAAGGCACCTGGATAGGTCATATCTGGGAACACGCGGTTCTTGAGCTTCAATGTATGGCCGGCACCGAAGTGACCTTTGGCAAGACCCGGGGAGCCGGCGAAGAAGGCCAGTACAACATGGTCTATGAGTACAAGCAGCGTGATGTCGGATTGGAAGCGGCAAAGCTGGCGCGCAAGCTACTTGTGTCTTTGATGCCTCAAGAGGTTCAGGCGCAGCTGGATACCCGGCTGTCCGACGATTTCGATTTTTCTGAAGAGTTATCCGAGTTTATCCACTTCGCTCAGCGCAAGGAATTTGGTCCCAGTACCCAGTCTTTGGTCAATGCTGCCGAAGAACGCGATATTCCCTGGCTACGGTTAAACCAATATAGCCTGGTGCAGCTTGGCCACGGTAAGTATCAGCAACGTATTCAAGCCACGATTACCAGCGAAACAAAACACATTGCAGTGGAAATCTCCTGTGACAAGGAAGATACCCACAACTTGCTCAATGATCTCGGCTTGCCTGTACCGCAGCAACGCATGGTGTACTCTGAACGCCAGGCGATCAGCGCGGCTAGCCGAATTGGCTATCCGGTGGTGCTTAAGCCCTTGAATGCTAACCATGGTCGCGGCGTGTCAATCAACCTGACCCGCGAAGATGAGATCACCACAGCTTTCGCCCATGCCCGTGAGCAGGGTACCAGTCGCGCAGTTCTGGTGGAGTCGTTTCTTACGGGCCTGGATCACCGCATGCTGGTGGTCAATGGTGAACTGGTGGCGGTCGCCAAGCGCGTACCGGGCCATGTAGTCGGCGATGCAGAGCACAGCATCGCGGAATTGATTGATATTGTTAATGAGGATCCTCGCCGCGGGGTGGGCCACGAAAAAGTACTCACTCAGCTGGAATTGGATACCCAGGCGTCACGGCTAATGGAAGAGGCCGGCTATAGCCAAAGTACGATACTGCCCGCTGGCGAGATATTCTATCTGCGCTCGACAGCCAATCTGTCCACCGGCGGCACGGCGATCGATATGACCGATGTGGTGCACCCCGATAATAAATCCATGGCTGAGCGAGCAGTGAAGGCTGTTGGCCTGGACGTTGGCGGTGTGGACTTCCTGACGGCGGACATAACACAGTCCTATAAGGACATCGGTGGGGGTATTGTTGAGATTAATGCTGCACCGGGCTTCAGAATGCACGTTGCTCCCAGTGAAGGGAAGCCACGGGATGTCGCCGGCAAAGTTATGGACATGCTGTTTCCGCCTGCATCGCAGACACAAATTCCGATTGCCGGGATTACCGGTACCAATGGCAAGACCACGACCTCGCGCATGTTGTCGCATATCCTCAAAACAGCAGGGCATGTGGTAGGGATGACATCAACAGAAGGCGTCTATGTTGATGGTCATCTTTCGGTTAAAGGCGATATGACCGGTCCAGTGTCATCCCAGATTGTGTTAAGGGATCCATCTGTTGATATTGCGGTGCTTGAGACGGCGCGGGGTGGTATTGCGCGTTCCGGTCTGGGGTATCGCCACACGGATGTTTCGGCCTGCCTGAATGTTCAACCCGACCATCTGGGTATGAGGGGGATCGATACCCTGGATCAGCTTGCCGAGATCAAGCGCATTGTGGTGGAAGTGGCTAAAGATACTGCCGTGTTAAATGCCGATGATCCGCAGTGCCTCAAAATGGCGGATTACACCCAGGCCAAGCATCTGTGCTATGTCACCATGAACTCAGGTCACGGCCTTGTCAGGGAGCATATCCGGGCCGGTGGTCGGGCGGTGGTGCTTGAGAAGGGGATCAACGGTGAAATGATCACTATTTTTGACAATGGTGCCCATATTCCCCTGTTGTGGACCCACTTAATCCCTGCGACGCTGGAAGGCAAAGCAATGCACAATGTGCAGAATGCCATGTTCGCTGCCGCGCTGGCATACAGCCTGGGCAAGTCTATCGATGATATCCAACACGGCTTGAGAACCTTTAACACAACCTTCTTCCAGGCGCCGGGCCGGATGAATGTTTTCGATGAACATCCGTTCCGGGTCATACTGGATTACGCCCATAACCCTGACGGGGTTCGTAACATGAGCGAGCTGGCCAGTAAGCTGGACGTGGAAGGCAAACGAATTGTTGTTATTGCAGGTCCCGGTGACCGCCGGGATGAAGATCTGGATAACATTGCCAAGGCTGCTGCCGGTCATTTCGATGTCTATATCTGCAAAGCCGATGATAATCGCCGTGGCCGTGGTCATGACGAGGTACCTAAGCGTGTTGCCTCCGTGCTAAAGGAGCAGGGGATCAGTGAAGAGAATATCTTCATTGTGCCGGATGAGATCGAAGCCATTGATAAGGCGCTTGGCATGGCTGAGCAGAATGATCTGGTGATGATTTTCGGCGACGCCATTACCCGTTGCTGGAAACAGATCATCCACTTTGATGGCAAATCCGGAGTGCAACCGCAAGCAAAAGAGAAGCCGCTGCAGACGGTTGTATCCATGTTAGATGCCAACGGTCCTGACCCCTTTGTGCTTGAATCTGGTATGAAGATTGTTAAGGATGAACGCGGTGTTCGTGTTATTTCTGAACATGACGAAGACAGTGATTAAATGATGACTAAAGCAGATATCAAATTATCATTGGATGACGCCAGGCGCCTGACCGGTAAGAGTTTGCTCTGGGATAAACCCGGAGCAATTCTCGACGCGTTTGTCTGTGGCATCAGTAAACAGCAGGTTGTGGACCAGTGGTCAGTTTTTGCCAGACGTTTGCTGGACGAACTGGATTGGCAAACAGAGGAAATCTGTCACAGAATCTTCGAGGATGGTATCAGTGTGGCGTTAAGCGCTCCCATGGATGCCCTGTATGCGGCCTGTGAAATCAATGAGACAGCGTGGGAATTTGCCTGTGCGGAATTAACGGCAAGCCCACGCGAAGAAGATTTATCCCAGGCGATCATTCGCCTCCGGCAGAGCATAAGCGAAGAAGTAAACCCCGCTTTGCTCGATTTGATCAGTCAGGCGCAACAAAACAATGTTCCCTGGCTCAGTGACGATGATGAGTTTTCACTCGGTTATGGCGCCAGTGCGCAAGTATGGCCGGTATCGGCATTGCCTGAGCCCGATAGTCTGGACTGGCAACAATTCAAATCCGTGCCGCTGGCGTTTGTCACCGGGACCAACGGCAAGTCCACCAGTGTTCGCATCCTGTCCCAGATGGTGCAGCAGTCCGGCAGGTGTTGTGGTGTGACCTCAACTGACTTTATTCGGGTAGGGGATAATATCATCGATTATGGTGATTATTCCGGTCCCGGAGGTGCGCGGATGCTGCTGCGGCATCCCGATACCGAGACCGCGATTCTCGAAGTCGCCCGTGGTGGTATCTTACGCCGGGGGGTACCTGTCGATCAGGTTGATGCGGCATTAATTACCAATATCGCCGCAGACCATTTAGGTCAGTACGGTATTAACACAATTGAAGGATTGGCCAGGGCCAAGGCGGTCGTTGCTAAAGCGCTGGGAGCTGGGAATCTGGTATTAAATGCAGATGATGATCAGCTCGTCGCGCTGGCGCCGGAACTTGCCGTTAAAAAATGCTGGTTCTCTCTCGATGAAGAAAATCCTGTGCTGTTGGCGCATAGATCCAGCGGGGGGGCGGTGTGCTTCCTGCGCAACGGACAGATGGTTTATGCAGACAGTAAAGAAGAATCAGAGATCGTTGCCGTTAACGATGTTCCCATGACATTAAATGGTGCGGCTCGCCATAATATACAAAATGCATTGGGAGCCATCGGTTTAGCGAAAAGCCTGGGGCTGGACAACGCAGCAATCACGGCGGCGTTGCAGTGCTTTTCCAGCAGCGTCGATGATAATCCAGGTCGTGGTAATCAATTCGAGGTGAACGGCGCCAAGGTCATTATGGATTTCGCCCATAATGTCCACAGCATGGATGCGATGGCGGCTACGGTTGCTAACATGCCGGCGCAGCGAAAGTTTCTGATGCTCAGTATGGCGGGTGACCGCAGTGACCGGGAAATTAAGGAATCGACGGAATCTGCGTTGGCTATGCAGCCGGATGTATTGGTTGTGGCTGATCTGGAAGTTTACCTGAGGGGGCGTGAGCCCGGTGAAGTCCCCAGGCTGATAGCCGATGCCGCGATCGCCAGGGGGATACCTGAAGCAAACATCCTTTTTGCAGATAGTCCCTATGAAGGGGCAAAGCGTATTGTCGAGCAGTTGCAGTCAGCGGATTTGGCTTTAATACTGGCGTTATCCGATCGGGATGAAATTGTCGAACTGCTCAATTGTGGGTGTCCCTAAATTAGTAAGTCTCCAAACTTATTTTTGCTGTGTAATTCAATATTGACCGGTGCGTTTCATGCCTCTACCCAATGGCCAAAGCACTTCGTGGGCCACGCGAAGCGCTTTGGATAGAGCCTGCGAACCGCACCAAGCTTTATTCAAAATCATCGCTCAAGCGTATAAATAATATCGCCGCCGCTGCTGTTAGTGCTGGATTGTGTCTCCAGGCTCCAGCGCTTACTGAGTTGGTAGCGAACAAAAAAAGTATTAGTCGGCTCCAGCAGGCCGACGCCGTACTTCACATACAGGCGTGGAGACAGGTATTTGCCAATATACAGGGAAGTCTCGTCAGCAGAAGAGCTATCGCCTTCGATTCCCAGATCATCGACATTGAGACTATCTGAAACTTCTTCGGCAATGGCGTTGCCTCCTTTCATCGTAAGGGCCGAGACTGCTTTGAACAGCAGTTCCTGTTCAGAAGAAGTATTACTGTCAGAACCCGGTGCACGACCAAACAACAGATAGGTGAGCAGACTACTTTCAGGCATTGCCGGGTCTGAAAAGAGCGTAATACTAGGCTCTTTCAGCGTCCCCCTAACCCTGGCACCGGCGGTAATCTCTTCGCCGCTACGGGAAACCTGCAGATCCAACCCGGGATTATCCACCGGCCCGCCACTAAAGAGCAGGCTGCCCCGGTCGATATCCAGATTCTGTCCATACAGCTGGTACTGGCCTGACGCCACCTGAATGCTGCCGGTTGCCCGTGTAGCACGCCGCTCATCGTCTTCGACCAGAACACTCCCCTGTAGCAGCCCCTTGAAGCCTAGTGCATCCACTTCAACCTTATCTCCCAGTGTGAAGCGCAGGCTGGCATCCATGACTTGTCGGTTGACGGTTGTGGTTGTTGTGTCTGAACTGCTTGGGTCGAGTATTACCACATCGGGTGAAATAGGGGTAACCGTATCGACTTTTGGCGGTGTAATATGTGCCTCGGGTATGATGATCTCACCCCGCAGTGTGATCAGTTCAGGGGCGATGTTGACCTTAATAGCAGGCGATATCCATGCTTGAATCTCCTGGGTGTCCGCTGCCTGAAAGCGCTCACCGTCAAGCATAAACTGGCCGGTCTTCGTCAGGGGATCGAATTCTCCGTTAAGCTTGAGACTGCCTTCGCCGGATTGCAGCGATCCCTCAAGCCGCAGGGCATCGTCACCAGGTTGGTCGGTAAGAGCCAGGTTGATAGCATCGAGTTTGATACCCAGTGCCGGTAGCTCTGCACTGCCATTAACTAAGCGTAGATGACCCAGTATCCGAGGTTTATCGACACTACCGCTGAATGTCATGGCAGACTCAACTCTGCCAGTAATCGCCTGTAGCTGGGGAGTGAACAGGGAGATAAACTTCAGTTCACTCAGCTCCATATTCAGCGTGCCGTCCAGACTCCTGGCGTTAACCAGATCGTCAACGCTCAACCGGGCTCGCACTTCCCCTGCCGGCTGCTGAAGGGGTAATTGGAAATCAGCAATGAGGCGATCCTGTTGTCCATTCAGGTTGAGTTTGATCTCTCCTGCGATAACATTGATATCCTCCTCTTCCAGTAGCAGTTCGGTACCCTGGAGACTCGCAGAGGCCTGGAATTTTGGACGTTCATTCAACGGCTGCTGAAAGGTAGCTCTAGCTTGCAGTTGGCCTTTCACCTGAATACCGGGGGGTATCCAGAGCTCAATGAGTTCAAGCGATAGCTGCCGAGTATCAAGTTCTCCGATAATACCCTCTGTGTCAGACCAGGAACCACTCATACAGAGTTCGCCACTATTATGCGGCAGCCTCTCCAGGCAGAGTGCTTTCAGGCTTGCAGCGGTGGCGCTGGCCTTGAGGGGGACGGGCTGTTGCAGCTGCCAGGAACCCAGCTGATCCTGTTGCAGATCTATACGGCTCAAGGTGCCAAGCCATTTTGCATTGTTCCAACTGCCATTTAACCTCAATATCAGGTCTGCTAAGCCTTCATCCATGGTCAGTTTTAACTGGTGCTGGGTGGGGGTTCCCTGGCCATTGATTGTCAGCTGCTGCCAACTATTACCGGCAAAATTGAGCTGACTGGCGTTGAGGCTGATAGTCGAATTTTTCTGGCCGCTGAGATCAACATCCAGATCCGTATCCAGAGTAGCAATCCGATGATCATCGAATTGCAGCTTATTGCCCTTAAGCTTTGCGATCAGGTGTACCTGATCGGCAGGGCCACGCAGGGTGCCTGATCCGGTCAGTCCGCCCTGCGCATTGGGGAGCAACTGATCCAGATTAGGCGCATCCAGCGACCAGTTCAGATCCAGTTGTTCACCCAGGGTGCCGTCTGCGTCCAGCTTGGCTCCCGCCGCCATCAGTCGTAGTGTATTGACATCGAGTTCCGTACCGGTGAGTTCAACTTGAGCCTGCCCCTCAAGGGGGTATTCACGCAAGGTGCCCGTGAGGCTGTCTAGCTCTATTTTGGCCTGAACAGGTTGCTGACTTTCTTTTGTACCACTGCTGGTGGCGTGGAAATCGAGTTTGCCTGGCCAGTCCTGCCAGTGCTGTCCCGGGTTGAGTTGTTGACCACTTAGGACTATCTGCCAGTCCAATGCAGGCAGCCAGTTAATCTGGCCTTCTGCCAGTAGATCTCCTTCAAGCGTATTAGCGCTTAGCCTGAACTGCTTGAAACCCTGATCACTGCCGCTGCCAGTCAGTGCCCAGTGGCCAGCCGGAAGCGTTGCTCCAGTTACAGATGTGGTTAGCTCCAGTTGGTACTGCTGCAGGTTTCCTGTAAGTTGAAACTGCCCTTCGGGGCTGCTGTAATCGGCAGCCTCTTGAAACGGGTAGCGAAGATTGTTCCAGTTTCCCTTGAGGTCGAACTGCGGTACTTCCCGAAATTCGGTGACCTCTCCACTGAGTTGTATTTCGGCTTCAGTACTCGTCTGCTTGATCTGTAACTGTTCTATGTGAAGCCTGTTGTCAGACAACTGCAATCGCATTTGCAGGTCGCTGTCGCCGATCTCCGGTAAGTTTGCCTGCCAGTTACCATCCAGCTTGATACCTTGCAGGTTGCCTGACGCATTCAGGTTGCCAGTTAAGCTCTGTCCACTAAGCTGCGGGGATGCAAGGCCCAGATCAATCTGAGTATCGTCGATACGTAAAGTGCCCTGTGGGCTGTCGAGTAAGTGTTGCAAAGAAGCGGATACCCGTGCGTTGAGCAAGCCGGAGAGCTGTTGTTCGATGTTTAGCTCATTCAAGTTGCCTTGCAGCGTGCCCTGGCCCTGTAGAGCAGGATAATCAGGCAGGCTTACTTCCCACAGGGTGGTTAATTTTAAGGGAAACTGACCGCTTGGGGTCAGCTGGCCATAAAGATGAGCGTTTCCTTGCGGTGCTGAAACCTCTAACAGGTCAAGGATCACTGTCTGTTGTTCAGTATGTAGCTTAAGTTGCGCGCTCGATATCAATAGTGGAGCGGCAGGACCATTTTCCGTTGCTGCAGGATGAAACGCTAATTCTTGTAGTTGTAGCGTATCGATCCTTAGCTGCAGCGGTAATGTAGCATCCGGTATGGTGATGGGAAACACCGCATCTTTCGATGGGGGGGGAGCCTTTGCGGGCGTGGTAAGTTTAACTATGGGCTGATCCAGCTCCAGTGAGCGTATGTAAAAGGTTCCTGAAAACAGTGCGTCGGGTTGCCAATCCAGATAGAGGCGTTGCAGTGATAGGCTGAAATCAGGATGGCGAAAGCTAACCCCTTTTAAATGCAAAGAGTCGAGCAGGGTTCCCTCTACCTGCTGTACCTGCAGCTCGCCGGGTAGCCAGCGCTGGCTCAGGGTTATCAGCTGTTGCAGGCCTTTAGTGGTTGTAGAGAAGTAGGCGGTGGTTGCCACAACCAGAATGAAAAACAGCAGGATGCTGAAGAGCAGCCCCTGCAGCAGCCGCTTTAGAATCAGGCGCTTATTCACAGGTCTGGACCCAGGCTGAAATGCAGGCGAACACCACTTTCGTCATCATCTTGCGGGGCTGCAATATCGATGCGGACGGGACCAATAGGCGAGAACCAGCGCAGCCCGACACCTACGCCGGTGCGCAAATTAATATCAGTACCTTCAAAGGCATTACCGCTGTCTATAAAGGCGGCGATCCCCCAGTTACCCATGATCCGGTAATCAAGTTCGACACTGCCAACGAGCAGGTGTGGACCACCGATCACCGTGCCAAACGGGTCTTTGGGCCCCAGGCTTTGGTAAGCGTAGCCGCGCACACTGTTATCCCCCCCGGCAAAAAAACGCAGTGTGGCTGGTAGCGTGTTGAAGTCATCTATATGCGTCAAGCCAGTTTCGACCCTGCCCAGTACGCGGAGCTTGGGGGTTAAGCTATGGATGACCTTGCCGTTAAACCGGGCCTGCAGAAAGTCGGCATCCGAAAGCAGTACATCACTTGCACCCAGGAGTTCGACGGAGAGGCGGTAACCACTACGTACATTTAAGCGGTCGTTGGTGGATACGGTATTAAAATTAATGCGGGGAATCAGAAATTCGGTATTTTGTGTGTCTACAGAGAAGGTGAATTCTTCTAGTTCATAGTTGAGTGCCAATATCTGTTGCCATTGCCCTCTCTGCTGTTGCCAGGAGACTCCCAAGGAGCTTGTAAAAGCATCAATACTGTCGGAGTTTTCGTCACTCAAACTGAGATTTACTGCGTATCGATCCTGTTGAGGCTTCTCTCCGGGAATAGAATATTCAGCAGTGAGACTTGATAGAATTTCAGATGCAAGCAGTTGGGATTTGAACTGATGTCCCCGGTTATTTACCCAGCGACGCGTGACACCTAATTTGGTTCTCGCGCCGGTATCGGTCCCATAACCAAGACCGGCCCTATACTTAGTACGTTTATTGGCTTCTAGTTCGATCAGGATTGGCACTTCGGTGCCTTCTGTTTGATCCCAAAGGGGACGAATCTCCACCCGTTGAAAATAATCGCTGTCTATCAACGCCGTTTGCAAGTTGATAAGAGCGTTGCTGTTGATAGGATCACCCGGTTTAAAAGGTACATAACGCATAATGAAATCGCTGGACAGTGGACCGGGTGTAATTCTCAACTCGCCAACGTGAAAGCGGGGACCGCTGTTGAAATGAAGTGTGATGCTTGCCTGGTAGCTGTCCAGATCGACTTCAACTCTATGCTGGGTAAATTCTGCCTGAAAATAGCCTCTCTCCGTTGCCAGCGAACGAAACTGGCGCTTGAATGACTCGTAGTCACTGTGTAACAGCGGGTTACCACTGCGTAAGGATGGCTTGGTCATTAACTGGTTGAATTTATCATCCTGCAATGCCTCGCCCAGCAGCTGGATATCAAGGTTTCCAATTAGCAGTACAGGGCCGGGGCTTATCTGGTAATGGGCTGTCCATTGCTGCTCTTTTTCCGACAGGAGGGACGTGATGTCCGGGCGGTATAAACCAAAGGGTTGTAACGCTCTACGTATCTCTTTGTCCGCTTTACTGTGTAGAAAACGCAGGCGGCTACGGTTTTCAATTTCCTTGCCTTCCAGTTGCTGGATGCGAAGCAGGCCGCGTATATTTTTTTCCTGATCGCTACTCACGCCGTCAATTTTAACAGTGAGGCTGCTTGCCGCCATCAGATTAGAAACGGGGCTGGCCAGTAGCAGTAGGATAAAAAAACAGGATGCCCATCGTTTAAACATCTAAATGTGATCTCTATCTCTAAGTGGCCTCACGGATTTACCTGTGTGTAATTATAGAAATAAAACCTGCTCCTACAGCTTATAAAGAAGTTTCTAAATGTAACAGTACTAAAGATCTTTATAGAAAAACAAAAAACATTGATATATGGTTATGTTTAACTGGTTGTATTTACAGGATCGAATGAATATGGCGACTCAGCATAGCAGGCTTCCTAATCTGACAGACTTTGACATTCGACTGTTACGTGTTTTCCATGCCGTAGTGCAAAGCAAGGGGTTCGCCGCAGCACAAGATAAATTGGGACTTACCCAGTCGACCATCAGTATCCAGATTGCGCAGTTGGAAGGCCGCCTGAACGTGCGTTTATGCGAACGTGGGCGCAAGGGGTTCTATCTAACCGAAGAGGGCCGCATGGTTTACGAGGCCTCGCTGAGTCTGTTTCGGGCTGTTGAAAGTTTTCGCGGTCTGGTCGGGAGTGCTTTGGGGCAATTGGTCGGTGAGATGCACTTTGGCATTGTTGATGCTCTGGTTACCAACCCGGAAATAGATCTGGATAAGGCGCTAAGAGCGTTTGCCGATGTGGCACCAGACGTCGAACTTCACATCGATGTGTCTTCGCCCCAGGAGTTAATCCAGGGATTAATCGAAGAGCACTATCATGCTATTTTGACCCCGGTTTCTCGCCAGCACAGCTCGATTAAGTATCGGTCGGCGTTCAAGGAGCAGCAAACCCTGTATTGTGGCCAGGATCATCCATTATTCGATCGTCCCGCGTCAGGGATATCGGTTGATGATCTATCCAATATCGCATACTCCGCCCGTGCTTACATGCTGGATTGGACACCGCCACTCGAGCTGGAATTACAGCCCAAGGGTATGGCTTCGCATATGGAAAGTATTGCCCTGATGATTCTTTCCGGTCGGTTTATCGGTTACCTGCCGACACACTACGCGAGTAATTGGGTAACAGCGGATAAAATGCGGCCACTACTGAAAGAACAGCTCTCGTACGACGAGCAGTTCTATGTCTGCTCCCGCAAGGCTGAGCCCAGCCGTGTAGCACAAGCGTTCTTAAGGTGTATTGAAGAACACATGTGTAATGGGGGGGCGTAGCCCTAATTGTCGGTAAATCTTGGTGCGGTTCATTCTTCACCAGCACCCTACGGGGGTTATTAAATATGTAGGGTGCCGGTGAGCTTGCGAACCGCACCATTCATGGTGCGAGTCGCACCGATCCATACTGAATAACTCCTCGGTCGGCTATCTCCGCATTTTGTTTATTCGCCCCTCTTTCATATCTTCTATTCATCCCCACACACTATGATCTGACATTGCAGTCGTGACCGCAAAGTACTGCATTGTATTCGCAATATACGGAGTTTCTTTCTGTTGGAAGAGTGTAAATATTAGTATTTTAATACATTGATGCTGACAAAGTTAACGTTGTTTGTTTTGTATATATCAATGTATGTGCCTCCTTTATATTGAATGAATAACGCTTTTCAAGAGCGCGATAAAAATATGAAAGTGGAGGTGCACATCAATGAATGCCGAAACTAAAGCGATGATGAAAGCCGCGGTGCTGGTTGAGTATGGTCAGCCGCTGGAAATTCAGGAGGTGCCTGTTCCGGAACCAAAGCCGGGCGAGGTGCTGGTTAAGCTGGATGTCTGTGGTGTGTGTCACTCCGATGTGCATTTCTGGAAAGGAGAGCATCAATTGCCTGGCGGTCTGCCGCAGGTTATGGGGCACGAGGGCATCGGCCGGGTAGTTAAAACCGGCAGCCTGGACGGCAGGTTTAAAGAAGGTGATCGCGTTGGTGTGGGCTATGTTTACGATACCTGCCATCAATGCCGAGAATGCCTGACTGGCCATGAAACAAACTGCAGCAGTGCAGAGGCGACCGGTGTACATGTGAGTGGTTGCTATGCGGAATATGTCTGCCTGCAGGAGGCGTGGACCACCGCCATTCCTGAATCCCTTGATGCGATCGATGCTGCTCCTTTGCTGTGTGCCGGTGTCGCCGCCTACAGCGCGGTGCGTAAGGCTAACCTGGAGGCAGGGCAGCTGGCAGTTATATTTGGCGCCGGTGGCCTGGGTTTATATGCCATCCAGGTGGCTAAGTTGTCGGGTGCCCGTGTTATCGCCGTTGATATCGATGATGCGAAGCTGGCTCTGGCCTGGGAGATCGGTGCGGATTACATCATCAGGGCGGACGATGACCCGGTTGCTTTCATCCAGTCGATGGGTGGTGCCGATGCCTGCCTGAATTTCGCGCCGGTAGCCTCAACCTGGCAGCAGATGCTGGCGGCCTGCTCTCCCCGGGGACGTATTGTTCTGGTGGCATTGCCTCAGGGTGAGATGAGCTTCAATGCCAGTGATGTGGTTGAAGCGGGGCTGTCAATACAGGGCAGTGCCGATGGTAGTCGTCAGGAACTCAGCCAACTGCTGGCGCTGGCCGAAGTCGGCAGCGTTAACAGCGTCACAGAAAAAATACCTTTTGCAGAGATTAATAGCGCGTTTCAGCGTGTCGCCGATGGCCAGTTGAGCGGCCGCCTGGTGCTCGATATTTCAAATTGAACAGCAACAATGACGGACGTTTTAGCGTTGGTCATTAACTAAATATATTACAACTTAATCTATTACAACAAGAAACTAAGGAGTCTCCTATGGGCAGTCCTATGATGGATCCAACAGTTAACGCTTATCTTGAACAGTATCGGGTGCTGCCCGAGACTCTGGAATTCCTGCGCAAGCCGCAGAAAATGTTTATCGGGGGGCAGTGGCTTGACAGTAGTGACGGTTCATCCTGTGACGTGCTGGAAGCTTCTACCGGTGGCCGTCTTACCCGTGTTCCTGAGGGCACTGCTGCTGATGTCGATCGTGCGGTAGCCGCGGCGCGTGAACAATTTGACAGTGGTGAATGGAGCCGCCTGAAGCCGCTGGAGCGCGAGGCCCTGCTGCATAAGCTGGTCAATCTTCTCGAAGCGAATGCCGAAGAGCTGGCGCAGATTGAGTCGATCGATATGGGCAAATCGGTGGGTGATGCCCGCGAGGTGGATATTCAGGGCACCATCGATACGTTCCGTTATTTTGCCGGCTGGGCATCAAAAATCAGCGGTCGCAGCTGTGATCCGTCCCTGCCGGGAAATTACCTTGCCTATACCCGCAAAGAAGCTGTTGGGGTGGTCGGATCGATTATTCCATGGAACTTCCCGTTGCAAACCATGGCCTGGAAGCTGGGTGCAGCGCTGGCCGTTGGTTGTACGGTGGTGGTTAAGCCAGCAGAACTCACCTCTTTATCGACCCTGCGCTTTGCCGAGCTGGTAAAGGAAGCCGGTATACCCGATGGTGTGGTGAATATAGTGACAGGCCGGGGCAGCGTGGTAGGCGAGGCGATGTCGACTCACCCGGGTATCGATAAAATCACCTTCACAGGTTCTACGCCGGTTGGCTTGACGGTAGGTCGGGCAGCGTTAGCCGATATGAAGCACGTGACCCTGGAGCTGGGTGGTAAATCGCCGGTACTGGTATTCGATGATGTCGATATCCGCAAGACAGCGGAAGCAGTGGCCAACGGTATTTTCTTTAATTCCGGACAGGTCTGTGATGCCGGCTCCCGGGCTTATATCCATAGCTCGATCTACGATCAGTTCCTGGCCGAACTGGCCGACTATACCAAAAAACTGAAAATGGCTCCTGGCCTGGATCCCGAGTGCTTTATCAGCCCGATGGTGTCGCAGAAGCAGCAGCAATCCGTGCAGGATTATATCGAGATAGGCAAAGCTGAAGGCGCTGATGTGGTCTGCGGCGGCAAAGCTGTTGATGGCCCCGGTTATTTTGTTGAGCCAACCGTATTTGGCAACTGCCGTAATGATATGCGCATTGTTCAGGAGGAGATCTTCGGACCTGTACTGACCACCGCTCCGTTTGATACTGAACAGGAGGCAGTAGCGCTGGCCAATGATTCAATCTATGGCCTGGCGGCAGCGATCTACTCCAATGACCTGAACCGGGTGCATAACCTGGTGCCGCAACTGCAGGCGGGATCAGTCTACGTTAATGCCCACAGCACCATTGATCCGGCAGTGCCGTTCGGTGGCTATAAGCAATCAGGGGTGGGTAAAGATCTGGGTTCTGAGCAACTCGAGTATTTTCTGGAAACCAAGGCTGTCTGGATCACATTGGACTGAGGGATTTACAGCGATGCTTTGTGTATCCGTGCGGAACAGCTCGAACTCTTTTCTGGGCTGGAAACTAAATCAGTCTGGATCACATTAAGTAAAAAACGATGCAGCGGCGCGCTTAAGTGTGCCGCAAGTTCTTTTCGAGCGGGTTGGGGCGGTTATCTGCAACTCATTCAGACTTTACTGAAACCGCTCCCGGATTCTCTCATAAGGGATAAATTATGACTAAAAAATATGACTATATCATCGTCGGCGCGGGGTCCGCTGGCTGCGTGCTGGCCAACCGTATAAGCGAAGATCCGCAGGTGTCTGTACTTTTACTGGAGTGCGGCGGCAGCGATCGTAATGTAATCATTCAGATGCCGACCGCCTTCTCGATGCCGATGAATACCAAGAAATACAACTGGCGCTATGAAACAGATCCAGAGCCGGGCCTGGACGGGCGTCGGGTACATTGCCCACGGGGTAAGGTACTGGGCGGCTCATCTTCTATCAACGGTCTGGTTTATATTCGCGGCCATGCCTGTGACTTCGACGAATGGGAGGGGCTGGGGGCAAAAAACTGGGGCTATAAGCATTGTCTGCCTTATTTTAAAAAAGCCGAAACCTTCCAATACGGTGGCGATGACTATCGTGGTGATTCCGGACCACTGGCGACCAATAACGGTAACCAGATGAAGAATCCGCTGTATGGAGCCTTCATCAATGCCGGTGAGCAGGCCGGTTACACCAAAACAAAAGACTGCAATGGCTATATGCAAGAGGGTTTTGGCCCCATGCACATGACAGTGAAAAATGGTGTTCGCTGGTCTACCGCCAATGCTTATCTGCGTCCGGTTATGGAGCGTCCCAACCTTACGGTAGTGACCAAAGCGATGACCCGCAAGGTTATTCTGGAGGGCAAGAAGGCTACCGGCGTTGTCTACTCCCGTTCAGGGAAAACTCATACGGTCCTTTGTGAGCGTGAGGTGTTGTTATCAGGAGGGCCTATCGGCTCGCCCCATCTGCTGCAACTGTCGGGTATTGGTCCTGCAGAAGTTTTAGCCAAAGCTGGAATTCCAGCGCTGCACAATTTGCCGGGAGTGGGTGAAAACCTGCAGGATCATGCAGAGGTGTATATCCAGTTCAAGTGCAAGCAGCCGATTACCCTGAATAACAAGATGGACCTGATTAGTAAGGGATTGATCGGTGCCCGCTGGTTGCTGTTCAAGGATGGCCTGGGTGCCTCAAACCATTTTGAATCCTGTGGATTTATCCGCTCGGAAGCCGGGTTGAAATGGCCGGATATCCAGTATCACTTTTTGCCGGCAGCGGTGCGCTACGATGGCCACTCCCCGGTGAAAGGTCACGGCTTTATGATCCTTACCGGACCGAATAAGCCGACCAGCCGCGGTCATGTCCGTGCGGTATCGGCAGATCCAGAAACCCATCCATCTATTCTGTTTAACTATCTCTCCACCGAAGCAGACCGGGAAGGGTTCCGTAAGTGCATCAGGCTGACCCGGGAGATTATCGGCCAGCCCGCGATGGATCCTTATGTTGGCGACGAGATCGAACCGGGAGTGGATGTTAAGACGGATGATGAGATTGATGCCTTCATCAGGGAAAAACTGGAAAGCACCTATCATCCCTGTGGCACCTGCAAGATGGGCGAAGATGATATGGCGGTGGTTGATTCCCAGTTGCGGGTTCGTGGCATAGAAGGGCTGCGTGTTATCGATTCGTCCGTATTCCCTACCGAACCCAATGGCAACCTTAATGCGCCTACCATTATGCTCGCCGAGCGTGCAGCTGATCTGGTTAGTGGCCGACAACCTCTTGCTCCGGAGGACATCGAGGTCGGTATGATCGAGGGCTGGGAAACCCAACAGCGGCCAGGGGTGCCATTGCGTCAAGTGGATTAGGGAGGGGCTGTAGTAGAAATTGGCCCGGGGAAAATGTTAGTTCTGCATAACTGACAAGATCCCGGGTAAACAATGCCATCTTTAATTGATTCACCAGAGTTACAGGTCTGCTCCCAACCCAAACTGTTTACAAGCACTTTTGCCTGGCTACACCAGGCTTTATGTACAGGACGTACGGTATGTCGCGGGTACATGGATGTACAGGAGCGATTCGATCCGAGCGACTCGATCCGATTTACTCCCAGCCTGCACCAAGGCTATTTATGCCACCCCATACTTCACGGCTATGGGGTGGTTTTTTTTTGCACATGGACGTGCTTATCCTGCGAGCACATGGATGTGCAGGAGCAGGGTTTATGTACAGGATGTACGGTATGTCGCGGGTACATGGATGTACAGGAGCGACGGTACAGGATGTAGCTCATCAGCAAGAAGGGGCCTGCGAGCACATATATGTGCAGGAGCAGGATTTATATCCAGGGATGGATTGTATGCAGGGAGGTCGTGGCTCGATGTGACGGCGGAACAGCCCGTAGGCTGCTGGTGAAGAATGAACCGCACCGATCACTGCTTAGCGTATCAACACATATTTAATAAACTCTGGTGTCAAGCTTCTGGTGCGGTTCGCAGGCTCACCAGCACCCTACAAGCTAGCCATGGACGCTGGTGCAACGAAATCCGTTTATAAAAAGCAGATGATTATTAAATCGTATTTAGCCTTTTTGTCGGATCTGAAGCTATTCGTTTCATTAGATTGTATCAAAGTATAAGTTGATACTGGTTTATATATCAATGCAAAGTATTTCCCTACAGTGAAATTACGCAGTTGGATTAAGGAGTTTATTCCCTGATCCCACGGCCCCAACAAAACTCTAAAACCCCAGGGGAGCATTCAATGCAAGCAATGATGAAAACTACTTTTGGGATTGAATACGACGAGTCCTTGAATAGTTCTGCAGTCCCTGTTTCGCAGTCCGCACGGGTGAGGTGCCGGGTAAACAGGATGTCTGCTGAGCTTGCTACATTGACTTGTCGTTCGGGAAATGGGGGGCGTGGGCATTAACAGTTGCGGCGGAGGCAGTAATAGCAATGCTGCCAATACCCCGTGAAATATCAAAGTATACATTTATACATTGATATGTAACTCGGAACACCGTCTGTAGATAATCTGAACAATGCCAGCCAATTTTGGTGCGATTGTTCAGCGCAGACTCTAAATATAAGCATAAGAAGTGGAGTTTACCGATGGATGCAAATCTTGAAGAGAACGAACAGATCGTCTTTGACGGCAATGACGATCTCAATACAAATAAAACCGCTAACCTGATCAAGTTTATCGTACCCTCAGTGTTGGGTACTCTGCTGTTTCTGACCCCATTTGTCTTCGGTGATAAAGTGACCATCGGCATGGGTGTCCTCGCCGATGCGGTGTTAGAAGCCGCTAATGAATACCTGGCTGGTTTCGCGGTTCTTTTGACGCTGATCTCTATAGTAGTGACGCTGCTGGTCAACCTCAGTAAGCCAAGGACTGACGCGGATACCGGCGGTACCGTTAAATCCCATTTGATCCACATCTTCCATGTGGGGCCGATCTGGACATTATTGCGGCTTACAGGGGCGGTCTTCTGTGGGATGATTTTTTTCCAGGTGGGGCCTGAGTGGATCATCAGTGAAAACACCGGCGGCCTGATGCTCAATGAGCTTGCGACGGTGATTGTGGTCTACCTGATGTTTGCATCACTGCTGTTGCCGCTGCTTACTGATTTCGGCTTTATGGAGTTTGTGGGTACGGTGTTCCGGCGTTTTTTCCGCACCCTGTTTCAGCTGCCGGGCCGTTCCGCTATCGACGCCATGGCGTCCTGGTTGGGAGCTGGCACGGTGGGGGTTATGATCACTGCGCAACAGTATGAGTCCGGTTACTATTCACAGCGTGAAGCGGCGATTATCGCGACCAACTTCTCTATCGTTTCCGTAGCATTCTGCCTGGTGGTGGTGGACTTTATCGGTATCAACCACCTGTTCGGTGAGTACTATGTGGCGGTTGTCCTGGCGGGTATTGTGTGCGCCGTTATCACACCGCGTATCCCGCCACTTTCCTGGAAGAAGGATCACTACCATTCCGCAACTGGTAAGCAGATTGCCGAGGATGTTCCCAAGGGTTATTCAATGTTTTCCTGGGGTACTCGTCTGGCTACAGAAAGGGCAAGCCGTGCGCCTGGCCCGGTTGGTATGCTTACCAAGGGAACGCTGAACGGTTTTGATATCTGGTTCGGACTGCTGCCGCTGGTAATGGCTATCGGCACCGTGGCTCTGGCACTCGCCGAGTTTACCCCGGTTTTCAATTACATTGGGGCTCCTTTTATACCGTTACTGGAGCTACTGCAGATTCCTGAAGCTGCTGCCGCCGCGCCTACAATGGTGGTTGGTTTTGCCGATATGTTCCTGCCTGCTGTACTGGGTAAGGATATCGAAAGTGAACTGACCCGCTTTGTAATAGCAGGGGTATCGGTTAGTCAGCTGATCTTCATGTCTGAAGTGGGTGTGTTGATCCTGAAGACCAAGCTGCCGCTTAACTTCCTGGAGCTGCTGGTAATCTTCTTGTGGAGAACGCTGATCAGCCTGCCTATTATTGCAGGTGTAGGTCACTTGCTGCTGTAAGTAATCTGCCAAACACCTGCCCACAGCTTCATGCGGCTTGGGCAGGTGTTTTTAATCTCTTAAAGGGCCTGGTTTATCCAGGCCTTTTTACGTACAGGATGTACGGTATGCAGCAAGGAGCCATGGATGGCGGTGCTGCGATGTACAGGATGTACGGCTCTTTAAAAAGAAAGGGGGCGGGTACATGGATGTACAGGAGCGACAATATTCAGGGATGAATGCTCTCTAAAATGAAAAGTGGGCAGCAAGGAGCCATGGATGGCGGTGCTGCGATGTACAGGAACTCTCTAACGGGAACGGGGCTCTCTAACAAGAAAAGCTCATCGTTGATTAATGGGGAGCGCCTCTTAAGTCGTCTGTATGGTATCTTTTTCTCTCGGGCAGATCCTACCCCAAGGCTATATTAAGCATCTTAGGGCGTCACATGGGGCGCCACATCTATGGTGCTCAGCACTCTGGCGGGATTCAGCCCTTCGAAAAAAGTCCACCCTACACATGTGAGAGATAGGTTGGGTGTTGGTGAATCTTGTGGGAGGCGCGCCTCGCGCCGATTAGAAAGGTTATTCGCAGCGAGGCGCCGCTCCCACAGGTTTCGCTCTACCTAATGGCCAATAGCCAGAGCTCTTTGTGGGCTACGCTGAACGCTTCACGGGGCATGCAATACCCAAAGCGTTTCACGGGGCATACTAACCAGCCCTTTATAAAAGGTCTACGCTATCTGACGAAGAACCAAAAAAAGGGGGCTGCAAGGAGCTATGCCAAACAAACCTCTTTGGCAGTCAGTTGAAGACCCGATCGTTAACGCATAAGCTGTTTGCATGCGTCCCGGCTACGTTCCAGTGGCTGGCATAAGTTCAGGAGTGAACATGGACGATCCGGTCGTTGTGACTGAAACCTCAACAGCTCTGCCCCCGTTTGTTAATGAAAGGGTGAGCTGGCAGGCTAGTCTGACTAATGCGTTATTGCGCCGATTCGTGAAAACACGTTTAGGTAAAGTGTCTGATATTGCTTCCATGCGGGTGACTATCGCAAAGCTGGATCGATGGGTGGGACAAAGGGCAAAGGGGCTGTTGAGTGAAGAGCGCACTGCGGCGGGTATTGCCTGCCGTTGGCTGCAGCTGCCGAGTAACAATGATCGAGTGTTACTCTACTTCCACGGAGGTTTATTCTGTTTTCATCTGCCGCGCATGTACGCTGGTTTTACCGCCAGAATTTGCCACGAGATAGGTGCTAATGCGCTGATTCCGGATTATCGTTTGGCGCCGGAGCACCCTTTCCCGGCGGCAGTCGATGACTGCTTCGCTGCATATCGGTGGCTGTTGGAGCAGGGTTATAGCCCCGACAATATTGTTCTCGCGGGCGATTCTGCCGGTGGTTGTTTGACATTGACGACCCTGATGCAGATTCGTGATGCCGATCTGCCTATGCCAGCTGCTGCCATCCTGATTTCACCGGCTGCCGATTGTAGCGTTAAACAGCGCTCATCATTACCGGTTGATATTGAAGCGGATCCTATGTTTAGCAGCAGCGTCCGCGGTCTGTGTTATTCTCCCTATATGGCTGGGGCGGACGAAAAAAATTCTCTAGTGTCACCAGCTTACGGTAATTTTCACGGCATGCCGCCGCTGCAGATTTTTGTTGGCAGTAGCGAACTGATTCTCAGTCATTCGCTGCGGGTGGTTGCAAAGGCGAGCGCCGCTGGCGTTGATGTCAGGCTCAGCCTATGGAAGGAGATGCCGCATGTGCATCCACTGATGAACTGGTTGCCGGAAAGCAAGCAGGCGTTGCAGATGATGGGGGCTTTTTTTCGCCAACATCTAAGGGAACTCTGAAAGCAGCAAATATTAGGCGTTTTCTGTAGCACGAGTTATTCCCGTACTCATAATGAGCATATTCACCGGGTTTATTTGCTCCCATACATTAGTATTGAGGAGATTGTCACTGTATTTGTGTTGACGAGTGACAAAAACTAAAGGGAGATTAGTTACCATGTTACGGTATTCTTTAAGGAAAGCGTTTCTGGCAGTTATTGCTGCTGCCATTTTTATCACATCCCTGAATAGCCCGGCGGTTTCAGCAGCAGAAGAATATATCCGAATCGACAATTATGTCAGTCAGCACCCTGAACAGAGCGCTGTCATGGAGGCGTTTGCTGAAATAGTACGCGCTTCTGCTAAAACCATTTCCACAGTCCCCAAGCGCCCGGTTCGCATTGCGATAATCTACCCCGGCCTGCAAACGTCGGATTACTGGCGCAGAAGTCTGAATTCCTTTGAACAGCGCCTGAAGAATATCAATATCCCTTACGAACTGAAATCCTATTTTTCTCGCCCCTCAGTGGATGCGGGCCTGCAAAGCCAGCAATTGACTGAAGCCTTACAGTGGCAGCCTGATTATCTGGTGTTTACCCTCGATATAGCCCCTCAGGCCCGTATGATTGAGCGTATGCTGGCGCAGGGTAAACCGAAATTGATCTTGCAGAATATCACCACGCCATTGCAGAGTTGGCAGACACACCGGCCCTTTATGTATGTTGGCTTCGATCACGCTGAGGGGACCAAACTGTTGGCTAAACGGATGCTTGAACAGATCCACCATAAGGGCAAGTATCTGATGTTGTATCACTCACCGGGGTATGTCAGCCAGATGCGCGGTGATACATTTGCCAATGAGGCCGCTAAATATCCAGAAGTAACCCAGATCGCAGCCTATTACACCGATGGTAATCAGGAAAAAGCGTATCTGGCGACACATCGTGCCTTACAACAACACCCGGATATGAGCATGATTTTTGCCAATTCAACCGACACTGCACTGGGTGCCCTTCAGGCGTTACGTGAACGAGATCGTCTGGACATCCTGCTGAACGGTTGGGGTGGTGGCGATGCAGAGTTGAAAGAGCTGCAACAGCAAGGGTTGGATATCACCGTAATGCGTATTAACGATGATAATGGCATAGCGATGGCGGAAGCCATCAAGTTAGACCAGATGAATCAGCCAAATCGTGTCCCGCATATCTTTGCGGGTGATATTGAACTATTGAATAAGGACTTGTCACCCACCGAGATCAATCGGCTTAAACAGCAAGCATTCCGGCTCAGTGGCCTGCCAAAGGAGACTGACTGAGTGCGGTCTTGGCGTTTCTCAACGGTAATCCTGTCCCTGGTACTGGCTTTGCTGGCTATCGCATCAGCTATTCTGCTCACCCCCGTGTATCACGGAGCAGAGAAGGCGCTTCAGCTTGAAATCAGGCTATCTTACGAGCGCGATCAACGCGCGCTCAGTCGTTTAATGGAAGTAACTTTCAAGAATATTCAACAGATTAGCCAGGGGCTTGCGCAGAACCGTGAAGTGCATCAGGGGCTGAATACCAATGATTCGAACAGCATTTCGCATGTCATTAAAGAATCACTTTCCGGGATTTATGGCCAGCAGATTGATGCCATTGTTGTCGAGGATAAGGACGGCAGTAGGGTAGTTACTACGAATTTTAGCCTGCTTAACTTACAGCTACCCCTGGAAGAGATCAGTAAGGGGTACAGCCCTGCGTCAATCTGGACAAGCGAAAATACCCAGTGGAACTCCAAGCACTTTAGCTTGCTACGTTTGTCCCTGCCGGTGATTGATGAACGTTTTGGCGAGGTGATCGGAACGCTGCATACCTTCGTGTTGCTTAACGATAATTACTGGCTTATCAATCAGCTGCAGGGGTTGTTTGGATCCCAGGCTATGTCCATCAGCAGCGGCGATAGTCTCCTGGATGCAATGGAAAGCCAACCGGGACAGCTACAAGCCTTGCATGCAGCGGTTACTTACAATGATGGGGTGCACACCACGGGAAACAGTATCTTACGGGATCACTACCTGCGTATCGGCAACAGCGATGATTACAGGGTGCGATCACTGCTGCCCAATAGTTCCCAGTTGGCGATGCAAGATGCCTATACCACGAATCTGTATTACGCCATCGCGCTGGTTGTCATGCTGGGGGTTGCCACCATGCTGGTGCTGCGCTATCTGATCACTAATTCTTTGCGCCAGGTGACCCATTACGCAGAACAGATTCCCCAAAGCGGCTCGCCAAAATCCTTTAAGGGGGGGCGCTTCCTCGAGTTTATCCGGGTTGGTAACGCAATTGAGAAGATGTTGCTACGTATTCGTGATCATGATAAACGCCTGTCCAGCATTGTCGATAATTCGCCTGATCTGATCTTCATTAAGGATATGGAAAACCGTTATGGATTAGTTAATAAACGCATGGCTGAGCTGGCAAACCATACGCCGGAACAGATGATCGGAGGCCTGGATAAAGACTTTTGGAGTGATGAGCAGGTTGCGCAAGTACGGCAATGGGATCAACAGGTGTTGCAAAACCTTTTGCCGGTACAATATGAGGTAATAATCGACACTGATAAGGGGCCTGGCACCTTCCTGGTGAGTAAGTTTCCGATTATTGATGATCATGATAACGCTTATGCAATAGGTGGTATCGCGACGGATATCACCCGGGAAAAAGAATCGGAAGAGCTGGTGTGGCGACAGGCAAACTTTGATTCTCTGACGGGCTTACCTAATCGACGCATGTTTATCGATCGCCTTGAACAGCATGTTAAAAAGTCGCTTCATTCTAAACTGATCAGCGCTGTTTTATTTCTCAATCTCGATCACTTCAAGGAAGTAAACGATAGCCTGGGGCATGAAAGCGGAGACCGTCTGATTAAAGATACTGCAGGCCGCTTACAGTCTTGCGGGCTCGATTTTGACACTGCTGCGCGTATAGGCGGGGATGAATTTGCCATTATCCTAAGTGAGCTGGATGATGTGGACAGTGTTGAGGACATCGCGCAACGCTTATTAGCGTTATTGGCAAGCCCTTTCCAGTTAGGTAAAGAGAGCGTCTATATTACCAGCAGTATCGGTATTGCGTTCTACCCGAGCGATGCAACCAGCGCGGATACCCTGATTCAGTGTGCTGGCCAGGCAATGACTCAGGCAAAAGAGCAGGGGCGTAACCGCAGAAATTACTTCACGCCATCGATACAGGAATCCGTGCAGAGCAAAATTTTCATGGTAAATGAGTTGCGCACTGCGCTTACTGATAATCAGCTGTCAGTTTTTTATCAGCCAATAGTTAATCTGAGTGATAACCTGTGTATAAGGCAGAAGCGCTGATCCGCTGGCTGCATCCATCGCGGGGATTTATCAGTCCAGCTGAATTTATACCTGTGGCGGAAGAAACGGGTTTGATCATTGAGATCGGTAACTGGGTGTTTCGCCAGGCGGTACGGCAGGTTAAGTCCTGGCGCACCGCTTTTAATGAAGGGTTTCAAATCAGTGTGAATAAATCGCCGGTTCAGTTTCGCCATGAAGACCATTGCCTGTATGAGTGGTTCGACTTTCTTCACCAGCAGGAACTGCCTGGCAACGCGGTGGTCGTTGAAATGACCGAAGGGCTATTGATGGATTCAAGTGCGACTGTTTCCAGCAAACTATTCGCGCTGAGCGATGCCGGCATCGAAGTGGCCCTGGATGATTTCGGTACCGGCTATTCGTCACTCTCCTACCTTAAAAAATATGCTATTGATTATCTGAAGATCGATCAGTCGTTTGTTAACAACCTGGAACATGACGCTGAAGGCGCCGCTTTATGTGAGTCAATCATCGTGATGGCGCATCGACTGGGAATCAGAGTCATTGCAGAAGGCGTTGAAACGCGCGCGCAGTGTGAGTTATTGACGGCCTGGGGGTGTGACTACGCACAAGGATTTTGGTTTTCCAAGCCATTACCGGCCGAGGGGTTTGAGGGGTGGTTGAGCAACAGGAGATGCGAGTTAACCGAGAGCCTTTAATTGTTATTGTCGCAACCTGAGTAATAATTCCTCGCTGTTCTACACGATCCATGAGCTTGTCCCTGAAAGTACTTCTGTAGCCCTCCAATCAATTCAATGTTTGTTGTTTGCAGACTTCTGATAAAGTTTTTCTCCCACCTACTTTGTTGAAAGTTGCTCAAAATTTGATCTGTGGCGGGTAACTGCTCTTTAGTTATTGCTGCTCTGAAATAAGGGACTATACGTTAAATGAGAGTAATAATTAGTTAGCATGGGAGTGCATGTGATGGCTAAGAAAGAGACCAATAAAACGCAGGAAGTCGAGCCTGCCAAGGTCCGCCGTGAACTGAATCCTTTTGGTGATATGGAGCGAATGTTTGATGAATTTTTCCCCCGCCACTTGATGAGGCATTGGGGATTGGAGCAACCTCGGTGGCCTGAGTTTAAGATCCATCATGGGATGCAATCACTCCGAGTGGATGTTATCGACCGGGAGAATGAAATATTAGTTCGTGCTGAAATGCCTGGTATCCAAAAGGATGACATAAACGTATCGCTCGCGGAAAATTCTGTGACTATTAAGGGTGATACAAACAAAGAAGAGAAAGAGGATGAGGGTGATTATCACCGTTGCGAAATCTTACATGGTTCTTTCAGTCGAACGGTAGCCCTCCCTGCCTATGTAGACAGCAAAAAAGCAAAGGCTAAATTTAAAGACGGCATATTGGAGTTAACACTTCCAAAGACAGAAAACACCAAACGCATGGAGCTAAAAATAGAAGGTTGATGGCCCGCTCTGCTTATGACCGATTTAAGTTGTTTAAAGATTGTTAGCCGGGTAAAAACTGCTCGGCTTACAGCGGTTTTCTAACCGGTCGAGAAATATATCAGTCGAGATAGCAACGAGTATTAATCAGCGTTGGTGATTTTCTGTTTATCGAGTAAGTAATTCAATAAGTTATTCATACTGTTGAGCAGGTGATGGTCTATATCCGGAATACTAATTCCCAGGCGTTTTCCCAGTGCCACCATCAGGATCATAAAATCCATTGAATCAATATCCAACTCCTCGCGTAGGTCTTCATCAGCATCAACTAAAGAAGGCTCCACTTCCGGGGCTATATTGAGTAATTCTTCATATAGGATGGTTTGCAGTTCCATACGTTTCATAGTCACTCCTCATCATAAAAGCTTGGGTTGCTGAAGAAGCTTGTTCAGTGTGCGTAAAAATTTAGCCCCCTGTCGGCCATCACTCACCCGATGGTCGGCTGCCAGGGATACATTGATCAACAGGCGTGGCTGCACCTCGCCATCGACTACCCAGGGGCGCAACGCCGGTTTGCCCAGCCCGATAATGGCTACCTGAGGTGGGTAGATCACGCCATACAGCGTTTCGACACCTCTATCCCCCATTCCGGTTACAGTAATGGTCGCATCGCTCATTTCTGAGCTGCGCAGGCCGCCGCGACGTGCCCGCAGAGTCAAGTCACGCATCTTGTTCATCAGTTCGGGCAGGCTATCGCGATCGGCATGATGCAGAGCGGGACTGATTAAACCGCCACCGCGTATCGATATAGTCATCCCCAGATGGATATTGGTTGTGAGCTGAAGCTGTCCGTCTATGAAATAACCGTTCAGTTCAGGGCTGCTAGCAAGGGCCAGGGCTACCGCTTTGTGAAGCAGTGCTGTGAGCAGTAACTGCTGATCGGGTTTCTTGCCTCGATTGTAATCTTCCATCCACTGAGATGCTTCTTGCAGTTCGATGGTGGTTCCCAGGTAATAATGGGGGATTTCTCGTTTTGAACGGGCCATTGCTGCCGCGATTGCCTGGCGCATACCGGATAGTTCGCCTGTTTGCGAAGTGCTCAGCGGAACATTTACAGGGAGGGTTTCGGGGCGAGTCGCGGGTACATCAATGGGTATATCTGCGTTTGTAGTGTTTGCTGTATTGATATCGGCGGCAATGATTGCTCCTTGCGGGCCGCTACCTCTCAGAGTCGATAATGGGATTGCGCTACGTTCGGCGAGACGCCGCGCTAACGGCGATGCTTTGATCCGGGGCGCTGACTGTGATGGACTTTCTTTGCCAGAGGCCGTCGGCGGTGCAGCAAGAATAACCGGGGTCTGTAGGGCGCCTTCGTCAATATCGGCGATGGCTGCGCCCACGGGAATGCGTGTGCCGGGTTCTACCAGAAGGGTACGTATCACCCCCGACTGAAAAACCTCCATGTCGATTGCGCCTTTCTGGGTTTCGATCACAGCGACGATATCACCTTTGTTGACGCTATCGCCTGGTTGAACCAGCCACTCGGATAACACTCCATTCTCCATGTCGGCACCGAAGGAGGGCATCGTTAATTCGCTCATGGTGTGCCCAACAGCTGTTTTGCTGTGCTTACAATCTCGTCCAGTTGCGGCAGTGCGGCTTCCTCCAGATGTTTGGGATAAGGGATGGGAACTTCCTTGCTGCAGACTCTTGCTACCGGAGCATCCAGCTCCCAGAACGCCTGCTCCATGATGATAGCGCTTATCTCACCGGCCAATGAGCCGGTGCGCCAGCCTTCATCCACAATCAGGGCGTGATGGGTCTTGCTGATACTGCGGACAATGCTGGTTGTATCCAATGGGCGTAGGCAACGCAGATCAAGCACTTCTGCGTTGATGTCGGATAGCGCCAGCTGTTCAGCTGCCGCAAGTACCTTGGGTAAAGAGCCGCCGTAAGTGATCAGGGTTATATCGCTGCCTTCGCGACGCAGGGCGGCCTTATCCGTCGGCAACCGCTCATTCTCTTGCGGCAGGAGTGCTTCAAGGTTGTAAAGCATCACGTGCTCGAAGATCACCACCGGATCAGGGTCCAGCAATGCCATACCGAGCATGTAGCGGGCATCAGCGATAGTTGCCGGAGCCAGTACTTTTAATCCCGGGACATGCGCGTACCAGCACTCCAGACTGTGTGAATGCTGAGCCGCCAACTGGCGGCCTGCGCCGGTAGCCATGCGAATCACCAGCGGTACGCTGAACTGTCCACCGGACATATGGCGAATAGTGGCTGCGTTATTGACGATTTGATCGAGCGCCAGCAGACTGAAATTGACGGTCATTACTTCGACAATCGGACGCATTCCTCCCAGAGCTGCTCCGACGCCAGCTCCGACAAAGCCCGATTCTGACAGCGGAGTATCGCGGATACGTTGTTCGCCAAATTCATCCAGCAACCCTTTGGATACGCCATAGCATCCGCCATAGTGACCAACATCTTCTCCCATCAGGAAAACCCGTGGGTCTGAATGCAATGCTTCACGTAGAGCTTCCTGGACGGCCTCTCGATAACTCATGGTGGTGCGTTCGCTAGCCTGGGTCATTATGGTTTTCCTTCACTATAGACATTCTGACTAAGGCTGGTAATTGCTTCAAAATCGGCACTCTCGGCGGCAGCCACTGCCTTGTTGATCTCCTCTTCAACACTCTGTTCGATCGTTTCGAGCTCAGCATCAGTGAACTGTTGATATTCACGTAGCCATTTAATCAGTTGTAAAATTGGTCCTTTTTCCTGCCAGGCCTGGATTTCTGCCTTGTTGCGGTAGAGCTGACTGTCGAACATGGAATGGGCGCGAAACCGGTAGGTACGGCATTCCAGAAAGTGTGGCCCACCATCGCGGCGAATCGAATCGCAGGCGTTGCGCGCTGCCTGTTCGACAGCAACGACGTTCATGCCATCGACTGTCTCAGCATCGATCTTGTAGCTTTGTGCCTTGCGGTGGATATCCTGCTCTGACTCGGAAATATTCAGTGCAGTACCCATGGCATAGAGATTGTTTTCGCAGACAAACAGCACCGGTAATTGCCATAGTGCAGCCAGATTGAGGCTTTCGTGAAATTCACCTTCAGCAGCGGCACCTTCACCGAAGAAGCAGGCAGTAACCCGATTACGTTGTTGCAGCTTGTCTGCAAGCGCGAGGCCAACCGCAAGTGGCAGTCCGCCGGCGACGATGGCGTTGCCGCCATAAAAACGCGTGGTTTTATCAAACAGGTGCATTGAGCCGCCACGACCATGGCTGCAGCCGGTAATTTTGCCGTACATTTCAGCCATCACCGCTGCCATCGGGATACCACGGGCCAACGCATGGCCGTGTTCCCGGTAGGTACAGATAAGCGCATCCTCGGGCTGTAATGCCTCATTACAGCCGACGGCGATAGCCTCTTCGCCGATATACAGATGCAGGAAACCACGAATCTTTTCCAGGGTATATAATTCGGCACACTTCTCTTCAAAGCGGCGAATACGAATCATACTCTGCAGTAACTGTAACAGGTGGTTTCGGTTCACATGTGGTTTGGCGTTAGCTGGAGTCATTTTTCGTCACTCTCCAGCGTCGATATATCGCCTTCGGGTAAACCGAGTTCGCGTGCCTTCAGTAAGCGCCGCATAATTTTTCCACTGCGTGTCTTGGGCAGGTTCTCGCGGAAATCGATCTCTTTGGGGGCGATAGCGCTGCCAAGGAGCTTTCGTGCATGGCCCAGCAGGCTTTTGTGCAAATTGTCATCGGCGCTGTAGCCGTCATTGAGTGCTACAAACGCTTTAATGATCTCACCGGCAATCGGATCTGGTTTGCCGATAACCGCCGCCTCTGCCACTGCGGGGTGTTGCAGCAATACACTTTCCACTTCGAATGGACCGATTAAGTGTCCGGCGGATTTGATAACATCATCCGCACGCCCGACAAACCAGTAATAGCCATCTTCATCACGCATGGCCAGATCGCCGCTGAGATACCAGCCATTGATGAAACAGGCGCGGTAGCGTTGTTCGGCATTCAGGTAACCACGAAACATAGAGGGCCAATCGCATTTCAGGGCCAGCTCACCGACTTCATCCTCGGTATTAATGAAACTCAGTTCATCATCCGAGTCCCGCTTAACGATGGCCGCTGTAATGCCGGGCAGGGGGCGCCCCATTGAGCCTGGCTTGATTGACTCTGCCGCAAAATTGGCCAGCATAATGCCGCCGGTTTCTGTCTGCCACCAGTTGTCGTGGAACGGTCGGCCCAGCACTCGCTGGCTCCAGAGTACCGCCTCAGGGTTAAGGGGCTCGCCGACACTGGCCATAAATCGGAGGTGTGAAAGGTCGTATTGGGAGGCTAATTCATCGCCTGCTTTCATCAGCATGCGAATCGCAGTTGGCGCGGTATACCAGACGCTTACCTGTTGCTGCTGTAAAATTTCATACCAGTGGGGGGCATCAAATTCTGCTTCGTCTATTACCATCGTTACACCGATGCAAAGTGGCGCGATGACACCATAAGAGGTGCCCGTTACCCAGCCAGGATCAGCAGTACACCAGTAGATATCATCGGGATGCAGATCCAGCGCATAACGTCCTGACAAAATATGGTAGATAACCGCCTGGTGGGTATGAACCGCTCCTTTGGGGGTACCGGTAGTGCCGCTGGTAAAGTGCAGTAAGGCCATATCCTCAGGCGCTGTGTGAACAGCAGGGAAATCCGCATCTGCAGCGGCCATCAGGTGGTGCATATCGAGGCAATCTGGAGGGGGATTGGCAGAAGCATCGAGTAATAGCACATGCTTTAGCCCCGGCATCGAAGTCCTCCAGGGCATCACTTTCTTGCGGTAGAGCCGCTCTGTTGTAACCAGCACCCGGGCATCCCCGATCTCCATTCGTGCGCGCACCGGCTCGGGTCCAAAGGCAGAAAACAGTGGCGAAAACACACTGCCGTTTTTCAGTGACCCCAGCAGGGCGATGTAAAGGTCCGGGGTGCGGCCGGCCAGTCCAAACACCCTGTCTCCCTTATGTACGCCTAATTGTTGCAGGGCAGAGGCAAAACGACTGGTCTGTTGAGATAGCTCTCGATAACTCAGCTGCTGTATCTCACCGCTCTTGGCTAGCCAGCGGATCGCTGTCTTGTCACCCTTACCATGGCATAAATGCCTGTCTATGGCCTCGTAAGCGATATTGATTGCGCCACCGGGCAGGCCGTCAATACAGGTGCTGGCGGAATCCCATTCAAAGCTCTTGTAAAAGTCTGTGTAGCGGGTCAGATTGGGTTTCACCCGGTCAGACAGTTCATCCTTGCTGATGGCTGCAGAGCGCATTACATATGCCCGTAGTTGTTTTATGTTACATAAATGTTGGCTCGAAACTATTTCCGGGTTGATACTATTTCCGGATAGATACTATTTCCGGATCGATACTAATTCCGGGTTGATACTCTCGAAGAATAGTTCACAGTCGGTAGACTGCAATTATGAATCCCCACAATGGGTACGTGCTTGATGTAACCAGGTATTTGTTAGGGATTTGTATGGGCAGCCGCGAGCACCGCCTTTTCAAAATGATGGTTGATGCGGGCAATGTGTTTGCTCACTCGACGTGTCCAGCGAATCGCCTCCAGCCGGTCGGTGCCCTCAGGAACATCCAGAGTGCCCAGGGCGATCGCGTTGGCTACGGATTCTCGATAGGGGGCGGCCAGTGACTCAACCTGACGGTAGCTGCGATTGGCTCGGATAAAGGCATCCAGCCAGCGGCGATCATCGATATCCTGCTTTATTGCAGGCAAGTTCGTATACAGGTTCTGATACATCTGTCCCAGCTCCAGGGTGTTGCGGGCAGTGACGGCGCGGTCTTCCTCTTCTTCGCAACGTTCGTGAAGGCGTTGCAGGTGATCGAGTATATGCAGTAGCGCTTTGAGACGGGCAACTTCAGCCGGACTGTCGGTAGTAATTTGGTCGAGAAATTCATGGGTTTCGTCTAATGCATGCTGTAAAGCGCAGAGATCAACTCTTGATTGTTTATCGGGAGCGAGAATACCGCAAAGATGGGTGAGCAATGCGCGATACTCATGTAGCGCCGATTCCTGAACAGCGTTTAGTGCCAGGCGAGGCTGTTTTAGCAACACCGGTTCGAGTTGATGGGTATAGGGGGAGGGCGTCGCCTGTATCAGTCGGTCCATCAGCAGGGCGAACTGATGGGTGAAAGGGAGTATCAGAAGCACACCGATCAGGTTGAAGGTGGTATGAAAACCGACCAGTGCCAGCTCTGCTTCAGTTTCGATGAGCCCGGGTTGCAGCCACTCCAGAAACATCATGTAGGGGGTGACTAACAGTAATGCCGTCACGCCGGTGCATAGGTTGTAGATTACATGGGAAAGGCCCGTGCGGCGAGCACCGATGCTGCCACCGATAGTCGCCATAGCGGCGGTGACGGTTGTGCCTATATCCATACCGATCACCAGTACCGCTGCTTGTTGCCACTGGATCAGTCCGGCGAATAAAGCCGTAAGAGTTGCCGCGACTCCTAAGCTGGAAGCCTGGGTTACGATGGTAAAGGCAATTCCCAACAGTACCAGCTGTAGCCGACCGATTAAGGTATCTCCCGGTAACTGGGTGAAATCGAAAATTCCCTGCAGGCCGATCATTCCCTGTTGCAAGGTCGAGATTCCGACGAAGATGAGTCCGAAGCCTGCCAGGACTAGGCCAGCGGCTGCTACTTTACCGGACGAGAACAGCTTTACCACGGCACCGCAAAAAACGATTGGTAGCGCCAGCATGCCCAGCTTTAGTTTGAAACCGACCAAAGCGACGAGCCAGCCGGTGATCGTTGAGCCCAGATTTGCGCCGAAGATTATTCCCAGTGCGTTATGAAAACTCATCAGTTCTGCGCCGACAAAGCCAACGGCAGCTACCGTTGTCGCGCTGGATGACTGCAGAATGGCAGTACAGATTGCACCCATGGCTGCGCCGGTGGAGGGGGTGCGGGTGAAACGCATCAAGTTTGCGCGCAGGGTATCGCCAGCCAGAGCCCTGAGGCCATCGGTCATAACGATCATCCCCACCAGGAAAATGCCCAGACCGCCAAGAGTAGTTATCAGCATGGACAGATTATCGATAGCAGGCTCCTTGAAAAGAGAGTTATTTTTATCAGCGTAGTAGCTGATTAACCGTAATGTTAATTTGAGCGGCGCATTTTATTTTCAGCATTAAAGACGCAATTAATTTGTGGCACTACCCTGGATTGTAAACGACTTTGTCCGCTTGGTAAGACCCCTTCAATTGAAAAACATATTTGGTAAATTCGGATTTTTCGCAGTAGATTAGGGTTAAGGTTAAGCCTGGTCAGCGTCGATGGCTTTGAATACAAGCGCCTGTCCGCTTTGTCTTAATATCATTAAGGGTTGCAAGGTATGCATAAAAAAATCCGGAAGATACTTAAGAAGTACTGCTCAGACCGGACCCGTCTTATCGATATTTTGTGGGACGTGCAGCATCTCTACGGCTATATTCCGGATGAAAGTGTGACGCAATTGGCCAGCGGACTAAATATGTCAGCACAGGATATCCGCGAAACCAGCTCTTTCTATCATTTCTTTCATGATCGTCCCTCGGGAAAATACCGGATCTACCTGGGTAATACTGTGATTGCCAAGATGAACGGCTATCAGGCAGTACATGATGCCCTGGAGCGTGAAAGCGGGGCTAAGTTTGGCGTAACGGATGACTCGGGCACCTTTGGTTTGTTTGAAACCGCCTGCATCGGTCTTAGCGATCAGGAACCCGCCATGCTGATCGATAATGTGGTCTTTACACGGTTAACAGCGAAAAAGGTAACGGCTATTCTGAGCGCTCTGAGGCAGGGTATATCCCCTGCAAAGATTGCTAATCCAAACGCTATTGCGAGTGATGATCGTGGCTATGTTGATGCCCTGGTAGAAACCAATATTCACCAGCAGGGACCGGTGTTTTTTCAAGGTAAGACGGACTTTGATAGGCTACTCAAGCGCTGCCTTAAAGCCCGCCCCGAAAAGGTGATTGCGGCTATATCGCAGTCTGAATTAAGTGGTCGTGGCGGCGCCGGTTTCCCGACCGGGATAAAATGGCGATTTTGTAGGGAAGCGCCCGGCGATACCAAGTATGTGATTTGCAACGCGGATGAAGGCGAGCCGGGTACGTTTAAGGATCGAGTACTGCTGACACGTTCACCCAAGGACGTGTTCATGGGGATGGTGATCGCAGCCTACGCGATTGGTGCGCGTGAGGGCATCATCTATCTACGTGCCGAGTACATCTATCTTAAAGATTATCTGGAAAAACAACTCCAGGAACTCCTCGATGCAGGGCTGCTGGGGCGCAACATCCTTGGCCGCAAAGGATTCGATTTTAATATCCGAATTCAAATTGGCGCTGGTTCGTATGTCTGTGGTGACGAATCGGCATTGATCGAGTCTTGCGAGGGTAAACGAGGAACACCACGGGTGAAACCCCCGTTTCCCGTTCAGCAGGGATATCTGGGGAAGCCGACCTGCGTAAACAATGTTGAAACCCTAACAGCGGTAACCCGAATCATGGATGAAGGCGCGGATTGGTTCAAGAGCATGGGTACCTCAAGTTCTACCGGTACACATTTGCTGAGTGTGTCCGGTGATTGCGACCACCCTGGCGTTTACGAAATCGAATGGGGTATCTCCCTCAATGAAGTGCTGGCAATGGTTGGCGCCAGAGACCCTTGGGCGGCGCAGATAAGTGGACCCTCTGGTGAGTGTGTAGCGGTGGAGCAGGATGGCGAACGCTTGCTGGAATGCGGTGATCTCTCCTGTAGCGGCTCATTGATGATATTTAATCGAAGCAGGAACCTGCTGGGTATTGTTAAGGACTTCATGCAGTTCTTTGTCAATGAATCCTGCGGTATCTGTACCCCTTGCCGAGCGGGCAATATCGAACTGCATAAAAAGGTAGAACGTGTTATCGCAGGCAGGGCCTGCCAGCAGGATCTGGATGAGGCTGTCAGTTGGGGAAATCTGGTGCGAAATACCAGTCGTTGTGGCTTGGGAGAAACCTCGTCCAACCCGATCCTGACGACTTTGGATAAATTCCCTGAAATCTACCGGGCAAAGCTGGTGCAGCAGACAGGGCCACTGCTGTCTTCGTTTGATCTTGATGCGGCGCTGCTTGGTAATGAGCTGGCCCGCGAAGAGCTGACTCAAGGGAAAGGGAAGCTAAAATGAGTATTAAAATGACAATCGATGGTCAGGAGATCACCGCTGATGAGGGTGTCAACCTGGTGGATGTGGCTGCAGAAAACGGTGTCTATATACCGACCCTTTGCTACATCAAAGGCAAACCTTGTTTAGGCACCTGTCGCGTCTGCTCGGTTAAGATCAACGGCAGTATTGAAGCCGCTTGTACGGTGTTGGTAAACGATGCAATGGCGGTTCAGGTTAATGATCCGGAAGTTGCCGACATGCGCAAGGCACTGGTGGAACTGCTGTTTGTGGAAGGCACGCATAATTGCCCGAGTTGCGAAAAAAGCGGACGCTGTGAGCTGCAGGCCGTAGGCTATGAAATGGAGATGATGGTATCGCGATTTGCTTATCGGTTTACGCAACGCGAACGGGATTGTACGGCGGCAAACATCTGGCTGGAGCGGGACCGTTGTATCTTCTGTCAGCGCTGTGTGGAATTTATCCGTGACAGGGCAACCGATAAAAAAATATTCAGTATCAGCGGGCGGGGGAGTGAGGCACGTATTGAGATTGACGTTGAGCTGGCAGATGCGATGCCTGTGGAGCAGGTCAGGGAGGCTGCTGAGATCTGCCCCGTAGGGTGCATTATTGAAAAAGGTGTTGGCTTCAATGAACCCATCGGACAGCGCAAGTATGAAGTTCAATCGGTGCGCGAACGGGCTCTGAAGAGGAATAAAAATGAGTGACTCAGTGAATAAGAAAGAGTTCTCCCATGCGCTTAAAAAAACGCCAATGGATCCTGAGGTTCAAGCCAAACGTGATGAAAAGATCAAGGTAGCGATGATCGCGTTGTGCGGCTGTTGGGGCTGCACCCTGTCGCTTCTCGACATGGACGAGGCGCTGTTGGAGCTACTGGATAGTGTCACCATCTTGCGGTCATCGTTGACAGATATCAAGCGCATCCCGCAGCGTTGCGCTATCGGTTTCGTCGAAGGTGGTGTTGCCAATGAGGAGAACATAGAGACCCTCAAGCACTTCCGGGAAAACTGCGACATCCTTATTTCCGTGGGGGCCTGCGCGGTGTGGGGAGGGATACCTGCGATGCGCAACGAAATTGAATTGACCGAGTGTTTCAGGGAAGCCTATATCGATTCGCCGACGGCTGTTCCGGGAGCCATACCCACCATCCCTTACCATGAGGATGTGCCGAAGCTGACGACCAAAGTCTATCCGTGCCATGAAGTGGTCAAGATGGATTATTTTATTCCCGGTTGCCCACCCGATGGCGCGGCGATCCTTAAAGTGCTGGACGATCTGATTCACGGCCGTGTTTTCGAGCTGCCGACATCCATCAACCGCTACGATTAATAAGGAAATCGCCCATGAGTAGAAAACTGGTTATTGATCCAGTTACTCGAATAGAGGGACATGGCAAGGTTACGCTAACGCTTGATGACAACAACAAAGTTACCGATGCAAGACTGCATGTGGTGGAGTTTCGCGGTTTTGAAAAGTTTGTCCAGGGGCATCCCTATTGGGAAGCTCCCGTGCTACTGCAGCGTATCTGCGGTATCTGTTTTGTCAGTCACCACCTGTGTGGCGCCAAGGCGCTGGACGATATGATCGGGGTCGGGCTGGGGAGCGGCGTCAAACTGCTACCCACGCCTGAAAAAGTCCGCCGCCTGGGCCACTATGCACAGCAACTGCAATCCCATGTCACCGCCTATTTTTACCTGGTTGTGCCGGAAATGCTGTTTGGTATGGATGCACCACCCGAACAGCGTAATGTGCTTGGGCTGGTGGAGGCAAATCCCGCACTGATTAAACGCGTAGTGGCACTGCGTAAATGGGGGCAGGAACTGATTAAAACCGTGTTGGGAAAAAGGATGCACGGTATTAATTCGGTACCCGGTGGGGTCAGTAAAAACATCAGCCTGGCCGAACGAGAGCGTTTCCTTAACGGTGAGGAGGGATTGCTTTCCATCGATGAAGTGATTGAGTATGCCCAGGATGGCTTGAAGCTATTTTACGATTTCCATGAGAAACACCGCGAGGAAGTGGATAACTTCGCGGTAGTGCCCGCACTTGATATGTGCCTGGTGGATGACGCTGGCAACGTGGACTACTATCACGGCAAGCTGCGCATAGTTGATGAGAACAAGAACATCGTTCGGGAGCTGGATTACCACGATTATCTGGATCACTTTTCAGAAGCGACAGAAGAGTGGAGCTACATGAAGTTCCCCTTCCTGAAAGATCTGGGGCGGGAAAAAGGCTCTGTACGCGTAGGTCCGTTAGCCCGCCTGAATGTGACGCAGTGCTATTTAACTCCGCTTGCCCAGGAGGCTTTGGAAAGATTCAAGGCTTACACTAATGGCAAGTCTAATAACATGGTATTACACACCAATTGGGCGCGAGCGATAGAGATTATCCATTGCGCAGAATTGATCAAACAGCTGCTGAATGATCCGGACCTGCAACAGGACCAACTGCTGCTAACGCCGGCTGATAACGCCTGGACAGGTGAAGGTGTCGGCGCCGTAGAGGCTCCACGGGGTACACTACTGCACCATTATCGCGCAGATAGGGCCGGTAATATTACCTTTGCCAACTTGATCGTAGCCACCACCCATAATAATCAGGTGCTGAATCGTACCGTGCGTGCTGTCGCCGAAAAGTATGTCGGTGGCAATGTGGAAATCACCGAAGGGATGATGAATGCCATTGAAGTGGGGATTCGTGCCTACGATCCTTGCCTGAGTTGCGCCACCCATGCCCTGGGGCAGATGCCCCTGGTGGTTTCACTTTATGATAAAGCAGGGAGTCTCATTCATGAGCGCAGTCGATAAATTAGATTCATCGTTGATTACCGGGGAGCGCCTCTTAAATATTCTGATTGGTATCTTTTCTCTCAGGCAGATTCAACTTCAAGGCGATATTAAGCATCGTAGGGCGCCACCTGGGGCGCCACATCTATGGTGCACAACCTTTTGGCAGGACTCAGCCCTTCGAAAAAAGTCCCCCCCTACACATGTGAGAGACAGGTTGGGTGCTGGTGAATCTTGTGGGAGGCGCGCCTCGCGCCGATTAGGAGGTCATTCGCGGCGAGGCGCCGCTCCCACAGGTTCCGCTCTACCCAATGGGCAATGGCTAAAACACTTCTTGGGCCACGCTGAACGCTTCGCTGGGAATTCAATACCCAAAGCGTTTCACGGGACATGCAAACCAGCCCTCTACAAAAGATCCACGCTATCTGACGATGAGCCATAAATTAAACGCCTACGATCCTTGCCCCAGTGGCAGGATAGTTGTGCCACTAATGCACTGAGGCTGATGTCTCTATTGGAAAGTTTCACTTTATGCAGCAGGGACTCTTATTCATGAGCGAAGTCGATAAATTAAACGCGTTGAGCCTGGCTGATTTTAACAGTCCGTCGAGTCTGATTTACGGTATTGGCAATGTGGGGCGTCAGGATGATGGCCTGGGGTGGGCGTTTATCGACTGGCTAGAAGCTGAATCCCTGTGTCCACAGGCCGAACTGGTCAGGAATTATCAACTGTTTTTGGAAGATGCAGACCTGATCAGTCACAAGCAACGGGTGCTGTTTATTGATGCCTCCCGGGATGCCTCGGTGGATGAGTTTTCACTGCATCTTGAGAAATCGGCTATGGACTTCAGTTTTACCTCTCATGCGATCTCAATCCCTACGGTAATGGCCACCTGTCAGCAGTGTTTCGACGCATTACCAGAGGTCTATGTGCTCGCCATTAAGGGCTATGAGTGGGAACTTCAAGAGGGGTTGACCCAGGGTGCAATGCAAAATTTGGAAGCGGCAATCGCCTATTTTGGTGGGCAACAGGAAACTGCGTAGCTGTCTACATAAACAGGCAGTTACAGGCGCCTGGTGTGTACTGTGTATACGCCATTTATTCCCTGCTTTTTAATATGAAATCAATACCTTGAGCACTATACTGATGTGAACATGAGCGCCAGACTAATAACCAGAATGGGAGCTTTTATCGCAGCTGCGGCTTCACTAATGATTGCCACTATGACTTTATCCAGGAAATAGCGATTTGTTTTGATTAGGTGCTATAAAAAAATATAACGGATGTCTTATCATGCACGAGGTGTCGATTTGTGAAGGGATTATTTTGTTGCTGGAGGAGCAAGCAGTCGTGCAGCATTTTCAGCAGGTTAAAACACTCTGGCTGGAAATAGGTGAGCTGGCTGGGGTGGAACTGGAGGCGCTACGATTCAGTTTCGAAGTGGTGAGCCGAGGGACCCTCGCCGAAGGAGCCAGGCTGGAAATACAGCAGCCACAGGGTCGGGTCTGGTGTCAGGATTGTACTCAGAGTGTGCCGGTGAAGACGCGTTATGATGCCTGCCCGGAGTGTGGTGGGCATCAGTTACAGGTCTGTGCGGGTGACGAATTGCGAATCAAAGAGCTGGAGGTGGTCTGATGTGTACGGTATGCGGTTGCGGTGAGGGACAAGCTTATGAGGAAGGCCTGGATCACCACCATGAACATTTTCCCCCCAACGATGAACATGTCCAATCCGGCCTGCTGCACTATGGTCATGGGCCGGCTCATGCCCACGCACCGGGCCTCAGTCAGGCACGCATGGTAAAGATCGAGCAGGATATTCTCAGTAAAAACGATAGCTACGCCAACGCCAACCGGGCGCGTTTCAATCGCGACGGGGTACTTAGTATCAATCTGGTGTCGAGCCCAGGTTCAGGCAAGACCAGCCTGCTGACAATGACTCTGGAGCGCCTGGCGGATGAGCTGCCATTGGCAGTCATTGAAGGCGACCAGCAAACGAGTAATGATGCCGAGCGCATCCGTGCCACCGGGGTGGCGGCGATTCAGGTCAATACCGGCAAAGGCTGTCACCTGGATGCACACATGGTGGGGCATGCGATGGACAAGTTGCCTTTGGCCAAGCAGGGGGTGCTGTTTATTGAAAACGTCGGCAATCTGGTCTGTCCCGCGGCTTTCGATCTCGGTGAGGCCCACAAGGTGGTGATCTTATCGGTGACTGAGGGCGAAGACAAACCGTTGAAATATCCTGATATGTTCGCCGCCGCCGATCTGATGCTGCTCAATAAGATCGATCTGCTACCGTACCTGGATTTTGATCTGCCGCGCTGCATTGAATACGCCCGCCGGGTAAACCCCGCTATCGAGGTGCTCGAAGTATCGGCGAGTTCCGGTGAAGGAATTGACCAATGGCTAGATTGGCTACGCAGGCATCGACAGGCCTTAATGTAAGTATGGGAAGTGATTAGTAACAAACATCTGGAGTCGATGGCAGAGTCGCGGGGCTGGTTTTCAATCCGGTTGGCTAAACGTTGATTGAACTCTAAACATTGATTGAACTACGAGGGGAAATTATGTGCCTGGGTATTCCCGGACAGATCGTCGCTATCAAAGACGAAAATAACTATCTTGCAACTGTTGATGTGGCTGGCGTCAAACGCGATGTCAATATCGCCTGCGTGGTCAGTGAAACACACCCGCCAGCAGCCTGTATTGGTGACTGGGTACTGGTTCATGTGGGCTTTGCCATGAGTCGTATTGATGAGGAAGAGGCACAGAGAAGCCTTGCGTTATTGGAACAGCTGGGCGATATCCAAAATGAGTAAACGCCATCGAGTCCAGTGGGAGTTAACGACATGAAAGACAGCCTTAAAGATCTCTACCCTTTTCTTAATGGCAACCCCCGGAATGCCCTGCCGAAAAAGTCTGCATTAATCGCGTCAATACGCCAGAAGGCCGAAGATAGCCGAGCTTTGCAGGAACGCTTCTTTACCACTCAGGCCGCTGAGTTGGTTGCGGTGGCGGAAATCCTCGCCGGGGTGTTTCGTAATGGCGGTCGCCTGTTTACCATGGGAAATGGTGGCTCTCACTGTGATGCTTCCCATCTGGCAGTGGAATTTCAGCACCCGGTAACAGCCGGGCGACCTGCGCTAACGGCTATCGATTTGGGTGCCGACATCACGATGATGAGTGCGGTAGGCAACGATCTGGGGTTTGACCAGGTCTATGTGCGGCGTCTGATCGCCCTGGCCAATCGCGGTGATGCTTTGGTTGGACTGTCGGCCAGCGGCAGCTCCGATAATCTATTACTTGCATTCGACAAGGCTAAGGACATGGGCCTGGTCACTGTCGGCTTGGCTGGGATGGATGGGGGCTGCATGGCCCAAAGTGATGCACTGGATAACTGCCTGGTGGTACCTTCAGATAGCATCCACCGTATTCAAGAGTGTCAGGTCGTCATCTATCATATTCTCTGGGATCTGGTACACACCCTGCTTGCCGACACTCGGGGAGGGTTGGGCAATGAAGTTTGTTGATGAATTTAGGGATCCGGTCAAGGCACGCCGGCTGCTAACCGAGATTGAAAAAACAGTGGCTGATCTGGGCCGCAAACGTCCCCTGCAACTGATGGAGTTCTGTGGCGGGCATACTCATACCATCTTCAAATTTGGCCTCGAAACCCTGTTGCCTGATTGCCTGGAGCTGGTACATGGTCCCGGTTGTCCGGTCTGTGTTCTGCCGATGGGAAGGGTCGACGACTGTGTAGCTATCGCGCAACGCCCCGAGGTGATTTTCACCACCTTTGGCGATGCCATGAGGGTACCGGGCTCAAAGCAGAGCTTGTTGCAGGCAAAAGCTGCGGGATGTGATATTCGCATGGTTTACTCGCCCCTTGATGCACTTGAGCTGGCACGGAAAAATCCTCAGCGCGAGGTGGTGTTCTTTGCCCTGGGTTTTGAAACCACCATGCCTAGCACGGCGCTTACTGTGTTGCAGGCGAAACAGGAGGGAATCGATAATTTTTTCCTGTTCTGCAACCACATCACTACGGTGCCAACTATCAAAGCAATACTGGATTCGCCAGATATGCGCCTTGATGGCTTTCTGGCACCGGGACATGTGAGCATGGTGGTGGGTGAGAGCCCGTTCAGGTTTGTTGCTTCGCACTACGCAAAGCCAATAGTGATCACCGGTTTTGAACCGCTGGATATCTTGCAGTCGATCTGGATGCTGGTGAAACAGATTCGCGAGCAGCGTTGCGATCTGGAAAATCAATACCGTCGAGTCGTATCGGAGGAAGGCAATGACCCCGGTATTAAAGCTATCGCGGAGGTGTTTGAATTGCGCGAATTTTTCGAATGGCGGGGTTTGGGTTCAATTGATCATTCCGGGGTTAAAATGCGTGATACTTACGCGGCATTCGACGCCGAACGCCGCTATGAGATACCAAATATCAAGATTGCCGACCCTAAGTCCTGTCAATGTGGCGAGGTGCTAAAAGGAGTGCTTAAACCCAACCAGTGCAAAGTCTTCGCAAAGGGGTGTTCACCGCAGACCCCGATGGGTGCCCTGATGGTCTCCACTGAGGGTGCCTGCGCTGCTTACTACAATTATGCGACACCAGCAGAGCTGCATATAACCGAAGTAGAAAGGCTAAAAGTAATTCAGCCTGCGGATCTTAAGCCCGGAGAAAACGGATGACCTTCAATACCGATTTGAAGCCAGTTATTTCATTGCCGGCGAGCGCTGAAGAGTGTATTACTCTGGCCCACGGCAGTGGCGGTAAGGCGATGAGGGATCTGATTGAGGATGTCGTATTGGGCAGCTTTGCGAACCCGTTGCTCTCGCCACTGGAGGATCAAGCGCGCATCGATCTGGCCTCTCTTACGGCTCGGGGGGATCGACTTGCCTTTACAACCGATTCATTCGTGGTAGATCCTATCGAGTTTCCAGGCGGCGATATCGGTACCCTTGCGGTAAATGGCACGGTTAACGATCTGGCCATGAGTGGTGCCCGACCGCTGTATCTCACTTGCAGCTTTATTCTTGAGGAAGGCTTGCCCGTGAGTACGTTAAGACGTATCGCTCGCAGTATGCGCAAGGAAGCTGATGCGGCGGGGGTTAGCATTGTTACCGGCGACACCAAGGTGGTGCCACGCGGGGCAGCGGATAAACTGTTTATCAATACCAGCGGCATCGGCGTCATTCCATCGCGAGTGGACATCAGGGCAGAGCGTGCTACCCCCGGTGATGTGATAATCATTAACGGCCTGATAGGCGATCACGGTGCGACGATACTCAATGCACGCGGTGATCTGGCTCTGGATACGCCTATCGAATCCGATTGCCAGTCCCTCGTCGAACAGGTCGAGGCGCTAAGGGTTGCCTGCCCGGACATACACTGCATGCGGGATGCCACCCGTGGCGGAGTGGCCACGGTGCTGAATGAATTTGCCGAGAGTTCCGGGGTGAAAATACGGCTCCATGAAGTAACATTGCCGGTGCGAAATGAAGTGCGCGGCATGTGTGAAATCCTTGGGCTTGATCCCCTCTATCTTGCCAATGAAGGAAAATTTGTCGCCATTATTCCTGCTGGCTATGCAGATGCGGCACTGGTGGCTTTACATGCGAGCCCTAATGGTGAGCATGCCCGAGTGATTGGTGAAGTAGTTGCAACAACAGCCAGGCCCCAGGTAGTCATGGCCACCGCCTTCGGCAGTGAAAGGCTTATCGATATGCTGGTAGGCGATCAGTTGCCACGTATCTGTTGATGGCCAGCAGGGAAAGTACACGACTTGGAGAAGCGCCGATGAGACCCCTTTTACCTGGTTTCTATCCAGGCTTACAGATAGGCATCGCTTTGCTGAGCAAGGCGCCTGGAGGGCTGGCCGTTTGCCAGCAGAGCCGTTGGTTAGTCGGTTAACTGGGATAATGTCCGCAGGCGAGCGTTTTCTAGTCACTGGTCTGGTACAAGGGGTGGGGTTTCGCCCCACTGTCTGGCGCCTTGCTCATTCGTTGGTATTGGCAGGGCAGGTATACAATAACGCTACGGGGTTGGTGGTTGAGCTCTGGGGAAGTGTTGAAGCTCGCGAGCGCTTTATCCGGCTGTTGTATGAGCAGAAGCCACCCCTTGCGCGGATTGACAACGTTACCAGGCAGGCGATTAACGAACCGGCACCGGGCGGCTTGTTCCGGATAGCCGAGAGTCGCGACGGATTAATGCAGACTGGCGTGGCTCCTGATGCTGCTATTTGTGCCGCCTGCGCCCGTGAAACCCTCAATACTTTTAATACCTCCAATACAAGCGGGCGACGTAGCGGTTACCCTTTCACTAATTGTACCCATTGCGGTCCCCGTCTGAGTATCGTCGCGGCTGTTCCCTATGATCGTGGCAACACCAGTATGGCGCAGTTCCCACTCTGTGGGGATTGTCGCAGTGAGTACGAAGACCCTGCCGACCGGCGCTTTCATGCTCAACCGATTGCTTGTCCCACCTGCGGCCCGCGGGCGTGGCTGGAGGACTCGCAGGGAGAGATCGAACTTTCAGCAATAAGTGTACCCTCAACAATAGATGCTCATGATGCAATCGCGGCGGCTGTGGCAGTGTTGCACAGCGGTGCCATTATCGCCATTAAGGGGATTGGTGGTTTTCACCTGGCCTGTGATTCTGGCAACCCGAAGGCGATTGCACTGTTACGCGAGCGCAAGCAACGCCCCAGCAAACCTTTTGCATTGATGGCAGCGGATGTTGCCCAGGTAAGAGATTACTGCGAGCTGAGTGAGGCGGAGGTGGCATTGCTTACATCCCCTCAAGCACCTGTAGTCTTACTGAAAAGCCTGCACCGACTGCCCGAGTCACTCGCGCCAGGGCTCGACACCCTTGGTTTTATGCTGCCTTATTCGCCGTTGCACCTGCTGTTGATGCAAGGGCTTGGGCGTCCTCTGGTGATGACTTCCGGAAATACATCGGGGGCACCCCAATGCATCGATAACCGGGAAGCGCGGAAACAACTGGCTAAGCTGGCCGATTTCTGGCTGCTGCATGATCGCAACATCTTAAACCGGGTGGATGATTCGGTGGTGCGTTTGATGATGGCAGAACCGCAGTTGCTGCGTCGTGCTCGCGGTTATGCCCCGGCGTCGCTCAGGTTGCCTGCGGGGTTTGCTACCGCGCCCGAGACCCTGGCACTGGGCGGGGAGCTGAAAAACACCTTCTGTCTGCTGAAAAACGGCACAGCGGTTCTGTCCCAGTATATTGGAGATCTGCAACAGGCTCAGACCTTCGATGTATATCAGGACACAATCGAGCGCTACATCAGGCTATTTGATGTCAGGCCCCTGCAATTGGTTGCTGATATGCACCCTGACTACCTGTCGAGTAAATATGCCCACAAACAGGCTCGCCGTGATGGTCTACCGGTGGTCCGGGTGCAGCATCATCATGCCCATCTGGCTGCTTGTATGGCGGACAATGATCTGCCTCTGGATCATCCTGCGGTGCTGGGGATTGTGTTGGACGGTCTGGGGTGGGGAGAGGATGGTAATGTTTGGGGTGGCGAGTTTATGCTGCTGGACTACCGCAACTATCAACGCCTGGGTAGCCTGCAGCCGGTGCCTCTGCCGGGCGGCAGTCAGGCAATCAGGAATCCCTGGCGCAACTGTTTTGCCCAGATAGATACGACACTTGGCTGGAATCGGTGTCGCGCAGAGTTTGATGCTCTGGAGCTGCTGGACTTTTTACAGGAGAAGCCGCTGACAACCTTGCAACAGATGGTGGAGCAGGGCATCAACAGTCCCTATTCCAGCTCCTGTGGGCGGTTGTTTGACGCCGTGGCAGCGGCGCTAGGTATTTGCCGTGAAGGGATCAGCTACGAAGGGCAGGCGGCTATCGAACTGGAAGCCCTGTGTGACACCGCAGCGATAGGGGCGGGTTATCCCTTCGCCATGCTTCGTAAAAATGGTTTGTTACAGCTGGATCAAAGTCCGTTATGGCGGGCACTGTTACAGGATCTTCAAAGTGGCGAGTGCCACGCTAAGATGTCTTACCGGTTTCATCTGGGCTTGGCCGTTGCCCTGGTTGAGATGGTTGAAAAGCTCTGGACACCGGAAAATCCACGAATCCTGCTGTTAAGTGGCGGTGTATTTCAAAACAAAATTTTGCTGGAGTCGGTGGGAAGGTTGGCTGGTGAACGAGGCTTTCGAGTGCTGTGCCATCATCGGGTGCCAGCTAACGACGGAGGCTTATCTCTGGGACAGGCGGTGGTGGCTGCAGCCCGGGCGCTGGATTCTTAACTGATGACCGTTAGAATCGTCGTCTAAGTCTCCTGTTAAAAAGCATTCCTTTTGCGCCACCACTTATGCACTTCGTCCAGCAGTATCAGTGAACAGGCATAGCTAAGCAGTGTACTCCATTGTTGCAGCGAAACCGGCGTTACCTGCAGGATATCGCTGATAATCGGTAAATGCATAGCGGCAATGTGAATACCCTGGGCGCTGAGCATGCCGAGTAGTAGGAAGGGGTTGCCAAAAAAAGGCTGTTTGAAGATAGATAGAGTTTCCGAGCGACTGTTGAAAACATGAATGTTCTCAAATAATACCATCAGCAGCAGGGTCAGGTTGCGTGCCTCAATTTCATTGAGACCCATTTGCAGGGCCTGAACAAACAGAATAAACGCAATGCCGCCCATTACCAGGGCGTTGACCAGAACCCGCTCGATCATCAGGCGATTGAACATCGCCTCCTGGGGGGAGCGCGGTGGTTTGTTCAGCTCATTACCCTCTGCCGGTTCAAAGGCAAGCGCGATGTCCTGCATGCCGTTAGTGACCAGGTTTAGCCACAGTAGTTGAATCGGCAGCAAGGGCAATGGTAGCCCGAATAGCACCGAGAGGATAAACAGGAGAATCTCTGCGGCACCGGTGGATATTAATAAAAACACGACTTTGCGGATATTGGCATACACCAGACGTCCCTGGCGAATTCCCTCGATTATTGATGCAAAATTATCATCGGTCAGAATCAGATCTGCACTTTCCCTGGCTACATCGGTGCCGCGTTTTCCCATGGCAATACCTACATGAGCGTGACGCAGGGCGGGAGCATCATTAACACCATCTCCAGTGACGGCGACAAATTCACCCTGGCGGATTAATTGCTCGACTAGTAGCTGTTTTTGTTTAGGTTCGACGCGGGCAAATACTCTTTCCTCAGAGGTGATTTTCCGCTGTTCGGGCGCGCCTTGTTGCAACCGGTTTTCCAGCTCACGCCCGGTAATTGCTCTCTGGGGTGCCGTGGTCAAATTGAGTTGCTTGGCAATGGCGCTGGCAGTATCGGGGTGGTCACCGGTGACCATCAATACGTTAATATTTGCTTGTTTACAGGCCTGAATTGCTTCTGGAACTTCCGATCGTAGGGGATCGACCATGCCGGCCATACCGAGAAAATCGAGCTCATACAGCTCATCTTCCGGTTTTCCATAGGTCTGAGCTAGTTGTCTGGATGCTAAAGCCATTACTCGATAGCCCTGACGTGCCAGCTCGTTTTCCTGCGCGATAATAAGCTGGCGATCCAGCGGATGATTTTTGCCTGAGTAACTGCACATACCCAGGACGCGCTCAACACTACCTTTTACCAGTAAGACGCTGTGCATTCCGATCAGATTAATACTGGCGGAGTAAGCATTCTCCGATTCATAGGGAATCATATCCAGCTGCCGGTAGCGATTTTTTAACAGTTCCGGGTCTAGCCCCAGCTTTACTGCCAGAATAAGAAAAGCGATATCGACGTGGTCACCGTGGGATAGCCACTCACCATCGATTTGTTTCAGTTCCGCCTGATTAGCAAGTGCGCCTGCGGTGGCTAATTGCTGCAGATCCTGTTGTTCACTTTCAGTGTCGGTTTGCACAGTGCCATGAATATCCTTACCTTTGCCACTGACGCTGAATTGCCTGCCATTGGGTAAGATCAGTTTGTGAATCGTCATCTCATTGAGGGTCAGGGTACCCGTTTTGTCTGAGGCAACCAGGGTGCAGGATCCTAGGGCTTCCACGGCGAGTAACTTGCGAACAATGACCCCAGCCCTGGCCATCCTGCGCATGCCTATCGCCAGGGCTATGGTAATGGCTGCCGGCAGGCCTTCGGGTATGGCCGAAACAGCCAGAGCTACGGCCATTAAAAATACCTGGGAGAGATCATCTCCGCGTATGAAGGTAATCATAAACAGCAGGGCAATGACCAGCATAACGCTATAAGTGACTCTGAGGGTGAAGCGCTCCATCCGCTGCAGCAGGGGCGGCTTTACGTTTTCCCCTCCGCCGAGCTCGCTTGCGATCTGGCCGATCTGAGTGTGGCTGCCGGTTTGCTCTACGATGCCACGCCCCCGGCCGCGTGTGACGATGGTGCCGGCGAATAGCATGTCACTGCGTTCTACCAGTGACGCATTATCGGCGACGGGGTGTGTTGATTGTTTGCTTTGCGGAAGTGATTCGCCGGTAAGCATGGATTCATCGCAGCTGAGTTGCTGGCTTTCCAGCAGGCGAATATCCGCCGGCACTTTATCGCCGGCTACCAGTTCTACCAGATCAGAAGGGACCAGCTGCTCATTGGGAATCTGTTGCAGTCGATCATCACGAATGACGGTGCTGAAGCTGGGCACCATTTTCTTGAGTGCCTTGGCTGCGCGTGCGGCGGAGTACTCCTGTAGGCTGCCAATCAGGGCATTTAGTAACAATACGGCGAATATAAAGTAGCTGTTGACGTACTGGTTAAGAAACCATGAGACCAGTGCTGCGGCTAATAAAACGTATATAAAGGGGTTTTTGAACTGGCGTAGAAAGATCAGGGCTAGACCGTCTTCCTTGGCTTCCGGCAGGCGATTGGCACCGTGCTGTGCGAGTAATGCTTCAGCTTGCGATTGGCTTAACCCTGACATCGTGCAAATTTACTCCCCTGAAGTAAAGCTGGAACTCTGAACAAGATATAGCGTTGCTATCGAAAGTGTTATCTCTTAGGTGAGTGTAGTTGGCGGTTTGCTGGGCAGCAAAGTTGCTGTAATCATCATAAGCATGCCTGCTGTATAAACTGCTTCTGCAGCAGAGACAAGCGTGCAGAGGCCGATTTCTCGACAACCCTTCTCGGTCGCGTCTGCTAGTATGATAGAAATATAACGCTGCAGGGGGTAAGAAAAATGAGCTGACGCGACGTTATTAAAGTTTCAACAAGGTTATGGTTATGCGTCTGCTATTGAGTCATTCTATGACGGTTCTACGAGGTGTATGGGGCTTGCTCAAAGGATCCCTCACTTCTTCGGCGGGAGTAACATGGAATTCTACGTCTTCTTATTGATTCTGCTGCTGGTTACTCGTCTGATGGGAGAAATTGCCTATCGCCTGGGAGAATCGTCGCTTATCGGGGAGCTGCTGGGAGGGATCGCCCTGGGGGGGATGTTGCCGTTCATGGTTCAATACAGTCCCGGTTTTGCCGAGATTCCAAAAGATAATGCCTTTACGATCCTGGCTGATTTGGGGATGTTTTTCATGATGCTCTATGGCGGTGTAGAGCTACGCTCCAGTCAACTGGTTAAAGCCACTGTCCGCTCTTTCGGGGTGGCATTTTTCGGTTTGATATTACCGTTGTTCGTCGGTTTTGGCCTGAGCTGGCTGTATATTCCGGATTCTTCCTACAAGTTAGCACAGTGTCTCTTTGTGGGGGTGGCTATGGCCATTACTGCTGTGCCGGTTTCTATACGTATATTGATGGATCTGGGGCAACTGCAATCGCCAGTCGGAAGGACAATTATAGTCGCTGCGATTATCGATGATGTACTTTCCCTGATACTGATGGCCTTTGTTACGGCTATCGTCACCCTGGGCCATTGGCCTGACTGGCAAGAGATTAGTTTATTGTCTCTTAAGGTTGCCGTGTTCTTTTTGATCATATACGCAATATGGCACTTTATTGTGCCTCGGGTCAGGCGTGTCGTGAGCAGCCTTCATGCGGAGGAGTTTGAGTTTAGTTCACTGCTGTTGGCGGCACTGACCTTCGCGGTGCTGGCAGAGTCCCTGGGCCTGCATTTCATTCTGGGGGCCTTTGCCGCAGGGCTGTTTTTTGAGCGACGTTATGCCGGTGAAAAGACATATACGGAAGTTAAAAAGCGGGTATCGGGGATTACCTCTGGATTTTTAGGGCCAATTTTCTTTGCCTCCATTGGCCTGAATCTGGACCTCAGTGTGTTGACTCAATTTCCTGTTTTTTTGTTGTTACTGATTACCGTGGCCTTCCTGACTAAGTTAGTTGGTGCGGGTGTCCCAGCCTATTTGTCGGGCTTATCCCCGCGTGAGTCTTTGACGGTTGGAGTAGGGATGAGTGCCCGGGGAGCGGTGGAGCTGATTTTGGCTGATATCGCCCTGAGTGCGGGCCTTTTCTCCAATCCACAACCCACTCCTGCTATCGTTGCATCACTGTTTTCCTGCATCGTGGTTGTCTCATTAGTAACGACACTGCTAACGCCTGTATTACTCAAACGGGTTATCAGTAGCAAGAGCTGACTGAAGTCACTTACCGCTTCGGTAAGTTACTTCAGTCAGAATCTGGTTATTTTTTTTTCTAAAGCCAGGTAGTTTTCGATCCCCTTAATCTGATCTTCCGGGTGATGGTTTACGTAGAGCACAGAGGTCTCAGTGCCGGCACAGATCTTCTCGATCAGGGCGAGTACCAGCTGGCGGTTCATGTCATCCAGACCCAGGCAAGGCTCATCCAGAATCAGCAGCGGTGGGTGTTTCACCATCGCCCGGGCGATCAGCAGCAGGCGCTGGTCACCGTAGGAGAGTTTGTTGAATGGCACATCGGCACGATCACTCATACCCAGCAGCGCCAGCCACTCATCGGCGATCTGCTTCTGCCGCTCAGTAGCTTTGGTGTACAGGCCGATACTGTCATAGAAACCGGAGATGATTACATTACGCAGGCCGGTACCGACCTTGTATTCCCACTGCAGGGCGGTGGATACGTAGCCGATAAACTGCTTGATCTGCCAGATGCTCTCGCCGCTACCGCGCTGGAAACCGAATACGAAAATATCGTTGACGTAACACTGCGGATGGTCGCCGGTGATCAGCGAAAGCAAGCCTGTTTTGCCGCTGCCGTTGGGTCCACTGAGTTGCCAGTGCTGATTGCGCTCAATGGTCCAGTTCAGCGAGTCGATTACTTTATGCTCATCATATTTAATGTTGATGCTGTTCAGGCGCACCAGTGGCTGGCTTGAATCGAGCCGTGGAATCGCTGTTTCAGGGTCGGCTGCCGGCACCTGCAGGTCGGTAGTTTTCAGGTGCAGTAGCTGGTACAGCTCGTTGTAGGCTTTATTGTCGTTGCGGTCAATCTGATGCTGTAGTCTGCCGTGATCGACGTAGGCAATATGGGTAATAAAGTCCGGGAACTCGTCAAACCGGTTCAGTACCAAGACCATCGGCACGGTTTCAACCAGAGACGCCAGATACTGCTGCAGCATCTTAAGGGTATGTGCATCCAGACCATCGAAAGGCTCGTCCAGCACCAGCAGGTTGGGCTCACTTGCCAGGGCGCGGATCAGCATCACCTTGCGGGATTCTCCGGTGGATAGCTTACGGAAGGCGCGGTCGGTAAGGGATTCCAGAGCAAACATATCTACCAGCTCATCAACCAGCTGTTGGTTGCTGTTGCCAGGATTGAGAATTTCGTGAACCGGTGTGCCCTCGGAGATAACATCCATGATGTCGGCGTCATCTTTTTTACGCTCGGCTTCAATCAGCTCAGCCTGGGCTTCAAAAGAGACTAAGCCCACTTTTGCCGGAACACCGTCGATAGTGCCGGATATGTGTTCACCTGCATCAGCCAGTATCGCAGCAAGAGCTGACTTACCGGAACCGTTCGCGCCGGTGATCACCCAATGCTGGCTGGCGTCGAGCTGCCAGTTGATCTCATCCAGTTGAAAGCGGTCGTCAAAGTTAACGGTCAGATTGTCCAGGCGAATATTCATAGGTCTTAGGTATCCGGTATCCGGTGTCAGCTTGTAATATGAGGGTTTAAACAAAGTAAAAAAAAGGCCAGGAGGTGAGTCCCGGCCTTCAGTTACCTGTAATGCATTACAGGTGAGAGCGTAATTAAACGATCTTCTTCATGTCAGCCATGTGGCCACGCAGGGTAGTACCGATCGCTTCAACCGGGTGTGCACGCAGGGCAGCGTTCACTTCGATCAGGCGAGCGTTGTCTACGCCAGTATCTTCCAGGTCCAGACCCTTACCGATAACGTCGGTTTTGATGTCCTTCATGAAATCAGCCAGCAGAGGCAGACACGCGTGGTTGTACAGGTAGCAACCGTATTCAGCAGTATCGGAGATAGTAGCGTTCATCTCGTACAGCTTCTTACGGGCGATAGTGTTAGCGATCAGCGGAGTTTCGTGCAGCGACTCGTAGTATGCAGAATCAGCGATGATGCCGGCAGCAGTCATGGTTTCGAATGCCAGTTCAACACCCGCTTTAACCATAGCAACCATCAGGATGCCGTTATCGAAGAATTCCTGTTCGGAGATTTCTACATCGCCAGCCGGAGTTTTCTCGAACGGGGTTTCAGCAGTCTCTGCACGCCAGCCCAGCAGGTTAACGTCGTCGTTAGCCCAGTCTTCCATCATAGTACGGGAGAAGGTGCCATTGATGATGTCGTCCTGGTGCTTGTTGTACAGCGGACGCATGATAACCTTCAGCTCTTCAGACAGGTCGTATGCCTTGATCTTAGCCGGGTTAGACAGGCGATCCAGCATGTTGGTAACGCCACCGTATTTCAGTGCTTCAGTTACAGTTTCCCAACCGAACTGAACCAGCTTGGATGCGTAACCAGCGTCGATACCTTCTTCAACCATCTTATCGAAGCACAACAGGGAGCCGGTCTGCAGCATACCGCACAGGATAGTCTGCTCGCCCATCAGATCGGACTTCACTTCAGCGATGAAAGAGGACATCAGAACGCCCGCTTTGTGACCGCCGGTACCCACCGCGTATGCCTTAGCCAGTGCCAGACCTTCGCCTTTAGGATCGTTGTCTTCGTGTACAGCGATCAGAGTCGGTACACCGAAGCCACGAACGTATTCGTTACGTACTTCAGAACCCGGGCACTTAGGTGCAACCATGATTACAGTCAGGTCTTCACGGATCTTCATACCCTCTTCAACGATGTTGAAACCGTGAGAGTAAGACAGGCAAGCGCCTTGTTTCATCAGCGGCATAACAGCGTTAACAACCGGCGTGTGCTGCTTATCAGGGGTCAGGTTCAGAACTACGTCAGCAGTCGGGATCAGCTCTTCGTAAGTACCCACAACGAAACCGTTTTCGGTAGCGCTCTTCCAGGACTGACGCTTTTCAGCGATCGCAGCTGCACGCAGGGTGTAGGAAACATCGCAGCCGCTATCGCGCAGGTTCATGCCCTGAGCCAGACCCTGTGCACCACAACCGATAACAACGATTTTCTTACCTTTCAGTGCTTCGACACCGTCTGGAAACTCAGAAATGTCCATGAAACGGCATTTAGCCAGTTGCTCAAGCTGCTCACGCAGAGGCAGGGTATTGAAGTAATTATTTGGCATATCTGATAGTTCCGTTTAATTGAGTAACTGCCAAACCAGCAGGTACTGAAAATTTAGATTGTTGCCATCGCAGAGGCTGTCCGGACCGAAGTCATTACAGGTTTGCGGGCTAAAGTTCAGAGCTGGGCAGCATTATATACAAGGCCCTGCCTAAATTTAATAGCGCTACTGTATAGAAAACGGTGTCTTGCGTATATTGATATATATTCACTACTGTATTGCGTAATTTGCATTATAAAAGTTTGTATGCGGTTGTATATGGGGTCTCAGATATGAGAGGCATCTCAAAATCTCACATGTCAGTATTGGCACTACTTAAGGTCCTGATTCTGGTCCTTTTACTGGCTGATTAAGAGCGTTACATTTACCTGTCATACATTTGCCATGAGAAACGAGGATCCGCTATGAGTTGCCATGCGTCATTTCAACGGATCCGTAGCCGGGTTCTTCCTTCGCTGAACATCGAGGTAGAGGAATACCGTCACCTTAAAACCGGTGCTCTGCATTATCATCTGGCGGCTGATAACCCGGAAAATGTGTTTCTGGTGGCCCTGAGAACACCGCCTGCGGATTCCAGGGGAGCGGCTCATGTTCTGGAGCACTGCGTGCTTTGTGGTAGCGAACGCTACCCGGTTCGCGACCCCTATTTTATGATGCAAAAGCGCTCCCTCGCGACTTACATGAATGCCTTTACCGGTTCGGACTGGACTGCGTATCCCTTTGCCAGCCAAATCCGCAAAGATTACTTCAATCTGCTGGATGTCTATCTGGATGCGGTTTTCTTTGCCAATCTGAACCCCCTGGATTTTGCCCAGGAGGGGCACCGCCTGGTTCTGAATGATGCCGGACAACTGGAGCACCGAGGGGTTGTATTCAATGAGATGAAAGGGGTTTTCAACGCCTCCTCCTCAGCGCATTGGGAAACCCTGTGCAAATACCTGTTTCCGACAGCCCCCTATCGTTTTATCAGTGGCGGTGATCCCCAGGAGATTCCGCGTCTTAGTCATGAGCAGCTGTTGGACTTCTATCGTAGCCACTATCATCCCAGCAATGCGGTATTTATGAGTTATGGGGATCTACCGGCCGCCGAGTTGCAGGAACGTATCGATCAGCAGGTCTTGCGCCGGTTTGAAAAACGGCAGCCTGTGGCATCGTTTGGGGCGCTTGAAAAACGCTACTCTTCACCCCTAAGGGTGGAGGAACATATTGGCGTTGAGGCTGCAGAGGATACTGATCCGGAGTCTCAGCAGACACACCACCTGTTAGCCTGGTTGATGGGGCAGAGTGTTGATCTGAAACAGCTGCTAGAGGCTCACTTGATGAGTCTTGTTTTGTTTCAGGACAGTGCTTCGCCACTGTTGCATGCTTTGGAAACCACGCAACTGGGTACCGCACCTTCTCCTCTGTGCGGGCTGGAAGACGGCAATCTTGAGATCAGTTTTGTTTGTGGTATTCAGGGCAGTGATCCTGAGCTGGCGGATGCGTTCGAATCCCTGGTTCTGGCGACGCTGCAGGAGATTGCGGAACAGGGGGTGGATAAAGAGCGGCTGGATGCGGCGCTGCACCAATTGGAGCTGGATCAACGGGCGATGAATGATGATAGTTATCCCTATGGGCTGCAGTTAATTCTCTCGGTAGTGCCGGCGGCCCTGCATCAGGGCGAGGCTGGAGAAAGAGATCCGGCTGAACTGCTTGATCTGGAGCCAGTGATGGCCCAACTAAGGGAAGCAATCGAAGATCCGCAATATATCAAGACTCTGGTGCGCGAACGCTTGCTGGAAAATAACCATCGGGTGCGTCTTTCCTTATTGCCCGACGCCGAGCTCAATCAGCGTCGACAGGATTATGAAAAACAGGAGTTGGCCCGTTTGCTGGATTCACTGAGCGAACAGCGGTACCGGGATTTAGCCGAGCAGTCGGCAGCGCTTGAAAGCCATCAGAATCAAGAAGAGGATGCAGACATTCTTCCCGGGCTGTCGGTGCAGGATATTCCGGCAGAGCTTAAAGCTCCGATGGGTGAAGGTTTTGAATTAAATCCCGCAATGCCGCTTACTTGCTTTGAGCAGGGCAGCAACGGCATGGTACATCAGCAGCTTGTTATCGATATGCCCGATCTGGAGGAAGAGCTGCTGCAGATGTTGCCTTATTACACTGCCAGTCTTACAGAACTGGGCTGTGGAGAACGGGATTATCTGCAGATGCAGGCCTGGCAATCCAGCCATTCGGGTGGCATCAATGCCAGCAGCAATGTGCGTGGATCCTTACTGGATGTTCAGCAGGTTCAGGGGTACTTCACTTTAGCCACCCGAGGGCTGGCCAAAAATAGCCGGGCGTTAAGCGATATGCTTTATGAGACTCTGAGCAGCGCGCGGTTCGATGAGTATCAGCGGATTCGGGATATCGTTGCGCAGAAAAGGCTGGCGGCCGAGGCCTTTGTAACCGATAGCGGGCATATTCTGGCCAAACGTACCGCCTCCAGTGGCTTCAGTCCGGCTGCGGCGTTGACGCATCGGCTTAGTGGACTGAGAGGCATTAAATCATTGCGGCTGCTGGACGACAGGCTCCGCAGCTCCACCGGTGATGAGCTGATTGAGGAAATGGCTGAAAAATTCCGCCGTATCCATCAGCGTTTGCTGGCGGCTCCCAAGCAGTTTCTTCTGGTGGGGGAAAATGAGGGGCTGGAGCGGCAGCGCGCAGAGCTGTCTGATACCTGGCAGGGTTTTGATGGCCGTGCTTTTGGGGAATTCAGGCCTTTTCAACTGCAGCCGGTGTCACACCAGGTAAGAGAGATCTGGACCACCGAAACACAGGTTAATTTCTGTTCTATTGCTTTTCCCACCGTGGCCATCAACCATCCCGACGCCGCTGCTCTGCATGTATTGGGGGAGCTGGTAAGACACGATTACCTGCATTCCAGGGTGCGTGAGCGAGGTGGGGCTTATGGCAGTGGTTGTAGCCAGGATTCCAACATCGGGGCTTTCCGCATGTGCTCTTTCAGGGATCCCCGATCAGTTGGCACACTGGAAGATTTCGGGATGCTAGGGTCTTGGCTTGAAAGCCGGAAGCTGACGCAACAGCAACTGGATGATGCCGTCCTGGCAATGATCAGTTATATGGATAAACCGATTTCACCCGCCGATGAGGCGAAGCAGGTTTTCCACAATGGCTTGTATGGCCGTACCACTGAGCAGAGAAGGGGATTCAGGGAAAGAATATTGGCTGTCACACTGGATGACCTGGTTCGGGTTCGTGAGACTTATCTGTCTACTGATCGGGCAAGCCTGGCGGTGATCACTAGCAGTGCCGATGAGTTAGTTGCTTGGGCCGGTGAACAAGTATTTGAAATAATAAAACTTTAATTTATACATTGTCGTTTTCGGCTAGAAGCCCGTCGGTTGCTTGTCAATATTGGGTGAAACCGTTTTGTCTCATATTACTTGTATATTCATTTTTCGAATATATTTATGAATTATTATTCCATTTACTTCTATTGGTTTGCTGCTATATTACTTCTCAACAGATGATTAACACATTCTAAAGAGGGTATCGATATGAGCGTTAAAGGCTTTCATTCATTCAACAAGCAGTCTAATAACGAGCAGAAGCCCAAAACGCGTCAGGAGAGAGCGGGTTCTTCTCTGCGAGACAAGTCCCTTGACGATAAGAAACTGACTGGTGATAAGCCACAGAAGAGCGCTTATAACTTTGTCGGTATCGCTGGTTAATTCCGAATTACCCTAAGCAGTATCGATTTAGGCCCCGGGATATCATGTCGGGGTTCGATGCTGCACCGCAAAGAACGGGCCTGCATGCGGCCTTCTATGCAGGCCCTGTTAACTTTTCTCCTATTTCATGATGGATACCGGGCGCTCAACCCCTTGATGCAAATGGTAGTCCTAAAGCGATCACAACCTGAGTCAGACTGTGATCGGATCTCAAGAAAATCCCTCAGAACATTCTTTTCAGCACATTCCTGTCAAAACATGTCTGTCTGAGCTTTTTTGTCAGAACATATCTATCAGAACTTTTTTGTTAGAATTGGGACGGGAAACTCTGATCTTTGTTGATTTGCTCAATCAGAGAATCTTCATCTGCTGTACGCGTATTCTGCCAACGTTCAAAATGTACTAACTCTTCCAGTGACTGACGCGGTAGCCATCCTGCGGTTTCCAGCTCCGGTTTGCTATAGAAGTGGTCTACATAGCCAACACAAAGGTAGGCTATGGGTAGTACCCGACGGGGAATTTCCAGCAGATCCTGCAACTTTCGCTGATCCAGAATACTGACCCAACCAACCCCTAGACCCTCAGCCCGGGCTGCCAGCCAGAAATTTTGAACTGCACAGACGCTGCTGTATAGATCCATTGTCTTAATATGGGTGCGGCCGATAACCGTGGGACCTGCGCTGTCGCGGTTACAGGTAATACAGATATTCAGCGGAGACTCCATAATGCCTTCCAGCTTGAGAGAGCGATAGGTTTCGCGCTTATCTTCCGGGAACATGTCTGCCGCTTCGGTATGCGCGACATCGAATAAGTCATGGACCTGCTGCTTTTTTTCATTGTCGCGAATAACCATGAAATTCCAGGGCTGCATAAAGCCCACGGAGGGTGCATGGTGGGCAGCGTATAGCACCCGGCTCAGCACTTCATCTGGAATTGGATCCGATCTGAATTGACCGCGTACATCACGGCGATTAAAAACGGTTTTGTATAGTCCGCGGCGGTCCTGATCGTTAAACAGCATATCGAGCTGGTGATCTGGATGGGCATTATTAACTGCTTGTTCCATAGGTATTCCCCTTGTATGGAAACGGTAAACGTCTGTCCAAACGTTTGATAACTGCTTCAGGCCGGTCTTCTGACTCTGGATCATCTTATGCAGGCGCCTTCCCGGCTTTTGCCAGTGGCGAGTTGCCTGCATAATCACCATTACAGCGTTGGGCACGTATCGGATTTGCACCGATTTCCCGATTCTCCCTGACTTGTCGAAGTAACAAATCGAGGGCACCTGAAAGCGTAACAATTGTGTCTTGCAAGCTTGAGATCATAATTAAGCGGTTACAGCGTAGCTCTGATCTTTATCAATTATCCAGATAATTTTTATGCAGCTTCGAAAGAAGGTGAATAGTTTGTAGTTGGGGGGGGGGGGAGCGTAAAAAGTGGACAGTAAAAAGAGGCTCGGAGTAGAGCTTCCTGATTATGCTTTTCGAACAACGAACAACGAACAACGAACAACGAACAACGAACAACGAACAACGAACAACGAACAACGAACCAGCCGATTCTTAAGATGAACTGTAAACAAAGCTAAGCTTTGGATCTCGCTTGGCTTCGTACATGGCCTCATCGGCTTTTTTTAAGAGTTCCCCTGCTGAGCCGGCATCATTGGGAAAAATGCTGATTCCTATACTGGCTCCGATACACACTTCAATGTTGTTATTGAGCGTTAAAGGCGTGGTCAGGCTTTGAATGACTTTCTCTGCGACAACGCCAGCGGTCTCGAGATGTTCTATATCAATCAGGGCGACAAATTCGTCACCGCCAATACGGGCTATGGTATCGGTAGCTCTGAAATTATTCTTCAAACGGGTAGCGATTTCGATGAGTACCTGATCACCTACTGAATGACCATATTGGTCATTCACCGGTTTAAAGTTATTCAGATCGATAAAGAGAACGGCGATTTTTCTAAATTGTCTTTCTCTTCGAATAATGGCGCTCTCTAGCCGGGAATAGAACAGTAGTCTATTAGGCAGACCGGTTAACGGATCGTGATATGCCTTTGCTCTCAGCTCTTTGGTAAGCTCATTATGAGTGTTCTCATCGCGGATAATCACAACATATTTTGTCAGTTTCCCCGCAGGATCATTAACGGTATTAATCGTTGCCAGAAATGAACAATGGTCAATTGAGCAAATTTCACCCTGCCAACATTCATCAGCATTGAGCATGCTGCCAATTTCTATTGACTCTTTCCCGGGGCAGTAGAAGATATCAGCAAAATGAATGGGCAGCTGAGTATCATTCAGCTGATTAGAGAATTTAGTTTTCGCTGCCGTATTGCTTGAAATTACTTCCCCTTCACTGGAGAGAATCAGACAGGGGTCCGGTGTTGTTTCAAATACCAGGGCTGCCATTAACAACTTTTGCTCTGCTTCTCTTTCGTAAGTGACATTGCGACCGATACCCAGTAATCCGGATAGCGTCTGTTCTTTATTAAGCAAAGGCAGTTTATGCATATCAACGATGCGCTTGCGGCCATCATTATAGTTAATCCACTCATCACAGCGTAGGGGCTGTTGTGACGTTTTAACCTGTGTATCTTTTTCTGAAATATACTTGGCCGATGCTTCAGACATCAGCTCAACGTCTGTTTTACCAATAATTTGCTCTGCTGGAGTGCCCAGAAATTCTTCGAAACTAGTGTTACAGAGTTGATAGGTTCCAGCCAAGTCTTTAACAAAAATAATGTCAGGGATTGCATTAATAATGGTCTTAAGGAGGACTCTTTCTTTTTCCAGGGTTTCCTGTGTCCGAATAGACTCTGTTATATCTCTGGCGACAACAACAATGCCTTTCCCCTTGGTTAAGGGGCCGGAGTAAGGAGTATGATTGGCGTCTAGAAAGCGCAGTTCGCCGGCATAGTTTGGCCGCCAGAACTGTAGATGGATATCTTCGCCTGCGAGCGTACGATCCAGGCGCGATTTCATTTTTTGCTCAAAATTCTCTTTGCCATGGAGCTCTGCAACATGCTTACCGACGATGTCACTTTTATCACAGCCGAAAAATTTCGAATAACCATCGCTGACGGCTCTGTAATGGTAGGTATCGTCTACCACCGAAACCAGGTCATCAAGGTGACTAAGAATCGATAATTCTGAATCCAAGTCTGCAGACAGGTACGAATTATTTTTTGAATTCATATGCTCCTTTCAACCTGAGGATCAGGTTCTTGCTCCATAAAATCCGGCGTAGAGTTGATTACGTTCTCAACTATAGTAGATAAGGATACCTCGGAATTGATACCTGCGAAGAACTTAGATAACCAAAATGGGACCTTAAGAGCGGATGCGTAGAGCGCGTCAGTGCTGCTTTGCGGCATCTATAACAGTTAGCTGATTAAAATGGGGAAAAGATAAACGCTTGATTTAAACAAACGTTTGTACTTCCGGTGCCAATCTTTTAAACAAACAAAGGTATTGCAACTCATCTTACTTAAAGGAATACAGTTATGAATCCGTTGTTTGTGAAAGGCGCACACTTTTTTGAAGATATTCAGCCCCCTCATCGCTCAGACCTGAATCTGGTCGTGGTTACCCATCTGCTGGATAACCCGCCCGTTTACCTGGACTGCCTGGAGCGCTTTGCCAATCTGGCGATGCTGCTGCCAAAACCCAAGAGCATCAGCCATAAAACGCTGGAGCAGCTGGAAAAACGATTTCAGGTGGTGATTAAAAACCGCTCGCAGATGGAACCTGCAGAGGTGGTCTCTGCCATTTTGAATAACTTCGTGCCCAATGGCGATCTGATTCTGGTCGATATCGGCGGGTATTTTTCCGCCTCCCTGTCGTCCCTTGTACCGCTGCTGAAATCACGCTTGATTGGTGTGGTGGAGGTGACTGAAAATGGCCATCAGCGCTATGCTGCATTGCCAGAGTTACCGGTTCCGATGGTGTCGTTAGCGCGTAGTCCTTTGAAAGGGCCTGAAGATTATCTGACCGGGCAATCGATAGTCTATTCCGCTGAGGCACTGATGCGGGAATGTCATCACATTATGAATGGTGGCAATGCGGTGGTGTTTGGCTATGGCAAGATAGGACGCTCAATTGCCAAAGCCCTGCATGCCAAGAACATCAATACTAAAGTGGTCGAGATCGATCCTATAAGGGCCATCGACGCGCGCTCCAGAGGCTTTGATCTGATCAATAAAGAGGAGGCGCTACAGACAAGTGATGTTATTTTTTGCGCCACCGGTAATCAGTCACTGAATAACCACGATTTTAACCGGGTTAAAAACGGTGCCTTTATCTTCTCTGTAACCTCCTCGGATGATGAGTTGGACCTCTCTAGGGCCGATAGTAATTTCAGCACTAATCGGGTGACTGAACACATCTCGCGCTATGAGCGACTCGGCCAGTATTTTCATCTGGCAAACGGCGGAAATGCTATTAACTTCATACATAATGCTGAAGTTGGTCCCTATATTTATCTGGTGCAGGGGGAGGTTGTCGCTGCAATTGACTACCTTTGCGAGCATACCCTGAATCATGAAATCAACGAGTTACCCACACAGAAGCGCCGCGAGCTGGCGACCCGCTGGCTGGCGCATTTTGGTTAAAAAATCCGGGCTGATATTTTGTTCAGTACACTTTAATTCAATTCATTCAGTTCAGTTGAGAGGGAATTTGACTGAACCTCCCGTCGCTACAGGTTGTTGTCTGGCTGAAAGTGTAGGCGTAGTAGAATACACTGGCGTATCGCACCATTATTTGCATTTAAAGGCGAGCTTCGGACTCAAGCGGGGTCACTTGCATGATGAGTTCATATCCCGGCGAAAGCCAAGGTAATTAAATATTGCAGTAGTACAGTTAAGCGTGATGAAGCAAAACAGGCTAGTTTTCAACACAACTCATCGAGCTGTAACACCCAAAGGCCTTATGTCCATAGGCCCCAGACCAAATAGTCGGGCAATAAATCGCGAAATCAGGCCTGGGTAAACACCAGAGCCGAGCTGTGCGATGGTTTTATCGGCTATTTTAAACTGCATTCGCACAGCAGCACGACGCAATATTATGTCCGCATAGCGGATATTTATTTTACGCTGCTCACGCTCTCCAATACGCTTCAGCACAGCCAGGGCGACACTCGGATGCTTCAAGTCAACGGTGATTAGATCACGGTTTGCAATAACGAGAAGCTCATTGTCTCCGCTGGCCGCGCGGATCTCTCCAACAAGATCCAGGGGTAGCTGGAACGAAGCCATCACTAGGCATCTTCGCGGGCACGAACCTTTATCGTACCGTTAAGTTTCCATAGTGCGTGGTCTGCTTCTGATCCGGTTTCCATTGGTATGGAAATCTCGAGGTCATCGAGTTGGTATGTCACTTCGGCATGGCGACCAGTCAATAGGTCAAACAGATCGGTTGCTGCTTCAGGCCAAGCTGTTGCATGGTGTTGTTGCTGTTGTTGTTGCATTTTCTATCTCCCAACGATTGGGGTCTTTAGTAGTTTTTTCAGAACACTCAAATTCAGTTAAGTCCCTTAATGGCAGTGGGTCAAGAAATGAAGACAGCAGACAGTGCTCTGGCGTAAATTCGAAATCCATCAATAGTTCATTTTAGCCTCCGGATCAGCTTTTAGGCGCGCACCAATAGCATAATTGCTGAGGCGGATCTGCGAGGCTGACTAGGGGCTTATTCAGAGTAACTTTTCTCAGTCATGCTTTTTCGAACAGAATTAGTTGGGGGCGATCCACTGTGTATGGATAGCTTAACCCGTTTTCTGCTGTTATTTGTTCTTACCAGAAGGAGGGAATTGTTGCAGTATAAGTCTGAATAGAAGGAACCTGCATTCTGTAGCAATATTGTGGGGAAATCATAAGGGGGGTCTATGAACTGGTTTTTATTACTCGCTGCGGTAGCCGTTGGCTCGGTGTTGCCTCTGCAGGGAGCACTGAATGCACGGCTTGGGGCTGCTATGGTGCATCCGATGCAGGCAACTTTAGTCTCGTATATTGGTGGCACCATCGCGTGTGTCGTTGCATTGCTGCTGGCTCAGGCGAGTTTACCTGACTGGAAGCGCATAAGCGGGATTGATTGGTATCTGTATTGCGGCGGTTTTCTGGGTGTTATCTTCGTTAGTGGCATGTTGTATCTGATGCCTAAGGTGGGTATCGCTAATATGCTGGCGGCGGCAATTGTCGGTCAGCTGGTGATGTCACTGATCTTCGATCACTATGGTTTTTTTGGTGCTCTGGTGATTGAAGTTACCCCGTCGAGGATACTGGGTGTTGTCTTGTTATTAGTAGGGCTGTTCTTTATTCAGCGCTAGTCTGTATTCCAGTCTGAAATGTAGATACAGAAAAGCCCGCGAATGCGGGCTTTAGTCTGATTACATTTGCTTTCAACCGGGATGGTTAGACTTTAATGCTTTCCAGTTCTGGTTCTGCTTCTGTTACCGGCTCGTCGGCATTATAGATCGCTTCGTCCAGCTCGTTTTCGGACTTACCGATCAGAACCGAGACCATCAGATCACCGGATACGTTAACGGAGGTACGTGCCATATCCAGAATACGGTCGATACCGGCGATAATTGCCAGACCTTCCATTGGCAGGCCAACGGTTGTCAGTACCAGTGACAGCATGATCAGGCCTGCGCCTGGAACACCCGCTGTACCAACAGATGCCAGGGTTGCCGTAGCAATAATGGTCAGGTAATCACCGGTGCTCAGATCAATGCCGAAGGCCTGGGCAACAAACAGGGCAGCAACACCCTGGTACAGCGCGGTGCCGTCCATGTTGATAGTGGCGCCCAGAGGCAATACGAAGCTGGCGGTACCTTTGGATACACCCAGGTTTTCGCGGGCACAGCGGATGCTGACCGGCAGGGTGCCGGAGCTGCTGGTAGAGGAGAACGCCATGACTTGTGCATTGATAATGCCTTTCAGGTATTTAACCGGACTCAGGCCCGCAATCAGGGAAATCGCACCGGTATAAACAACCAATACATGTACGATGCAGCCAAGATAAACCGCACCGATAACCTTGAACAGCGGCAACAGGACATCCAAGCCGTACTTGCCAGCAACCCAGGCCATCAGAGCGAAGATACCGTAAGGTGCGAACTTCATCACCAGTTCGGTCAGCTTGAACATCGCTTCAGCCAGGCTGTTAAACATTTTAACGGCAGGCGCACCTTTTTCACCGATCAGGTTCAACGCGATACCCAGTCCCAGTGCGAAGACGATGATCTGCAGGATTTTACCGCCAGCCAGCGCCTCGATCGGATTCTTGGGAATCAGGTTGATAATGGTCGTTACCAGGCTCGGCGCTTCTTTTGCTGCCGCCGCTGCATTAGCATCGGCGACCATATTCAGGCCTTCACCCGGTGCCAGCACGGTACCCAGGCCCAGACCGATCGTGATCGCGACAGCTGTTGTCAGCAGATAGATAACGATGGACTTGATCCCCATGCGGCCCATTTTGGCGCTGTCCTGCATGGCAGTAACACCGACCACCAGAGAACAGAATACCAGCGGCACAATCAGCATTTTGATGGCGTTGATGAACAGGGTGCCGATCGGTTTAAGGATCTCGGCATTCGGCCCCATAATAACGCCGACGATAATACCGGCAGTCATGCCGATAAGAATTTTTTTCCACAGAGCCATATTGCTCCATACTCCGCCCGGTTTGGCGGCTGCAGTTGTAGTAGACATAAATGAACCTCTCATGCTTTTTTTGTCGTTGTTGTTATTCTTAAAAGTTCAAGCCGTTTAACGGCCCGGACGAATCATGTTTTCGGGTTTCAGTACTTCTTCCAGCTGCTCGTGTGAGAGCAATTGTTCTTCACGCACCAGATCGATCACACTGCGACCGCTGGCCAGCGCTTCCTTGGCCAGGCGGGTGGCGTTTTCATAGCCGATGTGGGGATTCAATGCGGTGACGACACCGATACTGTTATCCACCTGTGCACGGCAGACATCGACATTGGCGGTGATACCGCGGATACAGCGGTTTTCCAGCATCGGCATTGCCTGGCTGAGTAAACGGATCGATTCCAATACGTTGTAGGCGATCAGCGGTTCCATCGCGTTAAGCTGCAGCTGACCGGCTTCTGCGGCGAAGGACACCGCCAGATCGTTGCCCATCACCTGGTAGGCCACCTGATTGACCGCTTCCGGGATTACCGGATTGATCTTGCCCGGCATGATAGAGCTGCCCGGTTGCTGCGCTGGCAGGTTGATCTCATTGAGTCCGGCGCGCGGTCCCATACTCAGGAGGCGCAGATCGTTGGCAATTTTCGATAACTTGATAGCCAGGCGTTTAAGCATGCTGGAGAACAACACGAATGCGCCCATGTCAGAGCTGGCTTCGACCAGATCTGTAGCCTGAATCAACGGGTAGCCACTGATGCGTGCCAGCTCGGAAACGGCACGTTTGCCATAGCGCTCATCCGCATTAATGCCGGTACCAATAGCGGTACCGCCGAGGTTTACTTCGGTGAGCAGCTCAGCGAGACCGGCAATACGCTCGACATCTTCACCCAGAGTCGTCGCCCAGCTCTGGAACTCCTGGCCCAGCGTCATCGGTACGGCATCCTGCAACTGGGTGCGGCCCATCTTGATGACATCGGTAAACTCCAGCGCCTTATCCGCCAGTGCCAGTTGCAGTGAACGCAGTGCCGTCACCAGATCGCCGTGGCTGAGTAATATGGCCACGCGAACAGCGGTAGGGTAGGCATCGTTGGTGGACTGAGACATGTTGACATCGTTGTTCGGGTGAAGCTGTTGATAGTCCCCCTTGTCGTGCTCCATTAGTCCCAGTGCGATATTGGCGATGACTTCGTTAGCATTCATATTGGTTGAAGTGCCGGCACCACCCTGGATCATATCCACCACAAACTGATCGTGATGGGCACCGTCGATCACCAGCTGGCAAGCACTGTCAATGACTGCGGCGCGAGGGCTTTCCAGATACCCTAGCTGGGTGTTGGCACGGGCGGCAGCTTGTTTAACCATCGCCAGTGCGCGTACTAGTTGTGGAAAGTGACTGAGGGTAACGCCACTTAGATTGAAGTTCTGCTGGGCGCGCCAGGTCTGGATGCCATAGTAAGCATCGGCAGGAATTTGTGCTTCACCAAGTAAGTCTTTCTCGAGACGGGTAGCTGCTGTGTGTGTCATTGTCTGTCGGGTGCTCTTTTTATTTTGAGATCCCTATAACTAGAGCAAGCCTGATGCCAATTTCGATATTTATTTTTAAGTTGTTGTTTGTAAACTACTTTATTGATTGTTTGGTGAGTTGTTAATTATCTGGATGGCTATAACTCTGGTTATGGGAAGGATTGCTGGGTAAGCCAGAAAAATGGCTGCAGGCCAGATAATGCAAGGTTTGTATGCTATATAACGGCGGTTATGGCTATAACATTGGTTATAGGGGAACAGGCGACTGCTTTCGCTGTTATTTCGAGTGGCTTATATCTATTCCTTTTGCTCATAGATTATCTGCGCAGGTTTCGCTGTTAGTGAGGGGGGCTCTGCTGTTAGAGTGCGGGCTATTCAACAAGGGAGTCGTTATGGAACTGGATATTGCGTTAATTATCCTGCTCGTGCTGACCGGCCTGGGTGCCGGTATAATCGATGCTATTGCCGGCGGTGGCGGGATGATTACGCTGCCGGTGCTGTTGGCGACCGGTATGAGCCCGGTGGAAGCGTTGGCAACTAATAAATTACAAGGCAGTTTTGGTACCTTTGCCGCCTCGGTATATTTCGTGCGCAAGAAGTTGGTCGATTTGACGCAGATGAAGCTGATGATCGGCTGTACCTTCGGCGGAGCGGTCGCCGGAACGCTATTGGTGCAACGGCTGGATGCGAGCCTGCTGGCATCGATTATGCCGGCCTTGCTGGTACTGATCGCCCTGTACTTTATGTTTTCCAAACGGATGGGCGATGAGGATCGGGATCGTAAGATCAGTGATGCGCTGTTTGCCTTTACCTTTACCGCGGCTATTGGTTTCTATGATGGTTTTTTTGGCCCTGGAACCGGAACCTTCTTTGCGCTCGCCTTTGTATCACTGCTGGGTTTCAGTATGGCGCGGGCTACCGCACACACCAAGATACTGAATTTTACCTCGAATATTGCCGCGCTGATCTTCTTTGCGATAGGTGGCGATATTATCTGGCTGGCAGGATTGATAATGGCTATCGGCCAGCTGATCGGTGGCCAGTTGGGCGCGCGTATGGTGGTAAAAAAAGGTGTTCGACTTATTCGACCACTGACGGTGGTGGTGACATTGATCGTGTCTGCCAAGCTATTGTTTGATCAGTATCAACAGGGCGGACCGTTTCTGGTTGGAGAGTTGCTGGTCGGACAGTTACTGGGTTGGTTGGGCTGAGCTAAATGATTTTTCAATCTTATCCATCGGGCCTTTTTAGGCCCGTACGTAGAGGGTTTCCAGCCCTTCAAGCAACATCTATTACTCTCCGGGGCGGTTTTTTTTCAGCCGCTTGCTCAGGGCTGGTTGCGAGATCCCCAACAAGCGCGCTGCCAGCGACTGGTTGTTGTCGGCGCGGCGCAAGGCCTCTTCAACCAGCAGGCTATCCATCTGGGCCAGGGTAGGGAGTGGGCCTTCAGGATTAAAGCTGGCGAGGCTGTTATTGGTTTGAGGAATGCTGTCTACGCTAGAATCTGTAACTTGTCCGATCGCCTGGCGGAATACCTCCATCGATAACAGGTGCGAGCGATGTCGGCTGACGGCATCGAAGATCAGCGCGCGCAGTTCACGGATATTGCCCGGGAAGTGATAGTTACTCAACAGCAGCGGTAGCTCGGGAGGATAGTTGGGCACGGGCTTGTCTATCTCTGCCGCTGCCTGGGCGAGAAAGTGATCAAGCAACAGTGGCAGATCCTCCTTGCGTTGCCGCAGCGGTGGAATCTGAATCTGGTGCGTGCAAAGGCGATAATAAAGGTCGCGGCGGAAACTGCCCTCGGCCTGGCGTTGCTGCAGTTCCTGGTGGGTAGCGACAACGACCCGGGCGCGAATACGTTTCGGGCGATCACTCCCCAGTGGATAATATTCACCCTCCTGTAACAGGCGCAGCAGCTTAACCTGTGAGGCCATACTCAGATCGCCTATCTCATCGAGAAACAGGGTGCCACCGGCCGCTTCCTCAATCAGTCCAGGACGGCTGCGCTCGGCGCCGGTAAATGCGCCACGCTGGTGGCCAAACAGGGTGTCGGCGAAGACGTTGTCATCCAGGCCTGCAACATTCACCGTTACCAGGGGGCCTGATCGGTTACTGAGCTGGTGTGCGGCTTTCGCCAGCAATTCTTTTCCGGTACCGCTTTCACCGCAGATCAGCAGAGGTTGATTGCTTGGGGCGACCGATTCGAGATACTGAAATACCGCGCGCATCTGGTTGCTGCGGCTGATAATTGGCTCGAATACTTCCGGGCTTTCTAGGTTGTTGTTGAGAATTCTCTGGCCCAGCGCCTGGTTTTCACGGCGCATCTCCTGCATGCGAATGGCGCGTTTTATAACCTCTATCAGGCGGCCTTCTTCGCTGGTTTTGACGAAGTAATCGAAGGCTCCCTGTTGCAGGCATTCGACCGCCGATTCAACCTGATTCAGACCGCTGATAATGATCACCGAGATATCGGGATGTTGCTCGGTGATCATTGCCAGCAATTCCTGGCCGGAAATATGCGGCATGGTGAGATCAAGCAATACCAGTCCGATGGACCTGGTCTGCAGAATACCCATCACTTCACGGCTATCGTTACAGCGGTGGGTATGGGTGATGCCGCCACTGCGCTCCAGCATAATGCTGAGACTGCGTAGGAACGAGGCTTCATCGTCAACCAGTAATACGCCGAATTCTGGATACAAAGACTGGTTAATCATAACTTCTCTCCGCTGACCGGCAGTGTCAGTGTGACTGTCGTGCCCTGCTCTGGTACTGATTCAAACTGCAATTTGCCACCGTGGGCCTGCACAATGCCGCTGGAGACTGACAAGCCAAGTCCTGTCCCCCCTTGTTCCCGCCGGGTTGTAAAGAAGGGGTCGAGCAGGCGGGTCAGATTCTCGGGCTCGATACCGCGGCCTTCGTCGCTGACCTGCAGGCAGACTTGCTGCTCTACCAATAAATAAGATGTGCGTACCTTAATGGCCTTACTCCGGTCATTCAATGCCTGGCAGGCATTCAGGATCAGGTTGATAATCACCTGCTCAATTCTCTGGGCATTGCCATTTACGTCTGGCAACTTGTTACTGTAGCTGACGGCGAAATAGTCGGTGCTGCTGTTAATCGAGTTTTCGGCCAGGCGCACGGCGGTTGCGACTACTTCGTTCAGATCAAAGGGCTCACGCATATCGTCGCTTTCCTGGCGCGAGAAATCCTTCAGGTCATTAACAATGCGTTTAATCCGCCGAGCCCCGTCATGCATATCCTTGAGAAGGGCTGGAATTTCATCGCGTATCTGTGAATAAGCCAGACCACCGAGGATAAAGTCGCCCTGTTGTTCGTAGCGTTGCTCCAGCATGTCATCGCAATCCTGCCAGGCTTCCTGAATAATCGGCAGGTTCAGCAGCAAAAGACCCGTTGGGTTATTAATTTCATGGGCTACGCCGGATACCAGGATACCCAGGGAGGTCATTTTGTCCGCTTGTATCAGTTGCTGCTGCTGGATATGTAGTTCGGCGGTACGTTTATCGACCTGGCGTCTTAACATTCGGTTCCAGATCATAGTGCCGCCAAGTACAAGCAGTAGCAACGCAGAGACAATGGCTGCCGTTTTTCCGAGCTGCTTCCAGGGCAGGCCTTTTTCCTGCAGAGGGCCAAGCCATTTATTGTAAATCTGTTGCTGGCGACCGGTATTAATCAGAATCGCCAGCCCTTCGCTAAATTGTGCCAGCAAAGCATCATTGCCTTTTAGTACAGCGTAACCGTATTGCTGCGCCTGAAAAGGTTTGCCCACCGGGACTATATTGGAAAGGCCCAGCTCCTGTTCAAGATACAGGCCGGGCAGGTTGGCAACCAATGCAAAGTCGTGTTTGCCGGCTGCCAGCTGGCGCAGAGCATCGGCATGGGTAGCAACGGTGATCAGCTTGGCACCGACATCGTTCTGCAGCAGGTAATCATGCATGACGCCATTATTTTGTACGAGAACCTCTTTACCCCGTAACTGCTCCAGAGAAGTTGCCCTGGGCTCACCGCGGCGAGCAAAAATTGACTGATGAACAATTGCGTGTGGTGGACTGAAATCGAAGGTTTTCCTGCGCTCCTGTGAGTTGACCATGCCTTGGAGGGCATCAATTTCACCGTCCGCCAGTGCCTTGCGTACCTTGGCCCACTCGGAGAAGCGGAACTCTACCTTCATCCCCATCACTTCGGCGATTGCCAGTGTAAGTTCGACGTTATAGCCGCTTGGATTTCCTTTATCATCAAGGAATTCATAGGGTGGGTAGCTGTAATCGCCGCCGACGATAATGGCCTGGTCCGGATCTAGATCGCGCGCACTGACCAGTGTGCTTATCAATAGAAGAAGGACGAGGATGAGCCGTAAGCGGTTTAGTATCGAAGACATAATCATCAGGCTGAACAGACTGTAGTCTTGATCATAGCGATATTGTGTCGCGCTTCATAGCTGGGCGTACAGTAAAGGGTATTGGCTTTTAACTAGCCGGGATTGTTTTTGAGATGTTATACAGCGTTATTGGCAAGCAGGACTCATGTATTTTTAGCAAAAAAAAACAGGCCATAAGGCCTGTTGAAAAAAGTAAGAGCGGCTGAGATTTATTGACTCAATTGCTCTTTTTACCAAGAAATGAGTTTACTGAGATGCGGACCGTTTACCCAGTGCGCGCATGCACATGTTGAAGTTCACACGGCTGTAAAGCGGGCCAAATGCCGACACTTTACTTTTGATAGAGTCTTTGATGAATGCAAAAGCGCTCATTACCAGTTCAGCTTGTACTTCAGCACGCAATGAAGTTGCTGCGTGGAATACTTCGTAGTGACCTGGGGTGCGTTGCATTGTCTTACCTATCAAATACGTTAAATCAGCGTCCAAGCTTCAATGTGAAGCTGAGAATATGGAAAAGGATTTTAGACTTTAGTAAAGTCGGCGAAAAGTGATCTATTTTACGTATATAGATTAGTTTTTTTCATCTATTTGTGGAGGAAAATGTATTAGCCAGATGCCTGCATTTACTGGCTCATATCGGTTTCCTGCTGTGCGACGAAAACTGTAACAATGAATGAAGGGATTATTCTATATAGAAGATGCAGGTCCGCGTACTATGTGTTGTGTGCAAGGATTGAGACTGCTTAACCTGAATGTGTAACCTGAGTTGAATTAGTAGCTAAGGAACCTGCGAACAAGTCCGGCACGCCTCTGGCTTTCAGAGCGGTTCGAGATCAAGGCAACGGTTACAGGCATGCTGGTTGCCTGTCGAAAATCGTTAACGCCGAGATCGGATCGCTCTGAAAGCCCCGAAGGGCGGGCGTTAAAACAGCCTTCTGCTTTGTCAGGCAGCTTGAAAAGGGCTAGCCATTCCACTGCGTTGCCTTTCGCGCATAAGACTGTTTTATCGCCCCGCAGAGAAAGCGCGGGACTTATTCGCAGGTTCCCTAAGGAACCTAATTTAATTTGCAGTATTTCACTTAATTGGAAACTCTATGGAATTACTTAATTATTCGCTTGCCAGCGAGCGTAATCAAAGCCCAGTATTGGAGGTGCTTGCACAAACGCTGCGACCGGGCGAACGGGTGCTTGAAGTAGGTAGTGGCTCGGGGCAGCATGCCCTGCATTTTTGTACAGCTTTGCCCTCAATCGAATGGCAGCCGACCGAACTGGCAATCAATCTGGATGCTTTGCGCAGTAATTTGCTGCGATATGGCAGTAATAATATTCACTCGCCTTGTGAGCTTGATGTGGACTGGCCAAACTGGCCTGTTGAATCGGTTTCTGCGGTCTATACGGCAAATACTTTGCACATTATTTCCTGGGCTCAGGTTGAGTCTTTTTTTCAGGGCGTGGGTGCCTGTCTTGAATCTGGTGGTCTGTTGATAATCTACGGCCCGTTTCGCTATAACGAACAGTTTACTTCCCCAAGCAATGCGCAATTTGATCAGTGGCTGAAACAGCGCGATCCGGTCAGCGGCATTCGGGATATTGAGCAGATAGAGAGACAGGCTGCGGCACAATGTATTGAGTTGCTAAAGGACTGTCAGATGCCGGCAAATAATCAATTACTGGTATGCCAGAAACGCTGAAAATTGAAGCAACAGAGCAAAACTGAAAAGCAGAGGAAGTCTTAAAGAAGGCTAGGACTGAAGAAAGATATAAGCTGTAGTCTGAACCAGTCCACAGCTTGAAAGTATCAGGATTACCTGAACAGCTTACAGAACGCTTACGTTCTCAGCCTGTGGGCCTTTCTGGCCAGAAGTTACTTCAAAAGAAACCTGCTGACCTTCAGTCAGGGACTTGAAGCCATCAGTGTTGATCGCACGAAAATGAACGAATACGTCTGGGCCACTTTCCTGCTCGATGAAACCGTAGCCTTTATCAGCATTGAACCATTTTACTGTGCCAGTCGTAGTAGACATATTGTGTATCCTACAAAATTTAATTAAATGTTAAGCGTTTTCAGACTGTTCTGATACGCAAATTGAGCTAAGAATGTAGGTGCTATAATCTATGCGAAACACTACGAACAACTGTAAAAAGAGGTCGTATTTTCGAACATAAAAGTCGGGCCGTACTTTCAAGCTGAAATCATTCTATGCCATTTAATCTGAGAGTAAAAGGGCTATTTTAGCTTATCTTGACTATTGTTAACTTGTTGTTTTTTTTATATTTGAAGGCGTGTGTTGGTAATGGATTGTTAATCTTTTTGGCGATTTATTCGCAATTTTATCGCGCTGATATGTGATCAGATGTCCTCTATCTTTCTGGATATTTTTTATATTCAGAGGCGATCACAGATATTTTTAGGGCATGGCTATTCATTTTTAAAAGCAGTGGCCGATAAGGCTTCTGAGAGTGGGCTTTGAAAATTGTTTTTCGATCATTGCAGTGCAGTGATTACCGAGCCACTTCACAGAATATGTTGCTGCTAACTGGCGACAGAGGGCGAGTGTACAACAGAATCTATCAAGACCTGGTTAACACAGCAGGCGAGCTATTTCGGTATTGAGCCCTTAGTGGGAAAGCCTTACTGGAAAAGCCATGGAGTGGGTGCTGCGCAGGGTAATTTTCGTGCTTGCATGGGAGTAAAGGGATGAGTGAGCAGATGGTGAGAGACGGAACTATCTTAATTCTGGGAGGAGGCCCTGCCGGTGGTGCAGTTGCCCTGGGGCTGCGGCAACTGGGCTATGAGGTAACACTGGTAGCCGAACCACGCCCCTTCATGGCGGTAGAGGGAATTTCTGAAGGGGTAGTGGAAGGCCTGCGTAATGCCGGTTTCAGTTTTGCCCTGCGTGATTTAACTGGACCTTCCCCCCGTACTGCCAGTTGGAACGGCGATACCTATACTGCAAATACCGAGCGCTTAATCAATCGTACAGAGATGGATAAAGGCATCCTGCTGGATCTTAAAAGTTCCGGCGTACATGTGGTTGAGGGGCGGGCCGGAAAGATTACGGCGTTTGGTAACGGTTACCAGGTTGAGGTGGTTAGTGGTGACCATAATTTGTTGATTCCCGCTCGTTTTATGGTCGAAGCCCGTGGTCGCACTGCCCCAGCAGTCGGACTTGAGTGTTTACGTGGTGCAGAAACAGTGTCCCTGTTGCAATACTGGCAAGGAGAGCCTTGCGAGCCGCAGTCTGCTTCAGAAAGTTTTGTTGATGGCTGGGCCTGGATGGCGGCGTGGTCTGATGGTACCCGCTATCTGCAGTTGACCTTTGATGCTGCAACTACTGATCTGCCTGAAAAACCGAAGTTGCTCGACTTGCTCGACTACAGTACCGGCATTCTTAAAACTCTCAAAAATGCTCAACTATTTTTGACCGGGGCAGAACCTACCGGCGAGGTATATGCCCGCACCAGTACACCTATTCTTTGTTGTGAAGCAGTTGGTGATGATTGGATTCGGGTCGGGGATGCTGCGATGGCGGCTGATCCACTCTCGGGCAATGGTATTTTTCAGACTCTCTCCAGTGCGCTACAGGCACCCGCAGTGATTAATACCCTGATTCAGCAACCGCAAAAGGCTGGGCTTGCCAAGCGTTTCTATCAGGAAAGGCTTAATAATCTGTTTTATCGCTTCGTCCGTACAGGCCGTGACTTATATTCTACGGAAAAGCAGTGGCCAGCCAGCAGTTTCTGGTCAATGCGTCGCAGCTGGCCAGATCTTCAGCCGGTGCATCAGGAGTTGGATCCAGCTTCCGTGCATGTGGCTATGCGCCCGGTAGTATCGAATGGCCTGATCGTTGAAGAGGAAGTGGTTATCACCAATGATGAACCCTTGGGTATTTGGCATCTGAACGGTATGGCGATGGCGCCCGTAGCAAAAGCTATTAAGCAGCGTCGCCAGCATGAACCCATTGAGCGTTGCCTAATTCGCGAAGTGGGTATCCCAGCTGAACAGTCGATTCCTTTAGCGCAGTGGCTATATAGTCATAAGTGGGTGGCGTAGGAGCAGTGGCTAGTTGAGAGTAGCTAGTGGCTAAGAGCAAAACTGTATTTCCTCCGGTTTACATTAAAGTCAGTAGCTAATTCACCTTGTCTTCTTCGGAGCTATATTTAGTTGCGATTGTGTTTTTGTGAATATACTCAAAGGGCAAATTGAAAACGATTATATGGACTGTCAACTTTATCGGGAGGGCAGTCCATTTTGGGATTTTCGCCACTAGCTTCTAGCGACTCGCAACTAGTTGTTACCACATCAGATCATCTGGAATCTGATAATCGGCATATGGATCATCCGGATCAATCTCTTCTTTTTGCTGGAGGCTGATAATCAGCTCAGGCCTGCGCTCTTCTATCTTTGCTGCAATCGTAGCCGGAATGATTTTATAACTGCCGTTCTGAGCCACGATTGCCAGGTTGCCTTTGGCCAGCTGTTCCTGAAGCTCTGTATTGACATATAGTTTCTTAATTTTGGTGTCGTCTACAAAGTTATACTCTACTTCGCCATCCCTGGGGATATCGATCAGATTCTGGGAAATCATCTGTTGTGCCGATGCATCAATCGAGCGGCGGGTAAGTTCATCTTCACGTTCACGGTTCAGAGCCTGGTCTTTCTCCAGTTTTTGAGCTTTAGCTTCTATAATAGCTTGCTCGCGATCTATCTGCTCCTGCTCTTTATAAACCTCGCCTTTCTTTACGGCTTTGGCTTTTTTAGCTTTTTTACGCTTGTCTGCTTTAGCTTTATTGGCTTGCTGCTTATTGGCTAAACCAGATTTAAGAAGTTGATCCTGAAGGGAACCGGCCATTATTTTCGTACCATTAAATTAACACTGATCATTAGGAGAACTATACCTCAAGCATGTGGTTGATAACCACACTGACAAAAGATTCTGTGCTAAGAAATTTCTGTACAAGCCCCTTTCGCCTTAGTATTCCCTCAGGGTACTGGCTTATCAGAGGTTCCCTAAGCGATTGAAAAAAGTTGATCTGCTGCAGCATAGGCATAGAAACTGGCGAAAACAGCTCTAACAGTCTTGATAAACCCGTTATTAAACAGTAAGGAGTTTGAGCGGTAAAAGAAAAAATAGCATCGATTTGTGAGCACTTAAGTGAAGTGGCCAGGTTCGATTGTTATGTCTTGGATTCTGAACCTGTGTTCAGTGCACCGTTCGCAAACTACCCATTGTGTCAATTCTGCAATGGGTGTTGAGCTCCTTCATTCAGGAGTGCTGAGTGTGGGAGTAATATAAAAATAAAAGAGGATCTTATGTCTGATCAACTTCTTTCTGGCGTCGTTAAATGGTTTAACGATGAAAATGGATATGGCTTTATCGAACGCGAAGGCGGCGCTGATGTATTCGTACATTTCCGTGCAATCCATGGCACCGGTCGTCGTTCGCTGACCGAAGGCCAGCAAGTTACTTTTGAAGTAACTCAGGGCCAGAAAGGTCCACAGGCAGAGAGCGTTACAATAACATCGTAACCGCCTTGTCCCTGGCAGTGTTCGGCTGAATACTGTCAGTACTTCCCCCGGTTAGTTTTCCAGCTATTTTCCCTTCGTGCTGTTAGTGTTGTTGGATCATCTAATTTTTTAAGTAAATAAAATTTATGAAACTTGCAGTATATTGTGGCGCTTCTACAGGGGTCGCCAGCGGCGTTTATTCGCAGCAAGCACATCGGCTGGGTACCCTGATGGCACAGCAGAATATTGAGTTGGTCTACGGTGGCGCAAGCATCGGCCTGATGGGCGCTGTCGCTGACGGCGTGCTATCTGCCGGTGGGCAGGTAAATGGTGTCATGCCCCAGGTGCTGGTGGATAAAGAGCAGGCGCATCATGGGCTGACAAAGCTGCATATCGTCGATGATATGCACCAGCGCAAAGCCGCGATGATGGAACTTGCCGATGGTTTTATCGCCCTGCCGGGGGGCACCTGAACGCTGGAAGAGCTTTTTGAAGTCTGGGCCTGGCGGCAGATAGGTATCCACCACAAGCCTTTCGCGCTATTGAATATCGATGGCTATTACGATCACCTGCTAGCGTTTATTCGCCATGCCTGTGCGCAAGAGTTTGTGCGTCCTCAATACATGGATATGCTGATGGTGGCGGATACTCCACAGGGTGTTATTGATCTTTTTCAGCGTGATTTTTAATAGAACTCGGCTCAAAAGCCTAAAGTTAAGATGGCGTGTCAAAAAGTCTTGCAGGACAACTTTAAGGTTTTTAAAAATAAATATCAGGTTATCAAATTAGCATCGTTTAACTACAATTCAGCCAGTAAAATTGCTACTACTCGATTGATATCGCTGTAGCGCCATCCATGGCTCTTTACAGTCCAATTCTTAATAAAGAGCGTCTCCCCTCGATATAAAAAAATGCCAGTCAGAAGAAGCTAACTGGCATTGAATGAGGGGACTTATAACTACGATGCTTTGAGCGGGATTAAATGGCTTTTAATATTTGCTCAACACTGTCTTTGGCATCACCAAACAGCATTTTGGTGTTCTCTTTAAAGAACAATGGGTTTTGCACGCCCGCGTAACCTGTTGCCATGCCCCGCTTAAACACCACTACGTTAGTAGCATTCCACACTTCAAGAATTGGCATACCGGCAATTGGGCTGCCCGGCTCTTTCGCGGCTGGATTAACGGTATCGTTAGCGCCAATCACTAATACGGTATCGGTGTTAGCGAAATCATTGTTGATCTCATCCATCTCTAACACGATGTCATAGGGTACTTTAGCCTCGGCCAGCAGCACATTCATATGGCCTGGCAGGCGACCGGCTACCGGGTGAATACCAAAGCGGACCGTTATTCCTTTTTCACGTAATTTTTGAGTGATCTCATGGACCGGATATTGTGCCTGAGCGACTGCCAGGCCATATCCCGGAGTAATGATCACAGTCTTTGAACCTAGCAGCATGTCGGCTACTTCATCTGCGGTTGTCGTAATGTGCTCGCCTTGTTCTTCATCGCTACTTGCAACCGCATCGTTGCCAAAACCACCGGCAATAACGGATACAAAAGAGCGGTTCATCGCACGACACATGATATAGCTAAGAATTGCACCCGATGATCCGACTAGCGCACCAGTCACGATCAGCAAATCGTTCGACAGCATAAAGCCGGCTGCCGCAGCCGCCCAGCCCGAATAGGAGTTAAGCATCGAGACAACTACTGGCATATCGGCACCACCGATTGATGCCACCAGATGATAGCCAAACAGCAATGCGATTATTGTCATCAACACTAATGAACCGGTGGCGCCACCCTGACCAACAAAACTGACCAACAACCAGCCGGATATAATCAGTGCCGCCAGGTTCATTTTATGGCGATGCGGCAGCATTAATGCGCTTGAACTGACAAGGCCGCGTAACTTGGCAAAGGCCACAATAGAGCCGGTAAAGGTGACGGCACCAATAAACACCCCTAAGAACACTTCAACCAGGTGAATATTCTTCATGGCGCCAATCATTACACCGTGGTCTAGGTAGCTGTTATAGCCAACCAGCACCGCTGCCAGTCCGACAAAACTATGGAGAATTGCAACCAGCTCTGGCATCTGGGTCATTTCGACTTTTTGGGCCAGTCGCCAGCCGATAGCTGCACCAACGGCCATCGCAATAATAATAAATACTACGCCCTCAACCGATGGATTAAGAATGGTCGCAATTAAGGCAATGGCCATACCGGCGATACCCGCATAGCAGCCTCGCTGTGCTGTCTCTTGTTTTGATAAGCCCGCTAGACTTAAAATAAAGAGCAGTGCCGCAATAATATAGGCGGCTGAAACTAAACCTTGTGACATAGTATTGCTCCTTATTTGCGAAACATCTTTAACATACGATTGGTAACGGCAAAGCCACCAATGATGTTAATCGTAGCGATTAACGTAGCGAATAGCGCCAGCAAGGTAACGACAATACTGCCATTGCCCACCTGGAGCAGGGCTCCGACGACAATAATCCCCGAAATCGCATTGGTTACGCTCATTAGCGGCGTATGCAGCGAGTGGCTCACATTCCAGACCACGTAATAGCCGATGACGCAGGCTAAGACGAAGACGGTAAAGTGGGCCAAAAAATCGCCCGGAGCATAGTTGGCAATCCAGGCAAATCCTGCCAGTCCGGCTAAGGCAAGGCCTGCCTTCACGGTTTTTGACATTTGCTTTTTTTCAGGGATTGCAACGGGCTCACTCGATGCTGCCTGTACCGGAGCGGCACTCACTTGAATCGGTGGTGCCGGCCAGGTCACTTCTCCGGCTTTGATCACGGTGACGCCTCGTACTACGACATCCTCAAAATCAATGGTAATTTCACCGTCTTTTTGTGGTGCCAGTAACTTAAGTAAATTAACCAGGTTAGTACCGTAGAGCTGTGATGCTTGAGTGGGCAGGCGACCGGGCAGGTCGGTATAGCCAATCACTTTCACATGGTTGTCTGTGGTAAAAATTTCTCCCGGGACGCAATAATCACAGTTGCCGCCATTGGCCGCCGCCAAATCGACGATAACACTGCCTGGTTTCATCGAATCAACCATTGCTTTGGTAATTAACTTCGGCGCCGGCTTCCCCGGAATTAGTGCGGTGGTAATGATGATATCGACATCTTTGGCCTGCTCGGCAAAAAGAGCCATTTCGGCGGCAATGAATTCTTTACTCATTACCTTGGCATAGCCATCGCCGGAACCTGATTCTTCTTCAAACTCAAGTTCTAGAAATTCAGCTCCCATTGAGTTAATTTGCTCTTTAACTTCTGGACGGGTATCAAAAGCGCGGACAATTGCGCCTAAGCTGCCCGCAGCGCCGATGGCGGCTAGGCCAGCAACACCTGCGCCAATCACTAGCATCTTGGCCGGAGGCACCTTACCTGCGGCGGTGATTTGGCCGGTAAAGAAGCGGCCAAACTGATGGGCTGCCTCGACCACGGCACGATAGCCACTAATGTTTGCCATCGAGCTAAGGGTATCTAATGACTGTGAACGTGAAATTCGCGGTACGCAGTCCATTGCCATAACATTTATTTTTCGGGCGGCGAGTTTTGCTATTAAGTCTTCATTCTGGGCTGGCCAGATAAAGCTAATCAGGGTTGAGCCTTCCTGGAGGAGTTCGATTTCATTGACGGAATCATTGCTGCCATCGGTTGGCGCATTGACCTTTAAAATAATGTCGCTGGTGTACAGTTGCTCAGGCTTGTCGCTGATGGTCGCGCCTGCGTCGATATAGGCTTGATCGGTAAAGCTGGCAGCTTTTCCCGCGCTGGCTTCGATGGTAACGTCGAATCCCAGCTTGATTAACTGCTCTACCGTTTTTGGTGTTGCCGCGACGCGGGTTTCACCACTAAGAGTCTCAATCGGTACTCCAATCAACATAGGCTGTCCCTCATTAATTCGAATGTTTTATTAAACTAAAGTTGATGATAATCAATTACAACTCATTATTGCTTTTTTTTAATTTAGACAATACAACTTTCGAGCAGGCGAAATATTTGAATATGATGAGCTTTTATTCGCACCTGTTGTGCGCAAAAAGATACTTGGTGTGATTGTCTGATGCTTCGTGACGATTCTTTGGCACGGTGTCGCGTGAGCGTTGTCTGCGATATTAGCTGGACGATTATTGGTAGCTCAGAGTTTGTCAGCAATTTTCTATGGCTCCATACTTGAGCTAAGAATTCCACAATCGGTTGATATTGCATGCATAACTGTAATTGTAGCTGGTTTTATTTAAAGTCAATTATTTACCGACTTTTATGCACTATCTTTTATTCATAGAGTCCCTATAAATATTATGCTGTAAAATCTATTATCCAATCACTTTACAATTGATGGCTAAGGAACCTGCGAACAAGTCCCATACGCCTTAGCATGCCCTCTGGTTACTGGCTTTCAGAGAGATCGGAGGTCAAGACAACGCACCCAGAGGGCATGCTAATTACAGGCATACTGGTTGTACCAGGGACGCCTGCCGGACGAAAATCGTTAACGCAAAGATCCGGTTTCCCGAGTGTCGGACCACTGAAAGCCCCCTTTTTTAAATAAAGTGAGGGCGGGCTCTATAACGGCCACCTGCTTTGTCAGTCAGTTTGAAAAGGTCCAGACATTTCACTGCACTGCCTTTCGCGCTTCTGCGTGCCCCCCTTGCGGGTATTGGCCGTTCTATAGACCGCAGAGAAAGCATTAGACTTATTCGCAGGTTCCCTAGAACACCCCTTAATCGGTTTGTTTTTTTCAGGGCTCATCTTTATTCAAGGTTCCACTTTTTCAGGGCTCTACCAAAGGTACAAATGCAACTCCCAGCACAGGGGTGCTGGAAGTCTTTCCGTTAATACTTTTCTCAATCAAGTAAAGCGTTTGTCGTGAACCAGGGGTACCCACCGGGATTATCATTCGGCCACCTAAATTTAGCTGTTCGATCAGTGCAGCGGGAATCTTACGGGCACAGGCTGTAACAATGATTCCATCGTAAGGCGCGCACTGGGGGTAACCTAGATTACCGTCTCCCAATATGCAGTGAACATTATCGTAGCCTAGCCTGTGCAGTAGCTCAGCGGCGCTGTGATGTAGCGCTGCGATCACTTCTATTGAGTAAACCTGTTTTACCAGGGAAGCCAGAATTGCGGCCTGATAACCTGAACCGGTGCCTACTTCAAGGTAGGTTTTATCTGAATCAGGATCGAGAAGGTCTGTCATCAGGGCAACGATGTAGGGTTGTGAAATGGTTTGTCCATAGCCGATCGGCAGCGGCACATTGAGGTATGCATTGCGCATGCTATTATCAGCGACGAAGCATTCTCTGGGGACCGTCTTGAGTGCCTGCATCACCGTATCTGAAAACCGGTAGCGCCCGGTTAGATCGCCGGTAAACTGAGCTTCCCTGCTTATCTCGTCAATCAGTTGTTGTGAATCCATCATAATTTTCTTTCCCTGCTGCTGGTAGTTGGCAAGGGTATTAAAGGAACCAACGAATAAGTCCCCTGCATCTCTGAAGCCTTTTCTTTAAAAGAATATGATGGCGGGCTCTATAACGGCCAACTGCTTTGTCAGCCAGCTTGAAAAGGTCCTGACATTTCACTGCGCTGTCTTTCGCGCACTTGGCCGCTCTATAGTCCGCAGAGAAAGCATTAGACTTATTCGTAGGTTCCCTAAGTTTAGACGGGAAGTGGGTTTTTTATGATTTTGCACTGATCAGAATATCTGTTTTACAGGTAGAATAGTCGCTAAATTAGACTTGACGAGGATCGGTAATGCAATCAATGCCTAAGGGTATCCCCACTTTACGTGCAGTTGCGATGCCTGCAGATACTAATCCGGACGGAGACATTTTCGGCGGCTGGATTATGTCTCAGATGGATGTTGCCGGTGGCACTTTTACTTCCCAAGAGGTTAGAGGTCGGGTGGTAACAGTTGCCGTGGATGCAATGACGTTTCATCGACCCATGTATGTCGGCGATGATGTGAGTTGCTATTGTGAGGTTATCCGGCGTGGCCGCACGTCCATTGTGATCCATATTGAGGTCTGGGTGCAGCGGCACCACAGTGAAAAAGTTGAGCGGGTCACCGAGGGCAATTTCACTTTTGTGGCGATAGATGAGCAGGGTAAGCCGCGTCCGATTTAACCGGTAAGGTATGAGCGGTTATTACAGGGAAGAAAAAAAGCTATCTGAGCTTCAATACTTGAAACTCAGATAGCCTGAAAGGACCAAAAAAGGTTTTACTCGATGTCAGCTTCATAGTAGCAACTGTTGTCTCTTCAAGGCATAGGACAAAGTCCTAATTTGTTTCTAAAAACAAAAAAAACGCGACTGCCATATGACAGTTGCGTTAAATAAAGGGAACTGATGTCAGTGTGTAGTCTTACTGACGGATACCTTCTACGTGAAACTCCATGTAAACGGTTTCAGATGCTGGACCCAGGTTCATGGAAATATCGAAGTCTTTCATCTTGAACTCGGTTGTTCCAGAGAAACCGGAGCGGTAACCGCCCCATGGATCATCACCTTCACCGATCTTGCTTACAGCGATCTCGACAGGCTTGGTTACACCGTGCATGGTGAGGTTACCGGTCACAACTGCAGTGCCATCACCATTCATGTTGAAAGCGGTGCTCTCAAACTTGGCGGTTGGGAATTTAGCGACATCCAAAAAGTCATCACTACGCAGGTGCTTGTTGCGTTCTGCGTGGTTAGTATCGACGCTTTCTGTGTTGATGTTGACCATTACACTTGAAGCTGAAGGGTTGGCTTCATCAAAGCTGAAGTGACCATCGAACTTGTTGAAACGGCCTTGTACCCAACTATAACCCAGGTGGTTTACCCGGAAGTTGATAGAGGCATGGGCACCTTTGGTGTCGATTACGTAGTCAGCAGCATACAGCGCTGGAGTAGACAGTGTAGTGCCTGCCAGTACGGCCCCGGCGATCAAAGATTTCAGTTTCATTGGTTAGACTCCTGAGGCATGCCCAGCATGCGGGTTAGGGTTTGATCTTTGTTGATAAAGTGGTGCTTTAAAGCTGCCAGGGCATGAATCCCTGACAGAACGATAAGTGCAGTGCTTGACCAGTAATGAATTAGGCCGGCCACATCTTCCTGCTGGTCTATCACTGCTGGCAATGCCGGGACCTCAAACCAGTTGAACACCTCGATAGCGCGTCCATCAGCGGTCGAAATCATGTAGCCCGAGATAAGCGCTACAAGCATTAGTATGTAAATCAGCATATGGGCTGCTTTAGTTGCCAGATGAAGTAGAGCCGGTTGTGGCAATGGCTTCGGTTGGGGAGTAATCATTCGCCACAGCAGACGAAAAGCCAGTAACGCCAGCAGGATCAGACCGATACTTTTATGCCAGTGCGGCACTGTCTGGTATCCCGCATCGTAGTAACTGAGGGTGTCGATATACAGCCCCAGTGGATACATGCCAATAATCACCAGTGCCATAATCCAGTGCAGGGCAATTGATCCTAAGCCGTACTGCTCTTGACTGTTTTTAAGCGGTATTGCCATCGTTAATACCCTGTAATCGTAAGGGTTTTATGAAATTCTGTAGTGCAGGATTGCGACCAGTATAGCGCTATTTAGTGCCATAAAAAGTTACAATTTTGTAATGCAGGATTGTGACTAGTATAACCGCATTAAGTGCTATAAAAGGTCACAATCTTTGTTGCTACAGTGTATTTAAATCGTTAACAATTCACCCTGATTCATCCAGGTGTTGTTATTGCTTCCAGCGTTTGGCTGCTGCGGCTACCCGAGCGCCAAGCGCCTGGGCGGTATCACGATCTGCCTGAGGTGGTGTGACTTCAGCACCTTCATCGGCGTTGCTTTGTGCCATTGCTCCCAGGAAACTGCCCAGGCGGTTCAGGTCTGCAGTGCTGCCCTGGCTGCTGTTGTTGCCGGGCATTAGTCCTAAGCTAACCCAGTTCATACCCTGTTGTGCCGCGTAGACAGACAGTTGCATCAGGGTATTGAGTTTGTCGCCACTCTGGCTGGATGAATTGGTAAAACCGGCCGCCAGTTTGTCTTTCCAGCCACCTTCCATCCAGATTTTCGAACTGGCATCCATAAAGGACTTAAACTGGCCGCTAACGCTGCCCATGTAGGTGGGCGAGCCAAAAATAATCGCATCGGCACTGTTCAGAGCATCCCAGTTAACAGTATCAATGTCTGCGACTGATACGGTAACGGCAACAGCGCCGGCATTTTCTACACCGGTGGCAACAGCCTGAGCCAGTACTTCGGTGTGCCCATATCCACTGTGGTAAGCAACTGCTACTTTCACTTGTTCAGACATTATAGTTTTCCTTACGGGTTCTGTTTTTTACAGCGCACTTGAAAAGCAATGATGCTGCTCAGTCGTATGTTTAAATAATCTGCTGCGTAATTGATGTGCTTACTATAATGAGACAGTATGTATTCATCTAATGCATTGATTGGATATTCGTTATGCGTGAAGTGAATTTAAGGTCTATCGATCTCAATCTATTGGTGGTGCTCCAACAGTTACTGGAAACACGTCATGTAACCCGTGCTGCAGAGCTTCTGCATATGAGCCAGCCTGCAGTGAGTCGCGCCTTGCAACGTTTGCGCGAGACTTTTGATGATCAGCTACTGGTGCGTACCACCCATGGTTATGATCTCAGTGCCAGGGGTAAGGAGTTATTACCGCGCCTGCAGGAGTTAATGGGCGGCATTAGTCAGCTGGTGGCTGAGCCGACGTTTGATCCATCCACGGCTGAGGATGTCGTACGTTTCTTCGGGCTGGATCTGGAAGTTGCCTGTTTCCTGCCACAGTTGATGGCAACGATAAGAAAAGAAGCGCCTAACATGCGACTGGAAACTCGCAGTGAGCCGCGCGACCATTTTGATTTTCTGGAGCAGGGAGAAGTGCACTTCACCATCACCGGGATGTCACCAAAAACGACTGAGGATCAGTATCGTCGGCTGTTGCTAGCGCAGACCGGCTCGGTGTGTGTCATGGGGGCCGATAATCCGTTGGCGCAGGGCGTATTAACACTGGATAAATATGTCGCGGCCAGTCATGGCCTGGTATCAATTACCGGCCTGGGGCCAGGGATTGTTGATGAGCGTCTGGCGGCGCTGGGACGCAAGCGTCATCTGGCGTTACGCTTGTCAAACTTTATGACGGCAGCAGATTTTTGCGAGACCAGTGATCTGCTGTTTGTGCTGCCGGAAATGGTCGCGCATAAGTTAGCCCGTGGGCGCAATATTATCCTCAAGCCAGTGCCGGATGAGATCAGCAGTAGGGGAATTAACTTTTACCTCTACTGGCACGAGCGTTATCACCGCGATCCGATGTGCATCTGGATCCGCCAGAAAATCATGCAATTCATCTGAACAGGCAGGAGAGGCTTCGCTGTCAGATTGGTGACTGAATCAGATGACCAGCGCGTGATGTTGAGCAGCATGTATTGTCGGATTTACCTGAAAGTCGTAGTGCTAAAGTACCCATCCAAAGTCCGTAAGGTTGTATAGCTGGCCGCCCTGTTTTCCTTTCATTATTGATGGTTAGGATTACTCGGGATAACGACTATGACAACCTTCTCTGGGCGCATTAGTTTGCGTTGTTGTTTGCTATGGCTGGCGCTGCTTTTCTTTGTCTGGTTATTATTACCTTTCGGCCAGGCCTCTGCGGGTGTTTCTGCACAGACAGAAACGGAGATTAAAGCGATCTTTCCCAAACTGACGCGAATGGGTGAGGCGGAGAAAAACCCGGCAGTTATCCCTGTTTATCAGCTCAATGAATTGCTGGGCTATGCATTTGAAACCAATGATCTAACCGACCTGCCTGGTTTTTCCGGGGAGCGAATCAACCTGTTAATCGGATTGGATATTACGGGTAAGTTTGCCGGCTTGTTGGTAATCAACCACCACGAACCTATTTTTATGCACGGCCTGGGCGAGGGACCGATGCACAGTTTTGTTAACCAGTACGTTAACCGTTGCGTGTCCGACCGGATCATTATCGATAGCCGCCATGGCGGCAGTGAAGATAGCGAAAGTGGTACGGTGTTCTTCGACGGCGTTACCAAAGCAACGGTGTCGGTGCTGGTTATCAACGATACGGTATTGTCTGCTGCGCTTAAGGTTGCCCGCTCCAAGCTGGAAGGCTTTACGCAAAGTGCTCCGGCGCGCGCCAGGGCTGATCTGTACCAGCCGTATAACTGGCAGCAATTGGTGAATGAAGGGCTGGTTAAGCGTTGGCAACTATCCCTGGATGAAGTGAATAGCGCACTTCCCCAGAGTGTTGATAGTTATCCCGAAGTGATGCAGGAAGTCGATCTCCAGGAGAGTGGTGATGGCCTGTTTGCGGATGTTTACTCCGCCTATCTTAATCCGCCAACTATTGGACGCAATATTCTCGGCGATGCAGACTATAAACGACTGCTGGAAACGTTAAAGACCGATGAGCATGCCTTTCTGATGGCGTCAAATGGACCGTTTCCATTTCTTGAAGCCGATTTTCGCCGCGGTACTGTCCCGCAGCGGGTTGCGCTGATGCAAAATGGCTTGCCGGTGGATATCCGGGATCTCGACTTTTACGATGAAGCAATAGCCTTCAGTCCGGATCAGAATACTGCGTTTACCCAGGGGCGAATTTTCCGTATCAAGGCGCAGTCAGGCTTTGATCCTTCCCAGCTGCTGGAGTTGAAATTCAATCTCGATCTGCAACGTAATCACCTGATCCGTGATCAGGCAGCGTTTGGTGATAGCTATCAGTTACCGACAGAACTGTTTGAACAGGTAGAGGTCACTGAGGTGTTAACCGCTGAGCCGCTTTGGCTGCGCTTATGGAAAAACCGCCTCATAGAGATCGTACTTCTATCGGCTTCACTGATTGTTGTGACCCTGGTGTTTATCTACCAGCATCGTATCAGTCGTGAATCGGCGCTGTTTCATCGCCTGCGCTGGGGCGTGATGCTGTTCACGTTGTTGTTTATCGGCATTTACAGCCAGGGGCAGCTGTCGGTGGTGAATATCTATACCCTGTTACTGTCGCTGTACAATGGCTTTGATATTAGGGTTTTCCTGCTGGACCCGATTCTGTTTGTACTATGGAGCTATGTCTTCGTGACGCTCTTCCTGTGGGGGAGAGGCGTGTTTTGTGGCTGGCTCTGCCCCTTTGGCGTGATGCAGGAGATCACCTCCAAACTGGCATCGGTGTTCAAGATCAAACAGCTGAAGATTGCGCCACATACGCATCGTTGGTTGCAGAAACTTAAGTACCTGCTGTTGGTTATGCTGGTCGGCGTTACATTTTATTCCCTGAGCCTGGCGGAACAGCTGGCAGAACTGGAACCGTTCAAGACAGCGGTTACCCTGGTATTTGTGCGCAGTTGGCCGTTTGTTCTCTACGCCGTATTGCTGCTGGCTACAAGCTTGTTTATCCATAAGTTCTTCTGCCGTTATCTCTGCCCATTGGGAGCGGGGCTTGCAATTCTGGGGCGCTTCAGTTTATTCAAGTGGCTGCATCGGCGTGAGGAGTGTGGTTCCCGTTGCCAGTTGTGTAAGGTGCGCTGTGAGATCGACTCGATAAATCGGAATGGATCAATCGATTATGATGAGTGTGTACAGTGCATGGAATGCATCGTCATACTCAATAACGCTGATCAGTGTGCCATCGAAATGTCGCAGCAGAAAAAGCAACGCAAGGCGCAGGCATGCAACGCAAAAGAGGAAGCGGTTATTGCCAGGGGGTAGTAAGTGCTGGGAATCGTTAAGTTAGATTTACTTGTAGTAATGTGATTTCCAAGGGAAACTGTCGGCTTTGGCCAGCGGATATGCTTACTAGTCTGTAAATCATAATACCCTGGTATGGCTCATGGGCGTCACCTGCCGGTATCCGCTTTTATTAAGGGCTATCAGATTTTATTGAGCTACTTTTCCTTTTGGCTTATATGGGCTCGCATAGAATTTATTATCCTCCATCAGCGAGAGTTAAAAGCTTAAATACACCAATATGGTGATATTTCACCTATGGATCTTTCGCTCCGCTGTTAGATTATATCCATGTCTTTAGATTTGAATGCTATCTTAAAAGTTAAAACAACGATTATCATTCTGTCCTGCGGATTCGCCCTGGCATCTTCAGTGGCTATAGGCGGTGATCCCATTGCCTCTGAGCACTGTCACCGCTCAACTGGCAAAGTCGACAGATGCGGAACGTTAGGCTCAAACGAATTAATGTTTGATTCCTGTGACCAACAATGTCTTGCTGTAGGGCAAGAAGTCTGGAGGGTACTGTGAAGCTGGTAAAAGACTTAAGCCATAGCGGGATCATTTACTACTGGATTGACGATTCCGGTGAGAAGATCAGCCCTGATATAGCTTGTCTCACTCTCGCTGAAGAGTGGAGGACAAAATATTTGTTTTCGACTTATGAGGGAGAAGGAAGAAGGCGATCAATTATAGATCGGCGTCGAGACGAAGAGAACCGGGAGCATCTGGACACGACTCTTCTGGATGTCGGGCCGAACTCAGATGGGCGTCGGATCGCAGACATCTCCGTTAAAGTTGACATAGATTTGTTTGCAGAGAAAATTAAAAAAGTTCTACTAGAAAATACATGAAATACTATGCACTGCAGTGATTTAAAAGGGGTTGGGTTAGGCCTTTGTTTTGTTGTAAGTCCTTGATTAATTAGAGTGCCTGCAGAGCACTGCATATTAAAACATCATAAATATGCTTTGTTTCATAAGGGATAATGTCTGGTTTTTCATCAAAACCAGACACTAGCTAGTTCCCATCCATAAACGTAACGTACTGATATATAGACAAAAAACAG
>JBALVQ010000117.1:0-13744 GCA_036960915.1 Amphritea sp.
CTCATTGACTAATAAGGTGTTTGTAGAGCGAATTGCCGGACACTGGGTGTAACAATTTTTAAGCTGAACAGAGCCTGCTAACTAGGTGGTTTGAGAGTGTAAAGCAGGACAGTGCATAAAATCAGTCCTGCTTGTTTTAATTCATTAATACTCGGTACTGGTGAATTAATTAAGCAATCTCTTTGTTTTTCACTCTTTTCCTCTGCTGTACCATTACTCCTTCTATAGTGATTATCACCAGTGCTGCCCAAATAAACAGGAAGGTAATCATGCGATTACTGTCCATGGGTTCGTGGTAATAGAATACCGCCAGGAAGAAGGTGATGCTGGGCCCGATATATTGCAATAGACCTATCAGTGTCAGGCTGAGTCGTCTTGCTGCTGCGGTAAAGCAAAGCAGGGGGAGGCTGGTGACGATTCCCGCTGCCAGCAGTAGCAGTGCTGAACTAGTGCCTTCATTAAAGAACTGTAATTGCCCCTGCTGCGCTAACCAGAAAAGATAGATGCCTGCGACGGGTAACAGGAGTAGTGTTTCAATAAAAAGCCCTGATACAGCATCAACGGGTATCTGTTTACGCAGCAGGCCATAGAAGCCAAAACTGAATGCCAGTACCAGCGCTACCCAGGGCAGGTTGCCCAGCAGGAATAGCTGATAGCCAACCCCGAAGGCAGCAAACAATATTGCCATCCACTGTCCGGGCCTCAGACGTTCTTGCAGGAACAGCATGCCGAGGAAGACGCTGACCAGGGGATTAATAAAGTAACCCAGTGAGGTTTCCAGAATCCGTCCCTGAGATACAGCCCAGATAAATACCAGCCAGTTGACGGAGACAATTACGGCAGTCAGCGTCAATGCGCCGACAATCTTGGGTTGTTTCAGCAAAGGCATCAATTTGCGCCAGCGGCTCCCTACCGCCAGTACCAGGGTGAGCAGAGCCACAGACCAGATTACCCGGTGGGCAAGCACTTCCAAAGAGGAAACATGCTCGAGTGCTTTGAAATAGATCGGCACCAGCCCCCACATGCCGTAGGCGGCAATGGCAAAGTAAACTCCTTTTTTGTGCTCCTGATCATGCTGCACTGCTTCTTCCTTTAATATTTTCTTCCGGCGCTTGGGATGGCGTGACAACGTGCATCAGATAGCGTTGCTGGAATTTATCGCTGGTGTTGTTCAGCCAGCGGGTCATGATTGCGACAAACAGCAAGCCAAAGAGTAGTCGGGCCCAGAGTACCCCGGACAGGTCTGCTCCCATGGTCAGGACCAGCAGAGTGTCTTCAATCATACTGTGGCACAGGCTCAGCAGGCAGAGTGCGGAGAAGCAGTCACGAGGGCTGATATGTCCGCTTTGCGCCTCTTTAATCAGCAGGCCGCCGCCAAAGGACAGCCCCAGGGTTACGCCGATGATTGTCAGGGAGGTGGCCTGCGGGCCTATCCCCAGGAGCCGCAGTACCGGGCGCAATAACCAGATCATCGCTCTTTCCACATGAATCCAGCGCAGAAAGCGCAGCAGGCTGAGCAGTGCACTGATAACCAGGATAATCATTGCAAAGCTTTCCAGCTGGGCAAGTGTCCAGCTCAGCAGGCTGTTATCGGTTACCGCTGGTGTCCAGATCAATTCCGCGGGTTGCTGTAACCAGCCTCCCCAGCTATAGACGTGGTGCAGGATCATGCCCAGCAGCAGAGCGGATATCAGGCGAATAGACAGAGCGACCAGGAAACGTACTCCTGCCTGCTGGACAATACGTAGCTCAATCGGCAGGCTATGGGCGATCAGTAGCATGCTACTCAGTACGGTAATCTGAGCGACTGTCAGGCTTTCCTGCCCCGCCGTCTGGAAAAAGATCAGCATGCCGCCGTAGATATTGGTCAGCATTGTGGTGGTCACGACCAGCCCCATGGTATCCGGCAGGCCAACCAGTTGCATCAAGGGTTCCAGTGCCGCACTGATCACCGGAATAGCACCAAACTCTTCAAGCAATTTGACGATAATGATGACCGGAATCATCAGCTTGAACAGCATATAGCAAACATCATAGATCTCCCGGCCCAGGTTCGGCAGGGTGCTAGTAAAGAAGCTGTGTGTATTTTTAATCTGCGTCATTTTCTTTGTAAAAATCTGGCTGAATGTCTGGTTGAAGAACAGGGAACTTAGTGTAGGAAATAATGTAGGTGATCGCGTAGAGGATAGTCTAGTGCAGTTTTATGTTCTATGATTTCTTAATTACTTGTTATAGTTTTCATAGATTTCTTTATTTTGATTATTAAGAAGTTTTTGACAAAAAGTCAGGTTATTGAAGAAATATTATGAATATTGAACTTGATCGTATCGACCGTCATATCCTTAACCTGCTGCAGTCGAATAACCGCATCAGTAATCAGCAGCTGGCGGAGCAAGTGGGACTGTCGCCACCGGCGTGTCTGCGCAGAGTGCGGCGGCTCAGGGAGGCCGGCGTGATTATGGCGGACGTGGCGCTGGTGAATCCGAAAGTGATTGGCGGGATGCTGAATATTATTGTTGAAGTCGAGATGAATCGGGATCAGCTGGACTTATCTGATGCGTTTATGCGCAAGATGCAGTCCGCCCCTGAGGTAACCCAGTGTTATCAGGTGACCGGAGAGGTGGATTTTCTGCTGGTGGTGATGGTGCCGAATATGGAGGCGTACGAGGCTTTTACGCGGCGAGATCTGTCCAGTGATGCCAACCTGCGCAAGTTTCGCACGCTGATCTCCCTGCGGCGGGAAAAGTTTACAACGGCTATTGAACTATAGGATTTGGTCTTAAGAGGGATCAGAGGTTTCCTGTCCTGTTGGCTCATCATAAATCTGCAGCTGGCCATCATGAATTCGCACGGCAAAGCTGCCAATATCCTCGAAGGCGGGGGGCTTGAGTACTTTGCCGGTTTTCAGACTAAAGCAGGCGCCGTGCCGGGGGCAAGTCACGGTTGCGTTGTCGCTACAATTATTCTCAATAGTATCGTTATCGATTGTTTTGTTATTGCTAGTACCGCAATCAAAAGTACCGCCGTCGAGTTCGCCGCCATCGTGGGGGCAGATATTTTCAACGGCATAGAAGCGGCCATCGATATTAACCAGTAACACGCTGAATTCTTCCAGCTCTATCACCGTATGCTCGCCAGGTTTTATATCGGCTGTTACGTCACACCATTGTGCCATTTAGTAATTATCTCCGTTGTCTTTAAGGTGTTTGGGTTCCACTTCAGAGTAGCCCAAGTTGTAACTTGGCGGCTTCTGATATGCGGCTTGAATCCCAGGGAGGATCGAACACCAACTGGATACCAACGGTACGAACTCCTCTTAGCTGTAACAGCTTTCTTTTTACATCGTTAGCTAGTATCTCTGCCATCCCACAGCCGGGGGCGGTCAGGGTCATCTCAATCTGAATGTGGTTGCCACCTTCTGGGTGCTGGTTGATATGGCAACTATACACCAGCCCCAGGTCGAGTATGTTGACGGGGATTTCCGGGTCAAAACAGGTGCGCAACTGTTGCCGGATTTCATCATGATCGACCGGGATATCTTCACACTCATGGGGAACCGTCACCGCTGTCGTAGGCTTAAGGGGAATTAACCCAAGGGCATCGGCATCCTGGTTATCTATACGCACCAGAGAGGCGCCGGTACTAACGGTATAGGTATCTCCCAGGGATTGCTGAATTATGACTTCCGTGCCTTTGGGTAGGGTGATTGACTGGCCTGAAGGGATCAGCAGGGCATTGCAATCCCGCTGGAGTGTGATGGTTTTTTTGCTTTCCATTTATCTGCCTCCATTGTCTTCCACTGTGTTCTATTCAGTAGTAGCCCAGTTTTCAGGTTTGTCTTCATCTTTGCTGAGGGCGCCAAGCAGGGTATGCCAGGCTAGTGTGGCGCACTTGATCCGGGTCGGAAATGCGCGTACACCGGCTAACACCTGTAGCTTGCCAAGCTGAGTCTGGGACTGTTCATCTTCATTGGTGACCAACTGGTGAAATTGTTGAAATAAAGCCTGTGCCTCAGTCAGGGTTTTTCCTTTCAGGCTTTCTGTCAACAGGGAGGCTGATGCCATAGAGATAGCACAGCCTTCTCCCAGAAATGAGGCCGCTTCGATGATCGGCTCCGCACCGGGCTTGATTAACAGAAAAAGCTTCAGGCGGTCGCCGCACAGCGGGTTATAGCCCTCCTGGCTATGGGTATACCCCTCCAGAACTTTGAAGTTACGGGGGCGGCGTCCATGGTCAATGATTACTTCCTGGTACAGTTCACGCAGTTCTTGATTCATATATAACTCGACTCAATATGTTGGCAGTTTTCAGATCCTCAGGTTTTGTTGGGTATCGCAAATCAATTATTTAAATACACGTTTGACCTCATATAACCCTGCCACCAGGGCATCGATGTCTGCGCGGTTGTTATATAGCGCAAGCGAAGCACGGGCGGTGGCGGCGACATTAAAGCGTGCCATCAATGGCATGGTGCAGTGATGTCCTGCGCGGATAGCCACACCTTCCTGATCCAGAATTGTACTCACATCATGGGCATGGGCTTCAGCCATGACAAAAGAGAGGATGCCCGCTTTATCTCTGGCGGTACCGATCAAACGCAGGCCCTCAATTGATGACAGCTGATTGGTGGCGTAAGCCAGTAGTGCTTGTTCATGGTTGGCAATCTGATCAAGACCAATGGAGTTTATATAGTCCAGAGCACTGCCCAGACCAATAACACCGGCAATATTGGGTGTGCCTGCTTCAAAGCGATAGGGCAGCTCGTTGTATTCTGTGTGAGCAAAGGTAACCCGGCTTATCATGTCGCCACCGCCCTGGTATGGCTCCATCTTTTCGAGTCGCTCACGCTTGCCATAAAGCACACCAATACCGGTTGGCCCGTAGACTTTATGGCCGGAAAAGGCATAAAAGTCGGCATCCAGCGCCTGTACATCAACCTGCAGGTGAGGCACCGCCTGCGCGCCATCGATAAGCACGGGAATCCCCTGTGCGTGGGCCAGTTTGATCATCTTCGCTATCGGGTTGATGGTGCCCAGGGCATTAGATATTTGGGTGAGAGCAAGTAGACGGCAGCGGGGCGACAACAGCGTCTTAAATGCCTCCAGCTCGATTTCACCAACATCACTAATTGGGATTACCTTTAAGCGGGCATCGGTCTGGTTACAGATTATCTGCCAGGGCACGATGTTGGAGTGATGCTCCATGGTACTAATCAGTATCTCATCCCCCGGATTGAGCCGCGGCTTTGCAAAACTCTGGGCAACCAGGTTTATTGCTTCTGTCGTGCCTCTTACAAAGATGATCTCTTCTCGCTCACGGGCATTTATGAACTGCTGAACCTTGTCGCGGGAAATCTCATAGGCGCTGGTGGCTTCTTCACTGAGGCGGTAAACCCCGCGGTGAACATTGGCATTGGTCTGTAGGTAATATGCCTGGATGCAATCAACCACCTCCCTGGGTTTCTGGCTGGTGGCGGCATTGTCCAGATAGACCAGAGGCTGGCCATTCATCTGGCGACTTAGAATAGGGAAGTTCTCGCGTACAGCGTCTATATCAAATGACTGGCTGCGGTTCATGGGGCCATGGGGTTCAGTGCTGGGACCATGAGTTTCTGTGTTGGAGATAGCATCGAGCATATTCATCATGATCACCTCATCAGTCGGAGGGGCGCTTTATGGAAGAATTGCTCTTCACCGACAGATCTCCTCCGAGCTGTGCTGCCAGAGCATCACTGGTCAGCGTTGTTAGCTGTTCACGCAGAGGGCCTGGTGGCACGCGATTGAGCACATCATGGGCAAAGGCTGAGGTCAGCAGGGCGCGGGCCGTATCCTGATCCAGCCCCCGGCTGCAAAGATAGAACAGCGCTTCATTGTCCAGTTGTCCCACGGTGGCGCCATGGGAGCATTTCACATCATCAGCCTCTATCTGTAATTCGGGTTTGGTGTCCATCTCCGCCTTAGTAGACAGCATCAGGTTTTTATTCACCTGACGAGCATCACTCTGCTGAGCCCCGGGGTGTACGATAGCCATACCGTTGAAGACCCCGCGTGCCCGGCCGTTAATAATGCCTTTGTAGAACACTTCGCTGCTACAGCCGGGCTGGAGGTGGTCGACTCGTAAATGGTTATCGAGGTGCTGGCGGCCAGTGAGAATATAGAGTCCGTCCAGTTGAGCCTGGGCGCCTTCGCCAGCAAGGCTGACCTGAATATCATTGCGGCAGAGACCGCCACCGAGAGAAACTGACATGCTATAAAAGTGGCTATTCTCGGCCTGCTTAACGTGGATTCCGCCGATATGGTGGCCCTGGGTATTTTCACGCAACAATTTGCAGTGCTGCAGTTGGGCGCCGCGTGCCAGAACGATCTCGGTTAGAGAGTCGGTAAACTGCGGTGCAATATTTTTCTGCTCTTGCAGGGAGGCGTAGTTTTCCTGCTCCTGCTGGGAGGCCCCGAGGTACTCTTCGATCAACTGGGCCTGCGCGCCCGGCTCCAACACAATCAACAGGCGCGGATAGCAGGCTTGAGGCTTGACGCCTGCCGGGTTGTAGAACAGGCAGTGAATCGGCTTATCCAGTTGGCAGTCAGCGGGTAGATAAAGCAATACGCCGTCTTCCAGCCAGAGCGAGTTAAGCGCCGCAAAAGGGTGATTATGGTGTTGTGCGATTCGCCCCAGGTGGGCTTGAATTTGAGTATGTTCCTGCTCAAGAGCCTGCCTTAGCGGAATCAGTTTAGCGTTGCCGGGAAGTGGCTCCAGCTGAGACAGGCCCGCGTGGAAATGGCCCGCAATGAACGTCAGGCGATAATGGGGCAGGGAGAGGGCTAGCTCATTCTGTGGGCTCTGTGTTTCAGCCCGCTCGTACTTTGCGGGGGGCGGTGCGATAGAAAAAGCTGTTTCGGTCAACGCTTTGACACTGGTGTATTTCCACGTTTCCAGTCGCGTAGTCGGCAGACCCTGTGCAGCGAAGTCCTGCTGAGCTTGCTGCCGGAATGCGCTCAGCCAGGGCCAGTTTGAGCTGGCGGGAGGATCTAATTCATACGCCTCGCTGAGCAGTCTATTCATCGGCATCGGACACCCCCTGATGGCTCTTTTGCGATCCTTTTTCAGGTGTATAAGGCTGATCTAATATCAACTCGGATGCGTCTACCGTCGTTGCAGATTTTGAGATTTCAGCATAGCCTTGCTGCTCCAGTTCCAGGGCTAATTCTGGTCCGCCTGAGCGAATGATGCGCCCATTTTGCAGTACATGGACCCGGTCTGGTATGAGATATTCCAGCAAGCGCTGGTAGTGGGTTACCAGTATCAGGGCGCGTTCAGGACTACGAAAAGCGTTGACCCCCGCTGCAACCCGTTTCAGGGCGTCGATATCCAGTCCTGAGTCAGTTTCATCGAGTATTGCCAGCCGGGGTTCCAGCACCAGTAACTGCAGTATTTCATTGCTTTTTTTTTCCCCGCCGGAGAAGCCTTCATTGACGCCCCGGTAAAGCAAGGCTTCCTCCATCTGCATCTGCGTCATTTTCTCTTTCACGTCAGTGAGAAAATCCATGGCATCCAGTTCCGGCTCACCCCTTTGCTTACGGAGGTTGTTGAGGGCGCTTTTCAGGAAATGGATGTTACTGACGCCAGGGATCTCTACGGGATACTGAAAGGCCAGGAAAATACCCGCTGCGGCGCGCTCATCGACGCTCAGTGATAGCAGATCCTTGCCCTGATATAACACCTGTCCGCGGCAGACCTGGTAATCAGGATGTCCCGCAAGTGTCTGGGCCAGAGTGCTTTTCCCCGAGCCGTTAGGGCCCATGATGGCATGGACTTCGCCAGGGGCAACTTCCAGGTTGATGCCCTGCAGGATCAGCTTGTTATCAATTTGAACTTCCAGGTCTTTGATACTTAGCACCGAGTCTCTCCTGTTTAGTTATTGACTGTGGGTAACAGGCGGTCTTTCAGGCGCCGCCATAACTGGCGAAGAAAATTAAGCAACGATTTCAGTAAACTATCTTTTTTAGTGTCCATAGCTTTTTTAAATTCAGACATAATTCACCTCTATTAAGTGGCGAGTTGAGAGTCGCTTTTAGCGAAAAACTCAACGCAAGTTCCAAACTGTTAGCCACTAGCCACTAGCCACTAGCCACTAGCCACTAGCCACTAGCCACTAGCCACTAGCCTATAGCGCCCTCCAGGCTGACTTCCATCAGCGCTTGCGCCTCGACCGCAAACTCCATGGGTAACTTATGAAATACCTCTTTACAGAAACCGCTGACCAGCATCGAGACGGCCGCCTCAGTGTCGATGCCCCGTTGCTGACAGTAATACAGCTGTTCATCACTGATCTTGGTGGTGGTGGCTTCATGCTCAACCTGGGCCTGGGGATGTTTGACCTCGATATAGGGCAGGGTGTGGGCACCACAGGATGCACCGAGTAACAGTGAATCGCACTGACTGTAATTGCGGGAATCAAGCGCATTGGGGCCGACTTTAACCAGTCCCCGGTAGCAGTTTTGTCCGTGACCGGCGGAGATCCCCTTGGAGATAATTGTGCTGCGGGTATGCTTGCCCAGGTGGGTCATTTTGGTGCCGGTATCCGCCTGCTGATAATTATTCGTCAAGGCGACGGAATAGAATTCTCCAACGGAATAATCTCCTTTCAGAATCACACTGGGGTACTTCCAGGTGATGGCGGACCCGGTTTCAACCTGAGTCCAGGAGATCTTGCTGTGAGCACCGGCACAGAGGCCTCGCTTGGTGACGAAGTTGAAGATTCCACCTTTGCCATCTTTATCCCCGGGATACCAGTTCTGTACGGTTGCATACTTGATTTCGGCGTTTTCCAGCGCGACCAGCTCAACCACTGCGGCGTGAAGCTGGTTTTCATCCCGCATCGGGGCGGTACAGCCCTCCAGATAGCTGACGTAGCTGTCATCTTCGGCAATAATCAGGGTGCGTTCGAACTGACCTGTGTTGGCAGCGTTGATACGGAAATAGGTGGAAAGCTCCATCGGGCAACGTACCCCTTTGGGGATGTAGCAGAAGGAACCATCACTGAATACGGCGGCATTGAGGCCGGCATAAAAGTTATCGGTATAGGGGACGACGGATCCCAGATAGCGTTTCACTAGATCCGGGTGCTTCTGTACAGCCTCGGAAAAGGAGCAGAAGATAATGCCTCTGGCTGCCAGTTCGTCCTGGAAGGTGGTCGCTACGGATACGCTATCAAACACGGCGTCTACAGCCACGCCGGCCAGACGAGCTCGCTCGTGCAGGGGAACGCCTAGTCGCTCATAGGTGCGGAGAATTTCCGGGTCTACTTCTTCCAGGCTTTTAGGGCCTTCAAGGTTCGACCTGGGGGCTGAATAGTAGCTGATGGCGTTATAGTCGATCGGTTCATAGTGCACTCGGGACCAGCGGGGCGCTGGCATCGTCCGCCAGTGATGATAGGCTTGCAGGCGCCACTGCAGCATGAAGTCGGGTTCATTTTTCTTAGCGGAAATCTGCCGAATGACCGCCTCACTTAATCCCGGTGGCAAACTGTCAGAATCCACTTCCGTAACAAATCCCTGGCTATAGCCTTGCTCGAGCATGCGCTCAAGCGGGGGCGTTGTGGTAGCCATGGGGGACGCTCCTCCCCATTCAGGGGGTTACAAATTTAAACTGGAATACTCGTTCAGCGTTACTGGTTCCTTACTTACTGAGGGCTCCATACCTGCTGAGGGCTCCTGGCTGGCTGGCTGTCCAATGCTGGTGGATGGTTGCAGCAGAGTCTCCAGACTTACTTGCTGCAGCGCTTTATGGATCATGCCATTGACCCCCAGCCACTGTTGGCGAATGGCACAATGGGATTCTATTTGGCACAATCCGCTCTGGCGGCTGCACTGCGTTATTCCTACCGGGCCTTCCAGTACTTCGATAACTTCGGCCAGCGATATATCCTGAGGAGGTTTTGCCAGCGTGTAGCCTCCCTGTTTACCGCGGCTGGAATCAAGTAAGCCGCTGCGGCTCATGATCTTTAGCAGTTTGCTGACGGTACTGGTAGGCAATTTAACCTGCTGAGCCAGGCTGGCGGCGCTATAAGTTGCCGCCGGGCTAAGTGCCATCCGGGCCAGAATTACGGTGCCGTAGTCAGTGAGTTTGCTTACGCGTAACATCAAGTATTTCCTTTATCTTTATACAGTACCATTATAGTCCTATATGAGATGCCTGCTCAGAATTCTTCCTCAGATCAGCTGAGTCAACTAGGCTGATATTTGAGTGGCTGTGCTCCGGTTACTGAGAAGGTTTCACAGGCAATGGTTAATAATCGATAGAAAGGCTGTAGCAGGGAGGAGGGATGCCGGGAAAACAGACAGCATCCAGCGCGAAAATTATCCGTATAGCGCTGCTGTTCGAGGGTAGCCTGGTTGGTGTTGCCCTGGGTTTAGGCTGGTTATTCAGTTACCCACCGTTCGCTCAATTTCTGTTGAGTTGGCAAGGTGGAATCAGAGGGCTTCTGGCGACACTGCCCCCGTTGCTGGTCGTGTTGATCGCTTCGCAGCTTGACTACCTTCCTATCAAGGGTTTGTTTCGTTTGAGTCGCGAGCGTGTAGCAACGCTCTTTAGCGGTGCGTCGCTGTTGGATATTGCCCTGATTTCATGTATGGCAGGCATTGGTGAAGAGGCTCTGTTCAGAGGCGTGATTCAGATGGCTCTGGTAACTGAATTAACCCCTTTGACGGGTATTGTGATCGCCAGCCTTTTATTCGGACTGGTACATTTTATTTCATTGACCTACGCTCTGTTTGCGACCCTGTTTGGACTCTATCTGGGCTGGTTATTGTTCAGCTTTGACAATCTGTTAGTGCCAATTGTTACCCACACAGTTTATGATTTTATCGTGTTAGCTTGCCTGGTCTGTCGTCGGTCTGGCTAGCTGGATATATTAGAAACTCAGACCTGAAAACTGAGGGGGGATCAGCCATGCAGAATACGCACTATCTGCTGTTGTGGTCCCCACGTATCAGGGGCCTTTGAACACTCCGGGGAGGGCTGGGCAGGGCGACATTCTTGGCAGTGGCCTTCGTCGGTGAGTTTTATTAAAGTTGTTCAGGTTTGCAGAATACGCACCAGCTGTCGTTGTGGTCCCCATGTACCAGGGGGGCCTTTGAACACTCCGGGCAGGGGGGTATGACATTTTTGGCAATGGCCGTCGTCGGTGAGCCCCCAATGGCCGAGCTTGTACCAGCAGCGCTCAATCAGCATCGCACCGCAGTTGTGACAGTACGTGCTCTCGCCCGCAGTGTCATAGACGTTGCCGGTAAAGGGATAGCGGATGCCATTCGCAACTGCGATCTCGCGTGCCCGGGTAAGGGTTTCAGGGGGCGTGCGTGGCTTATCCATCATCTTCCAATCGGGGTGAAAGGCGGAAAAATGCATCGGCACATCGGGACCCAGGTGCTCGACTACCCATCGAGTCATGGCGTCGATCTCGGCGCTGGAGTCATTCTCACCTGGAATTAGCAGGTTGGTGATTTCGAACCAGACATCGGTTTCGTGTTTCAGGTATTCGAGGGTTTCCAGTACCGCGGCCAGCTCACCGCCACAGATTTTTTTATAAAATTTCTCGGTGAAGGCCTTGAGGTCCACATTGGCCGCATCCATATGTTGGTAGAGCTCTGCTCGGGGTTCCGGGCAGATGTAACCGGCGGTCACGGCAACACTCTTCAAGCCCAGTTCATGGCAGGCATCCGCTACATCCATGGCATATTCCATAAAGATCACCGGATCGTTATAGGTGTATGCGATGCCGATGCAGCCCAGACGCTTTGCAGTTGCTGCCAGCTCTTCTGGCAGCGCCTGATCAGCGAGGGTGTCCATCTCTCTGGATTTGCTCATATCCCAGTTTTGGCAGAACTTGCAGGCCAGGTTACAGCCCGCGGTACCAAAGGAGAGAATCGAATTCCCCGGCAGAAAGTGATTGAGCGGTTTTTTCTCTATCGGGTCGATACAGAAGCCACTGGAGCGGCCCCAGGTATACAGCATTATCTGGTCGTCTTCGCGCCCGCGTACAAAACACAAGCCACGTTGGCCTTCACGCAGTTTACAGGCGCGGGGACACACGTCGCACTGGATACGGTCATCATCCAGTTTATGCCAGTATTTGGTGGGTAGTACTTTGTGGGATTCGGGAATCATTTTGCCGCCTCGCAACTGTCATTGACAGCACTCTCTATAAGTATAGCTAGCGAGAGGAGCAAGGTCGCATACAATCATCGCAAATCACAGGATTCTAGCGCTCCAGCAAGTGTTTTTTTGCGCTGACAGTTTCCCACTGTTTTGCATCGGGCGGACCCTCTTTAACCACGGAAATATTGGGCCAGATCTCAGCCAGTTCAGCATTGAGTTTAATAAATTCCTGTTGATCAGCGGGCACATCTCCTTCTTCCAAAATCGCCGCAACAGGGCACTCCGGCTCACACAGGGCACAGTCGATACATTCTTCCGGATTGATAACCAGAAAGTTCGGGCCTTCATAGAAGCAATCCACCGGACAGACATCGACACAGTCGGTGTATTTACACTTGATACAGGGTTCAGTAACTACAAATGTCATGGTAAGGATTCTCCTTTACAGGGACTGTAGAGACGGCTCTCAAATACCAGTAAATACAGCTGTCTGAGTTGCTATCCGGGTAGATCTTTTATGCATTGTTTTAGTATAGATAAACCGCTGTTGTTTACAGTTGGCTGGTTGATTCTCAACTATACTCAGTGTCGCAAAACCAACTAAATTACTCAACTATTATGGAGGTGTATCATGCCACTGCGTATTGGAGATGATGTCCCCGACTTCACCACCGAAACCACTGAAGGAAAAATCAATTTTCATGAATGGATCGGTGATAGCTGGGCGGTATTGTTCTCTCATCCTAAAGACTTTACCCCGGTTTGCACGACTGAACTCGGCTATATGGCGGGGCTTAAACCTGAATTTGAAAAACGCAACTGCAAGATCATTGGCCTGAGTATTGATTCTGTCAGTGACCATGTTCGCTGGCTAAAGGATATTGAAGAAACCCAGGGCCATGCAGTGAATTATCCACTCATCGGCGATACCGATCTATCAGTGGCCAAGCTATTCGATATGATCCACCCGAATGCCAGTGGTAAAGCTGCAGAGCGAACCGCCGCAGACAATGCCACCGTTCGGTCGGTGTTTGTTATTGGGCCGGATAAAAAGATTAAGCTAATGATTACCTATCCGATGAGCACCGGACGTAATTTTGACGAGGTGCTAAGGGTGCTTGATTCAATTCAGCTGACCGCGAAGCACCAAGTTGCAACACCGGTAAACTGGAAGGCGGGTGAAGATGTAATTATCGTACCGGCGGTATCGGATGAAGAGGCACGTAAGAAGTTTCCACAAGGCTGGAAGGCTCCTAAGCCCTATTTGCGTATCGTGCCTCAACCTTAATGAAGGGAGTTGCTTAGAGGTTAGAAGTAAATCTATATAATAATCATTATCATTTGCGTTAAGTATGTTCATCTGCCATCATTTGCTTAACTACCAGTTAGCAGGACCTATTAGCAGAACCTATTAGAAGGAGAAGAGCAATGAATTCAAAGCCGGAAGGGTTGCTAGAGTCTTTGAGCTTTCCAGTGATTACCTTGATGGGGGCCGGTTTACTACTGGCAATGTTACTTCCCGGGGGGTGAAAACTTACTTAGGGAACCTGCGAATAAGTCTAATGCTTTCTCTGCGGGCTATAGAACGGCC
>JBALVQ010000118.1:0-13606 GCA_036960915.1 Amphritea sp.
CGACGTCCATCCCGACGACGTTGTCCGACGTCCAGCCCCAACGCCTTGTCAGGTAACCGAATCCACCGCCCAAGGTGAGTCCTGCGATGCCGGTCAGCGAGACGAAACCCAGGACGGCGGCGAGTCCGCGCACCTGCGTTTCGCGATCCACGTCACCGAGAAGACATCCAGCCTGCGCACGGGCAACCTTCCCCTGCGTGTCCACCCACACGCCCCGCATGAGCGACATGTCAAGCATCAGAGCGCCGTCCGCCGCAGCGAGGCCCGCGATGTTGTGGCCTCCGCCCTTGATGCAGAGCAGAAGCTTATGTTCGCGTGCGAACCCCACACACGCGATCACGTCGGCGGTGCCGAGGCAGCGGGCGACGAGTGCAGGCTTCCGGTCAATCATGGCGTTCCAGACGGTTCGTGACTCGTCGTAACCGGCATCGCCAGGAACGAGTACGGGCCCTCGAAGTCGCATCTTCAGACCGTCAAGCGTATTCTTGTTCAGGTCGACCTCGCGGCCTTCCGTTGTGTTTGCTCTCATTGTCCTGCCCCCTCTGTTTTGCGGTTCCTCATAAGCCTAGTATTGCCCCCGCTTCCACACAAGACAGCAAGCTTGTCTAACGGCATAACACCCCTGCCAGGGAAGTTATCTAGAAATGGATAGCGCTCCACGCTAGCCGTCATTCTGACTTGGCGTGTGTCCTTGGAGCCATGTGCATACATTGTTGGTGGTTACCCTCCTCGACGCGCAGGGTCTTTCGTTGGCCGTCGATATCGCTTACCTTCAGCGCCACCACTTCACTGATGCGCAGACCCGCACCGTAAGCCACCGCGAGCGCCGCCTTATATTTAGGGCTCGTAGCGGCATCGATCAGCCAGGTCACTTCTTCAGCGCTGAGGATGACTGGGAGTTTACGGTGGACACGGACGTGGCTCATCAACCGGATGGCGCCCACGCGATCCAGGGTCACTTCAAAGAAAAAGCGTAAGGCCGTGATCGTGGCGTTGAGGGTGATGCGCGAGACGCCATCAGCAACCATCTGCAACTGGAATCGGCGCAGATCTTCAGGCGTCGCGGTATAGGGGGAACGGCCCAGGAATCGTGCCAGGTTTTTAACAGCCCGGATGTAACCGGACTGCGTTTGGGCGCTAACTTGCGCAGGCTCATATCGTCAATAAAGCGCTGGCGTAAGCGGCTAATCGTTGTGTTGGATGTGGCCATGATGCTGCTCCTATCGAGAAGCGGAGGGAGAATACCCTCCGTTCCCATAGGACAGTGCGACCAGGGATCACGGTGATGTGAAGCTAGCGTCAGTGGTTAGTTGCGGCACCCATTACCGCGGCGAGCGGTTTAGTACATTGACACACTATAGATAATCCATCTCACTCTCTGTGATACTAGGCACAGCTGGCACCAATTATTTCTACTGATTACCAGCCCTATCTATTTCGAATAGCCGCCACATTAGCTGCAATTTGATCAAGATGTGTATCCCAGGTTCCACAACAGCCCCCCCAAATGTCAATGTGGGGATAGCGCCGTGCGAGATCTCCCATTTGTTCACACAGTTCTTCAGGATTACCATCCTCAAGGTGGCCAAGCTTGCATAGAGAGATTTTATCCATCATAGCCGCATTTGGACGTAGGCACCGAACTCTCTCAAACCAATCACCAGGTTCAAGTGCGGGTTCAAACTCCAATGGGTGAGAACAATTGATCCCATAGAAGTCAGGTTTGTTTTTTCCTGTTTCCAGATCAACTACTTCAATCGCTTTTTTGATAGTTGGCCCTGATTTGAGTTGATGGTTACTATCGAGCGTAAAAGACATACATATCGGCAACCCAATGCGAGCCGCTGCTTGTGATACCCCAATAGCTTCAGGAATATTATTAAAGGTAGCTGCACAGACAAGATCGACCCCTGCTGATTTCTGGGTTTCCAGTTGGGTACTGTGGTAATCATCAGCTTCTTCAGCGGTGATTGTTTGATTAAGGGAGTAGGCATCTCCTCTGGGACCAATAATGCCTACAATTAGTATTTCTGGAACCTGACCAATATAGGGCTTTGCCACATCACGAAGAAATTCTATTGAACGATGTTGCATCTCAATAAGCCCATCCCTGGAATAACCCAGACGCTGCCCCCAGTCTGGACTCGCTCGATAATCAAGCCCACTCATCAAAGCCTTGAAATTGTACTTAGCAGCAGTATCCAGATAGCGTTGAAACATCCCTGTCATTTCTAAAACGGCTTTAGGATTATCAAGAAGCGGAAACATTGCGAAATGTGGTAGCTCAAAGCCGAACTTATACATAATCTCTGTTTCAGCTCCTCCTTCCGTGAGATATAAAACGTCTTCTTGCTGGGCTGGAAAGGGGGTTTTCATTAACTTTCCCTCCAATCAATTTTTGGTAGGCTTAGTCTTATCTGAAGATGAAGTGAGAATTTAATTTTCGTTGCTTTGGAAAGAGAAAAGCTTTCAGATCAGATACGTTGATTATAGCTAATTGGCTGAAAAGGCCTTATAAGCAATGCTCAGATTTCCCTGATCGAAAGAATCCTTTGTGTCGTGAGTAGGCTCACTGCATCGTAGCTGCTGAAGTCTGCTTCTGGCAGGCTGTGTGAAAACTAATTCTGATGGTGAGCGCAGGCTTCTTGTTTGGTTTTTGACGGCAATAACATCAAACAAGGCAACTCTCGTGCACGTTTTTCGAAGGAAATTGAGGAGTATTCACCCTGTTTCTGCGTTTTCACACAACCTGGGCACAAAGCAACCAGATTGCTGATTCTCATCTGCTTCTGAAGCTGTTTGGTCGCTAATGACACAACGCGACGCTCGCGTCCGACCTGTCTGGTCTCTCCCACATCGTTTCAGATTCCCTATAACGGACACTGGTTTCTGTAGCAGGATCGTCCCTATGCACGCCAAATCGTGCGCCTTAGTTAGCTAACAAGGTCTGGGCCAAAATCGAATGCAGGATGAGATTAAGCGATTTAGAGGGGCACCTACAAAAGCAGATTCATTCATTGCGGCGCTATTGGTTCAGCTTGCATGATGAGTGTGAAACAGTGATAGTATGCGCCAAATCAATCGATCCCTGCCTGTGATGATGAACGATACTATCAACCGCAAGATTATCGCTGCCTTACAGCAAAACGCCCGTATCTCTTTTGCTGAGCTTGGCAAGCGAGTGCATCTGTCAGCCCCTGCTGTCGCTGAAAGGGTTCGCAAGTTGGAAAGCGCCGGAATCATCACCGGTTTTACCCTTAAGGTTGACCTCGACAAGCTGGGTTATCCTATCGTCGCTTTAGTCCAGTGCAAGGTGTTTCGTACTAAGGAACGGGAGTTTAAAGCCCTGATTCTCGGTTATGATGAGGTGATCGAGTGTCACAATGTTACCGGAGAGCAAGCATTCCTGGTTAAGTTGGCAGTGGCGTCGTTGTCGCAGCTGGACACAATCCTGGAATCTTTTTGCGACCTCAGCGACACCAATACCATGATGATTCTGTCCACCCCTGTAGATCGGGCCTTGCCCGATACCTATTTCGACTAGGCGGTTTATCATCATTGAGTGATAAGCCGCCGTTGCATTATCAGCTCTCGGTAATCAGTTCCTGACTCTTGCGCACCGGCCACTGGCTAACCAGCATACCAATCAACATCAGGCTACACCCTAGAAGTTCTTTGTTTCCGAAGTGCTCGTCGAGCAGCAGCCAGCCGCCCAGCACTGCAAAGATAGCCTCGGTGGAGAGAATCAGGGCTGTAACACTAGGTTCTATCTTACGCTGGCCAATGATCTGCAAAGTACAGGCGATGCCGCTTGAGGCGATTCCCGCATACAGCAGTGGCAGCCAGGCAGCCTGGAAATCCGGCAGGCTAGGGGTTTCAAAAAGCAGCGCTGCAATACTAGCCCAGACAGCGGCAACCACGAATTGGCTGATCGACAGGCTGATGGCGTCTACTTTACGGGACAGTAAACCTATCAAAATCACGTGGGCAGTCCAGAAAAAGGCGCCGACCAATTCCAGAAAGTCACCATAACCTATTGTAAAATCGGGGCCGACAGTGAGGCTATAAAGGCCAAGAACAGCCAGAATAACACCGCTCCAGGTCTGAATATTGGTACTTCTCCCTAGCAGTATGCCGACAATAGGGACCATCACGATATACATGCCGGTGATAAAGCCGGCATTACCTGCAGTGGTGTACAATAGGCCTGTTTGCTGGAAACTAAAGCCCGCGAACATGACGCTGCCAGCTATCAGGCCTCCAAGCAGCAACGTTTTTCCTTGTGGCAGTCGTTTTTTTCCCATCAGTAGCCAGAGCGGCAGCAATGACAGTGCGCCCAGTAGAAAGCGCGCAGCATTGAAGCTGTGAGGGCCTAGATAATCCATGCCGGCACTCTGGGCGACGAAGGCAAATCCCCATATAACGGCGACACTGAGCAGCAGTAGGTGTGAAGGGGCGATAAAGGGCATTGCGGTTATTCTCCAGCGCATGAATAAAGTTCAGGGTGTTATTGTAGGTCTGTGGGGGTGCGGTAGATAGCTTGAAACTAATGATTAGGAGGCAGGAAGCTATGCTTATTAAGTTTGTGGTAGGGTTTCACCGTCGAATCGTAAGTGTTGATGGTTTTGGCGGGGTATGTCGCTCAATGGGTGAGTATTACCTGAGCGTAGTCCGTTGACTCTCATGAGAATTGTTGCATTGATAGTTAGGCTTGATTTCTGAACGACAGTTATCTGCAAAACGCATGCGTTTAACAATGCGGATTAGGAGCAGATCTTACGGCTATAATAAACGAATTTGGCTGATTATTTTCACAATCGCTGCACTGCCATCCATGGCTCCTTGCAGCATACAGTCCATCCCTGGTAATACCGTTCCTGCACGTCCATGTGCTCACGGCATACAATCCATCCCTGGATATAAATCTGCACCGACATCCATGGCTCCTTGCAGCATACAATCCATCCCTGGATATAAAAAAGGAGGCCTAAGCCTCCTTTGTACTGTTTTCCTAGCGACTAGTTACTAGTTACTAGCAACTCGCCACATAAAAGAGAGCTTGCGTCCTCTTATTACTCAGAAACGCTACCGTGCGGATCGATAACGTATTTCTTCGCAGCACCGCCGTCAAATTCAGCATAGCCTTCAGGCGCCTGATCCAGACTGATCATCTGTACGTTTACCGCGTCAGCAATCTTAACCTTATCAAACAGGATGGCTTGCATCAGTGGACGGTGGTATTTCATTACCGGGCATTGGCCTGTATGGAAGGAGTGGGATTTTGCCCAGCCCAGACCAAAGCGCATGCTCAGGGCGCCAACCTTGGCAGCATCATCGATTGCACCCGGGTCTTCGGTTACATATAGCCCCGGAATGCCAATCTGGCCGCCTGCACGAGTGATCTGCATAGCAGAGTTGAGCACGGTTGCGGGAGATTCCTTGCCGTGGTTGCAACCACATGCATGTGCTTCAAAGCCTACGCAGTCGACAAATGCGTCGACTTCACGCTCGCCGAGAATGGCTTCAAGCTTGTCTTCCATATCGCCGTCTTCGCGCAAGTCGATGGTTTCGCAACCAAAACTGCGTGCCTGCTCTAAACGGTCGGTGTTCATGTCACCCACGATGACACAGGCAGCACCTAGCAGGTGAGCTGAAGCCGCCGCCGCAAGACCTACGGGACCTGCACCCGCGATGTAAACGGTAGAGCCGGGGCCTACGCCTGCAGTTACGCAGCCGTGGAAGCCGGTAGGAAAGATATCAGAAAGCAGGGTCAGATCCTGGATCTTCTCCATTGCCTGCTCTTTATCAGGAAACTTAAGCAGGTTGAAATCTGCATAAGGTACCATCACATATTCGGCCTGTCCGCCTACCCAGCCACCCATGTCAACATAACCATAAGCCGCACCAGGGCGTGCCGGGTTAACATTAAGGCAGATACCGGTATTGCCTTCTTTACAGTTGCGGCAGCGACCACATGCGATGTTAAAAGGTACGGATACCACATCGCCGGGCTTGAGGAATTCGACATCCTGGCCGCATTCGATAATCTGGCCGGTAATCTCATGGCCCAGTACCAGGCCCGCCTCGGCTGTTGTTCTACCTCTGACCATGTGTTGGTCAGAACCACAGATGTTAGTGGCTAATACACGCAAGATAACGCCGTGATTACATTTTCTCTTGCCGATGGCCAGCTCTGGAAAAGCGATTGACTCGATGGCAACTTCACCCGGACCTTTATAAACAACACCGCGGTTAGCAAGGCTACTCATGGCTACACTCCTGTTATTTTTTTTGATTAGGCACACCGCATCATGCATCAGCTTTTAGTAACCCGAGACGGACGTAGTGGCGCGTGACCACTTTATCCGTCGTAAACTGTTATGACATGCCTGTTACCGCGACAATATTGATGTAAAGCGACAGGGTTAAGGAAAGAGCGGAGGGCGCAAGAAAGGTGGGAGCTTGATGTGTATCAAGCTATTTAAGCAACGATTGTCGCTTTTGAGTAAATTGCAAGGGCAAAGCGTCGCTTTCAAGTACTCGCGTTTTACTGTTGTCGATAATATGAGGCCTACCTTTTTTGCCAGATCTGATCCATGCAAACAGATATAGAGATGGTTAAAAAAGTTAATAAACACGCTGAGCTTTAAGTAACGATATCCAGTTCTATGCTGCATTGTTTAACTTGAGCCGACAGTCCTTTGATAATAATTATAAAGCACATACCTCTTACCACTATACGTGGCCATGAGCGTTAATAGGGGCTTAAAATGACTTCAGTTGTTGCACTACATCCTGCATTAGAAAACAAGAAATTGACCCGCGTTGGTTTCCTGTTACTCGATAACTTCACCATGATCGCACTTGCTTCAGCAATAGAAACTCTGAGGATGGCTAATCAGCTATCCGGTGAAGAGCTTTATAGCTGGCAGATGATCTCAGAGGATGGCAGTGTTGTCAGAGCCAGTGACGGTCTTGCATTTACGCCAGATGCATCGATTGCCGATGCACCACAGATAGATATCCTGATTGTCGCCGGTGGTGTAAACATTACCCGCAGTTTCCGGCCACGCCAGATCAGTTGGTTGCAGTCTATGGCGCGCAAGGGAGTTGCTCTGGGGGGAATCTGTACGGGGGCTTATGTGCTGGCGCATGCCGGTTTGCTGGATAATCATGAGTGCAGTGTTCATTGGGAGTGTGTTGCGTCACTGCAGGAGCGCTATCCCAAGGTTCGCTGTAATAACCGCTTGTTCACTATAGATAAAAGCCGCATGACTTCATCGGGTGGAACAACCCCTATGGACATGTTCCTGAATATGATCTCGCTGCAACATGGCGCAAAACTTTCCAGTGCGGTATCCGATATGTTTATCTGTGATCGGGTGCGCAGTGAGTTTGACCAGCAGAGAGTGCCGTTACGCCAGTTACATAACAGTAGTCAGCCTAAGCCTAAGCTTGTCGATGTTATCGAACTGATGGAAGCGAATCTCGAAGAGCCGATTGAGCTGGATGAGTTGGCTAGCTTTGTCGATGTGTCTCGCCGTCAGTTGGAGCGGATGTTCCTTAAGTATCTGAACTGTTCGCCATCACGTTATTATCTGAAGTTGCGTCTGGACCGTGCGCGTCAGTTGCTAAAGCAGTCAAGCATGTCGATTGTCGAAATATCGGCAGCCTGTGGTTTTGTGTCGACGCCACATTTCAGTCGTTGCTACCGAAAGCATATCGGTGTTTCACCGCGTGATGAGCGTAAAGGTGTCTGGGCGGAGTCTCACCAAACGGTAATGCGTGGGCCACTGCAGGCAAAGGAACTAATAATTGATGCTGCCAGATCATCTGCAGCACTGTCTCGTGCTCAGGCTGAGCCAAGTTATGGCTCAATTGCTGTCTAGAAGGGTCTATCTGGTAGAGTCTATCTGTGAAATGGGGTTGCTATCAGTATCCGCGGGCAAGCAGTCTTTTATAGACTATTAGAAATAAATTGATCAGACAGCTACTGGAGGTAGTTGTCTGATCGAGATCTGGGAAAGTTTCCAGAACCTATTTAAATAGCAGGGCAGAAGTAGTTAGTTACTCCTGTTCCTCTTGTTCAGCTTGTTCCTGCTGTTTGGCTTCTTCAGCCTGCTCCTTCTTTTTTGCTTCTTCCGCGTCCTGACCGCCGCAAACGCCACAACATGAACTCATATCTAATACCTTCTTAATTGATCGATTGTCTTTGAGAGCGAGACTGATAATAACCAACCAATTTTGTCGGATAATTGATAAATGTCAGTTTTGCGAAATTAAACTATCAGCAAGCTGGAACAGCAGGGCTTTTTCGTATTTGACCGCCAGCGCAGGTAACTTATCGAAGTGTTATTTACCAACAACGGCCCATCTGGAAGATGACTCGTCTACGCAATACATCGACCAATTTGTGGGTGTCTCTAAATTAGTGCCCCCTGAATTAGTAACTTCCAGAATTAATTTTTGCTGTGTAATTTAATATGGATCGGTGCGGTTCGTTCCTCTACCCAAAACGCTTCGCGTGGCCCACGAAGTGCTCAGCGTGGCCCACGAAGTGTTTTGGTCATTGGCTATTGGGTAGAGTTTACGAACCGCACCAAGCTTTACTCAAGAAGCTGTATCTCTCGGTTCAAAGTTACCCCTACGCGACAATATATTCTCTATTATCGTCAAAATAACGCCTAAACAGTGCTTAGATCTGATCTCTGAGCGACACTTTAAGCTGTATTGTAACTCGTGTCTTTGTTTATCTCCTGTAAATTTCTTCAATATGTCGCTAAATATCGCCAAATGTTGATTAATGTTGTTAGCAATGTTCTTCCTTGAAAGGTTGGCCATTCTTTTATTTTGTCAAAAGCGACATGCCGATTTTTTTGACATCTGACTAAAAAAAAGCCAAAGTTGTTTTTAATTAAACGATCGATTAACAAAAAATAAAAGTACAGGCATACAGAAGTCACAGAAGAGATATTTGCAGAAAGACTTCTCGATGACCTGAACACCAAAACAGGTATGCAAAAGGCTGAACCGTTTTGCGAAGGTGCCGACTTGCAGTAATTGCAAACAGATAATCAGGATATAGATAGATGCAACATACTCTTTACATCAACGGTCGATATCAAGACGCCACATCCGGTGAGAGCTTTATCACCTACAACCCGGCTACCGGAGAAGCGCTGGCCGAAGTGCAGCAAGCATCTATTGCTGATGTCGATAGCGCAGTCGCCGCGGCTAAGGAAGGTTTCAAAGTCTGGTCTGCGATGACTGGGGTCGAGCGAGGCCGTATCCTGATGCGTGCTGTAGCCATTTTGCGTGAACGCAATGATGAGCTGGCAATGCTTGAAGTCCTGGATACCGGTAAGCCCTTGCAAGAAGCCAACTGTGTTGATATCGCAACCGGCGCCGATGTAATTGAGTATTATGCAGGCCTCGCTACAACTATTCATGGCCTGCAACAAGATCTGGGCGGCAACAACTTCTTTTATAGCCGCCGCGAGCCACTGGGTATTTGTGCAGGTATCGGTGCCTGGAACTATCCGATTCAGATTGCCATGTGGAAATCCGGTCCGGCACTGGCCGCTGGCAACTGCATGATTTTCAAACCCTCTGAAGAGACGCCGCTGAGCGTACTTAAACTGGCTGAGATTTTCACCGAAGCTGGTTTGCCGGACGGCGTATTCAATGTTGTGCAGGGCGATTACCGTGTCGGGCAGGCGCTGTCACGACACCCTGAAATAGACAAGGTTTCTTTTACCGGTGAGTGCGGCACCGGTAAAAAAGTCATGGCTGATGCTGCCGGCTCGCTCAAAGATGTAACCATGGAGCTGGGCGGTAAATCGCCAATGATTGTCTTCGGGGATGCTGATCTTGAAAATGCGGTATCCGGGGCGTTATTGGCCAATTTCTACACTCAGGGAGAAGTCTGTACTAATGGTACCCGGGTGTTCGTGCACGACTCCATCTATGACGCATTTGTCAGCAAAGTGGTCGAGCGTACAGAGCGTATGATCATTGGTGACCCAACCGATTTGAATACCCAGGTCGGTGCGCTGATCTCATCGCAACATATGGAGAAAGTACTGGAATATATCGGTGCTGCCAAAGCAGCGGGTGCCCGTTTAGCCTGCGGTGGTGAGCGCGTTGTGGAAAATGGACTGGAGAAAGGCTACTTCGTCAAACCGACGGTGTTTGCCGATTGTACCGATGACATGCCAAACGTTAAGGATGAAATCTTCGGGCCGGTGATGTCGATTCTGCGCTTCAGTGACGAGGAAGAAGTGATTCAGCGCGCCAACGATACCGAGTACGGCCTTGCCGCTGGTGTATTCTCAACGAATTTTTCACGTGCTCATCGCGTTATTGCACGTCTTCAGGCAGGGATCTGCTGGATAAATACCTGGGGAGCTTCGCCTGCTGAAATGCCGGTAGGGGGTTATAAGCAGTCAGGTGTTGGTCGTGAAAACGGTATAGAGACACTCAATAACTATACCCAGATCAAGAGCGTGTTTGTCGAGCTGGGCGATATCGAGTGCCCTTACACCTAATCCCTAACCTGAAGGATGAAATAGTATGACCACTAATACCCAATACGATTACATCATTGTTGGTGCGGGATCCGCCGGTTGTGTACTGGCGAACCGCCTGACAGAAGAACGCCAGCATAAGGTGCTGGTACTCGAAGCCGGAGGCTCCGATAAGAGTATCTTTATCCAGATGCCTACCGCACTGTCATATCCAATGAATACGGCAAAATATGCCTGGCAGTTCCATACTGTGGGCGAGCCTTACCTGAATGGCCGTTCGATGCATTGCCCTCGCGGTAAAGTACTCGGCGGAGGTTCGTCTATTAATGGCATGGTATATGTCCGTGGCCATGCGTGCGATTTCGATGAGTGGTCCGAGCAGGGCGCTAAAGGCTGGGGCTACCAGCAGTGCTTGCCATACTTCAAGAAAGCGGAAACCTGGAATAAGGGGGGCGATGACTATCGTGGCAGTGAGGGGCCGTTGGCGACCTGTAACGGTAACGACATGAAGCTCAATCCACTGTATCAGGCATTTATCGATGCAGGTGAAGATGCCGGTTACCCAACTACCGAAGACTATAATGGTTATCGCCAGGAAGGTTTCGGTGCGATGCATATGACGGTGAAAGACGGTGTCCGTGCGTCAACCTCTAATGCCTATCTGCGTCAGGCAATGAAACGCAGTAACCTGACGCTGATCAGTGGTGTGCTGTCGCGTAAAGTAATCATGGATGGTAAGCGTGCAGTCGGAATCGAATACGAAAAAAACGGTCAAATAGTCAACGTTAAGGCAGCTAAGGAAGTCATTCTGGCGGCAGGTTCAATTGGCTCACCGCAATTGCTGCAGCTATCCGGAATCGGGCCTGCCAAGGTGCTCAAGGAAGCCGGTGTCGATCTGGTGCATGATCTGCCGGGAGTCGGTGAAAATCTGCAGGATCATCTAGAGGTGTACTTCCAGTATCACTGCAAGCAGCCAATTACCTTGAACAGCAAGCTGGGTCTAATCAGCAAAGGCATGATCGGTACCCGCTGGATGTTGTTTAAGGATGGTTTGGGTGCCACCAACCATTTCGAATCCTGTGGCTTTATCCGCTCGCGCGAAGGCCTGAAGTGGCCTAATATTCAATACCATTTCCTGCCTGCAGCAATGCGCTATGACGGCGGAAAAGCGATCGAGGGACATGGTTTCCAGGTGCATGTGGGACCCAATAAGCCTGAGAGTCGCGGACGAGTATGGATTAAATCGGCGGATCCGAAAGCAAAACCAAGCATCCTGTTCAATTACATCGGCACTGAACAGGATAAGCAGGACTGGCGTGATTGCATCCGTTTATCCCGGGAAATTCTTAACCAACCGGCCCTGGATGACTACCGTGGTGATGAGATTCAGCCGGGTATGCAGATTACCAGCGATAAAGAAATTGATCGCTGGGTGCGGGAAAACGTTGAAAGTGCCTACCATCCTTCCTGTACCTGCAAATTGGGGGCGGATGATGATCCGATGGCAGTACTGGACAGTGAGTGTCGGGTGCGAGGTATAGAGGCTCTGCGTGTCGTGGATTCTTCAATTTTTCCTACCATTCCCAATGGCAACTTGAATGCGCCGACTATCATGGTGGCAGAAAAAGCTGCCGATATGATTCTTGGTAAACAGCCGCTGCCAGATGCGGGTGTCGATGTCTGGATTGACCCTGAGTGGCAGCAGCGCCAGCGTATAGGGAAGCCCAAGCGTGCAACTGGTGCCTGAGCGGAGATGAATTATTGAACGGTAGTCATACTGTTCTTGCGGCAGCCCTTATTCGGGGCTGTTGCTCCTGCAACGCAGACTGTGATGCAGGAATAGAAAGCTGTAAGCGTAAGAGAATACAAAACAAAAACAAGGTAATAACTCATGACGACTAGACAGAAAAAATTCGGCCTTAACCACAACCTGATGCGCAGCGTTGCTGTAGCTATGGGGCTATCTGCTTCACTGGCTTTTGCTGGTCAGTGCGACACTGTACGTTTTTCTGACGTAGGCTGGACCGATATCACTGCGACTACCGCTGTGACCAGTGAAGTAGTTGAAGCGCTGGGCTATAAATCCACTACGCAGCTACTGTCTGTACCGGTGACCTATACCTCTCTCGCCAATGCTGACATCGATGTGTTCCTGGGTAACTGGATGCCTACGATGGAAGCTGATATCGCCAAATACCGTGAAGCTGGAACAGTTGAAACTGTTCGTGCCAACCTGGAAGGAGCCAAGTACACCCTGGCTGTACCTAAATATGTTTATGACGCGGGTGTAAAAAGTTTCGCAGATATTGCCAAGTTCAGAGATAAATTCAAGGGCCGTCTCTATGGTATTGAGCCGGGCAATGATGGCAACCGTCTGATGCAGGATATGATCGACAAGGATGCTTTCGGCCTGAAAGGCTTTAACCTGGTTGAATCCAGTGAAGCCGGCATGATCTCCCAGGTTACCCGTGCCGCCAAGCGCAAGCAATGGGTAGCTTTCCTCGGCTGGGCTCCGCACCCGATGAACGCCAACATTGAGATGGAATACCTGGAAGGCGGTGACGACTACTTCGGTCCGAACTATGGTGGTGCCAGCGTGTATACCAATGTCCGCAAGAACTACAGCCAGGATTGTCCAAACGTAGGGCGCTTGCTGCAGAACCTGTCCTTCACCCTGGAGATGGAAAATGAAGTGATGGGTGCCATCCTTGACGACGGTGAGAAGCCTAGAGTCGCGGCTCGTCAGTGGTTGCAAGCCAATCCCACAGCTCTGAATAACTGGCTGGAAGGTGTTACTACCAAAGACGGTGGCGATGCATTGGCTGCCGTGCGCGGGCATCTGGAAATCTGATACCTGACTGCTCTACTGTCTGTTCTGCTACCGCTTAATAACTGGTAGCAGAACAACAGCCCTCCATACACTTATGCAGTACTTGGTAGCCATATGCAGTAGCGTGGCACCGTTTATTGATCTGGAAGACAGGCTCATGAACTGGATTACTGAAAATAAAATTCCACTGGGCAGCTGGATGGAAGCGTTTGTCGACTGGCTGACGTTTAATGCGGCTGACTTCTTCGAC
>JBALVQ010000119.1:0-13508 GCA_036960915.1 Amphritea sp.
AGAGCGAATTGCCGGACACTGGGTGTAACAACTTTTAAGCTGAACAGAGCCTATATTGTACGTCGCCAAAAAACAGATATAACAGCCCGAAAACAAGGATAAAAAAGAAGCTGTATACGGTGGAATAAGTAACGTTAAGCTGAGTGTTAATAATAGCGAGGGCGGAAATCGACCATAAGTAATACTGAAAACCAACGCTTGTTCCCATAAAAGCTGTCGCGCAAACAGAATGAATCAGCACTTCGGTACATAAAACCTGAATTGCCAGCGAGTGTTTACCTTTAAAGTTTAGATAGATTCCAAGCGCCCATGCTGCCACGCTGGCGATGTTCAGATAGCCCATAAAGGTAACGCCAACAGCAAGAAACGCCGGAATGAACGCCAAGTGGACCAAAAGTGCAAAGCTACCAGCTACGGTGATTATTAAGAATTTGCGAAAATGCTTTTCCTGGACCGTATCGGGGCGGCCAGCGAAAGTCAGGGATTGCAGACTGTTCTTCATATCTTAATCATATCCATGTACAAAAATTTTCCATGAAGGGACTGCTTGAATTTTTACCCGCTAATTCACTATATCTTCATATTCCAGAGGAAGTCATCCAGGGAACCTCTCATTTTGTCCATTAAGTGTTCTGCGGATTATAGACACTTGCGTCTCGACGCCTATTTACAATTCGGTAAACCACCGCCTCTGGCAGTTAAACACGAAAAGGTGCTGCCGTTCCGGCATGCAAATGGGGAAACTACAGGGCATTCATTAAATATTGTGTATTTGTGGTACGTAAAGCCTGGTGCGGTTCGTAAACTCTACCCAGAACGCTTCGCGGGGCATGCAAACCAGCACCCTACGATTGTTATCGAACATGTAGGGTGCTGGTGAGGCACGAACCGCACCGATCCATATTGAATAACGACATGCTTATAGAGGACAACACCTCAGCCACAACTTCGTGAAGCCTAATTCACCCTATTGATTCAGCACGGCTACGTGGTTGATAAAATCCGTTGGGTCAACAACACCAACCAGCGTCATATTAGGCTGTAACTGGCCACTGCCATCATAGAAGATCAGTGCTGGCGGCCCTATAACGCTATAGGCTTTATTGAGTTGTTTGGCTTCATCATCGTTGGCTGTTACATCGATCTTGATACGCACAAAATTCTGCAGCGACTGCTGTACACCGCCATCGGCAAACGTAACGTAATCCAGCTCGACACACGAAATACACCAGTCGGCATAGAAGTCCAGCATCACCGGCTGCCCCTTTCTTACAGCATCAGCCAACAATTGATCCAGCTCCTGCTTTCGCGTCACCTGAATAAAAGAAAGCTTTTCACTGGAAGCAACCGCGCCGCCTGATGAAGCAATGCCCTGCAGTGGCTTTAACAGGCTTTGTCCACCGGAGAAGCCACCAATAAACAGCATGCCGCCATACAGGAGTGCGATGACGCCAATACCTTTCCAGAAATGATTCCAGCCAGTCGCATTCTTAGGCAGATGATCCAGGGCCTTCATGTGTACCGCCGTTACCAGCAGAATCACGCCGTAAAGTAGCAGAGCAACAGCATCATCGATAACTCGATCCAGCATCCATACAGCCAGCAGCAACATCATTACGCCAAAACCGGCTTTTACGCTATCCATCCAGGCGCCGGCTTTAGGCAGTAGTTTCCCTGCTGATGCACCGATAATAAGCAGAGGCACGCCCATCCCCAGGCTCAAACTGAATAATGCCGCGCCTCCGAGTATCGGATCGCCAGTCTGGCCGATGTAAATTAAAGCCCCCGCCAGCGGTGCAGCCATACAGGGGCCGACGATTAATGCCGATAACAGTCCCATTACAGCGACACCCAGTACGCTGCCGCCCTTCTGATGGTTGCTCATCTTGTTGAGGCGGCTCTGCCAGCTGTTTGGCAGTTGCAGATCATAGAAGCCAAACATCGACAGCGACAACAGCACAAAGATCAGACTGAAAAAACCAATAATCCAGGCATTCTGAAATGCCGCTTGCAGGTTTTCACCGAACAGCCCCGCAATCACGCCGGCTATGGTATAGGTCAGAGATACAGCCAGCACATAAACAACGGAAAGGAAGAAGCCATGCCCGGCAGTCACCCGATGCCCCTGACCGGCAATAATACTGGATAGAATTGGAATCATAGGAAAAACGCATGGCGTGAGAGCCAAAGCCATTCCTGCAACAAAGAAAGCCCCCAGAGTCAGCAACAAGCTGCTGGATGACAGCATTCTGGCAAACTGATCCTGCTCGCTCAGCTGCACCTGTATAACTACAGGCGCAGAAGCAGCCTGCAGCGTGCTATTAACGGGCTCAACTGCTGCCGCTACTTCGGTCGGCTCACTTTTGGGCGGCACCCCATTCAGGCTGATAACCTTGGTTACCGGCGGATAACAGATCCCGCCATCCCAGCAGCCTTGGTAAGTAATAGTTAATTGCTCATCGACAGCCGTATCACTTTGGCTAGCCAATGTCAGATCAACCAGCGCCTGGTTATGGTAAACCCACACCTTACCAAACAGCGGATCATCTTTTTCTTCCGCATCAGAATATTGGCGATTTAGCTCAATCAGTTTGTCGCTACTACTAAGCTGGATCTTATCGCGATAAAGGTAATAATCCTCGGGCATGCTCCACACCAGCTTTAACTTGCCCGGTGAAGACTGCTCATAATTGAACACAAAGGCCTTCTCAACATCTACAGGCCCATCATGGGACTGGAACGGGTTAGCATTATCAAACAACCCTGCCTGCACAAGCGATGAAACTGCGAATAACAGCACCGTGAGTACAATACGTAACTTCGAGACAGTTGACTGAAGCATTCTTCCTAACACAGTAAGCCCTTAATTTATAAGTCGGATCGGTCAGCTAATGGACAGTAATTATGGCGAACAGTTCGACTGGCAACCAGCTTTTTAGCCACTTATTCATGATAGAACAAGCTGAGATCCTTGCGTGATAACTAAGATCAATAGAATTACGACGATTGTATCACCACATGCTGCACAGCAGCACTTAACCCAGCACTATATATGTGTTAAAAAGGGTCTCTTTATATATTTGTAGATAACGCGCTAACTGACAGCACAGACTGACGTGCCATTAGATTGTTACGCTGTAGGAAAAAGAAATGTCTGATAAACGTGTAGAAAACCTCAACATCGAGAGTAATACAGTTCTGATCACTCCGGATCAGCTGAAAGCTAAACTGCCTCTGAGTGAAACAGCTACTGCTTCTGTTATGGAAGGCCGCCAGGTCATCAAGAACATCCTCAAGGGCGAAGACAAGCGTTTGTTTGTAGTCGTCGGCCCTTGTTCTATCCATGACACCAAGGCAGCCATTGAATATGGACAGCGCCTCAAAGAGCTCGCAGCCAAAGTACAAGACACTCTCTATCTGGTTATGCGCGTCTATTTTGAAAAGCCCCGTACCACCATCGGCTGGAAAGGCTTGATCAATGACCCTCACATGAATGATTCCTTCGAAATAGAAGAAGGCTTACACATTGGCCGTGAACTGCTGATCAATCTGTCTGAAGCGGGCCTGCCACTGGCAACCGAAGCACTGGATCCTATTTCTCCCCAGTACCTGCAGGACCTGATCGCCTGGTCTGCAATCGGTGCCCGTACCACTGAATCCCAGACTCACCGTGAAATGTCCAGTGGCCTGTCCGGCCCTGTCGGTTTCAAAAACGGTACCGACGGTGGCCTGACTGTCGCTATCAATGCGCTGGAATCAGTTGCTCACCCACACAATTTCCTGGGTATTAACGAAGAAGGCCAGGTATCGATTGTTCGCACCAAGGGCAACGAGTACGGCCACGTTGTATTGCGCGGTGGTAACGGCAAACCAAACTACGATTCAGTTAGCGTTGCACTGTGCGAGCAGGCGCTGGAGAAAGCCGGTGTCTCCAAGAACCTTATGATCGACTGCAGCCACGCCAATTCCAATAAGGACCCGGCTCTGCAGCCACTGGTTATGGAAAACGTTAGCAACCAGATTATTGAAGGCAACAAGTCCATTGTTGGCCTGATGGTCGAAAGCAACCTGGGCTGGGGTAACCAGTCTATACCGGAGAAACTTGACGACCTGCAGTATGGCGTATCAGTGACCGATGCCTGCATCGACTGGGAGACCACCGAAAAAACCCTGCTGGACATGCATGAGAAGTTGAAAGCGACACTACCTACTCGCTAAACAACGAACAGATAATCAATGTTTAGAAATAAGGGGCCTACACACGGCCCCTTTCTTTTTGTGTGGAAAACTTGATTTTTGTCGTAATAAAACTACAGTCGCCCTACCATTTAGTCTATATACGACCTCCTTTTACCCTCTTCCACTTCAGTATTGGTAGTATTTTGACGTATAATACCCGCGCGGAAAATCTCACCCATAGGCTTAAACACGCGTTGTACGAGACAGCCACAAGCTGCCTCAATTAAGCCTCTGGCTTACCAGCCGAAATATCAGGGGATAAAATGACTACAAATAAGCAAACTATTTACTACACCCTTACCGACGAAGCGCCTTCTCTGGCAACCTGTTCACTTCTGCCAATTGTTAGGGCATTTACTGCTGCTGCCGGCATCGACGTTAAGATCAGCGATATCTCTCTTGCAAGCCGTGTACTGTCTGCATTCCCTGAAAACCTGACAGACGACCAGAAAGTTTCTGATGGCCTGGCCTTTTTGGGTAAACTGACCCAGGATCCAAACGCCAACATCGTTAAGTTGCCAAACATCTCTGCATCTATTCCGCAGCTGAAAGCCTGTATCGCTGAATTACAAGCACAGGGCTACGCTGTTCCTGATTACCCTGAAGCACCTGAGACAGAAGCTGAAACTGACATTCAGACACGCTATGGCAAGATCCAGGGTAGCGCTGTAAACCCGGTTCTGCGTGAAGGTAACTCTGACCGTCGCGCACCTGCTGCAGTTAAAGCCTATGTACGTAAATTCCCGCACTCAATGGGTAAGTGGAGCAAAGCATCCCGTACTCACGCTGACTGGATGCGTGGTGGTGATTTCTTCTCCAGCGAACAGTCCATCACTATGGAACAAGCCGGTAATGTACGTATTGAATACGTAGATCCGACGGGCAACGTTGAAGTTAAGAAAGAATTGAGCCTGGAGCAGGGTGAAATTCTGGATAGCATGCGTATGTGCTGCACCTCTCTGCGCGAGTTCCTGGAAGAATCACTGAACGATGCTAAAGAGACTGGCGTTATGTGGTCCCTGCACGTTAAAGCGACCATGATGAAGGTTTCCCACCCGATCGTATTCGGTCACGCGGTAACCGTATTCTACAAAGAACTGTTCGAGAAGCACGGCGCACTGTTTGAAGAGCTAGGCGTTAACCCGAACAACGGTATCGGCAGCGTATACGACAAGATTGCCAGCCTGCCACGCTCCAAGCGCGAAGAGATCGAAGAAGATATCCACGCCTGTCACGAGCACCGCCCGGAAATGGCAATGGTTGATTCCGTTAAAGGTATCACCAACTTGCACGTACCATCCGACGTAATCGTTGATGCTTCCATGCCAGCAATGATCCGTAACGGCGGTAAGATGTGGGGCCCTGACGGCAAGCCTAAGGATACTAAGGCTGTTATGCCTGAGTCTACTTATGCTCGTATCTACCAGGAGATGATCAACTACTGTAAGACCAACGGCGCATTCGATCCTACTACTATCGGTACTGTACCTAACGTCGGGCTGATGGCTAAGAAAGCAGAAGAATACGGCTCTCACGATAAAACGTACGAAACAGAAGCCGGTGTAATGCGTGTTGTAGCAGCAGACGGTAGCGTACTGATGCAGCACGACGTCGAGAAAGGCGACATCTGGCGTGCATGTCAGACCAAGGATGAGCCGGTACGTGACTGGGTTAAACTGGCCGTTACCCGTGCCCGTCAGTCCGATACCCCTGCCGTATTCTGGCTGGACTACAAGCGTGCCCACGATGCTGAGCTGATCAAGAAAGTTGAAAAGTACCTGCCAGAACATGACACTGACGGTCTGGAAATCTACATCAAGACCTACAACCAGGCGATCCGTTACAGCATGGACCGCATGTTCCGTGGCAACGATACTATCTCCGTAACCGGCAACGTACTGCGTGACTACCTGACAGACCTGTTCCCGATCATCGAACTGGGCACCTCTGCGAAGATGCTGTCTATCGTACCGATGCTGAAAGGCGGTGGTATGTACGAAACAGGTGCTGGCGGTTCTGCACCTAAGCACGTACAGCAGGTAGAGGAAGAGAATCACCTGCGTTGGGATTCCCTGGGTGAATTCATGGCTCTGGCAGTATCGCTGGAAGATATGGGTATCAAGCAGGACAATCCTCGCGCAGCTATTCTTTCCAAGACTCTGGATATAGCTACCGGTAAACTGCTGGAAAACAACAAGTCACCTTCGCGTAAGACTGGTGAACTGGATAACCGTGGCAGCCACTTCTACCTGGGTATGTACTGGGCGCAGGCGGTTGCCGCACAGACTGAAGATACCGAACTGGCAGCTCAGTTTGCGTCACTGGCGAAAACCCTGACTGAAAACGAAGAGAAAATCGTTGCCGAGCTGAGCGCTGTTCAGGGCCGCCCTGCCGAGACAGACGGCTACTACCACGCCAAGCGTGAAACTGTGAAGAAGATTATGCGCCCAAGCGCTACCCTGAATGCCGCACTGGCATCTGTTCACGCTTAATAGCTGATTGAAGAAACAAAAAAGCCCGGGACAGGTTAACTATTCCGGGCTTTTTATTGGCTATGTCTTAGTTAGTTGTTGCGTTATCCATTCAATGTGTAGGATGCCGGTGAAGCAAGAACCGCACCGGCTACAGGCATGTGGTGCGGTTCGCAGGCTCTACCCAATGGCCAATGGCCAAAACACTTCGTGGGCCACGCTGAGCACTTTGTGGGCCACGCTGAACGCTTCGCGGGGCATGCAAACCGGCACCCGACGATAAGCTCAACCGGCTTTACTGAACTAGTGCAGCTTTATCTTAGGCTTTACCGCGTTACCGATCTTCTGCGCCAACATCACCCCCGACGCTTTCAGCCAACCATGGATAGCGACCTGGTGCATACGGTACAGCGATATATACACCAGCCGAGCAAGACGCCCCTCAACAAACATCGAACCCTGGGTCAGGTTACCCATCAAGCTGCCAACGGTACTGTACTTACTCAGATTAACCAGCGAGCCATGATCTTTATAAATATATTCACGCAACGCCTTAGCCTGCCCTGCCATCACAATGTTCTTATAAACCAAACTTGCCATCTGATGCGCCGACTGCGCCCGCGGTGGTACCCAGGAGCCATCCGGCTGCTCACAGGCACAGCAATCACCAATCACATAGATTTGATCATCAACAGTGCTCTGCAGGGTTGGCTTAACAATAATTTGTCCAGCTCGGTTAGTCTCAAACAACGCTAGCTGCTGAATAAATTCAGGGGCTTTTACGCCAGCAGCCCAAACCATCAGATCCGCCGGAATAAGCGTATCCTGATTGGCAATGAAGCCACTCTCGTTCGCGCTAGTGACCCGAACATTTTCATGGATTTCCACGCCCAGCTTGGCTAATTCACGCTTCGCAGAATTAGCAATACGCTCAGGCAATGCTGGCAAAATCCGCGGACCGGCCTCAATCAAATCTATCTTGAGGCGCTTGGCAGACATGTCCGGCATACCGTAAATTTTCAGCAGATCGGCAACGTGATTCAGCTCTGCCGCCAATTCAACCCCGGTCGCGCCACCACCGACAATAGCCAGCCTCAACTCACCGTCAGACGACTGCTGATTGATACGCATAAACTGATTCAACAGCGCACGGTGAAAGCGCCCTGCCTGCTGGTGCGAATCCAGGAAGTAGCTATTCTCAGCAACCCCCGGGGTGCCAAAATCATTACTTACACTCCCCACAGCCAGTACTAGCGTATCAAACGCCAACTCACGCTCAGGCAGTACCTCTTTACCTTCCTCATCAAACAGCGCCTGCAATTTAATGCATTTTGACTGTTGATCCAGACCAATCATGGTACCTAGCTGAAACTGATAATAATGCGCACTGGAATGCGCCCGATATACCACACCGTCAGTGTTGATATCGAGAGATCCCGTTGCCACTTCATGCAACAACGGCTTCCAGATATGGGTTCGATTACGATCAACCAGAATGATATTCGCGCGTTTCTTTTTGCCGAACTTATGGCCAAGCTGTGTTGCTAACTCTAGCCCGCCGGCGCCGCCTCCTACGATAACGATGGTTTGCATGGTAAATCCTCAAAATAAAGTCAGGTTAATGCTCGTCACCAAGCATTAACCTGACCAATCTTGAAAAAAGATTTTACTGTCGCGTGTTTATTCTGACTCTGAATGAAAAACTAATGAGCTTAATATCGATTTATAACTCAATCAGCTAAACCTAACCGCTTTAAGCTCTGTTTAGAATAACTCATCAGCACCGGACAGGTACAGACTTTAGTAGTAGGACAATTAATCTTTATGAAGATACATGCTCGCTAAATAGACAAATACTTACGCCTCTCCGCTTTCGCATTAATCTCCCGCAGACGTCGAAAATATACAATACGGCCAGACCTGCTCGCGTTAACCTGCTGTTGAATCCACATTAATCAGGAATACAGTTATGTCACAACGCATGAATTACTTCGCAGCAGCACCCGAAGGCCTGCAAGCGATGATCAACCTTGAAAAATATATAGCCAGCTGCAGCAACAAGCGCGACACGCTTGAGGGGTCACTGGTTACATTGATCAAACTCAGGGTTTCACAGATCAACGGCTGCGCATACTGCATCGACATGCACTCCAAGGACGCCCGTGCCGAGGGTGAAACCGAACAACGCCTCTATACACTCAGCGCCTGGCGTGAAACCTCCTTCTACTCAGAGAAGGAGTGTGCAGCGCTGGCGTGGGCTGAAGCCAATACACTGATAGCCGGCAACAGCATTGACGATGAGTTGTATAGCCATGCGCGTGAGCATTTCAGCGAGCCTGCTCTGGTCGATCTCACGCTGACCATTGCCGCGATCAACAGCTGGAACCGTATAGCCCTAAGTTTTCGCCCAGAGGCTGGTAGCTATGAAGTCGGTAGCATTAATTTTTAACTGCGTCTAATAGTGACTACAAGCAACAGTTTTTAGTTGATGATGAGACTAGTTTTTTGCGGGTTAGGGGTGTTAAATTTACAGCATGTCTAACCTGTCGCACATCAACTTTCGGCAATTCATGCCAAGCCTCCGGCTGAGGAACTTCATTCAGAGTTACTGGACGATTCAACGCCCTGCCTCATCCTGCCCTTTGCCCAATCAGTTTCTTCACCCTGATGGCGGCGTCAGTTTAGTGTTCAATTTCGGTGAGGCATGGTCGTTGGATAACCAGAATTTCAATTCGCGCTTTCTGCTCAGCGGCCCACTGCAAACAACCTCAACCCTCAGGCTTACGGGTGCCATTGATGCCTTAGGCATTCGTTTTTTACCCGGTATGGCCTATCCATTTTTGCAGCAATCACTGACGGAGTTGCAATCACACATTGCACACCCCCTGCCCCTGAGTAGGCGCTTTACATTGGCAGACATGGCTGAACAGCTGGCAACAGCCGCTAGCCTGAATGACAGACTGGCGATTATCGAGCAACGCTTATCGCAGCGCCTGGAAAACGCTCCGCTTGATTCGCCTGCGGTTAATCACTCGTTACGCTGGCTAAATCAAACCAAAGGCAAGCAGCCTATCCAGCAGCTGGTTGATCAGAACAGCATCAGCCAGCGGCAACTGGAGCGGCAGTTTAAATGCCGGGTTGGCATGACAGCCAAGCAATATAGCAAACTCCAGCGTGTAGCTAACGCCCGACAACTATTGCGCAAAGCAAGCGAAACAGAGAAGCTGAGTGATATCGCTATCATTAGTGGCTACTATGATCAGGCACACTTCAGCCGTGAATTCAAAGCGGTTATTGGAATCCCTCCAGGTAATTTCCTGCACAAGCTTCAGTCATAAGGTTTAAGAACCTTTGTTTAAGAACCTTTGTTTAAGAACCTTTGTTTAAGAACTTAGAGAGTTTTTCATCACTGTCTAGCCGACAATGCCCAAATACCCGCCGCAGAAAGCAAAGAACCGCCAGTGAAATTAAATATCCGCTGTGTTTTTGGTGAAGCCAGTACCTGCCGAGCTTTACCTGCGAAGACTGCATACAGTGTTGCATTTAATGTTGCTAAAGCCACGAATGTCATAGCAAGAATCCAGAGCTGATGCGTAACATTTAAACTTATATTTATAAACTGCGGTAGGAATGCAACAAAGAAAATGATGCCTTTAGGATTTAAGGCGGTAACCAGATATGTATTTAAAAACAGAATCCAGCCTGATGCATATTCACTTTCCTGCTGAATCTGTGCAGGCCTGAGCCCTGTCCTTAATAATTTTACTCCCAAAAACAGGAGATACAGCCCGCCAGCCCATTTAATCATTTGGAACCAAAATGCTGATTCAGCTAAGAGTGTGCCTAAACCAAGCAAAGAAAGCGCTAATGCTGTTGAATCGCCAAGTGCTACAGCTATGATAAGTGGTAATTTTGCTCTATACCCATGTGATACTGAATAACTTATTACTGTAAGAATCGTCGGCCCCGGGATGATCAATAAAACTATTGATGCAACAGTGAATGCCAACCACATTTCAATATTCATAATGACTCCGATTGAAAGCTAACGCTTTGCTCACTAAAAAATGAGGTGCATTGCCAGTACCCCTTCCCTGTGCAGCAATCTGTTATGCCCGATTACTCGAAACTAATGCAACGCCAAAGCCCACAAATACACAGCCTGTGACACGATTAAACCAGCGCGAAACCTTGCCTTTTTCAAGATGCCGTTTCAACTGAGAAGCCAGCAATACATACAACATTAAAAATGTGAATGAACATGCAGCGAATACCGATGCCAGCAACGCGAATTGAGGAAGAACGGGCTCGGTCAAATCGATAAACTGAGGAAACAGCGCGGTATAGAAGGCAATTGCTTTCGGATTACTGATCCCGACAAGGTAGGACTCACGAAAAAGAGTTGCTCGTTTTGGTGCGAAGCTTAAGAAGTTTTTCGTATTTTCAACACTTGAGTTTTGATGGGAAAGTAAAGCCCTTAGACCCAGGTAAATCAGATACAGGCCGCCAACAATCTTGATTGACGTGTACAGGGTTGAAGATGCCAAAATAACAGCCCCTAAGCCTGCCGCTGAAACTGCAGCCAACGTCAGCATTGCTGACACATTGCCGATTACGCCGGCAATTGCATTTCGACAGCCATATTTGGCGCCATTTTTAATCGCTAAAAACACTGCAGGACCAGGACTAGCCGTAGCAATGATACACACACCTAAAAAAATCAGATAATCCAGCATTTCATCATCCCTCATAAATTCGTGTTGAAAACATCAAACTACGCGTAAGGAGAAAGAGAAGGCAAAGACTTAGATACTCCCGGTCAGCCTAACTCGTGGTTCTTGCAGCAGTTACCTTTCTGCTACTTACTGGCAGACGCAAGGCCAACACCAAAACACATAAACGTACCACCGCCCAGCCGGTTAATTATGCGCCCGCCTTTATTTGAAGAAAGCCAGCCACGTGCAGATTTAGCCAGGTGTGCATACAGCATGTGGATCAACACAACGAGACTACTATAGGTAACGACCAGAAGCATAAATTGGCCGCTGTAGTCTGATGAATAATCGACGAACTGCGGAAATACAGACATAAAGAAGAATACGGCTTTAGGATTTGTTATCTGAAGTGTCAGTCCTTCAAAAAACTGAAACCTTCTATTCTTTGTATTCCCCTGCTGCGTTTCAATTTTTCTGATCGGCGATCGCCATAACTTGATGCCCAAATATATCAGATAGGCAGCACCTATATATTTCATGATGCTGAACGCCACAGAAGAGGTGGCCAGTATAATACCCAGGCTGGTAGCAGAGACACCGGCCACAATGAATGTACCGAAAGCGATGCCAAGAATGCCACCAATGGCTCCTGGAACACCATAACGAATGGCATTAGTGAGAGTCAGGATGACACCCGGTCCGGGACTCAGGATGGTTGCTATGGCGATGATTAAGAATAAAAAATAACTGTTCATTTAAGCCTCCTTGGCAACATAGACTTAACAACTGAGATATGAAAGCAACGGCTCCTTTGATCGCCTCTGTTATACCTTCAAATCTGGAATGTCGATGAGAAAATCGGTAATACCTACATCGATTCCCTGCTGATTCAGTAAAGTAGTTACTTGGCCACGATGGTGAGTCTGGTGGTTAAACAAGTGACATACTAGTTCACCGAAATTACGTTCACTCTCAACGCCTTTAGTACTCGCATAGGCTAATGATTTAGAAAAATCGGTATCCTGCACCTCATCGGCCAACCAGCATTTTATCGACCAATCAACTTCGCGACGGGCATTCCTGAGGGCGCTCAGCTTGGGATAGATAACATCATTAAGTCCTTCAGGCTTGGGCAACTCACTCAAATCAGCTAACGACCGATATCTGTCCGAATGAGTTGCAAACCTGGCTAACCAGATGAGATCGCCCACCAGAATGTGATTTAGAGTCCCCAGAACCGAGGAAAAGAAAGTGCCTCTATCTGCGCATAGCTCTTCTGTACTGAGCTTACCGGCTGCCTCGAAAAGTTGATTATTCATCCGCTGATTGTAATCAGCCATGAGTAAAAAATGGTCCCTGAATGTCATTACTCCTCCTGAATTAAGTTGGCTTATTGCTCCAGAATACGCCTAATACGATAATGAAATAGCAACGACATTGCGCGCAGTGATAGAATTTCGAGTACCTGCATTTGTCAGGTTTTTTTGGCGACGCCCATTAATACTGGCATTGATCCCTGTTTGCTTTCAAGGGTAAACGCTTGAGTAATTGACGCGACCTCCAAGCCAGCGTTAACAAATGCCGACTCGACTGCTTCCTTAGAAAGCCCAAAACCTGAAGCCCCGCCGGTATTAAGCCAGTCCCATTGCACAAAAACACCCTTGGGTTTTAATAGTGTCTTTAATAACTGCAATGTACTTTCGTAATCGGGTAGAAAGCTACAAACAGATGATGCCACTATCAGATCAAATTGCCGCTGCAGAGATGGATTAGATTGTATTGTCTCTTGCGTAAGCTCAACTGCCAGAGCATCAATATTGCCTAGTTGTTTCCTGTTAAGCACTGAAATCATTTTTTCAGATGCATCCAGCCCTACTATTCGGCTAGCTGCTGGAGCCAACCTTTCCGTTAACAGGCCTGTTCCGCAGCCAAAATCCAAAATATTAAGCCCTTCCGGGTTTAATATTTCGCAAAGCGTGTCGTATGCTTTGCTGGCATACCTAACTGTATCTGCATTGCTATCCCACTCGGTGTTTTTCAAGATAGTTGTCACCATTTTTTTGTTTTTTATGCGACCTTCTCA
>JBALVQ010000120.1:0-13444 GCA_036960915.1 Amphritea sp.
AGAGCGAATTGCCGGACACTGGGTGTAACAACTTTTAAGCTGAACAGAGCCTACCTGCTACTTTGGTATTTTCTAATGAAACCTTGCCATCATCTGGATTAGGCAGATAGGTCGACAATATCAGGTTAATCGATCGTGTTCCGGCAATCACACCCAATTCAAATTTCACCGGTCCCAAACTATTTGGAATATCGCCCGCTTGCGTTCCAAGCTGCATACCGGCGGGTCCATTGATCAGCTCAAAGCCAGGTAGGTCTTTTAGATGGTCTACAACCTCGCTTCCCTTATTTGGAGGACCAAGCATAACGACGCGCTTCACTTCATCTACCGAACGATCACGGTAGAACTGGCGAACTAAAATACCGCCCAGCGAATGCGTAACGAAATTTATTGGACTTGCAGCTGCAGCACTGCACCGCTTTACCCCCTCGCCCACAGCCTGTTCGGCAAGCGCTTTAACTGCCAATGTTCTGGATGGGTAATCGACATTGACAACATGGTAACCGGAATTCTCCAGCGAACTTTCAAGCAACGCCATTGAGCTAGATGTTCTAGCCAAACCGTGCAGCAGGACTACACACTCTGAGGCCGCAACGGAGCCGGTGAATAGTAACGCGCTAAAACAAATGAAAAGTACCTTTTTTTTCATCACCAGACTCTTTTTTGTTCTGCAATATGGATCGGTGCGGTTCGTGCCTCACCAGCACCCTACATGTGTGATAAAAATCGTAGGGTGACGGTTTGCATGCCCCGCAAAGCGTGTTAGGTTGAGTTTACGAACCGCACCACGCTTTACAGTGAAACCACTAGGCAATAAGTTGCTCTGCCATAACTTTAGCCGCCGGGTAATTCGTCTTGCCGCTACCCAGTAACGGAATACCGTCTACCCTGAACGTATGTGCAGGCAACATCAGCGCAGGCACTCCCTTATCAATCAGGTAGCTACGGAAGCTATCGGGATCAATGTCGGCATCCACCAACATCACCACCTTCTCTCCCTTCTTTTCGTCGGGCAGATTAATAGCCACCAGCTGAGCCTCCTCATCTTCGAGCACTTTATGCACCGTCGCTTCAAGCGCCCCCAGGCTGACCATCTCCCCGCCCAGTTTGGCGAAACGGGAATAACGATCAACAATTGTCAGGAAGCCATCGCCATCCAAATGGCCTTTATCGCCACTCTTATACCAGCGCAAGCCATCAAGCGCGATCACCACTTCTGCGGTTTTTCCCGGATTATTCAGATAGCCCTGCATAATTTGCGTGCCACCAATAAGAATCAACCCGTCCTCTCCGGTTGGCAGCTCTTCAAGCGTATCCGGGTCGACAATACGGAAGGTAGAGCCCGGCAATGGCAGGCCCACAGTACCGGCGCGCGTACCTTCCTGAACAAACCAGCCTTCGACAGCCAGGTAATCCGGCAAATTGACGCTTGCCACCGGGGTAGTTTCGGTAGAGCCATAGCCTTCCACCACCGGCACCCTGAACTTCTGCTCAAACGCCTGCTGCACTTTACTATCAAGTTTCTCCGCCCCGGCAACAACAACCCGCAAGCTGGCAAACATCAGTGGATGCAAGCGATTATTGCGGGTATAAAGCCGCAAGAAGGTTGAGGTCGCACACATCATGGTGGCACGGTATTTAGCGACACCTTTACCGATATTCAGGGCATCGGTTGGATCGGGATGACAAACAACCGGAATGCCTTCGATCAGTGGCATAAAGCAGGTTACCGTCAGGCCGAAAGCATGGAATAGCGGCAAGGTTGCCATAATGCAGTCTTCATCCCGCACATTAAGGACATCGGCAATCTGGCGCAGGTTTGCAAGAATATTACGGTGACTGAGCATTACGCCCTTCGGAGCCCCCTCACTGCCAGAGGAAAACAGCAGCGCCGCAGTATCTTCCAAAAGGCTGTGACGGCATAGCACCTTCTGCAAGATAAAGGTCGGCAACAGGCTGACCAGCCCCATCGTCAACAGTCCCTCGGTTTTACCAATGCCTGCCTTCACATCTTCCATATAGATAACGGTTCGGCCTGCAAAAAGCGGCTCAGGATCGATTCCACGGGCCTGCAGCTTGTTAACAAACTTATGCGCGGTAAGAATCGTCTGCACTTCGGCTTGTTTCAAGGCAGACAGCAGTGCCTCCTCAGAAGCCGTAAAATTAAGGTTCACCAACGTCTTGCCCGCAAACAGTCCTGCTATGTTGGCGATCGCCCCGGCAGTAGATGTCGGCATCAGCAGACCTAAGCGTTGGCCTTTAGCCGATACCAGGCGACGCGAAAATAATGTGCAGGCAGTCAACAGCCGACGGTAACTCAGAGGCTCTCCTTGCACATCGGTAATCGCCATATCCGATATCGCATTCTTGGCAGTACGAATGAACGTCTGCGGCAAAGGCTCCATCCGGGTGGTGTATTGATCCCAGGTATGGATCGATAGCTCACCAACCTTTTTCTTAACTGTCACCGCATCGCTATCAATCGGCAGCGGCTTACCGTAGGCAACAATAACATCGCGCTTCAAGCCACCACTGCGGATACTCTTCATCTTGTCGGTGGAGCGGGAAAAACGACTGCCCCACAAACCTCGCATATAGAATGGCACTATCACCCCGTTCGCCCCCTCACAGGCGCGCTCGAAGCCCCGTTTAAATTCTCCAATTTGACCGGTATGGCTGATAGCCCCTTCCGGGAACAAACAAACCACCTGTCCGGCACTGATTAACTCGCCTACTTGTGCCAAAGCATCACGACTTTTACCCCTGGAGATAGGAATCACCTTGTACATCGAGAGAAACCATTTCAGATACCAGCGCTCGAAAATAGAACGCTCCATGACGAAATGAATATGGCGCGGGCAAGCCATCTGAATCATCGCCCAATCCAGCCAGCTGATATGATTACCCAACAGCAGGACCCCCCTGCCAGCCTCAGGCAGGTTCTCAAAACCCAGCACCTGCAGGTTGTACTTCCGCTTCATCAACGCTGCAACCAGCACACGCACCAACGCCTCAGGCAATGTCAAAATAGCGAACAGCGCACCACCGACACCGATCGCTGCCAGCATCCACAACAGCCAAATGCCATCAATTCCCCAATAGGCAAACAGCACCGTCAGGATCAGGAAGCTAAGCATCGCCAGATTCTGGATAAAATTATTACCTGCCAGCATCTTGCCGGTTTCGTTACCCTTGGCATTAAACTGAATCAGCGCCTGCAGAGGAACATTAAGCAAAGCACCGGATAAACCGATGAGGAAAAACACCGCACCCTGTAGCGGCATACTCTCCATCTGCGGTAACAGGATCAGGCCAGCAGCAACGCCGGCCGCACCCAGCGGGATAAGCCCGGTATTGATATAGTGAGTAGAGAAGCGCCCCGCCAGTATAGCCCCCACCATAATACCAACCCCGGCCAGCGCCATGGTGCCCTGAATTACAAAGGTGTTGTGCTGATCGAGATGACTTTCAGCAAATGCCGGGAATACCGCCAACATCACCTGGCTGATCGACCAGAACAGCGCCAGCCCGATAATCGCCAACCAGATAGTACGGCGTCCATAGATCAGTTTCAGGTTGCGGGTCAGCGTCTTACCCGTGCGGTAATCAGACCAGTTAAAGTGGAGTTCGGTATCGGTTTGCCTTACCTGAGGCAGGCGATAAGCCAGCGCCAACTCAACCAGAGCACCTGCTACCAGCAACCATCCCAACGGGGCAATTGTCAGCAAGCTCTGTTCGGGCGTCATCTGATGGACACCCTCAAGGCGAATTTCGAACAGCAAGGAAAATACGGCAATGCCGGACAAAATAGCCACCATCGTTGTCGCCTGAATCCAGCTATTACCCTCACTGATATTGTTCACCCCCACCAGCTCTTTGATGTAGCCGTACTTGGCCGGTGAATAGAATGCGCTTTGTAATGCAAGAACAAAGGTTAGCCCAAAAGCAGGCATAAACCAGCCCTGGTAATAGCAGGTAGTGATCAGTAGCGTAATACCCACAGCTCCCCAGGCGGATATCTTCATTACCCTGTTTTTCGGGTATTTATCTGCCAGAAACCCCGATGGCGTAAACAGCAGGATAAAAGGCAACAGGATCAGGCCATTTACAACCGCGGTTAAAACAATCTGCACATCGCCATCATAGGCTTTGAACAGGGTGTTCTGGATGATGATTTTATGGCCCAGATCGACAAAGGCATTGATAAAAGCGATGGAAACAAATGCCAGAAATCCTTTCATACTCAATAATGCTTTCATTGCTCTGCTCCTTCACAATTTAGCCCTTTACTGTCTAACTCCAGTTGCCAACCCGCAACATAACGGCTTATTAAGCCATCAACCATCGCCGCTGCGGTGCCTTCAGCGGATGAAAATAACTTATCACGGGCGACCAATACAGCAACACCATGCACACCAGACCATAAAGTACGTGCTGCCAACTGAATCTGTTCCTGGCTGCTTGTTGAAAATATACGCTGCAAGGCATTTTCCAGCTGCTCGAACAGCTGCTCAATTTTAGCCAACAGCCATGGTGGTGCCTGCTTATCGCCGCTGCTATGCTCGAAAAGCAAGGTCCAACGGTGTGGCCATTGCTGAGAAAAATCCAGGTATCGATGGGCATAACCACTGATTTCATTATGCGCATTACTGTCAGTAACTTGATTCAACTGCGCTAACAAGCGATCTAAAGTGCGGGCATTGATCTGCCAGCAGAGATCATCCAGGTTTTTAAACACCAGATAGAGCGCTCCCACGGAGTAACCAATAGCCGTTGCTACCTTGCGGGTACTGAGTGCATTAGCCCCTTCCTGATCGAGCAACTGTTCTGCAGCGCTCAATGCCATTTCCCGCAACTCATCCCGGGAGTGATCATTACGTCTGGCCATAGTAGATACCTGTCAAATTCCATCAAACAATTGAACACCGTTCAATAACTTTAAAATAAAGATAGTGAACACTGTTCAATTTGTCAAATATCATTAGCCGACAAGGTAAATATTTACTTATATAGGGCTATATATAAGGCCGGACAGCTAGACTAAAGCGTCCGGCACAAGACTATTTGCGGGTCAGGTAGACACCGCTTTCAAGATGGCAACACTACTTTCGAGTCAGGTAGACACCGCTTTAAAGATGGCAACACTACTTTCGAGTCAGGTAGACACCGCTTTCAAGGTGATGTGTATAGGGGAATTGATCAAAGATGGCAAAGCGCTCAATACGGTGGGTTTTTGTCAGCTCCCGCAGATTATCCACCAGCGTATCAGGATTACAGGAGATATAGACGATGTTATGGTATTCAGCCACCTGTTTAACAGTCTCATCGTCCAGGCCGCTACGCGGCGGATCCACCAACACAGTGGTGAAATCATAGCTATTGAGGTCAAGATTACGCTCTTGCAGGCGGCGAAACTCGCGTACGCCCTGCAATGCCTGTGAGAATTCCTCGCTGGACATCCTCAGCACGGTAACATTATCGATGTTATTCGCTTCGATATTGTATTCTGCAGCCCGCACCGAAACCTTGGCAATCTCTGTGGCAACCACTGAATTAAAATTCGGCGCTAATGCCATGGTAAAGTTACCATTACCGCAGTACAGCTCTACCAGATCGCCACCCGCACCCTGAGTTATATCCAGTGCCCACTGCAACATGTGCTGACACACACCGCCATTAGGCTGGGTAAAACTGTTCTCTACCTGCTTATAGATTAGTTCCCGGCCATCAATATGCATTTTCTCGATGGCAAAATCCCGATCCAGGACAATCTTGGTCTTACGGCTGCGACCGATGACATCGAAACCAAACTGCTGTTTTAGCTTTCGAGCCTCCTCGGTCCAGGCTTCATCCAGGGGCTTGTGATACAGCAAACTAACCAGCAGCTCACCGCTCAGGGTGCTGAGAAAATCCACCTGAAACAGACGACGGCGCAACAGTTCATTGGGCCGAAGAGCATCCAGCAGCTTAAACATGACGTTCTGGATAGTCTTCGATACCATTGGGCAACTTTCCAGGCGCGAATGCTCATGCTTACTGCCAGGCTTGAACATCACATAGTTGAGATCATCCCCTTCATGCCAGACACGAAACTCAGCGCGCAACCGGTAGGCGGTTCGCGCTGATTCAAAAACTTCAATTGCGGGCAGTTTAAACTCGGCAAACTGACGTTCAATTGCAGTTTTCTTATCAACAAGTTGGGCGTCGTAAAGAGACGGATCAACATTTGGCAGCGCCATGCTCACCTCAGGGTCTGGATTCAAAAAGAAAGGTCATTGCGGGGAAAGCGCGCATTCTATCAGTGCATGGGGCTGTAATCCAATCCAGATAACATCTGCTGGCTTAAGGGTTATTCATCAGGCATAACCGCTTGCGATGTTGTGGGTTAATACCCCTCTCCGACTCCGGCGTAAAGCTGGTCAGCGTACCCTTGCGCCATTTGCTGCCATTCAGGGATTTTCTTTTCTAACCCGAGGCGTTGGATATACTTTGCATTTATTCGGCTATTGGTGCGGCAATCAGTTAAATTGACCACGTCAGGCAGCAGCGAGTCGGCTATATGTAAGGCACTTAAAGGTGTAAATTTACTGCTGTTGGTTGCATTAGGAAACGAATGAAACAGGACGGCATCAACGACCTCCGGCGGAAGATTCCAAAGCCTCAGCATATAGGCTCCGACCTCCATATGCGTCACACCTAAACGCAACTTTTCCAGGGCATAAAGCGGCTGTCCCATCAACGCCGCCTGCTGCATAACACTTCGATAGCTATCGGGATCCCGGGTAGCGAAAACCAGTACCCCTATATCCTGCAGTAACGCGGCAAGAAATGCTTTATCCGCTATATCCGGCGCCACTTTGAGATCGCGGCAGATAGCTCGTGCAAAGCGGCCAACCACCATGTCACGGTTACGCAAGTTTTCAAACGAGAAGGCGTTCCAGAAACTGTTCTGCGGATAATGCTCAAACAGACGGGAAACCAGAAACAGATCCCGTATCTGCCGCACGCCAAGAATAACGACAGCATCCTTGATTTTGAACACATGACTATTGAGGGAGAAAAAAGCAGAATTGACCAGCTGCAATAGCTTCGCTGACATAGCCGGATCTTGCTCGATAATTTTGGCTATATCCGCAGCGCCGGTCGCGTCGTTGGCCAATGCCTCATTTAACGTCATATAGACGGAAGGAATCGACGGCAGGTGCTCTACCGCGCCAACATACTCTTTGATTACAGGTTTACTGATTAACTGCTTCACCTGAAGGCACTGACTTATCTCGTGCAGCATATCATCAACCGAAGCAGTAAAAGCGATCGATCGGTGGCAAAGTTCAGAGGCTTTGGCGACTAAATAGGCCGGGAGCTTATCGTTAAGCATTACCCGGATAGTCCCGGGATGCTCTTTGACACAATTCCTTAGCCATTGATAACGCAATGCAAAATCATTGTTACGCAGATGGATAACAACAATGTCATAGCTAAGCTCCGCCATCATTTGCAGGGCAATATCCAGCCTGTTAGTACGCTCAATCTGAAAGTGCTCTTTAAACCTGTCAGGCATAGCATCCAGATCAGGCAATAGCTCCCCCAGCCAAAGCACGGCGATACGGTCTTCCTTCAAGATATGTTCGTACATCTATACGACTCCAACCTGAGAACTTATAAGCACTAACAACATGGCAGGCGCAATTTCCACTTGGTACCAGTCGGCCGATCAACACAGCTCTAAAATCCTTTTAATCTTTTCAATCATTTAACGTCTGTTTCCCTTGCCAGCCAATGTTCAATTACCCATTTTAGGTAGTTTTTCTCAACCGCTCTCAACACACTGAAAACAAAAAGATTCCCGACAAGCTGTAATTCCCACCATTTACAGGTAAAATTGCGCGCTTAATTCGCCAACTTATGACCCGTTTCTGAATCATGACTGATAAACAACGCAAGATTCTCGTTACCAGCGCACTGCCCTATGCCAACGGCCCAATTCATCTGGGTCACCTGGTGGAGTATATTCAAACCGACATATGGGCTCGCTTTCAGAACCAGCGCGGCAATCAATGCACTTACGTATGTGCCGACGATGCACACGGTACGCCGATAATGCTGAAAGCTGATCAGATGGGCGTCACACCCCAGGAATTGATCAACAAGGTCAGCGAAGAGCACCAGCGCGATTTCAGCGGTTTCATGGTTGGCTTTGATAACTACTACTCTACCCATTCAGATGAGAACCAGCACTTTGCCTCGCTGATCTATACCCGTCTGCGTGATGCGGGTCATATCGCCCAGAAAACTATCACTCAGGCCTACGACCCTGAGAAAGAGATGTTCCTGCCTGATCGCTTCGTTAAGGGTGACTGTCCTAAATGCGGCGAGCAGGACCAGTACGGTGACTCCTGTGAGAAGTGCGGCGCGACATACAGCCCGGTTGAACTGAAAAATGCCTACTCGGCAGTTTCCGGTGCCAAGCCTGTTGAAAAGGAATCGGAGCATTATTTCTTCAAGCTGGGTGACTTTGAACCGTTCCTGCGTGACTGGGTGGATAATCATGTGCAGGAGCATATGATCCACAAACTCAATGAGTGGTTTGAGTCGGGCCTGAAAAACTGGGATATTTCCCGGGATGCGCCTTACTGGGGCTTTGAGATTCCGGATGCTCCTGGCAAGTACTTCTACGTATGGCTGGATGCTCCAATCGGCTACATGGCCAGCTTTAAAAACTGGTGCGATAAAAACAGCGTTGATTTCGATGAGTACTGGAACGAATCCTCGGACACCGAGCTGTACCACTTTATCGGCAAGGATATCGCATACTTCCATACCCTTTTCTGGCCTGCCATGCTCGAAGGCGCCGGATTCCGCAAACCAGATGGCGTCTTCTGCCACGGATTCCTGACCGTTAACGGCCAGAAGATGTCTAAGTCCCGCGGCACCTTTATCATGGCGGAGACTTACCTGAAGCACCTGCGTCCTGAATACCTGCGCTACTACTTTGCCGCCAAGCTGGGCTCCGGCATCGACGATATCGACCTTAGTCTGGACGATTTCCGCATGCGGGTGAATGCGGACCTGGTCAACAAGGTAGTCAACATCGCATCGCGCTGCGCCGGCTTTATCAAGAAGAAGTTTGATGGTCAGCTGGGTAGCACCTTGGCTGAACCTGCTCTATATGAAGAAGCCGTGCAAGCTGGTGAGCAGATCGCAGCAGCCTACGAAGCCCGTGAATACGGCAAGGCGATGCGTGAAATCATGGCCATTGCCGACAAGGCTAATCAATATATCGATGCTGCCGAGCCGTGGGTACTGGCTAAGCAGGAAGGCAAGGAACAGGACGTTCAGGATTGTTGCACCCTGGGCATCAACCTGTTCCGGGTTATCATCTCCTATCTGGCACCGGTACTGCCGCAGGTTGCAGCAGATACCGCAGCCTTCCTGAATATTGAAAACTTTGCCTGGGATGCCGTCAAGCAACCGCTGCTGGATCATCAGATCAATAAGTTCAAGCCGCTGATGCAACGGGTTGATGAAGACAAGATTGCTGCGCTGATCGAAGATAGCAAGCAGACAATGGAAGCGGCAGCCGCTGTTCAAGCCAAGCCGGCAGAAAAAACACCGCTGAGCGAAGACCCTATCGCTGACGAAATCAACTTTGACGATTTTGCCAAGGTTGATCTGCGAGTAGCCCTTATCGCTAAAGCAGAGCATGTAAAAGGTGCGAATAAGCTACTGCGATTGACTCTGGATCTTGGTGGCGAGACCCGCAATGTATTTGCCGGCATCAAATCAGCCTATGCGCCTGAAGATCTGGAAGGCAAGCTGACAGTCATGGTTGCTAACCTGGCGCCACGCAAGATGAAATTCGGCGTATCTGAAGGCATGGTGCTGGCTGCTGGCCCTGGCGGTAAGGATCTCTGGATTCTGGAGCCCCATGAAGGCGCCCAGCCGGGTATGCGAATCATGTAATAACTATCTAAAATATAAAGGCACTCTAATGAGTGCCTTTTTTATCTAAGGTGCTGTGTTGTCCTAAAAAAAGTGCGGCGCCCTAAAGTGAATATTGCACATTTAACGTAGAGCATATCGATGGCTAAAGAGATCGAACGTAAATTCCTCATCGACCTGGAAACAGTGGGTCCATTGAACTGTGGAGTCACCATCAAGCAAGGCTATATTCCTACCCGCGATAACACCGCGGTGCGGGTGCGGATTATGGGCGATAACGCCTTTCTGACCATTAAGGGTGAGAACAAGGGCGCGGTACGCTCTGAGTTTGAATATGAAATCCCTCTGCTAGATGCCGAGCAGATGCTTGAAGAGCTTTGTAGCGGACCGGTGGTTGATAAAACTCGCTACCTTGTCACCCATGAGAAGCACCTGTGGGAAATTGATATCTTCGCTGGCGATAATGCCGGGCTAGTGATAGCAGAAGTAGAACTCAAAGATGAACACGAAGCAGTCATTCTGCCGGACTGGATCTCTTCAGAGGTCACCGGCGACCCTAAATATTACAACTCGAACCTGCTCAATAACCCTTTTAAGAACTGGTAACTTTAGCCATGACCAATAGCGTACATCCGTTCGAGACTCTGACACCCAGCTTCATCATGGACGCGGTTGAAAGTCTTGGCTACCTCTGTGACGGTCGGATATTCGGCCTGAACAGTTATGAAAACAGGGTTTATCAGGTAGGCATAGAGGAACAAGAGCCTCTTATCGCAAAATTTTACCGCCCTGCACGCTGGAGCCGGGAGCAGATTCTGGAAGAACACCAATTCAGCTTTGAACTGGTTGAACAGGAACTGCCGGTAGTCGCACCGCTTACCAATTCAGACGGTGAGAGTTTGTTCGAGTACGGTAACTTTATGTTTGCCCTGTTCACCCGCAAGGGCGGACATGGCCCCGAACTGGATAATCTCGATAACCTGTACATTCTCGGTCGTTTAATGGGCCGCATTCACGCGGTGGGTGCCACCAAGCCTTTCATTCACCGCCCGACACTCGATATTGAGTCTTATGGTCATAAAAGCGTAAAACTGATCAGCGGACACTTTATTCCCCGCGAACTACAAACAGCTTACGACACCCTCAGCGCGGACCTCCTTGAGCGGATGGATAAGATCATTGAGCAAACCGGCGATCTGAATTACATCCGTGTTCACGGTGACTGCCATGGCGGTAATATGCTGTGGCGTGACAATGCCCCCCACTTTGTTGATTTTGATGATGCCCGTATGGCTCCGGCGATTCAGGATATCTGGATGCTACTTTCTGGAGACCGTCAGCGACAACAGCAACAGCTCTCGGAAATTGTGGCAGGCTATAACGAATTCTATGATTTCCAGCCCAAAGAATTGCAACTGGCCGAAACTTTGCGCACCCTTAGAATGATGAATTACAGCGCCTGGTTAGCACGCCGCTGGGAAGACCCCGCTTTTCCTCACAACTTTCCCTGGTTCAATACCGTACGCTATTGGAGCGACCATATTCTGGAGCTAAGAGAGCAGCTGTCATTATTACAGGAACCGGTGCTGGAGCTTTATTAGTACAGCCGTATAACTTAGGGCAGTTTTCGGCTGTTTATGAAGAGAAACCGCCCCGGGTATCACTTTGAATAGAACCTAGCCCAGCTCAAAGCTCTCCCCGCAGCTGGTTACAATGTAACGTCCCTCCTGCTCCACAGCCAGCTCCACGAGCTCATAATACAGATTACGGCTCAGTCGTCCTTCCATACCGTAGCGCACCATCAAATAAGGGGATGGCTCTCCCGTCACTGGATCAATCTCTATCCGCAAGGGATGCTCTTTACTGGCGGTGACAACATCATCGGTCACCGTGGTAAAGACCAACTCTTGCCCGTCGCTGCCCTGCTTCACTTCCAGGTGAATAAACTGAAAAGGCACATCCTCTACCTGAATGCCCACCTTCTCAACTGGAGTCATTAAAAAGTAGTTATCGCTCTCTCGCCAGAGGATAGTAGAAAACATCGTTACCATTGCCGCACGTTTGATCTCTCCTCCCTCATGGATCCAACGGCCATCCCGGGTAATGCGCATATCTATATCGCCGGAGAAATCCGGATTCCACAGATGTACTGGCGGTAACTTCCGCGCGTCACCAACTGGCGGAATATGTTGAGAAACCTGTTTCAGATCAAACTTACTTTTGGACACGAATACTCCTGAGATCTAAGTGAAAACACTATAGCCAAAGTGTAAACCAAACGGACAGTGTCAGCTATGGAACCTGCGAACAAGTCCTTGATTCTGATGCGACATTAAATTCATTCATCTCAACTCCAAAAAATTTCACCTTATAACCTAAACACATGAAAGTCATTCATTGTTAGAATAGATCGTAATTAAGCAATACCCTGCTTTTTGATACGACAGACCGGACAGTGTGATGACTACTAATACAAGACTGAAACAAAAATTCGCAGACGCCAGCCGTGGCGTTTACTTTATTGGTACCACTCCACCGAAGTCTTCAATCAAAATGGAGCAGGTATCCGATATCGCGGATAAGCTGCTGGAACGTCTAGGCCAGATTGATTACGACGGTCTGATCGTCTATGACATCCAGGACGAGAGTAGCCGTACGGATAAGGCACGCCCTTTCCCTTTTATGACCACCCACGACCCACGTGAATATTCGGCGATTCTACGGGAAAAATCCGGCCATCAGATAATCACCTACAAAAGCGTATCGCAGCGTAACCCTAATGATTTTGATGATTGGCTTGATAAAGCCCACTGCCCTTACGGCGTAAAAGACCTGGTTTTGGTGGGCAGCCCCTCTTCAGAAGGGAAAATCACGCTGACTCTGCCGCAAGCGTATAAAGCGCTAGCCGAGCACAGCCTGGATTTTCATTTAGGGGGAGTTACCATTGCCGAGCGTCATGCCAAGTACGGTAATGAACACATGCGCCTAATGGAAAAGAGCGCTCAGGGCTGTGAGTTCTTCATTTCACAGGCTGTATACAACGCCCAGGCGACCATCGATTTATTGAGTTCTTATGCACGTGAATGCCGCGAGCAAGGGGTGCAGCCAAAGCGAATTATTCTAACGTTCAGCCCTTGTGGCAGCGACACTACACTGAACTTCATGGAGTGGTTAGGCATTTCGGTGCCAGAAGCAACCCGCCATCGCATACTGGATGCTAATAATCCATTAGGCGAATCTATTCGCATTTGCCGTAACAACCTCGATCAGATTCTGGAAGCCTGTACGGGCCTGGGTATCCCGTTAGGTCTTAATATCGAGAGCCTGACCAACCGTAAGGATGAGATCGATGCTGCCATCCGTCTTTACAAGTTGCTAAAAGCGACTCTGGACCTAAAACTTGCTGAACAGGAATTGGTGGCGTAAGTCCCTTTTAAAAGGCTCATCGTCAGATAGCGTGGATCTTTTGTAGAGGGCTGGTTAGCATGCCCCGTGAAACGCT
>JBALVQ010000121.1:0-13333 GCA_036960915.1 Amphritea sp.
AGGAGTTGTTGTCACCTTACGGAGTTCAGTTTATTGGTGCCTCGGCAACGGGTCTTGAATCCTTCTTGTCCAAAGTACCTCTGGACGGGGTGGATGACCTTAAAGGCCTTAAGTTGCGTGCACCTGAGGGATTGGTGCAGGCGGTTTTCTCTGCCGCCGGTGCTTCACCGGTAAACTTGCCAGGCTCAGAGGTCTATACCTCTCTGGACAAAGGTCTGATTGATGCGGCTGATTACACGGTATTCTCGACAAATCATCAGCAGGGCATGCATAAAATAGCCACCCATCCGGTCTATCCGGGGTTTCATTCTCTGCCGGTCATTGAAGTGTCCATGACTAAGAAAACCTGGGACAGTATGCCTGCTGACCTGCGTGTGATTCTGAAGGACAGCGTGGCTGATTTTGCCCACAATATTGTCTCCGCGTTAAAAAAGGAAGACTTGAAAGCCGTCGCTGAGGCTGAAGCGTCCGGTAAGGTGACCATTCATAACTGGAGCATGGAAGAGCGCAACAAATTCCGCACTATCGCTCGTAGCCAGTGGGAAGTATTTGCTGAAAAATCTCCGAATGCACGGAAAGTATTAGATGTGCTGACCAAGTATCTCGCCGAAAAAGGCATGCTGGTAAGTCAGCAGTAGTCTTTGACGGGCCGCGACAGCGTAAATCTGCTGCGGCTCTCTTTTGACAGGTTCTTAATTAACCATATCTGTTTGATGAAGGCGTCTACCGATGAATACTTCTGACCCGAATAACAATGATTCGAAGCAGTCGACCGGCTCAGATGCCATAGACGCTGTTGACGGATCTGATCCGCAAGCGCTCGCCGTGCGGGCTTCGGATAGCAACCAACCGCTGACACGGCTTGATGCGTATATCGTCAAGCTCGCCCATTTGATCAGCCTGATCTTTTTGCTCAGTGCGTGCATCATTGTGTTCGAAATTGGCGCACGCTATCTGTTCAACTCACCCACAATCTGGGTGCATGAAACGACCACGTTGTTCTGCGCCATGTGTTTTATCTATGCTGGCAGCTATTGTCTGGCCAGCAACCGCCATATCCGCATCGGTATCGTTTACGATGCCGTCTCCGACAAGGTACGCCGGTGGCTCGATCTGGTTATTTCCTTTGCAGGGCTTATCTACGTGGTAATCCTGACCTGGGCTGCGTATCTGGTTGCCGAAAAGGCGTTGTTTGCACCCTGGGGGGAGTTCCGTATGGAAACCAGCGGCAGTGCCTGGGACCCTGCCTTGCCAGCTATCGTTAAAGCGTTTCTGTTCCTGGTGCTCATGTTGATGTCGATCCAGTTCTTTTTGCACTTTGTGCATCACATTATGAAAACCAGTGGGAAAGATTATCATGTTTGAGTTATTTGACCTGTCCGTAATCGGGATAGAGTGGGGCAGTATTCTACTGCTCGGCATGATGTTCCTGTTGTTGTTAAGCGGTATGCCGCTGGCGTTTGTAACCGGAATTGTTGCGCTGTTCTTTACCCTCTTCTGGATTGGGCCCAATGCGGCACCGTTGTTGGTGAGCCGGATCTACAGCTTTACGACGTCCTATGTGTTTGTAGCGGTGCCGATGTTTGTACTGATGGCGGCAATCCTTGATCGCTCCGGTATAGCCCGGGACCTATTTAATGCCATGCGAATGCTGGGTGGCAAGATGCGCGGCGGTGTTGCAGTACAAACCCTGGTGGTAGCTGTATTTCTGGCGGCCATGTCCGGCATTATCGGCGGTGAAACTGTACTGCTGGGACTCCTGGCATTACCGCAAATGTTGCGGCTTGGCTATGATCGCAATCTGGCCATCGGTACCGTTTGTGCTGGCGGCGCGTTGGGTACCATGGTGCCACCTTCCATCGTTTTGATTATCTATGGGCTGATTGCCAACGTCTCTATCGGGGATCTGTTCACTGCCTCCTTTGTGCCCGGTCTGCTGTTGGCGGGGCTTTATGTCGCATACGTGCTGATCCGTTGCACCCTCAACCCGAGCCTTGCGCCGATCGCTGATGAAGACGAGTTGACGCTGAGTGCGGCGGAAAAATGGAAAGTCATCAAGGGGGTTGCCCTGCCGGTCGTCGTTGCGTTCAGTGTGCTGGGTAGTATCTACGCCGGTATAGCGTCGGTGACCGAGGCCTCGGCGATTGGTGTGTCCGGTATAGCTCTGTCGACCTGGATCCGAAAGGAACTGAACTGGCAGCTGTTGCGAGAGAGCGCCATTCAAACTCTGAGGACCTGCGGCATGATCATCTGGATTGGTATCGGTGCCAGTCTGATTGTGGGGGTTTATAATCTCATGGGGGGCATGCAGTTTGTCGAAAACATGCTGCTGAACTTCGGCGGAGGTAGTCCGCTGGCGATCCTGTTATTGATGATGGCGATTCTGTTCATGCTGGGGCTGTTTCTGGACTGGGTGGGAATTGCGCTGCTGACGATGCCGATATTTGTGCCGATCGTCGTGCAACTGGGCTACGATCCGATCTGGTTCGGTGTGGTGTTTTCGTTGAATATGCAGATCTCCTTCCTTTCACCGCCCTTCGGTCCGGCAGCTTTCTACCTTAAGAGTGTGGCGCCGCCTGAAGTGACGTTGGGGCATATTTACCGGGCGGTATTACCCTTTATCGGCTTGCAGGCCATCGCGCTGACACTGCTGGTGAGTTTCCCGGTGCTGGCACTCTGGTGGCAGTAGGGCAGCAACAACAGGCAATGCATGTACATACTGCCGTTTCCATTGTTTCCCATAGATCAAATGATCCAAAACTAGGGAAGATGCGATTAAGTCGCTTCTTTCCACTCTGTAAGTCCCGTCGGGCTATATTAGTCCGAGAAATCATGATTTCTGATTATATCTTTCCGCCGGAATACCGTGAAATAGGTATTCCGGCGGATTTTCCCTACGTACGCAGCATCTGATTCACTCTGACGATATTGGCTAATGAAAATAAGCGTCACCAACTTGCTGTCGTTTTTCATCAGCCCACGGTATCGTGCTTTGGAGAACCCGAACTTGCACTTTATTATCCTGAAGAGGGGGCTTGACTGTTGCCCGAATTAGGCCTTCATCTATGCGATGTTAATCGGAACTTTGTTGATTCTCGGATGTTTTTTAAGAGCCCTGACTTTCCCTGGACGCACTGTAATATGCCAATTAACAGCTTTGTCTTTGGGGCTCTTCCGCTTATCGATACTTCGATAACCTGCATCGGCAAAAACGTACCGCTCTTCACCATGCCGTAACCGTTCTGCTTGGCTCAGGTCATGGTCGTTGGCTGTCGTGACTTCAAAGCTTGAGTTAGCCCTGTCCTGGCAGCTACGTCAATGTGAGCTTTCATGCCAAAGGTTACCTTTCTTCGTCTGGTGCATCTCTGGATCAAGCTAACCTCTCTTGTTCTTCGTTGAGCTGGGAGGCTCAATAATCGTTGCATTCATCAAGATGCCTTGCTTGACCAGCACACCTGCGTAGGTCAGTCAGCTATTTACTTCCTCGAAGATCTGCCGACCAAGCCTATAACGTTCCAGCTGGTGCCGGAAGTTCATAATCGTCGTATGATTGGGGATTGGATTATCGAGCCAAGACTTGTAAATAGTCGCATCGATGCAATTTCGTAAAGGGTATCTTTCATTGCAGGATCGCTCAGATTGTACCACTGCTGGAGGCAGTGAATACGTAGCACCGTTTTTAGCGGGTAAGGCCGCCGAGCGTTACTAGGCTTGGGATAGTAAGGCTTAATGCGAGTTTCAATCAGTGGCCACGAACCAACGTTTCCATTCGCGCCAAAAACTTTTATTTTCGGGTTTGGTGTCGCTATTTTCGATACTGATAATAGGCAAAGCTGAGCTGATTTTTCATGTGCTGATCCTAGCTGACACTATACCTGGCATTGTCTCATGCGGAGGGCCTTTTTTGCATCTTCCTTAGTAGAAGGTAAGGCTTTTCATTGAAGCAAGAGGGCGTCTTTTCAAAACGCGTCGGCCACTTCAATGCTTGTTCCAAGCCTCAAGCTCTACTCGAATTTACTCCGTAAACTCTGCGTTCCAGCTTGACCCTTTTCTCAAACTTTCCATTTAGGGCAGGGGGTTTCACCCTTCGGGGTTAAAAGTTGCTAAGGGGGGGGCGTCGACGGTACTCGCCGAACTCCCCCATAATTACAAGTGCAAGTATGAGGGGGTTGAATGCAAGTATCTCTACTAAAAGCGGATCGATTCATTTGACGGATTTACTGCTTGATTCTTGTTCTATTCCCGTGCTTTCAGTAGCGATTTTCCCGTCATCTCCTGGGGTTGGGTCAGAGCCATTAGTTGTACTATTGTTGGAGCTATATCAGAAAGGCTGCCATCTGAAAGCGACGTTGATATATCACCACTAACATGAATTAGAGGTACCGGTCCTGTTGTGTGGGCGGTGAGTGGCTGCCCGCTTTCTGGATCAAGCATCTGCTCTACATTACCGTGATCGGCTGTGATCAGGCATTCGCCACCTTCCTCCAAAATGGCTGATACAACTTGATCCAGGCAATGGTCGAGCGTTTCAACCGCTTTTACTGCCGCTTGAAAGTTGCCTGTATGACCCACCATGTCGCCGTTGGCGTAGTTGCAGATGATCAGATCGTATTGATTACTGCGCATTGCATCCACCAGGTTTTCCGTCACCTCATGTGCGCTCATTTCCGGCTGCATGTCATAGCTGGGTACTTTGGGTGAGGGGATCAGGAGTCTGTTTTCTCCCTCGAATGGTTGTTCCTGGCCACCGTTGAAAAAGAATGTCACATGGGCGTACTTCTCTGTTTCGGCAATGCGTAGCTGTTGCTTATGCTGCTTGGCGAGGAATTCTCCAAGACTGTTTTTAATAGGTTTCGGGGGAAAAGCGCAGGGCGCATCAATGCTATCAGCATACTGAGTCAGGGTCACAAAGTTGCCAGCAGCGGCTTTAAAGGGGCGATCGAAAGCCGCGAAGTCCGTATCGACAAAGCTGCGGGTTAGCTGTCGGGCGCGGTCTGGACGGAAGTTCATAAAAATAAACGTGTCTTCCTCTTCAGGAAAAACAGGTGTCTCCCCCTCATGACATATGATTGTGCTCTGGACAAACTCATCGCTTTCGTCACGTGCGTAGGCTGCTTCCAGTGCAGCGCTGGCGCTTGGGGCTGTAAATTCCCCTTCCGTTAGAGCGATCAGGCGGTAGGCTTTTTCAGTGCGTTCCCAGCGTTGGTCTCGATCCATCGCATAATACCTTCCGGTGAGCGTTGCAATGCGACAGTTACCTAGTGCAAGTAGCGTTGTTTCCAATGTTTTGATGGGTTCTAGCGCACTATGCGGCAGGGTGTCGCGTCCATCCAGGAACGCATGCACATACACTGCTGTTGCTCCTCGATCTACCGCGAGTGTACACATAGCCTGGATGTGTTCGACATGGCTGTGAACCCCGCCCGCAGAGAGCATCCCCAGAATGTGGACGGCTTTGTTTTTTTGAACGGCCTGGTCCACTGCCTTGATAAGGGTTGAATTATAGTTAAAGCTGCCGTCAGCAATGGCTTTATTGATGCGGCTAAAATTCTGATACACGGTGCGACCAGCACCAATATTCATATGTCCCACTTCTGAATTACCCATTTGGCCGTCTGGCAGGCCGACGGCTGCACCCGATGTGCCGATCGACGCACTCGGATACCTTTCCAGCAGCTGGTCCCAGACAGGGGTATTCGCGGCATGGATCGCATTGCCCTCAGATGATTGGCTTTGGCCCCAGCCATCCAGAATAACAAGGACGATAGTTTTTTTATTACTTGGCATGTGGATATCCTGCATTAGTGGGTTTGAGGTTGGATCGGTCATATGTAAAGCCAGCTCCCGATAAAGCCGATGCTGTAGGCGATGAGTAGTAGGGGACTGTATTTCATGTAACGAAAGAAACTCAGGCCCTCGGCTTTACTTATGGTCACAATACCTGCGGCAGAACCGATAGCCAGCAAGCAGCCACCGACACCAACGGCGTAGGTCAGAGTCAGCCGTCGTTGTGGTTGCATAACGATGGAAAACAACGGATGTGGGGTAAATAGCCAGCGGTAAATAATCAGAGAGCGCTAGCGCAGTCGCGCTTTTACTCTCTGGATTTATAAGCTGTTGTTACAGCGGGTCTGGAAGAGCGTCAGCATGTCGTCCCGATACTCGGTACTGACACCATTTGAACGCCTATCCCGTTACTGGCCATATACCTCACATCGTCCGTGGTAGGGTGCTTGATCCTGCAGGGCCTCTTCAATGCGCAGTAGTCTGTTGTATTTGGCAACACGATCGGAGCGGCATAACGAACCAGTCTTTATCTGGCCGGCGCAGGTACCCACTGCAAGGTCGGCGATGGTGGTGTCTTCAGTTTCACCGGAACGGTGGGAGATCACGGCGCGATACCCCGCCGTCTGTGCCATACGGATAGCATCCAGAGTTTCGCTCAGGGTTCCAATCTGGTTGAACTTGATCAGGATGGAGTTGCCGATATGTTCTTCAATACCGCGCTGAAGTATCTGTGTATTGGTGACAAACAGGTCGTCGCCGACCAGCTGTGCCTTATCGCCCAATTTTTGTGACAGGTAAGCCCAGCCCTCCCAGTCAGATTCGTCCAGTCCATCTTCAATGGAGACAATCGGATAGTTTTCGGTAAGTTCTGCCAAATAGTCGCTAAAGCCTTCTGAATTGAACGTTTTCCCCTCGCCACTGAGCTGATATTCGCCATCACGGTAGAATTCGGAGGCGGCACAATCCAGTGCAAGGGTAAAGTCTGTTCCAAGCTTGTAGCCTGCAACTTCAACGGCTTCGCGAATTACGATCAGGGCTTCTTCATTGCTTTTCAGGTCTGGGGCAAAACCTCCTTCATCGCCAACTGCGGTATTCAGACCACGCTGTTGCAGTACTTTTTTTAAGCTGTGAAATACTTCTGCACCCATACGCAGTCCTTCCCTAAAACTGCTGGCGGAGACTGGCTGAATCATGAACTCCTGGATATCCACGTTGTTGTCTGCGTGCTCGCCGCCATTGAGGATGTTCATCATTGGCAGTGGCATGCTGTACTGGCCGGGTTGCTTATAGAGTTCGGCAATGTGGGCGTAGAGCGGCATTTTGCGATCAGCTGCGACAGCGTGGGCTACAGCAAGGGATACAGCAAGAGTGGCATTAGCACCCAGCACTGATTTGTTTTCGGTGCCATCCATCTCCAGCAAAGCATTATCAATCGCTTGTTGGTTACAAGCATCCAGGCCTTTGAGTACCGGGGCTATCTGTCCGTTGATATTATCGACAGCCTTAAGTACCCCCTTGCCATTGTAGCGGCTGGTATCGCCATCGCGTAGTTCCAGTGCTTCGCGTGAACCTGTACTGGCACCTGATGGCGCGCACGCTGTGCCTGTCACACCTGAAACAAGCAGAACTTCGGCCTCAACGGTTGGATTGCCGCGGGAATCGAGGATTTCTCGAGCGATAATTTCTTTGATAATACTAGTCATGCTTGTTTGGTCCTTTAGCGGATTGTTCAGGATTCTTAACCACTCTATAGGGCTGGTTCACTACTTCACGGCGCGGAGTGTCTATTAGCGTTGTGCTTGTTGCTGGAATTTCCTCTGGACGGATTTATGGGACTATCTATTGGTAAGTTTACGTAAATATAATTCTTATTTCGTTGAAAATCCATTAATTGTTGGTTTTATAACGGAATCAGGGTTGTTTTTTGATGCTTGTCGATCATTGATCTAAAAAGTGACCACATTCAAGGCGCTAGGAGCGCCATGTCTCCATAGGCCTGTCGACATAGTCGTTCACGTATATTTACTCTGTCGATAAAACAAGATGGCTTCGCGATTTTATGGTCGATGAAGGTGTTGGGAGGTAAGAAGAGAACAGTGCAGTTAACCAGGTTGCTGAACAGGGAGCGGCTTATTGTCTATATATAAAAATCCTCCGACAAAATCATCGCCGGCTGCAGTGTTGTCGATCAACGTAACCTTTGGAAGCATGATTACCCCAACGATAGTGCGGGTATCGTAATGTAAGGGATTCCCGCCGTCGGTGAGGAGTATCGTGGAGGTCCCGGTATCTAGCATTTGTTGAATAAAAGCGCCTTCAAACTGGTAACTTGGCAGGTTCTATATTGGCAAATGCTGTGCCGGGGACTTGTTAAAGGCTTCGAGCAGGTTGAATGATTTATCGTTGATCTCTGTGGAAAGCATGTCTACTAAGCCCTCGCCGAAAGAGATTACTTTGTCAATCAGGTTACCCCTGGGTTTTCTTTGTGTTGGAGTTACGCTTGGTCGGGGTTGGGCTGTTAGACGATGCAGCGGAGCTAGAAAAGTGTTGTTTCACAATCTCAAGCAGGCCTTGGGTGGAGGCATCGTAATCTGAGCTCTTGCGTTCAATATTGCGGCTGATTTCGGTTGCTAAGCGTTTTCCCAGTTGTACACCCCACTGGTCAAAGGAGTTTATATTCCATATAGCGCCTTGCACGAACACTTTGTGTTCATAAAGCGCAATCAAAGCGCCCAGGTTGCGGGGGCTTAACTGGTCAAGTAGTAATACATTGCTGGGGCGGTTGCCCGGGCAGCTGGAGTAGTCCTGGGCCCCATCCTTAACATCACCGTTCATTAAAGCATTGGCTTGAGCCAGCATATTGGTCAGCAGGACGAAATGATGGTCTTCGGTTTCTTCATCGGCCTGCAACGAGGCGATAAAATCAATCGGTACAAAGCGGGTCCCCTGATGCAGCAGTTGGAAAAACGCGTGCTGACCGTTGGAGCCGGTCTGCCCCCATACGATAGGTCCGGTAGCGTGGTTCACCGGCTTGCCTTCCATATCTACTGATTTACCGTTGCTTTCCATATCTAGCTGTTGAAGGAACGCAGGCAACTGGTGAAGGGCCTGATTGTAAGGAATGATCGCCTGGGTCTCTGCACCAAGAAAGTTGGTGTTCCAGATACCGATTAACGCGAGGATTACCGGCATATTTTGCTCCAGCGGTGCATTCAGAAAATGCTGGTCCATCTCATGTGCCCCCTCGAGTAGCTCGATGAAACGCTCGTAACCTATGCAGAGAGCGATCGGCAGGCCTATGCTTGACCAGAGCGAATAACGCCCTCCCACCCATGCCCAGAACTCGAAGATACTGTTTTCTCTGATACCAAACTCCATTGCGGCGGCCTTGTTTGTGGAAACGGCCACGAAGTGCTGACCGATATCCGCATCGCTACCTTCGGTCTTTTCCAGAAACCAGCGCTTGGCGCTGCTGGCGTTGAGTAAGGTTTCCTGGGTCGAAAAGGTTTTGGTGGAAATGATAAACAGGGTGGTTTCAGGGTCCAGGCGTTGCAGCGCTTTCTTGATATGCTGACCGTCGACGTTGGAGATAAAGTGGAAGCTGAGGTCCGGGTGTTTGCAGTGCAGCAGCGCTCGACAGACCATATTCGGCCCGAGATCTGAACCGCCGATGCCGATATTTACGATGTTGCGAATCCGCTTGCCGGTGTAGCCCAGCCATTCGCCATTGCGCACCTGATCGCTGAACTTGTTTAGTTTTAGCAGGCCTGCCTGGATTTCCGGCATGATGTCCTGACCGTTAACAATGAGGGGACTCTGATCTCTATTGCGTAGGGCTGTATGCAAAACAGGACGTTTTTCGGTGACATTGACGATATCTCCGGAAAACATCTGAGCCCGGCGTTGGCGTAGTGGTGAATGCTCCGCCAGTTGCAGCAGGCTGGAAAAAATCTCGTCCGATAACTTGTTTTTGGAATAGTCCAGAAACAGCCCTCCCAAACGCAAGCTCATTTTTTCAAATCGTTCCGGATCGCCAGCGAAGTAGTCGGCGATCCGGTCGTGTTGGGTTTTGTCAGCCAGTTGTTCGAGTTTTTTCCAAGTGACAGATTGATTAAGTTCGTACATGGCGAATCTCTTTTTCTTATTATCAATTATGAGGCATTTAGTTTCACAAGGAAGGCTTTGTCGCTAAATGGTTTTACCTGCTCCAGAGGACTATCAAATGGCTGGATCGGTTTGAACCTAATTACCTCGGTGTAATTGGCATGCCGGTATATGAAAATCATTTGAACCATGGCTTATCATAAACAGAAAAACGTAAATGACTTTGATGTGCTTCAGGAGGGATTTATTCGCAGCTTCCTTAGCTGGTACTGGTAGCGCAGAGCTTGTTGGTGGAATTGTCCATCATTTCGTGGCTATGTTGCTTCAGCTTGGCGCTTACTGTTTGTTGCGTAATCAACTCCTGCTGCTCCGCTACTGAAGAGCGAAAGTTGTAATCACGAGGCCAGGCGCTATGGTCGTGGCTTTCATTCTGAGTTCTTGCATTGTTCATGAGTTGTCTCACTAAAGTAGTTTATTTATGGCGATATCTCAGTGTTACCGCAGAGCATTTTGCCTTAAGTGGAGCTAGTGGCTTGGGCGTTGAGAAATCCTTTTTTGGTGTTTTCCACCAGTTTGTCTTGTGCTACTGCAACATTGATGTTCGTTCATCGGTGGCGTGCGACCTAATGGCGGTTGAAGTCTCCGTTAATACCCTAAAGTGTGGGATAACTGAGCGCTTACTATGTAGCATTTCATAAATATATGGATTTATTTGCATGTTGTCCATTATTCTTTGTTAATATTACGTAATTTCATGTGGCAGCGATAAGTATTTACCGGCTATAAGCAGGTGGAGCGTAATAATCTAACAAGAGGGAATACAGCAATGGCCGACTCTTCTCATGTGATAAAAACGGCGGTGGTGGGTTTTGGGCTATCCGCAACCGTTTTTCACATTCCCTTTATTCGAGCCTCATCTGCATTTGAGCTGGTAGCTGTTAGCAGTAGTCAGAAAGACGCGGTTAAGCAGTCTTTCCCTGAATTAAAAGTATATGACACAGCACAGTCCATGATTGAAGAGAGTGATGCCGAGCTGATTATTATTACAGCCCCCAATGAAGTGCACTATTCTCTGGCGCATCTGGCTCTGGGCCATAACAAACATGTCATCATTGAAAAGCCATTTGTTACCAATGTTGAACAGGGCAGGGAATTGATTGAGTGGGCGGAGTCACAGAACAAAGTCCTGGCGGTTTTTCATAACCGTCGCTGGGACGGTGACTTTTTAACCGTTAAGCACCTGATCAATACCCATCAACTGGGTGATGTTAAATACTTTGAGTCTCACTTTGATCGCTTTCGCCCAGTGGTCCAGCAACGGTGGCGGGAGCAATCAGGAGATGGCTCGGGAATCCTGTTTGATTTGGGGCCACACCTGATAGATCAGGCGCTGGATCTGTTTGGCATGCCCGAGGCCGTCACGGCTCGTTGCCTGGCCACGAGAGAGAACGCAGAAGTAACTGACTTTTTTAACCTCTGGCTACATTACCCGGATAACGAGGTAGTGTTGCAATCCAGCCCGTATGCAGCAGCGTCGAACGTTCGTTTTCATGTTCAAGGTACTGAAGGTAGCTATCTCAAGCACGGATTGGACCCTCAGGAAGCGCGCCTTAGACAAGGCGTTATGCCAAACAAAACCGACTGGAGCGCCGAAACCCCTGAGGAATATGGTGCTTTTTACCATGCTGAGGGGCACTTTGTAGTGCCTACCCAACTGGGTGGCTATCAGCATTTCTTTCAAAACGTTGCGGAAGCTATTTCAGGTAAAAGTGATCTTATGGTGACCCCACACGAGGCACTAAATACACTCAAAATTATCGAGCTGGCGATACAAAGCTCTAATGCCGGTAAAACCCTCGCGGTTAGCTGACTTGCAGCTAGATTATCTACTTTAAGGTGTTGTCCATGAAGCAATTGCTACAGACATTGTTACAGCAGGAATCTGACTTGGAATTCAGTCATTTTGATCATGATACGGCCTGGCAGATAGGAACCTGGCTGCAACAAAGAGCCCATTCCTCCCAATTAGCGGTCGCTATTGAAGTGTACGCCTTTGGTCAGGTGCTTTTTTCCTGTGCTATGGCGGGCAGCAGTCCTAACAATTTCGACTGGATTCGTCGCAAGCGCAACACCGTTGTTCATTTTGGCCACTCCAGCTTTTACCTGGGGCAGTCCAGTCATGATAAACAGCGTGTATTCGAAGACCAGTCTCATGTGGATGCGTTTGAATTTTGTGCCCATGGGGGCAGTTTCCCAATACGAATACAAGGATCAGGCCTGGTGGGGGCCATTACCGTCAGTGGATTGCCTCAAGAACAGGACCATGCATTGGTAGTGGAGGCGGTGAGACATTTTCTTAATATGAATGAAGGGTAGCACCTTTATCCCCCTGTTTCAGACGGCTTGAACAGGGGCAGGTTACCACGGGGTTAGCATCAAACCATACTATTGCTGATTGCTATAGTCCTAGGCGCGCAGGGTTCAGAGAGCCCAGTGAGACGGGCTCTGTTTGTATTGTGGTTAGTTAACCTTATTCGCTCTGTCTTTATTGGATTTCAAACGACTTTTGAGGGTTAATCCTAAAACGGAAAGGGTCAGTAGCAGTGTCAATAAATTTGCCAGAAATACGGGTAAGTCCTCTCGTGCGAACCCGTATACAACCCAAAGAAAGACACCCAGGGTGAATATAGAGTACATACTGAGAGAGATCCCTGTGGTATCTCTGCTGTTAATTATTTGCAGCACCTGAGGTACAAATGACAGTGTGGTACAGATGGCTGCGCCGGTACCGATAAAAGAGATAATATCGTTCACAGGACAGTACCCAGGTTAGAGTATTTCATTAAATCCCAGTTTTTCACCATCTGGCCCTCGTATTGCAAAGTATCTGCAACCGTTTTTCCAAAAATCCAGGCGTGCAGGGCTATCCTCAATAATGTCTTCACCGGCCGCTTTAAGCTCTCTAAAGGCTGCGTCGATGTCTGTGACCGAGAAGGCTATATGGTCAATCGAACCATCGGTTCGATGACCAATTGCGTCGAGTTCAGAGGCTGGCAGTTGATAGAGTTCAATGACTGCATCTTCTCTACGCATCATCACGGCAGTTATGTTGCCTCCCTGTTGTGGAAAGGTTTTCTCCATAACCGATTCGAAGCCCAATCGTCGATAGAAGTCCTTAGAGCGTTCTATTTGGGTAACCGGGATGCCGATATGTTGTATGCCTATAAAATTGTTATTAAGGAGTTTTTTCATTGATATCTATTACCTCTTAGCTCTTAGCTCTTAGCTCTTACCTTTTAGCTCTAACTTCTAAGCAGAGCATTTCCTGGCGGAATTTCTTCGCTTAGTTGCAGACTGCGATTGTGAAGAAGACTGTGGGCTTGATAGATGCTGTTTGACAATTTGCATCAATCCTTGGGTGGAGACATCGTAATCGGTACTC
>JBALVQ010000122.1:0-13282 GCA_036960915.1 Amphritea sp.
AGAGCGAATTGCCGGACACTGGGTGTAACAACTTTTAAGCTGAACAGAGCCTAAGTCCAGACTGTTAGCAGAAAGTTTTCCGCATACTGAAAAAACATATTCCTCCATATCTTTCGATAGCTTTAATTAATCCGGTTTAGGATAGGTACAAGAAAACAGGGTGTGAGATTCTAAATCTGTTGGATGTTTTGGTTTTATGTTTTTTTCTAAATAATCCGGTGAGCAACACACGTAGAGCTTGCTTTCAATGATTTTCTTTGAGACAAGGTTTGAGTCTTTAAGAATTCCTCCTCTTATAGCAAGATCGTATCCATCCTTTATTATGTCGACCACCTCATTTGTCATGTTGATTTCTAGTCGTATAAGAGTATGTTTTTCTAAGAAACGACATATTATATCGTTGATGTAATTTATTCCTATTTCAACGGGTATAGTGATCTTCAAGTCTCCAGAGATTTCATTCTGTAATTCGGAAACTGATTCCTGAGCCTCTTGTATTTTATATAATAATGAATTTGTTTTTCTATATAAGTGATCACCAGCTTCTGTCAGACTTATCTTTCGAGTGTCTCTGTTTATCAGGTTTACACCCAGTTTTTCTTCTAACGATCTTACCCGTCTACTAACCGTTGCCTTTGGTATGTTTAAGTGCGTAGCTGCCTTGGTGTAGCTGCCAGTTTCGTAGATTTTATTAAATATAATAATGTCATCTATATTCGCCATACGATATTTAACCCAAGGTTATGTTTCATAATTGAGACAATGTTGTTCGATTATGTTTATTTATTGTTATGGGTCAAAAGTATAACATTTATATGGTTTGAGTCTGTAGATAAAAATAATTATTAAATTATAAAAAGGCAGTATTTGCATGTTTGAAAGTAATATGGGTAGTTCTAATGGTAAGGCTAAATTTATTATTCCCCTCTTTGTTTGTATGACGCCAGGTGTGGCTTACAGCTTTGAGCCAATAGAGATTGGAAATACCACTCTAGAGGTTAAGGGATATATTAAAGCAGATTTTATTCGCAGTGATGTTACACAATCTTTGCCAGGATTTAGCGCTCCCGATGGTGTTATTATTCCTGGATTTATTCCTTTGGAAGGCAGTGCAGCGGCAGAAAAAGAGGATACTACCTTTCAGGCACGGGAGAGTCGACTGATCATCAGTACTAAAACGCCTACCGCCGATGGCGATCTTAAAACTCGCTTCGAAGGTGATTTTTTTGGTTCCGACGGTACTGAGAGAACAAGTAATTCTGACAATTTCCGTATTCGAGTTGCCTGGGCTGAATTTGGCAACTGGGGTGTCGGTCAAAACTGGTCAAGCTTTGTTATTTTTCCAGCATTGGCTGAGCAGAATAACTTCAGTGCCCTGGGCGGTGGTGCATCCTCATTGCGTCAGACAGCTTTGCGCTATACTAATGGTCCTTTCCAGGTTTCATTTGAAAATCCTGAAACAACGATCACAAACCTAGGGGCAGGGCCAGGGTCTTTGGAGACCAATGGTGACGGAGTTCCGGATATATTCGTACGCTACAATATGAAAGGTGATTCTCATAACACCTCTGTTATCGGTATTGGACGCCAATTAACTGATGCAGATGGAAATAATTCGACAGAAGGGTTTGGTCTTGCTGCCGGTGGTAATATTAAGATCGGTTCGGGTAAAGATCAGTTTAAATGGTTTGTAGCTCAAGGTGCTGTTGGTCGTTTTGTTGGTGGTAATTTCTTTGCCGATGCCGAACCAACCAGCAATGGGGAAATAGATGCACTTGATACCACTGCAATTAATTTGGCCTATCAGCACTGGTGGACTCCAAGTATTCGTTCTACGGTTATTTATTCCTATTCCGAAGCTGATAACAGCAACTTTGTCAAAACAACAGCGACAGGCAATGTTAATAGTGAAACGACTTCGTACATGGCTAACGTCATGTGGAATGTTACGCCTAAGACGCGGGCAGGTATCGAATTCAGTAATACTGAACGTGTCGTAGAGAGCGGTCTTAAAGGCGATCTAAATCGAGTTCAATTTTCCATCAAGCAATCATTCTGATTGTTCATTTTAATTACGAAATGAGAATTTGTCTTTTGGATATTTAATTGTTTTGTGATATTGGCCGGATATTTCAGCTTCCCCTTCACTGAAAATATCCGGCTTTTTAAAAAAATATTAATGGTATATGGTGGAGTATGGCTGTGTAGTTTGTATGGAAAGTGCAGCTAAATGTAACCAATTGTAGTTAAAGTATGACTAAGTGTAACTGAGAATGACCAAGCATAGTTAAGTATGTCCTAGTGTAGTGTTGTGGCTGATAACATGGATGTCAATTATATAGCCAGGATGTTTAGAGCCCCAGTTAAAGGCGGCCTATACGCAGTTGAATAACGCTTAAGTCGACAGCTTCGCGCTCGATCTCTATTTCTTAAAGGCATCTCTTTCCCAAGCTTGTCAGTGGACTGATAGGCTAGATAAATTATTCCGAATTAATACGCAAGGCTCGTAACACTGAGTTATGACCGATCCGCTGATGAATTTATCCCTGCCTAAGGTGATATACAGGTTGTTTCAGGGAAATAGGGTGATGCGTCTGAAAAACAGATTACTGTAATTTTCTGGTGATTTCCCATAGGGGGCGGACGCTATCGTTGGATTATAAGTGTGAGCTGTAATAGCAGGTTCCCTTGCATTAGAAGAGCAGAGTTGACGGTGGGTTAAGAATTTATAAAATTTTTTAAGAATAAAAAGAGAATGATTAATGAGTCTTTACAGAGATATAGAGAAAACGTTCTTTAATACGCTGACTAAGAAAATAGTGGCTAACGTAGCTATCCTCCTGTTACCCAACCTCGCTGTCATAGCTATAAGTTACGGGGTTTATCAAAACTTATTGATGCTCTACCAGGATCTGGGGTCGAATCATCCCGCCAGTGACAAAGTACTTGAGATGTCCTCAACGCTCTATCAGACTTCCGCTGTGATGCTTTTCATTACCATTATTGCGGCTGTTTTTGCTATTTTTTTTATGCGCCTTCTTTTTCTGGTGCCGATTCGAAATATGACGCAAGTATTGCGAGCGGTTAAGGATAAGGATGGTGATATTTCCGCAATATTGCAGGATGAGACCATTGATGAGATTGGCCAGATGGCACAAAGTTATAACGCCTTTTCATCCAGTCTGAAGCAGATGATCGCAGATACACGTCAGCGCAGTGTGCGGGTCTCCCTCAGTGCGAATCAGCTGCAAAAGGCAGTACAAGAAGCTAAGCGCTCTGCCGAAAAGCAAGAAACCACAGCTCAAATGGTTTTTCAGGCGAGCCAGGAAGCTACTTCGTCCATTGACGAGATTGCTTCGCATACTCAACGTATCGCGCAAAGAAACAACCACAATCTTAATGAAGTCCGTCATTCCAGTACTGAGATGTTACGGGTTAAAGAGCAGATACACGCGATTGAAGTCCAGGTATCAGATTTTCAGAACGTTGTGCAGCAGCTCTCTGCAAACTCGGAAAACGTTATTAAGATACTCGCACTGGTGCAAGGCTTTTCTGAGCAAACTAATCTGCTGGCCCTAAATGCCTCAATAGAGGCGGCACGGGCAGGTGAGGCGGGGCGTGGTTTTGCTGTGGTGGCGGATGAGGTGCGATCTTTGTCGCAAAAAGTCAGGGTAGCCACTAATGAGATAGACAGCAATGTCAATGAAATGGTCTCGCTGGTAGAGGATACTCGTAACGGCGCGAATTCCATCATGAGTTATGTATCGGAAACGGATGCGTTTATCACCCATACAAATGGCCAGTTCGCAACTATGTTGGGGGACTTCGAGTCGCTGAATGGGCAGCTCAGTGAAATCAGTGCAGCGGTTGAGGAGCTGTCATATACCAATAAAAACACTCATCAACATGTGTCAGATATTACTGAGCTTTCCTATCGGATAAAAGGGGATATGCAGGTTTCGACCGACCACTCGCAAGAGTTTGAAACCGCGACTGAAGAGATGCAGGAGTTGCTGTCATGTTTTAGCATCGGTTATGGTGGTTTTGAGGAAATTATCCAAACTGCACAGGGCTGGGCGGAAGAAGTTGAATCCCAGCTGGAATCGCTAAATAAGCAGGGCCAGAATATCTTCGATGTAAGCTACGTGCGTACCAATGAAGGTCAGCAGCCTGAGAAGTTTGATACCAGTTACGTGGATGCCTATGATGCCAGGCTACGGCCGATGTTTGACCGTTTCATCACCGAGCGGCCTGAGTTCCTGATTGCTTCAGCCTTTGATATTAATGGCTACACGCCAGCGCATAACAGTAAAATTTCTCACCCAATGACGGGTGACTTTAACGTGGATAATGCGCGCAGTCGCCACCGCAGGTTCTACTATTCAAACCGGGCAGAAAAACGTCGTGCATCGCACACAGCCCCTTTCCTGTTGCAGACATTTATCCGCGACACTGGCGAGATCATGAACTCTGTATCAGTGCCTATGTCTGTGTCTGGCCGTCATTGGGGTAATTTTTGTATTGCCTTTAAGCCAGAGCTTCTAATGAGTGTCAGCTGATAGAAAGCCAGAAATACTCATCTGATCATTCAATCGTTCCAGAAAGTGCCCTGAGCACAACTGAACATCAACTCCGCCCGTTTAAGCGCTCTGTTCGTGAAGCTAGAGCGGGGGAGGGGTTCTGCATCTTCATTAGCTACTTATATTCTTAGTCCAATTTCCAATGTCAGGGGGGAACTCTTGTGGCAAGTAATGTGGCAAGTAATTCGATACATATTATTTATACTTTATCCTAATAACGTCATTCTTTTAGCCCTGCTATGGGTAGGTGCTGCAGACAAAGTCCGTCATATTTAAACGATTACTCTAATAAACCTTCCATTATTCAATTGCTTACATATCTTTTCTTCAGTTAAGTCTAGTTATATTACAGTGTCGATTCGTTCATTAGAGGTGAGTGTTAGAGTATTTTTATAGTTTAAATCGATAATATCCAGCTTGTAAAGTGATACAAAAAAGTTGATCGCTGAAATAATTTGTGTAGTATATTGGTTAAGCAAAGAAAACTGTACGAGTTGTTCCTGTCTGTTTTCACCTTGGGGTACGGGGATTCCTGGCCCGGGTTTTCAATACCGGCTTTTTACATGAGGTTAATAAAATGGCAGACGCTTTTATCTGTGATGCGGTTCGCACCCCTTTTGGTCGCTATGGGGGAGGGCTTGCCACCGTAAGGCCTGATGATCTGGGCGCTGTTCCGCTTAAGGCCCTGATGGACCGCAACCCGGATGTGGATTGGACTCAGGTTGAGGATATTATCTACGGCAATGCCAACCAGGCCGGTGAAGATAATCGTAATGTAGCGCGCATGTCGGCGCTGCTGGCGGGTATGCCGACTGATGTTCCCGGGACTACGGTTAACCGCCTGTGTGGCTCCGGTATGGATGCCATCGGGATGGCGGCCCGTGCGATCAAATCCGGTGAGACTGAGCTGATGATCGCCGGTGGTTGTGAATCCATGTCCCGTGCGCCGTTCGTGATGGGTAAAGCGGATTCCGCTTTCAGCCGCAACCCCAATGGCCTGTACGACACGACTATCGGCTGGCGTTTCATTAATAAGAAGATGAAGGCTGAGTTCGGCGTCGACAGCATGCCGGAAACCGCTGAGAACGTTGCTGAAGAATTCAATATCTCGCGTGAAGATCAGGACTTGTTTGCCTTGCGTAGCCAGCAGAAAACGGCTGTCGCGATGGAAAAAGGGTTATTTGACGAAGAGATTGTGCCGGTGGTTATTCCACAGCGTAAGGGTGATCCGATCATTGTTGATACCGATGAGCATCCACGTGCCTCCACCACCCTGGAAGGTCTTGGCAAGCTGCGTGCAGCATTCCGCGAAGGCGGTTCGGTGACTGCCGGTAATGCTTCCGGTGTTAACGATGGTGCCTGTGCGCTGCTGATCGCGTCTAAAGAGGCTGCAGAAAAGCACGGACTAACGCCTAAAGCACGGGTTGTCGGTATGGCAACGGCCGGGCTTGAGCCGCGCATCATGGGCTTTGGCCCTGCGCCGGCATCGAAAAAGGTACTGGAAAAAACCGGCCTGACCCTGGATCAGATGGATGTGATCGAACTGAACGAAGCGTTCGCCTCTCAGGGGCTGGCGGTACTGCGTGATCTGGGGCTACCGGATGATGCTGAAAATGTTAACCCCAACGGTGGTGCGATCTCTCTGGGTCATCCGCTGGGCGCCAGTGGAGCCCGCCTGGTTACCACTGCAATGTATCAGCTGCACCGTACCGGTGGTCGCTACGCACTGTGCACTATGTGTATTGGTGTTGGCCAGGGTATCGCGCTGATCATCGAGCGCGTTTAGCCCATTACTTGCAGTATGTAGCGATGAAAGTACACGACGCTTGCGAATACCAACATAACAATAATGATGTTCTGAATAGAACTTTAAGACAGGACGGTAATTACTATGCAATATGACCAGCCATTGCGCGGCTCCCTTGATGCGATCGAAACTGCGAGCATTGATGAACTTCGCGAACTGCAGCTTAACCGTATGCAGTGGAGCATCGCCCACGCCTACAATAACGTGCCGTCGTACCACAACCTGTGCAAATCTCACGGTGTTCACCCGTTCGATCTGAAGACTCTGGACGATCTGGCCAAGTTCCCGTTCACCACCAAAGCCTATCTGCGTGATGCCTATCCGTTTGATTCATTCGCGGTGCCGATGAACGAAGTGGTCCGTATTCACGCCTCTTCCGGTACCACTGGCAAGCCAACCGTTGTCGGTTATACCCAGAACGATATCAACACCTGGGCGGATGTCGTGGCACGCTCAATTCGTGCCGCCGGTGGCCACTACGGTGACAAGGTGCATATCTCTTACGGTTACGGCCTGTTTACCGGCGGTATGGGAGCTCACTACGGCGCTGAACGATTGGGTTGTACGGTAATTCCGATGTCAGGTGGCCAGACCGAGAAGCAGGTTCAGCTGATGCGTGATTTCGATCCCGACATCATCATGGTAACTCCGTCTTATATGCTCAACATCATCGATGAAATGGAACGTCAGGGACTGGATCCGCGCGACACAGCTCTGCGTCTGGGTATCTTCGGTGCCGAGCCATGGACTGATGAGATGCGCAAGAACATCGAAAATCGTCTGGGTATCGATGCGGTTGATATCTATGGCCTGTCCGAAGTAATGGGACCGGGGGTTGCGATGGAGTGTATTGAGACCAAAGATGGCCCGACCATCTGGGAAGATCACTTCTACCCGGAAATTATCGATCCCAATACCGGTGCTGTCCTGCCCGACGGTGAATACGGGGAACTGGTATTCACCTCCCTGACCAAAGAAGCGCTGCCGATCATCCGTTACCGCACCCGGGACCTAACCCGCCTGCTGCCGGGTACTGCCCGTCCGATGCGCCGTATCGACAAGATCACCGGTCGTTCTGACGACATGATGATTATCCGTGGCGTAAATGTATTTCCGACCCAGATTGAAGAACAGATCCTGAAGATCCCGGCGCTAGCGCCACACTACGAGATCGTCGTCGACAAACAGGGCAATCTGGACACGGTACTGGTGAAAGTTGAGATGGAGCCGGAAGCGCAATCTGCGAATCAGGACCAGGCGATGAAGGAGCTGTCGCACCACATCAAATCTGTAGTTGGTATCTCGACAAAGATTGAGATCGTACCAGCCGGTGGTCTGCCACGTTCTGAAGGTAAGGCCAAGCGGGTGTTTGATAACCGTCCCAAAGGCTGAGTCTTAGCGGATTACTGAATTTTTAAGACTGTATCCCACTGATATTTGAGCGGGATGACAAGTGAATAAGTTATTGCGACAGATTGCAGGAACAGATTGCCGGCAACCTGAATCGCGACTCAAACAACGATGTGGAGGCGATTGAAATGACACCACAAGAACAAAACTTCATGCGCAAGATCGAGGCCGAAGAAAAGATTGAGCCTAAAGACTGGATGCCCGAAGGGTACCGGAAGAACCTGATCCGTCAGATGTCCCAGCATGCTCACTCTGAAGTGATTGGCATGCAGCCCGAAGGTAACTGGATAACCCGTGCACCCTCACTGCGCCGTAAGGCTGTTCTGTTGTCTAAAGTTCAGGATGAAGCCGGTCATGGTCTGTACCTGTACAGCGCCACTGAAACATTGGGTATCACCCGTGCCGAGCTGATTGAAGCCCTGCAGACCGGGGTCGCCAAATACGCATCGATCTTCAACTACCCAACCCTGACCTGGGGTGATGTTGGTGCGATCGGCTGGCTGGTTGACGGTGCTGCGATCTGTAACCAGGTATCGCTGCAGCGTACCTCTTACGGCCCCTATTCACGAGGCATGATCCGTATCTGTAAGGAAGAGAGCTTCCATCAGCGCCAGGGTTATGAAGCGCTGCTGGCACTGGCTAAAGGCTCTCCCGAGCAGAAACAGATGGCCCAGGACTCCCTGAACCGTTTTTACTGGCCGTCTCTGATGATGTTTGGTCCGCACGATTCCGAGTCGGCTCACTCTGCCAAGTCGATGGAGTGGAAGATCAAGCGTGAAACCAACGACGATCTGCGCCAGAAGTTCATCGATCAGACCGTACCACAGATCGAGTTTCTGGGGCTTGAGCATCCGGATAAAGCGATCAAGTGGAACGAAGAGCGTGGTCACTATGACCATGGCGAGATCGACTGGGATGAATTCTACAGCGTGATCAACGGTAACGGCCATTGCAACCGTCAGCGTATCGACCACCATGTGGCGGCCCACGAAGAGGGTGCCTGGGTGCGTGATGCGATCACTGCTTATAGCAAAAAAAAGAATGCCAAAAAAGCACAAGACGTGGCGTAAGAGGTATCTGAGATGACAACTGAAAAACTCGAACTGTTTGAAGTATTTATCCGCTCAAAGCGCGGCCTGGACCACAAGCACGTGGGCAGCCTGCATGCTGAAGATCATGAGCAGGCACTGGAATATGCCCGCGATTGCTACACCCGCCGAAGTGAAGGCGTCAGCATCTGGGTGGTTAAGTCTAACGATATCTGTGCTTCTCAGGAAGACGATGCGGAAAGTTTCTACGATCCGAACGATGATAAGCCATACCGTCACGCGACTTACTACGTCCTGCCTGATCCAGTAAACAACATGTAATTGGGGGACTAAGAATGAGTGATGCAATTAAAAACGCGACACTGGAATATGCGACCCGTCTGGGAGATGACTCGGTTGTCCTGGGTCACCGTATCTCAGAGTGGGTAAGCTACGGTCCTTTCCTCGAGGAAGATATCGCCTACGGTAACGTTGCGCTGGATTACATCGGCCGTGCCCGTATGTTCTACACCTATGCGGCAGAGCTGGCGGATGATGGTCGCACTGAAGATGATTTCGCCTACATGCGCAGTGATCGTGATTACCGCAACCTGTTGTTGCTGGAGATACCGCGCGGTGATTTCGCCTACTCTCAGGTGCGCCAGCTGTTTGCCGATGTCTATTACAGCCTGGTGCTGCCTAAGCTGCTGCAATCCAAGGATGAAACATTGTCTGCGATCGCTGCGAAAGCGATCAAAGAGACCAAGTATCACCTGCGTCGCAGCCGTGACTGGGTGTTACGTCTGGGCGATGGTACCCAAGAGAGCCATAAGCGTACTCAGAAAGCCGTTGATCAGCTGTGGGGTTACACTCACGAGTTGTTCGATATGGATAAAACTGAGCAACTGCTTGCCGACAACGGTATTGGCGTGGATGTTTCCGTGCTGCGTGGTGAGTGGCATAAGCGGGTTAGCGAAATCCTGAACGACGCGACTCTGACTATACCGGAAGATGGCTGGGCCGTTCGCGGTGGCCGTACCGGATACCACACCGAGAACCTGGGCCACATGCTCACCGAGATGCAGATCGTGCACCGCTCGCATCCAGGTTGCGAGTGGTAGGTTGTGAAAGGTAAAGCGCAATGACTGAAATTTCACTGATGCCGCAAGAGCAGTACGACCGGTTACAGCAACGCAATGTAGCCGATGTAAAGGAACTATGGGATCTGCTCGATGAGGTAAAAGACCCGGAAGTACCGGTACTGACGCTTTGGGATCTGGGGATACTGCGCGATATCGAGCGTGACGGTGGCAGCATTGTCGTCACTATCACGCCGACATATTCCGGTTGCCCGGCGATGGATAACATCAGAACTGACGTTCAGAAAGTCCTGAATGACGCAGGCTTTAACGATGTCACGGTGAAGACCGTGCTGTCGCCGGCCTGGAGTTCAGAGTGGATGTCAGCTGAGGGTCGCAAAAACCTCCGTGAATATGGCATAGCGCCACCGGAAGATGCCGATCTGGATGCCGATGGCCTGACCCCGGACGCTGCAGCGTTGTGTCCTCACTGCAGTTCCCGGAACACTCGCAGGATAAGTGAGTTTGGCTCGACCGCCTGTAAAGCACTGTTCCAGTGCGATGACTGCGGTGAGCCTTTTGACTATTTTAAAAAGATCTAGATCTCATTGATCAGGGTTTAAAAGATCCAGATCGGAAGGTCCGGGTTTAACAGAATATAGGTGAAGCAATGTCTGACACCAATTTCTACACGCTTAAGATTGCCGATGTACAGCCGGAAACGGAAACCGCAATCTGTGTAACATTTGATGTACCAGAAGAGTTGAGCGAAAAGTTTAACTTTATTCAGGGGCAGTTCCTGACCCTGCGAGCCCTGATCGACGGCGAAGATGTCCGTCGCTCCTACTCGATCTGCTCCGGCGTGAATGATGGCCATATGCGGGTTGGTATCAAGCGGGTGATGAACGGAAAGTTCTCCAACCATGCCAACGATACCTTCGAGAAGGGGATGGATATCGAAGTGATGCCGCCCCAGGGCAGCTTCTATACTGAACTCTCTGAAGACAGTGCCAAGAACTACATGTGCATTGCCGTCGGTTCCGGTATTACTCCGGTAATCTCGATCATGAAATCGGTACTCGACACCGAGTCGGGCAGTAAAGTGACCCTAATCTACGGCAATCGCCGCAGCAACTCCGTGATGTTTAAAGAGGAGCTCAACTTCGTCAAGAACCGCTACATGGATCGCTTCCACTGGATCAACATCATGGACTACGAAGATCAGGGCGCAGACCTGCTCAACGGTCGTATCGATAACGCTAAAGGCTACGCCCTGCAGAAGAGTGGCCTGATCGATATTAAAAAGACCGATGAAGCCTTTATCTGTGGTCCTGAGGCGATGATGTCTGAAGTATCCCGCGGCTTCCGCCTGGAAGGTCTCAGTGATGATCAGATTCACTACGAGCTGTTTGCTAACTCGTCTGCCGATTCCCAGGCAATTCTGGACAAAGCCCAGAAGCGTGTCGAAGCGTTCGGTGAAGAGAAACAGAGCAAGGTAACCGTGGTTGCCGATGGCCGCTCCATCATGTTCGATCTGGCTACCGTTGGTGAGAATATCCTGGATGCGGGAATGCATAACGGCATGGAGCTGCCTTACTCCTGTAAAGCCGGTGTCTGCTCCACCTGTAAATGTAAGCTGGTGAAAGGCGAAGTGGATATGGACATTACCCATGGCCTGGAACAGCATGAAATAGATGCCGGTTATATCCTTAGCTGCCAGGCTCACCCGATCACCGACGAAGTAGTTGTCGATTTTGATCAGCGGTAAGTCTTAAGACAGGCTCTTCAAAAGACCTGTGTTATCCCGGTGGCCCCAGGCCACCGGGTAGTAGCTTATTTCAACAGAATACTCGCGAATTCTACTCCGAAGGGTGGCACTGCCCCATGAAACAGTGCGTCATACAAAACGTCCGATGCTGTTCCTGCTGCTAAAATAATGGTGCCGGATCGTTGTGTTTCTTCTTAGCGTACTCTCATTGATGATCCATATTATTTCTCTGAATAGTGTAATAAGGACGGAATTCTGAAATATCCCGCTTTTAATTTCCTTAAAGGAAATAATATTGTTCATTTCAGACGCTTATTGAGCTGTGGTTATTTCGCTATCTTTAATCTCAACAAACATGGGAACCTACGAATAAGTCCATTGTGTTCTCTTCGTGGGTTCCATAGAAAAAGCGAGCTTCTTGGCCGCTTATCAAAATAACCACAACTGCTATGCTGTCTCTAATAAGAGATCAATAGAATCTTAAAAAAATAGGAAGTTAGGTATGACGAAGAAGTCTTTTGCGTCCTCTGCGGACCTCGGTGTAAAAACCGAAACCTTGGAAATTCTCGGCGATGGTATCTATGCATTGACCGCTGAAGGTGATCCAAATATTTGCGCTGTTGAAGGTGAAGACTTTATTGTTGCTTTTGAAGCGCGTGCCACGCCCAAGGCAGCCACTGACTGGCTGGAGAAATTGCGCGAGCATACGGATAAACCGGTAAAATACCTGGTTCTATCTCACTATCATGCGGTGCGCGTATTGGGCGCTTCTGCCTATAATGCTGAATCAATTATCGCCCACGAGAAGACCAAGTTTCTGATCGAAGAGCGCGGTATGCAGGATTGGGCAAGTGAGTTTGGTCGTATGCCACGCTTGTTCCGTGAGCCAGAAGGCATTCCGGGGCTGACACACCCTGATATCGTATTCAACGATCGTATGGAAATCCCGCTGGGTGGTGATCGTGGTAGCCTGATTCTTGAGTATTGTGGCCGTGGCCACACTGCCGGCGATATTGTTGCCTGGCTTCCCAAGCAGAAAGTACTGTTTGCAGGTGACCTGGTAGAAGCTGCTGCGGCATTGTACACCGGTGATGCTTTCCATTTTGACTGGTCTACTGGTACGTTGGACAAGGTTAAAGCATACGAGGCCGAAACCCTGGTTGGCGGTCGTGGCGCGGTTGTTCATGGGCGTGCTGATGTTGATGCTGCTATCGAACAGACACGTGGCTTCCTGACCGGCATGATTGAGAAAGTCGGTGAAGTTCATAAGCGCGGCGGTACGCTTAAAGAAGCATTTGAATCGACCCGCGATCATCTGGGTCCCAAGTTTGGCATGTGGCCGATCTTCGAGCACTGTCTGCCATTCGACGTACAGCGCCTGTGGGATGAGTTTGATGGCATTGACTGGCCACGCATCTGGACGGATGAGCGTGATCAGGAAGTATGGGATCAGCTACAGGACTAATTTACAGTAACGCTACGTGCTATCTGATCATTTGATTTGTATCACATCTAGATAGCGGGCTGTTCAGCATAAAGGCGACTCTTAGGGGTCGCTTTTTTTATACATGGATGTATTTATCCTGCGTGCGCATGGACGCGCAAAAGCA
>JBALVQ010000007.1:0-22538 GCA_036960915.1 Amphritea sp.
AGTCAACCGTTTTGTTTGAGAAGTTTGTAATAAACTTTCAAACAATCCTGCGTCCTTCACATCTAATTAATTCTTCTTGAAAAACCTTGTTTATCAAGCAGTTAAACCAGATGTCTCGCGATCCGTAGCGCTTCGTTAGAAGCGGCTGTCTCAAGCGAGGAGGCGTATTCTACAGCCCCGCACTTTAGAGTCAACAGGAGCAGCTAAAAAAAGATAAAAAGCTGTAAATAAATTACAAAAACAACAAAGGCGCCTGCGGCGCCTTTTTATAGAGTGTGTTTATTATATTGCTTGCGTATTAACTATTGTCTTTCTCTTACTCAGCCGTTTCGTCAAAGTCATCAGCTTCAGCTTTCTTTTTACCAACAATCACCGCCAGAATAATACCCAGCTCAAACAATAACCACATCGGAAAAGCTAACAATGTCTGTGATATCACATCCGGCGGTGTCAGCAACATCCCCATCACAAAACAACCCACAATCACATAGGCACGCTTGGCACGCAGGCTTGCAACATCCGAAATACCTGTCCACACCAGTAACAGTGTTGCGATAGGAATCTCAAAGACTACGCCAAAAGCAAAGAACAACTTCAGAACAAAGTTCAGATAGCTACTGATATCGGTCATCACAGCTACATCCTCAGGCCCCACACTGGTGAAAAAACCAAAGATGATCGGAAATACTACAAAGTAGGCGAATGCTATACCGGCATAAAACAGCAATATGCTTGACGCCAGTAGCGGCACAGCCAGGCGTTTTTCATGCTTATATAACCCCGGGGCAACAAATCCCCAGATTTGATGCAGGATAAAGGGCATGGCCGCAAAGATTGATGCCACCAGCGCCAGTTTAAACGGCGCAAAAAATGGCGAAGTCACATCTGTTGCAATCATGCTGGTACCTTCTGGTAACAGCCCTGTCAGCGGCGCAGACAGTATTGAGTACAGATCATTAGCAAAATAAAACAGACCCAGGAAAATAGCCAATATCACCAGTAGAGCACGCATCAGGCGCGTGCGCAGCTCCACCAGATGCGAGACTATAGGTTGCTCCTGATCCTGCTCGGGCAGGTCATGGTTAGGATCGATCATCGGCCGTTGGCTTTTCTTCTGTTTGCTGAGTTTCGTCACCGCTCGTGCCTGATGCAACATCAGGCTCACGGATAGAAGTCTTGTTTTTGGCAGGCTCTGTCACATTTTGTTCTAAGGGAGAATTATCGCCTAGCGCTTCAGAGAATGGTTTCTGCATCTCTTCAAGTTCCTGGTCTAACTCTTCCTTTTGTATTGATACCTGACGCTTCATCTCTTCGAGACGTAATTCTTCACTAATTTCCGACTGTATACCACTTAAAGTACGGCGGGCTTTCCCTACCCATAAACCAACGGTGCGAACGGCAACCGGTAATTTATCAGGACCAAGCACAACCAGTCCTACAACCGCAATTATTAGAAGCTCTGCAAAGCCGATATCAAACATCGAGTACTACCTGATTACTTATCGGCTTTAGGTTCTTCTTTCGCAGCTTCTTTTGCTGCTGGCTTTTCACCCTCAGCAAAGTCAGCATCGGAAGGAATCTGTTTCTTCTCTTCTTCAGGCGCGCCGTTCATAGCTTTCTTGAAGCCTTTAACCGCACTGCCCACATCACCACCGATATTACGCAGTTTCTTGGTTCCGAACAGCAAAATAATGATCAGAGCCAGAATCGCCAGCTGCCAAATACTAATACCACCTAACATGTTGTTGATCTCCGTCTTACATTGGGGGCAGTTTACCGCCACCCATCAAATGAAAATGCATATGGTAGATTTCCTGCCGGCCACCGGCACCCGTATTGGTGATAGTCCGAAAGCCTGACAGTAAACCTTGTTGTTTTGCGATCTTGGGAAGATACATCATTATATGTGACATTAAATGACAATCGTCATCCTCAAGATCATAAAGGTTATCTACATGCTTACGCGGTATCACCAGAAGGTGAACCGGTGCTTTAGGGTAGATATCCCTGATCGCCAATATCTGCTCATCTTCATAAACAATATCAGCGTTTACCTCTCCAGCCGCAATCTGGCAGAACAGGCAATTTGACACTTTTAGTCCGCCTTTGTTCTGGAAGCTTTCTCTTCCAGGCCTGACATATCAAAACGCCGGGCCAATTCTAGCAAAATAGCTTCCGGACGTTCGCCTAAATGAGACAGGGCAACCAACGTATGAAACCAAAGATCTGCCGTTTCATAGATAAAGTCTTTATTGTCACCACTAATTTCAGCATCTTTTGCCGCCAAAATAGCTTCTGTCGCTTCTTCGCCCACTTTTTCAAGAATCTTGTTCAGACCTTTAGCGTGCAAGCTGGCAACATAGGACTTCTCGGCGGTAGAAATTTTGCGTTGCTCCAGAATATCACCCAGCTGTGCTAATACATCACTCATGGTCAGACCTTATTTATCGTAAATCTTACCAGGATCCTTCAGTACCGGATCCACCGAAACCCACTTTCCAGCGTTCAGGGTCTTATAAAAACAGTTTTCACGACCCGTATGACAGGCAATTCCACCCAACTGCTCAACAGAGAGTAGAATCACATCATCGTCACAATCCAGACGAATTTCATGCAACTGCTGCACATGACCGGATTCTTCACCTTTACGCCAAAGCTTCTGGCGAGAACGCGACCAGTAGATAGCCCGATTTTCGGCTACCGTTAACTGCAGCGATTCGGCATTCATCCAGGCCACCATCAACACGCGCCCGGTTTTATAATCTTGCGCAATAGCAGGCACCAGACCATCGCTATTCCACTTTATCTGCTCTACCCACTGTTCAGACATCTGCAAACCAACTTATAAAATCAGGCGCCAAGGATAACCCATCCCTAACCACTCTGCTATCCCCGCATTACGGGGTGGAAATACTCACTACTGTTTATCTGCTTTGACAAGCGCTATCAATTAACGTCGCAGTAATAGATAGGCTGCCAAGCCTCCCAGCAACCAGCTACCGGCTGGCATCGCATTTAATACTTCTGCAGGACTTTCAATGGCAAGTCCAGTTGCTGCTATTATACAGGCAACTCCCACCAGTCTTTGCCAGCCACTATCGCGCTGTTTTAACTCTTCTTTTGCAACCGACAACGCCAGCATATCCCTGCGTCGAACATCGTCCAGATTCTTTATCTGATGCAGCGCATCATAAGCAAGTTGCGGCAAATGAGGCATTTTATCAAGCCAGTCCGGTGCCTGCTGTTTGATAGATCTGTAAACCGCTTTGGGCCCCATCCTCTCTTTCATCCAGCGCTCCAGAAAAGGCAGAGCCGTTTGCCAGAGGTCCAACTCCGGATAAAGCTGTCGGCCTAGCCCTTCAATATTGAGCAGCGTCTTCTGCAACAAGACTAATTGCGGCTGAACTTCCATATTAAAGCGCCGCGCAGTCTGGAACAGCCCCATCAGCACCAATCCAAAAGAAATATCTTTCAACGGCTTTTCAAATATCGGCTCACAGACACTGCGAATCGCTGTTTCAAAGGCAGTTACATTAGTATTTTCCGGCACCCAGCCTGAATCGATATGCAGCTGAGCCACCTGGCGATAATCGCGCTGAAAAAATGCCAGAAAATTACGCGCCAGATAACTCTGATCTTCCATTGTCAGAGAACCGACAATGCCAAAATCAACCGCTATATACTGGGGTGACGAAGGATTTTCCCGGGAGACAAAGATATTCCCCGGATGCATATCCGCATGGAAGAAACTGTCTCTGAATACCTGAGTAAAGAATATCTCTACGCCCTGCTCGGCGAGTTTCTTCATATCCGTTCCCTGGGCCGTAAGCTGTTCCACATCAGCCACTGGAATACCGTGTATGCGCTCCATAACCAGTACATTTTGCCGGGTCAGATCCCAGTATATTTCTGGCACATACAGGATTGGGGAGTCTTCAAAGTTACGCCGGATTTGCGAGCAATTTGCAGCCTCTTTACGTAGATCCAGCTCATCGAAGATAGTGGTCTCATAATCAGCCACAACTTCTACCGGGCGAAGTCGACGCCCCTCTGCCCATAATTTTTCTACCAGATGGGCCAAAGTATATAACAGCGCCAGATCTTTCTTGATAGTCCGTTCGATCCCGGGGCGGATAACTTTGACAACAACTTCTTCGCCATTGTGCAGCAGTGCAGCATGCACCTGAGCCACAGATGCAGATGCCATTGGTTCTGCCGTGAAATCGGCAAAAAGCTCTTCAACAGGTGCGTTCAGAGCCGTTTCAATCAGCTGCTGGGAGTACTTGCCAGAAAAAGGCGGCACCTGATCCTGCAGCTTTTTCAATTCAACAGCCAGATCATCAGGCAGCAGATCCCGGCGGGTAGAAAGCATCTGTCCAAATTTGATAAAAATTGGGCCGAGCTCTTCCAATGCCAAGCGTAACCGCTCACCCCTTGATCGAGTGCCGACAGGAATAAAGTGGCGCCAGATCATCAACTGTAGCAATAGCCGCACATACCAGCGCAACTTAGCCTGTTCAAAAAAGGTATCCAGACGGTATCTGGCAAAGACCTGTACGATTTTAGAGATTCGGAGTAAACGTCTCACCGGTTGGCTTTTCCGTTTTAAAATTTGATCGCGATAGAAATGGCGCCATATTGCCCACTTGTCCGCGGAAGGTAAAGAGCTGCATCATACTGCAGCTCTATGATGAAAGCTTTAACCTAGCTCAATTCGATTGCGACCTTGTCGTTTGGCTTTATACAGCGCCTTGTCAGCACGATCAAACAGATCTTCAGCTGACTCCCCTTGCTGTATTTCAGCTAATCCGAACGACATTGTGATTCCCACCGCTTTACCGTGGAAATTAAATGGGCTGTTCTCAATGGCCAAGCGCACTTTCTCTACCGCCAACCGCGCATTTACGGCCGTAGTAGAAGGCATAATTATAATAAACTCTTCTCCACCGTAGCGGGCTACAAAATCGGTTATCCGACAGCGCTTACTCAAAATACGCCCTATAAGGCGCAACACCTTATCACCCGCCAGATGCCCATAAGTGTCATTAATCTTCTTAAATAAGTCCAGATCACCCACCGCAATGGAAAAATGGTGGTTATAACGATTCCAACGCGCTACTTCTGATGCGATCTGCTCATCATAAGCAGCCCGATTAGGCAGTGAAGTCAACGGATCAGTAAGCGCCTTCAGGCGTTCAGCCTCCATATGGACCTTCACCTGAAGCGTCTCTTCTTCCATCATCTCAAGCCGATCATTCATTTTTGCATAACGCGCTATCAAGGCTTTTTCACGGACTTCTTCATGACGTTTATACTTATCGACCGATTTCACGATGCCCGCCAGCTGAACAAAAACATCTCTTTTTAGCTGATCAATATCCTTGCTGTCGTTAACAACCCGATGAATCTTTTCTACATCGTGCCGAATCAGCTGACTCAACTGAGCTGATTCTCTACTAACCGCAACCTCATCTTGATGACTCTCTTCGAGGAAGGACTGCACGTCTACCAATTGTTCAGTGAGCTTAAGCAGGTAATTTTCAAAATCAGCACTGCTGTGCGAAGTCACCGCTGCAATCAGCTTGACCATAGCCTGGATAATCCCAGGTAAGGCTTGCAACTGAACACCTTGCTCAATCTGGCTAATTTGCGTCTTGGCATCTTCAAGATAAGCCTGTGGAATATACAGCCCGCTAATCAACTCCAGCAATTCGGCACTGATTTTATTTAACAGTAACTCTTCATCCGCAACCTCCAACTTATTGTTGTTGGTTGAGTGTAAGGCGAAATCTTGAATCGAAGACTGAGCCCTTCGGGTCAACAGAGGCGCCTGGAGCGAAAGCAATTCACTTAATAGATCAGGCAATTTTTCAATATGCGCAACCGCCTCGGGAGCAATCTCAGCAGATGATTTTAACTGCTTTTTGCCAGAATCAGTCGTTACCTGCTCACGTAACTGTCGAATCCACTTCTGCAGAGTACCAAGTAACTCAGCACGGGTTTTCTCCTGGTGGCGATCAAGATTATGGACTTCTTTATCTACTTGCTTGATAGCCATTAAGCAGGCTTTGCTGCTATAGCCCCCCTTCATTGCATCGCGCAGAGAAACAAGAGCCCGGTCCATCATTGATGACTGACCTTCCAGTGCTACGGCCATATGAAAAACAAGATGTTGCAACGAATCATCATTAGCCTGCACCTGTAGTTCATCCATCTCAAGAGCCAACGACTTATACTTCTTTTTCCAATCTTCCTGGTCCATTCCGACACGACCCTGCCTTACGGTTCACTTCAGCCAAGCTATCATCCCATGGTATGCGAAATTCAGCTAATGAAACCACCCTGCAAAACACTAAGATAACCCTTCAGGCATATCGAGTAGGGTGAGGCGTTACCGCCTCATCCCTCTCACAGAACCGTACGTACGGGCCTCGTATACGGCTCATGCATACTTCACATCACCATGCTTTGTAGTGACACAGCCCTAATGTAAAATCTAGCATTGTGCGCTATATGGGTGCGGCTTGTTTTCAACATTGCTGGTAACTTTCATTATAGGGATTGGCGTTCTAGCACAAAGGCAATCTACCAAACTGGACTACAATTACTTCCCATATACAACCTATCTCACCAGACTTCGCTATTCCTAACGCACCGATTCGATTTGTCCCGCTGATCAAGCGGCTTGTGTATCAATGATAAATACTCACGGCTCATTACAGTCTTAAAGTATGCTTCCCCCCTTCGCAGTCAACATGGCTTTTGGCACATGTTAACTCCATCAGACACATTGCTGATGGTCGGCTTGGTTTTATCCTCCATACCATTACTGGCTTTCACAGGCCTAGCCTTACTCACTACTACGGGTTCATCTGCCACCTCACACCAACACTCACCTTGTGTCACCACTTGAAAGAGTGCTTCCTGTTAATACAGGAACCAATGCCAGGCTTCCCCAGTTATTACACTGACTCCCTGTTAGATATCCCACCCTCAAACACAGCATTGGTCTGACTAAGTATCGGGCTTCGCGCTATTTTGGACGCTTACCCACCAGTACCGCCGAAACAGGTTACGGTTAGTTGTGTACATCTAACTTCCTATGGCTTCCTTCAGACCCCACCGTTAGCCAGTGACGCCCTTGCCATTCGGATTGCCTTCCCCTTAGTCGGGGTGGCTCCACTTTCTTCCAAGTGGACGGGTTTGCCAGCTTTGCTGGGCAAACAAAAAAAGCCGCTTTGTAGCGGCTTTAATCATAAACAGAGGCGATTATTGAGCCTCTTGTTCCTTCTTAATCAGGAATTCAACCACTTTTAGCATGCCTGCATGTCCACCCGCAGTTTCCGCGGTTACCCGATACTTACCATTCACAATCAGCGTTGGTACGCTCTGGACACCGTAGCCTTTCAGCTTTGAAGCTCCCTGGTTCAGCCGCATATTGACAGCAAAAGAGTCATACATTTTTTCGAATTTGGCCCCGTCTACGCCCAGGTCCGCATAGAAATCCGCCAGATCACCGGCGCTACGAAAACGACGACGCTCTTTATGTAACGCATCGAACGTAGGTTGGTGAGTCTTATCAGTAACATTCAGCAAATCAGCCGAGTAGTAGGCCCGGGCCAGCGGCTCCCAGGAACGGCTGAATACGACAGGCAGGCGGACAAAATTGATCTTACCTGCCTGCTTCTGAGACCAGTGATGCAAAATAGGCTCAAAATTGGCGCAATGCGGGCACAGGTATCCGAACGCTTCAACCACCTCAACCTTGGACGGATCGGCCGTCGCAACCGGGAACTGCAGTTCAATAAAATGCTCACCGCTCTTATACTGCTGCGACTCCGCAGCATTAAGCAGAAATGGCACACACATCAGCAGCATGCTTAGACCAAGTTTCTTCAACATCATGTATTCTCCAAAACCAAAACAGAATCAATTTGTTAGTGACTCTGTAAAATACGACAGGTTCCAATTTTTTATCAATCGTCGCTCCAGTACATCCATGTACTTGCGACGTACCATACATCCTGAACATATCGCTGCACCGCCACCCATGGCTCTTTGCAGCATACCGTACATCCTGTACATCGTCGTTCTTGCACGTCCATGTGCTCACGACATACCGTACATCCTGTACATAAAAAAAGGCAGCTTAAGCTGCCTTTCTTTAATCAGGACTGAATCAGTGCAGACCCTGGATGTAGCTAGCAACCGCTTTAATATCTTTCTCGCTCAGTTTTGCGGCAATATCACGCATCATGCGAGACGGATCATTGGTACGCTCTTCTGTACGGAAGCTCTTCAGCTGCTTCTCGGTGTAAGCCGCATGCTGGCCACCAATCTGTGGGAAGCCTGCCGCATCATTACCGGCACCTGTTGGAGAATGACATGCTGTGCAAGCAGCAACGCCCTTATCCGCGATACCAGCGCGATAGATTTTCTCACCCGCTTCAACCAGGTCTGCAGCCGCAGCACCTACCTGAACGTTCTTGGCAGAGAAAAACGCAGCAATATCTGCCATATCCTGATCACTCAGGTTAGTCAGCATGCCTGTCATCTCAACAACCTGACGGGAGCCTTCTTTAATTTCTTTCATCTGCTTCAACAGGTAACGCTCGTTTTGGCCTGCCAGCTTTGGAAAGTTTGCCACAGCGCTATTACCATCTGCACCATGACATGCAGCACAGATTGCTGCTTTGGCTTGTCCTGCAGCAGCATCACCCGCCGCATGTGCAACACCCGTGATACCCACGCTTACCAGTAAGGCGATCAGTAGTTTATTCATCGACTAACCTAGACTCTTGCTATAAATTGCGAACGGTTTCTGCTAAAACCTGACCCTCATCAGATTAAAACAGGGCGACCCCACCAACACCCGGGACTAGAGTAATATTCCAGTCACAGGTAGAATTTCGGCAGCATTATAACCTAATATCCACACAAACTGGAACGATTAAGTCTGTTTAGTCAGACAGATAGGCAAAAAGTATATGTCCCAACCTCAAATTCAATACCACCTGACACGCTTTAATACCAGTGCCAGCAAACTTAGCCAATGCCCCCAGGACACTGGCGCAGAGGTTGCCTTTGCCGGTCGTTCAAATGCTGGAAAGTCCAGTGCAATCAATACATTAACCAACGCAAAACTGGCGCGCACCAGTAAAACCCCTGGCCGTACCCAGCTGATTAACTTTTTCGATACCCATGTCGAAAACGTGCGTATCGTCGACCTGCCTGGTTATGGTTACGCTAAAGTCCCCATCGCCATGAAAGAACACTGGCAGAAGCACCTTGATGCCTATCTGCAGCAACGCGATTGCTTGCGCGGGGTAGTTCTGCTCGTCGATATTCGTCATCCGTTGAAAGAATTTGATCAGACAATGATCGATTGGTGCACCAGCGCACAGATGCCACTGCATATTCTCTTGACCAAAGCAGATAAGTTGAAAAAAGGTCCGGTACAAAACGCGGTACTCAAGCTAAAGCGTGATCTGAGTGCAAACACCAATGAGCTCCTGACAATACAGGCATTTTCTGCTTTGAAGAAAACCGGTGTAGAACAATTACGCAGTCAACTGGACAGCTGGTTACTGGACGATGCAGGGGAAGAAGAGAGCGCAGAATAAAATCATCGTCGCTCACGTACATCCATGTACACGCGACATACCGTACATCCTGTACATAAAAAAGAAGCTCACGGAATCAGTAAGGGGAACACGGGATTCTGAGAGCTTCAACGCATGCTTGTTAAAATGAGAGCCACAACCTTGGCAAGGACTGTGAAAGTGACTCTCATTGTTATGAGTAACCTGAAATAAGAAAGTTCCCCAGTATTTTACTCAGGCAACCGGGTTAGTGCGCCTCATCCCAGTTAACCCCGACTCCCGCTTCCACCAGCAATGGCACATCCAGTTCAGCTGCGCCCTGCATTAGCTCGACCAGCTGAGCAGAAGCACTTTCAACCGCCCCTTCCGGCACCTCCAGAATCAATTCATCGTGTACCTGCATGATCATCCGGGCCCCGTTATCACTGCCCTGCAGCCAGTTATCCACCTTCACCATCGCACGCTTGATAATGTCCGCAGCCGTTCCCTGCATCGGCGCATTGATAGCGGTACGCTCGGCGGCTTGGCGACGCATACCGTTACTCGCTTTGATCTCCGGCAGATAGAGACGCCGCCCAAACAGGGTTTCTACATAGCCCTTCTCAGCGGCATTGATACGCACATCATCCATATAGCGCTGCACTCCCGGATAGGTGGCAAAATAGTGATCGATATACTGCTGCGCCTCATTACGGCCAATCCCTAGTTGCTTGCCCAGCCCAAAGGCCGACATGCCGTAAATCAGGCCAAAGTTGATCGCCTTGGCACTGCGTCGCTGTTCGATACTCACCTGCTCCAGGGTCACGCCAAACACTTCGGCGGCAGTTGCCTTGTGGATATCTTCACCATGGGCAAAGGCATTTAACAGCCCCTCATCCTGTGACAGATGCGCCATGATTCGCAGCTCAATTTGCGAGTAATCTGCGGCAATCATTTTGTAACCTTCAGGTGCAATAAACGCCTGGCGAATACGCCGGCCTTCTGTGCTGCGAATCGGAATATTTTGCAGGTTAGGATCGGTCGATGATAAACGTCCGGTCGCCGTAACCGCCTGGTGATAAGAGGTATGAATGCGCCCCGTCGCCGGATTAATCATCTGTGGCAGCTTATCCGTGTAAGTGCTCTTCAACTTACTCAGGCCGCGATGCTCGATAATTAACTTCGGCAACGGATAATCCAGAGCCAGCTCCTGTAACACCTCTTCAGCGGTGGATGGCGCACCTTTCGGGGTTTTCTTGATAACTGGCAGCTTCTGCTGTTCAAACAGAATTTCCTGCAACTGCTTGGGAGAGCTGAGATTAAAGGGACTGCCCGCCAATTCATGCGCCTTCGCTTCAAGTTCCGCCAGGCGGGAGGCATGCTCCATACTCTGTTGTGCCAGCTGAGCGCCATCCACCAGCGCACCCTGTCGCTCCATCCGGGACAACACCGGAATTAATGGCAGCTCAATATCGATGAACACCTTCTCAAGCGCAGCGTCCCGGCTCAGCTTACTGTTCAGAGTCTGGTGTAGACGCAGCGTAATATCGGCATCTTCCGCGGCATAAGGCGCGGCCTGTTCCATCTCAATCTGGTTAAAGGTTAGCTGTTTTTTACCCTTACCGGCAATCTCTTCGAACTTGACGGTTTTAATGCCCAGATAAGTATCCGCCATCGCATCCATATTGTGTCGGGTGGCGATAGAATTGAGGACATAGGATTCGAGCATGGTATCGAACGCCACGCCCTTGATCTCGATACCGTAGCGCGCCAGGACATTCATATCGTACTTGATGTGCTGGCCGACTTTCTTACAGCTTTCGTTCTCCAGCAGCGGTTTCATTTTAGCCAACACCCAGTCACGATCCAGCTGCTGTGGAACCCCCATATAATCATGGGCAACCGGCAGGTAGGCCGCTTTTCCAGCCTCCACCGAGAAGGACAGACCAATCAAGTTGGCCTCCATGTAATTGAGGCTGTCGGTCTCCGTATCGAACGCAAACAACTCCGCCTGCTCCAGTACTTCCAACCAGCGATCAAATGCAGCCTCGTCAAGAATCGTTTCATATTCAACGCTTTGCGGCGCCGCAATCACATCGGCATCGTCGATACCCGTAGCGCTTGCAGCAGCATCGCCTTCTGCAAGTTCGCGTACCCAGGTCTTGAACTCACACTCACTGAACAGTTCCTGTAGCGCGTTATTGTCTGCTTCTGGCACAGGAATATCTTCTATCTTCAGCTCCAGCACCAGATCCGTCTTGATTGTCGCCAACAGATAGGAAAGATCCGCCGCTTCGCGATTATCTTCCAGCTTTTTCGCCATCGTCTTGGAGCCACGAAAGCCCAGAGCAGCAATCTTTTCCAGGTTTTGATACAGGTCTGTAATTCCGCCGATGCCTTGCAATAACGCCAGCGCAGTCTTCTCGCCCACACCTGGCACCCCCGGAATGTTATCCACCTTATCGCCCATCAGCGCCAGGTAATCGATAATCAATTCAGGAGGAATACCAAACTTCTCTTCAACACCGGCAACATCCATATAGCTATCATTCATGGTGTTGATCAGGGCAACATGCTGATCCACCAGCTGAGCCATATCCTTATCCCCGGTAGAGATCACCATATCACGGCCTTTGCTGCTGGCTTCGCGTGCCAGGGTACCGATCACATCATCAGCTTCAACACCTTCAACAGAGAGCAACGGAAAACCCATAGCGCGGACAATATTGTGGATCGGCTCGATCTGCAGACGCAGATCATCCGGCATCGGCGGACGCTGCGCTTTATAATCACTGTAGATTTCATCCCGGAAGGTTTTGCCTTTGGCATCAAACACCACCGCTACCGGACTGCCAGGATACTGCTTAAGCAGACTGCGCAACATACTGGTAACCAGGCGCACCGCCCCCGTTGGCACACCTTCTGAGGTACGCATGTCCGCCTGCTGTGAAGCAAAGAAAGCTCGATATAAATAAGAGGAGCCATCGACTAAGATTAAAGGTGTGTTATTTACAGTCATAGTATTGCAGTCATCGTCCATCACGGGATAGTGTTAGCCTACCTCACAGGATGAGGAAGAGTGCACCATCATATTCGATTCGCCACTTTCACAGAAGAGGCAGACTCAACAGAGCCAAGGAGTCTTTCATGAAAAAATATCTTTTACTGGCAGTTCTATTTTTTATGCCACTTACCTCGCCTCTGAGTATCGCCGAGCCGCTACCCGAGTTTGATGAAAATGAACCGACAGTAATTATTCGCCAAAGCAAACAGGCCACTTTCTATGAATACAGCATCAATGGTCAGTTAAAGGAAATTAAGGTAGTACCTTCTGTCGGTAAGCCCTATTATCTGGTACCAACCGGAAATGGTGAATACGATCGTTTTGATAACTCCAGCCTGATGATCCCAAAATGGATTCTGTTTAGCTGGTAACCCTCTTTTGTATTGAGTTAGCTGGATTATATGGCTGTATATACTTGCGTCAGTAGTGACGACCTGAAATTGTTTTTAACCGAATTTGACCTGGGAGAGCTTGTCGACTATCAGGGCATCGAAGGTGGAATTGAAAATACCAACTACTTCGTCACCCTGAAGAACGCCCAGGGTGAACCGTGCGAATATGTCCTAACGCTATTTGAAGAGCTTAACCAGGAAGAGATGCCGTTCTTCGTTGAGTTAACCACCTGGCTGGCAGAGCGAAATATTCAGGTACCTTACCCGCTACAGGATAGCAATGGCATCGCCCTGAAGAACTTACACAATCGCCCGGCGCTGCTACAGCCTCGCTTTCAGGGCCACCACCTGGAAACCCTTAAGCCGGAGCACTGTGCCCAGATCGGCACCGCATTGGCTCAATTGCATAATGCCGGGCGCGACTTCTATTTGAAGCGTCAGGCGCATCGAGGCGTTTTCTGGTGGCGCCGTGAAGCCAGTCATCTGGCTCACAAGTTAAGCGCGGCAGATGCACTGCTACTACAGGACGAAGTAAAACTGTTTGATCAGCTACGCGAACAACCCTGGCAGCTTCCAATGGGAGCGATCCATGGCGACCTGTTCTACGATAACGCACTCTTTGTGGACGATAAGCTAAGCGCTATTCTGGATATCTATAACGCCTGTACCGGTTATCTGTTATACGATCTGGCCATTGTTGCCAATGACTGGTGTGTAAATACCGATGGCAGCGTCGATACCGCACGTGAAACCGCCCTGCTTGAAGCCTATGCGGCGGTGCGCCCATTCGAGGAGAACGAGTATCTGGCCTGGCCACAACTGGTGCGTACCGCTGCGATGCGTTTCTGGCTGTCCCGTTTGATCCCCTGGCTGGATGAGAATTCCGAGCAAAAATTGAAAGACCCGGACGAACTGCGCCAGATTTTGCTGGGCCGCATCGAGCATCCGGGGAGCTTACCTTACTTAAAGAAGTAGCGAGACCGTCGCAAAGAACGCGACTCGCTAGAACGTCGAGCAAGCTCGACTGCTAGTAGCTAGATACAAGCATTAGTTTTCAATTGAATCCCTTTGTGGGTACCTTGCTTTTCTAGCTACTAGCAAGCAGCGCTTTTTGCTGCGTCTAGCAGGAAGGCTTGCCTTTCGTTCTAGCCACTAGCCGCTGTCGCGGCTATAATCCCCTACTGAATATTTATACAGCTAATATAAAAGAGCCGCTATGGACGTATCTCACCTCCTCGATTCCCTTAACGAAGCCCAGCGTGACGCGGTTTCAGCCCCTCTTGGCAACGTCCTGGTACTGGCAGGCGCTGGCTCGGGTAAAACCCGGGTACTGGTGCACCGGATTGCCTGGTTGGTTCAGACGGAAGGTCTTTCCCCCTATTCCATCATGGCGGTTACCTTTACCAATAAGGCCGCCAAAGAGATGCGCGGCCGCATTGAAGAGTTGATGGGGCTTAACCCCAGCGGCATGTGGGTAGGCACCTTCCACGGCCTCTCCCACCGGATTCTGCGTGCCCACTGGCGCGATGCCGGGTTGACTGAAAACTTCCAGATAATGGACTCGGATGATCAGTTACGCCTGATTAAACGCCTGGGTAAAGAGATGAATCTGGATGACAGCCGCTGGCCAGCGCGACAGTTCCAGTGGTACATCAACGCCCAGAAAGATGAAGGCTTGCGTTCCCGGCATATTGAGGCCGGCGGCGACCCCAACGCACAGATGATGGTGCACTTTTACCAGGCCTACGAAGACGCCTGCGACCGGGGTGGGATGATCGATTTCGGCGAGCTGTTGTTACGCTCGCTGGAGTTGTTACGCGATCATAACCCGGCACTGCTACAGCACTATCAGGAGCGCTTCCGCTACCTGCTGGTAGACGAGTTTCAGGATACCAACGCCATCCAGTACGCCTGGCTGAAACTGCTGTGCAGTGAAATGGATCCGCGTAAACCGCAGCCGGAAAAACTCATGGCAGTGGGAGATGATGATCAGTCCATCTACGGCTGGCGTGGCGCCAAGATCGAAAATATCCAGCGCTTCTCCGACGATTACAAGGACACCACGACGGTAAAACTGGAACAGAATTACCGTTCCACCCGTAACATTCTGGATGCCGCCAACGCCGTCATCCACAACAACCAGGGACGCCTTGGCAAGAAACTCTGGACCGAAGACGCCGAAGGCGATCCGATCTCCATCTACGCCGCCTTCAATGAACAGGACGAGTCCCGTTTTATCGTCGATCAGATCGAAAGCTGGGTAAGGAACGGCAACCTGCGCAGTGAGTCCGCCATCCTGTATCGCTCCAACGCCCAGTCGCGGGTACTTGAAGAAGCCCTGATTCGCTCCGGCATGCCGTATCGCATCTATGGCGGCCAACGCTTCTATGATCGTCTGGAAATCAAAAATGCCCTCGCCTACTTGCGCCTGCTGAGTAACCGCGAAGATGATACTGCGATGGAGCGGGTCATTAACGTTCCGACGCGCGGCATCGGTGGTAAAACCATCGAAGAGGTGCGCCTGCACGCCCGTACGGAAGGGGTCTCCATGTGGCGCGCCGCCAACGAAGTGATCGAGCTGAACAAGCTGACGCCCCGGGCAGGCAATGCCCTGCAGCTGTTTATCGATCTGGTTAACCAGATGGATCAGGATACCGAAGGCACCGACCTGAATGAGCAGACCGAGCATGTGGTGCAGAAATCAGGCCTGATCGAACACCACATGAAAGAGAAGGGTGAAAAAGCCCAGGCACGTATTGAAAACCTCGAGGAGCTGGTCAGCGCCGCCAAGCAATACCTTTCTACCTGGGAACCAGAAAGCGAGGACAATGCAAACGCCACGCCTCTGACCGCCTTCCTCGATCAGGCAGCACTGGATGCCGGCGAAGCCCAGGCCGATGAACACCAGGACAGCGTTCAGCTAATGACTCTGCACTCTGCCAAAGGGCTGGAATTCCCGCTGGTATTTCTCGCCGGTGTTGAAGAGGGCCTGTTCCCCCATAAAATGTCGATGGAAGAACCCGGCCGCCTGGAAGAAGAGCGCCGCCTGTGCTACGTGGGTATCACCCGCGCCATGCAGAAGCTCTATCTCACCTATGCCGAATCCCGGCGCATGCACGGTAACGAGACATTTAACCGTCCGTCGCGCTTTATTCGCGAGATCCCGGACGAATATCTGGAAGAAGTTCGCCTCAATGCCAGCGTCCGTCGTCCGGTCACCGCGAGTCGTCAACAGCCTCAGTCATCGATGTTTGCCGGCAATGAGATACCCGACACCCAGATCATCCTTGGCCAGCGGGTTAGCCACACTATCTTTGGTGACGGTATCGTCGTCAACTACGAAGGCCAGGGCCCCAAGGCCCGGGTACAGGTGAACTTCGACTCAGAAGGCAGTAAATGGCTGGTGGTCGGCTACGCTAACCTGCAGCCGCTATAACACGACTGCACTCAAGAGCGGGAATACCTGTCTTGAGTGCAATTTTTAGCTGGAGAATCAGTGGGCTGCGAAAAGAAGGTTAACTAAAACCTGTTCGGAGGATGTTACTGACCAAAATCCAGCGCCCGAATATGGCCATGGCCATCGATAGCCACCTGCACACACTCGGTTTCAGTGACTTTACGCAAGTCGCGGCCATCTGGACAGCAGCCCCAAACCTCAACTTTGATACGCATCGAGCTGGTGCCCTGCTCCAGTATGGTTGTATAGAAGCTGAGGATCGTGCCTTCCAGAACCGGCGCCATGAAAGTCATCGCGCCTATAGAAACAGTTGCTACCCGTCCTTCTGCCACTTCAGCAGCACGAACTTCTGACGCCAGAACTGCCTGCGAAGCTACCCATCCACCATAAACATCACCAAACATATTGGCGGCAGTGGCGATGGCTGGATTACGAAGACTGAGTTCGCCTTCTGGCTTAAGTACCTGATCATCGGCTGAAATCATTATTAAATTCCGATCTAAGATTAAATATTAACGGCGCTATATTCTACTACCAACATCCAGAGTCTGGAAATACTATTAGGCATATAGATACCCAAGATGATTTATTGGTTCAATTCTGTGCTGCTTGCGAAACGATGCATTTCACAAAAATGTTTCCGCCCCCTTCATTTTACCGCTGTTGATTATTGCCTAAAAACATTTCAACCATGTCACATTGCTGTCACAAAATCGCTCTATAGTGCCCATCATCGAATGAAAAACTGAATTCCTGTTAAAGATACTGAATCTCAAAACTCTGGAGCCTGTAATGAAGCCAATGAAGAAGATTTTTGCTGCGCTTGCCATGACTGCAACCTGCCTGACTGCAAGTGCAGCCGATCTGCTGGATCCAAACCTGCCAACTTACACGAAAGCATCTGGCGTATCCGGCAACCTGTCCAGCGTTGGTTCTGACACCCTGGCAAACCTGATGACCCTGTGGGCAGAAGAATTCAAGCGTAACTACCCTAACGTTAACGTTCAGATTCAGGCGGCGGGTTCTTCAACTGCACCACCAGCACTGACCGAAGGTACTTCTAACCTGGGTCCAATGTCTCGCAAGATGAAGGACAAGGAACTGGAAGCCTTTGAGAAGAAATTCGGCTACAAGCCAACACCTGTTGCAGTAGCTATCGATGCACTGGCGGTCTTCGTACACAAGGACAACCCGGTTAAGGGCATGACCATCCCACAAGTTGACGCAATATACTCTGCCACTCGTAAATGTGGCCTGGCTCAGGAAGTAAACAACTGGGGTGGTGTAGGCGTTGCAGGCGCACTGGCTTCACAGAGCTTCCAGATCTTCGGTCGCAACTCTGTATCCGGTACTTACGGTTACTTCAAGAAGAAGGCCCTGTGTAAGGGAGACTTCCGCGATAACGTCAACGAGCAGCCAGGTTCCGCTTCTGTTGTTCAGTCTGTATCCACCTCCCTGAATGGCATCGGTTACTCCGGTATCGGTTACAAGACCTCTTCAGTACGAGCCCTGCCACTGACCAAGAAAGAAGGCAGTGCTTTCGTTGCACCGACACCGGAAAATGCCCTGAACGGTTCTTACCCTCTGGCTCGTGCACTGTACGTCTACGTGAACAAGAAGCCTGGTCAGGATCTGGCCCCGCTGGAGCGTGAATTCCTGAAGATGGTAATGTCTAAGGTAGGTCAGGAAGTTGTAGTAAAGGATGGTTACATCCCAATGCCGGCAGCCCTGGTTGAAAAGCAGATGAAGGCGCTGGGTCTGTAATACGACCTCTCTTCACAGACCTTATGTCTGGTCTGATATGAAGGAGCCCACGGGCTCCTTTATTGCTTTATAACCGTTTTATGACAGCCCTGTAACATAGCTGTCATATTGCTGGTTTATCTTAACAGACATAGTCTTTTAATCTCGTAGCTTTTAACCTCGAAGAAGTGTCATGAATATTGAGAACAGCTCCGTTATTCCTGATCTGGATTTCGATACGCCGGCAGCCCGCCGCAGTCGTAAGTTCCGCGCCCTTAAAGATAAGGTTGCCAGTGTCGGGATAGCCCTGGGCGGCATCAGCGTCATAATCGCTATCCTGCTGATTTTCTTCTATCTTCTGTATGAAGTAATACCGATGTTTAGGTCCGCTGAAATTCATCCCTGGGAGCATAACGGTAAGGTTGTTGAACCTTATGCGCTGCCCGGCTCTGGTGAGAGCCTCTACCTGGCGTTGGAAGAACAAGCGGAGATTGGGCTACGGGTAAGTGACAGCGGCGAGATCCTGTTCTTCAACGCCCTGAACGGCGAAGTGATTCAGCAAAGCCAGGCCACTATACCTGCAGGCGTTAGCGTAACCAGCTTTGCCCTGGCTTCTGAAAACAGCCGCATCTTTGCCCTGGGCCTGAGTAATGGTCAGGCACTGGTATATAAGCATGACTACAAATCCAGCTACCCTGATGGTCAGCGGGTAATAACGCCAAGCATCATTTCGCCACTGGGAGAAAGACTGATCACCGTTAGTGATTCTCCTCTGGAACTACTGGCCATCAATGGCGATGAGGGTAGTTACGCGCTGATTGGTGGCAACAATGACTCCCTTAATGCCGTCTTCCTGACTCTGGAAGAAAATCTGTTTACCGGTGACGTGCAGCTGGAAAGCGAATCCACCGCGTTGCCAAAACTCAATATTGAGGCCAATAAACTGCTGCTGATGCCAGACCTGCAATGGATGCTGATTGCCGGTGAAAACGGCAAAGTCGCTGTACTGAACCTGGCAAATCAAGCTGAGCCGGTTGTCAGCCAGCTACTGGATGCTTCCGACAGCAAGATTACCACCTTCGACCTGTTGCTGGGTGGTTCTGCCTTGTTACTGGGTAATGAACAGGGTGAGGTATCCCAATGGTTCCTGGTGCGTAACAGCCAGGGACTGTGGCAACTGACCAAGATCCGCAGTTTTAAACAGAGCAACAACCCCGTTATCGACCTTACGATTGAGCACCGCCGTAAGGGCTTTGCCACAATCGACAGTGAAGGTACCCTGCGCCTGTTTAACACCACCGCAGAAACCAATGTCCTGTCTGAGAAGGTAGCAGCGGCCAACGCCAGTATGATCGCCATGGCGCCACGAGCGAATGCGATCCTGATCGAAGCCGGCGACCAGCTGAAGTTCATGCACATCGAGAATGAGCATCCGGAAGTATCCTGGAGCGGCTTGTGGGGTGAAGTATGGTATGAAGGTCATGAAAAGCCGAAATACATCTGGCAGTCCTCTGCCGCCAATAACGACTTCGAACCAAAATATAGCCTGATGCCGCTGGCATTCGGTACCCTGAAAGCAGCCTTCTACGCCATGATTCTGGCGACTCCGCTGGCGATCTGCGGTGCTATCTATACCGCTTACTTCATGGTGCCGGGACTGCGCCGCAAGGTGAAGCCATTTATAGAACTGATGGAAGCGCTGCCGACCGTCATTCTTGGTTTCCTGGCCGGTCTCTGGCTGGCACCCTTTATGGAAGAGAATCTGCCGGGCATCTTTGCCATCCTGATCATAGTGCCATTTGCAGTACTCGCCTTCGGCTACGGCTGGGCTCAGCTGCCACAACGCATACGCTTCCTGATTCCCGATGGCTGGGACGCACTGTTGCTGATACCGGTTATTATTCTCAGCACCCTGTTCAGCCTGTGGCTCAGTGGTGGTATCGAAACCCTGTTCTTTGATGGCAATATGCGCAGCTGGCTGAGCAACGACCTGGGCATCACCTTCGACCAGCGTAATGCTCTGGTAGTGGGTATAGCGATGGGCTTTGCCGTCATCCCTACCATCTTCTCCATTACCGAGGATGCAATCTTCGCAGTACCGAAACACCTCAGTTTCGGCTCTTTGGCGTTGGGTGCTACTCCCTGGCAGACACTCACCCGAGTGGTACTGCCAACCGCAAGCCCTGGTATCTTCTCCGCGGTGATGATCGGTATGGGCCGGGCGGTTGGTGAAACCATGATCGTCCTGATGGCCACCGGTAACACGCCAATTATGGATATGAATATTTTTGAAGGCATGCGCACCCTGGCGGCAAATATTGCAGTAGAGATGCCGGAATCCGAGGTGGGCAGTACCCACTACCGAATTTTGTTCCTGGCCGCCTTTGTATTGTTTCTGTTTACCTTCGTAGTCAACACCCTGGCTGAGATCATCCGGCAACGACTGCGCAAGAAATACGGTTCACTTTAAACGGATTGATTAAGGATTATTCGAGCAATGAGAATAGACAACATCCGACTCAATGTGGTTTACGCAAGAAGTACGGTTCACTTTAAGCTGATTGATTGAGGACTATTTGAGCAATGAATATCTCCCTGCGTGAATGGACTAAATCCGGCTCTCCATGGATATGGTTGAATGCCGGGGCCGTTGCCATCTGTATTATCATGGTAGTCGGCCTTCTATCGCTGATTGCAGTGCGTGGTCTGAGCCACTTCTGGCCTGCTGACATCCTGCAGGCGCAATACAACAGCAGTGGCAACAGTGTCCGCATTATCGGTGAAGTGGTTGAATCCAACGAGGTGCTTACCAGCCAGCTGAGCGAGGCCGGTATACAAGGCCTGCCAACCGATAAAGAGTTCCTGACCCGCTACCTGATGAAGGTGGGTAACCGCGATGTGTTAGGTCAGGACTTTACCTGGGCACTGGACTATCACCTGTCCGATAAACAGTACCCTGAAATGCTGTTCGCGGCAGAGCGTCGAGAATGGGGTAATCTCTATGGCTACCTGCGCTCAGTGAAAGAAAACGACCAGCAGGTTGGCAGTTACGACGGCTACGACAAGACAGCCGAATATGAAGCCCTGTGGAGCAACCTGGAACAGCGTATCGAGCGCGCTCAGCAAATCCACAAGCAGATCCTGCAGATCGAAAAACATGAAATCGGTTCGATCAATTATGAGATTGAGCGACTGCGTCTGAAAGAGCGTGCCCTGCAGCTGAAAAGTGTTACTGATCCGGCGGTCTATGCAGCGATCAATGATCGTCGTGCTGAACTCAATGCCGACTATGAGGTACTGCAGAAGGACCTGCTGGATCTCTACACAGCTTTCAACCGTGACAGCCTGAGCGCCGAGATATCCGGTGGTGAGATCATCGAAATCAGCCTGTCCAAGATTGTCCGAACATTCCGCTCAAATGATATGGGCGTTTTCGCCAAGATCAGTCACTATGCCGCTAAACTGTGGGAGTTCATAAGCGATGAGCCCCGTGAAGCGAATACCGAAGGCGGTATCTTCCCGGCAATTTTCGGTACCGTGATGATGGTTATCCTGATGTCGATTATGGTGACACCGTTTGGCGTAGTCGCCGCCGTTTATCTGCGTGAATATGCCAAACAGGGCTTCATCACCCGCCTGATACGGATCGCGGTGAACAACCTCGCCGGTGTACCCTCTATCGTATACGGTGTATTTGGCCTGGGCTTCTTTGTGTACTTCCTGGGTGGTCATATCGATGAGCTGTTCTTCCCGGAAGCGAAGCCGGCACCAACCTTCGGTACCCCGGGCCTGATGTGGGCGTCACTGACACTGGCCCTGCTTACCGTACCGGTAGTGATAGTTGCCACCGAGGAAGGCCTGAGCCGGATTCCACGTGAAGTGCGTGAAGGCAGCCTGGCTCTGGGTGCCACTAAATTTGAAACACTGTGGCGGATTGTTTTACCGATGGCCAGCCCGGCAATGATGACCGGTGTAATCCTGGCAATTGCCCGGGCAGCCGGTGAAGTAGCACCACTGATGCTGGTAGGCGTTGTTAAACTGGCGCCAAGCCTGCCGCTGGATGGTAACTATCCATTTGTCCATCTGGATCAGAAATTTATGCATCTGGGCTTCCACATCTTTGATGTTGGTTTCCAGAGCCCCAACGTTGAAGCAGCTCGTCCGCTGGTGTACGCGACCGCACTGTTGCTGGTGGCAGTAATCGCCTTGCTGAACCTTTCTGCAATTGCGATAAGAAACCACCTCCGTGAAAAATACAAAGCGCTGGAAATGTAAGCTATGAATACGAAATTACTCGTTAA
>JBALVQ010000007.1:22638-94087 GCA_036960915.1 Amphritea sp.
GGTGAAAAATACAAAGCGCTGGAAATGTAAGCTATGAATACGAAATTACTCGTTAGCTTATTGCGATCCGTACCCAGCCGCTTTGGCGAAAAATACAAAGCGCTGGAAATGTAAGCCGAGCAAGAGATAGGTTTAAAGATGACTATGGAAGCTAAAACTCACGCAATTGATATCTCTGCGATGCAGCAAAAAAACGAACCGCTGCGCCTGGAAGATGAAACCGTAGCCCTGACCGTAAACAATCTTGAGCTTTATTACGGTGACAAGCGCGCTCTGCACGGTATTAATATGACTATCCCACAAAACCGAGTTACCGCTTTTATCGGCCCGTCTGGCTGCGGTAAATCAACGCTACTGCGCTGTTTCAACCGCATGAACGATTTGGTGGACAGCTGCTCTATTACCGGTGAAATCAACATGGACGGTATGAACATCTACAAGCGTGCAGTGGATGTAGCCGATCTGCGCCGCCGCGTGGGTATGGTATTCCAGAAGCCGAACCCTTTCCCCAAGAGCATCTATGAAAACGTTGCCTACGGCTTGCGTATTCAGGGCATCACCAAGAAGCGTGTTATTGACGAAACCGTGGAATGGGCGCTTAAATCTGCAGCCCTTTGGGATGAAGTCAAAGACCGTCTGCACGAGAGCGCGCTTGGCATGTCAGGTGGTCAGCAACAGCGTCTGGTTATCGCCCGCACCATCGCGGTTAAGCCTGAAGTTCTGTTGCTGGATGAACCAGCCTCGGCGCTGGATCCGATCTCCACGCTAAAGATCGAAGAGCTGATTCACGAACTGAAGAAAGATTTCACTATCGTAATCGTTACCCACAACATGCAACAGGCTGCACGGGTTTCAGACTACACCGCCTTTATGTACATGGGTGATCTGATTGAGTTCGGTGTAACTGATACACTGTTTACCAATCCTGAGAAGAAACAGACTGAAGACTATATTACTGGCCGTTACGGTTAATACGCGGATTTAGAGGAGAGATTACAATGGCTTACGAACAGGATCACCACAGTACCCATATCTCCCAGCGCTTCAATGAAGAGCTGGAACAGATCCGCACCGAACTGCTAACCATGGGTGGCATTGTCGAGCGCCAGGTGAATGATGCTGTTGATGCACTGATTAACGGCGATATCGAGCAGGCCGAACAGGGCCGTAGAAACGATAAAGCAATCAATGATATGGAATTGATGATCGATGAGCAGTGCACCCGAATTATTGCCCGTCGCCAACCTGCAGCAGCGGATCTGCGTCTAGTCATTGCGATCAGCAAAACAATCAGTGATCTGGAACGAATCGGCGACGAAGCCAGCCGTATCTGCCGCCACGCAATCGAACTGGCGGAGTCAGGTAATCAGTCTCGCGGTTATCAGGAAGTGCGCCATATTGGTAACCTGGTACGGGAGATGCTGAAAGACAGCCTGACCGCCTTTGCCCGCAGTGATGCCGAGCAAGCCTATCAGGTTGCCAAGCAGGATAAAGCGGTCGATCAGGAATACCGCTCCGCCATGCGCTCTCTGGTGACTTTCATGATGGAAGACCCGCGCACTATTTCCAGTGTGATGAATGTTATCTGGGTGCTTCGCAGCCTGGAGCGGATTGGTGATCATACCCGCAATATGGCTGAACACCTGATCTACCTGGTGAGTGGGACAGATGTGCGCCACAGCAGTTTGAAAGAGATTAAGAAAACGGTACGCGATAGCGAATCCTGAATAGGACCCTTTACATAAAAAGGCAGCCACTGGCTGCCTTTCTAATTTTCAAAAATTAAAATACTTTTTGCAGCTTTAACAATACTTTTCCATCTCCTTTGGGCTCTGCTTGCAATCTCATATCGACGGCCTGATAACAACCTGTATTCTTCAACGTTGCCATCACATCCTCCGGTAAATCACCGCCACTCCATCCTGGAGTCATCTCCTTCATATAACCTAAAAACTCTGCGTCAAGCTCCCAAAGGCTGCCTTTCATATCGCAAACAGCTATTCCCACTCTTGCTGTCCCTTTACGCCCAGGCTTCACCGGTGCTTTCTCTCTGTGCTTTAACAAAAGCGTTCCCACCATCCAATTTTTTATACTTCATTCAGCGTACAGCACTGGTCGCTACGAGCTTGCAGCATTAATCACGTAGTCACGCCCTCTAAAAGCCACAAGATGCAAATTCTAGCGTAATTCTTACGCACTCTGTATAGGTTATTTGCCTTGTACAGAAACTGTTAAAGTTGTCATATTGTTCGCTGAAAGACTAAACGGCCGATAACGCTCTATACTAAATCGGTTATAAGCAATACAGGGATTATTTGCATGGCAAACTATGTCGTCTACGGAGATATTAACTGCCAATACAGCTATGCACTGTATCAACTGTTAAGCAGTAATAACCTCCTGCACAAGGTTGAATGGCGACTGGTTGAACACTCCTCGGATATGGGTAGCTACGTTGGCTCTACTGAAAGCATCACCGAGCTGGCCAGTGATGTATTTAATATTCGCACTCGTATTCCTGACGTAACCATATCCCAACCGCTAAAATCGTGGCGATAGTTGCCTTCGACAGGTTGCCCAGGCGATCAAGGAATCTGCCCGGCGGGTACAGGATATCGTCAGTCGTTACGGCGGAGAAGAGTTCAGCATTCTGCTGCCTGAAACCGACTTGGCCGGTGCGCAAGTACTGGCTAACAAAATCAGCCAACTGAGTGCTACCCCTGCCGGCTCAAAAAACCAACCGGTCACCGCCAGCCTGGGTATTGCCTGCGTCATTCCATCACACACTGGCGGCTCTCCCAGAAAACTGATCGAACAGGCTGATCAGGCCCTCTAGCAAGGCAAAAGAACAAGGCCGCAACCGCGTCGTAGCCCATGAGCAGCTTTAACTTGCGGCATAGTTAACCTCAGACATAGCTAACCAACAATATAGTCAGCAAGCGGTGGAAATCGCTCGATAAGCCCCTCTCTACCCAGAGAGCGCAGCAGTTGAATATTACGCTCAGGGATTTCTTCCGGATATTTAAAGCTTGCCAGCGCCCGGCTCATCTGTGCTTCGCGAATAATATGAAATGCCGGATACGGCGAGCGGTTGGTCCAATGGCTGATATCCTCAGCGGGAACCCCGCCAAACAAATAGCCGGGATGAAAGCTGGCCAACTGTAATACACCATTCAACCCGGCGTCTTGCAGCAATTCTTCAAACAGTGCCAGCATATCCAGATAATCATAAAAATCCTCCAGCATGCGGGGGACAATAAACAACGTCGTCGCAACATCCTCCTCTTCCGCTTGCTGGATCAACTCAACTTCACTTAGAAAATCCTTCACCAGAGCCTCAGCATCCATGGCCTCTGAAACCGCGTAGCGAAGCGAACCGTCCTTCACGACCGGCGCCGCAAACGGACATAGATTCAAGCCGACAACGATGGTTTCTACCCATTCTTGAGTCAGGTTACGCACAGCATCTACTGACACCACTGGGTTTTCATTCTGCATAAAAAGCTACCCTGAAAAAACTATTCTGTTGCTGATCGCCATGCAGCACAAAAGCATTCGCTAAACACACCGGCATCGAACAGGAAAACATAACTCGGGGCATAATACTGTATGTCAGCAGCAAAGGCATAGCCATCAACTATGGCGGCATCCGCCAGTTACATAACTCCCTGTGTATTATGCAGACTCTATTTAGATAAAAATTCGTTTATTCAATGCCGATAGAAACACTCACCAAAGCCTGATCTCAGGCCAATACTTTTGCCCGCTATAGATGGTAAGATTGCGCCAGTTTTTGTTATCGAGAATTTAACGTGCCGATCCCTTCAGCCTTAACCAAAAACAGTTTTGATGTTCGCTGGTACAGCCTGCGCAGGCCAGCTACGACTGATGCGCCACTGATTTGGCGTAAATGGTTGCTGGACCCCGGCTCCCTGACCCAGCGATTAATAGAAGCCAGCCATGGGGATTTCCGCGTAGAGGTTATCCGTCAGGGCTGGTATCGCCCGACCCGCTCAGAGGCAAAAGCACTCAAAATCCCGACCCGCCAACTGGCGATTATTCGTGAAGTGCAGTTGATTGGTAATGGCCAGCCCTGGGTGTTTGCACGCTCGATCATTCCGGCTTCAACCCTAACCGGTAAACAGCGCGAACTGAACTTCATTGGCTCCCGCTCCCTAGGGACGATACTGTTCCGTGATCCAACAATGAAGCGCGGCCCCTTGCAGGTCAGCAAGCTAAAACTGACTAACGGTGAAACGGTCTGGGCGAGACGATCGGTGTTTGAACTATCGGGAAAACCGCTGCTGGTATGCGAGGTTTTCCTGCCGGCGCTACTACAGGTAAACTATCCGGTAACCCCGCACCAGGATAACTGAAGATGCAGCAAGACGCACAAGCCTACTCAGAACTACAACAGAAGCTGAACGCCTTCGGCCAGTTAATGCGAATCGACAAACCGATTGGCACCTATCTGGTACTCTGGCCGACGCTCTGGGCTTTGTGGATTGCCGCCGAGGGAATTCCGACGGTTGAGCTACTGATTATATTCTGCCTGGGCACATTCCTGATGCGCTCCGCCGGCTGTGTCATCAATGATTTCGCCGACCGTAAAATCGATGGCCATGTGAAACGTACCGCGCAGCGCCCTATTCCAGCCGGAAAAGCGACGGCAAAAGAAGCCCTCTGTCTTTTTGCAGGGCTTACCCTGCTGGCATTTATACTAGTACTGTTTACCAACAAGATGACGATTCTGCTGTCATTTGGCGGGGTTGCCCTCGCCGCCAGCTACCCCTTTATGAAGCGCTATACCCACCTGCCTCAGGTTGTATTGGGGATGGCCTTCGCCTGGGCAGTACCGATGGCATTCAGCGCGACCCTTGAATCTATCCCGCAGTATGCCTGGCTGATCTATATAGCAACCGTACTCTGGACGGTCGCCTATGACACCATGTATGCCATGGTCGATCGCGATGACGACATCCGTATTGGGGTTAAATCTACCGCCGTTTTATTCGGAGATATGGACAAGCTTATAGTAGGCATCCTCCAGGCCAGTACCCTGCTTACCATGCTGTTACTGGCGAACCAGCTGCAACTGTCATTCTGGTTCTATTTAGGTCTGGCAGTCATGGCTGGATTATTCATTTATCAGCAACGCCTGATTCGCAATCGCGACAGGGAACTCTGCTTTAAGGCGTTCCTGAATAACCATTATGCCGGCATGGCTGTTTTCTGTGGCCTGCTGCTACACTACCTGCTTGGCTAGACCGGAAGGCCCGGATATTTCAATCCCTTGATGAAGTTTCCGGATCTGTAACGATTAGTCGCTAAATTACGCTGTTTGTCATATTTCTGTAACAGTTTCATAATCTAATACGAGCGTCAGTATTATGGATTAATGAGGGATAGAGCATGCCATCCAGTAAACGCGTTCTGATAGTTGATGACGAAGCTCCGATTCGCGAGATGATCGCAGTTGCGCTAGAAATGGCGGGATACGAGTGCCTCGAAGCTGATTCGGCTCAGGCTGCCCATGGACTTATCGTCGACGTCAAACCGGATATGGTGTTGCTGGACTGGATGATGCCTGGCACCAGTGGTATCGAGTTTGCCCGCCGCCTGCGTAAAGACGAACTCACTGCGGATATCCCGATTATCATGCTCACCGCCAAAGGTGAGGAAGAGCATAAGATCAAAGGGCTGGAATCCGGTATTGATGACTACATCACCAAACCGTTCTCGCCCCGTGAGTTGGTCGCCCGCTTGAAAACCGTGCTGCGACGGGCCACGCCCAAAGGCATTGAAGAGCCGATAACCATCGACAGTTTAACCCTGGATCCGGTTTCTCACCGGGTAAGTTCTGAATTACACCCCCTTGACTTAGGCCCTACCGAGTTCCGCTTGCTGCAGTTCTTTATGACGCATCAGGATCGGGCCTATTCCCGCAGCCAGTTACTGGATCTGGTTTGGGGGGGAAATGTCTATGTTGAAGAGCGCACCGTCGATGTGCATATCCGTCGGCTGCGTAAAGCGTTGGGTAAACGCCACGATTATCTGATACAAACCGTGCGCGGTACCGGTTACCGTTTCTCCTCCCAAACCGCCTGAGACAGACTAATGTACAACACCCGGCACTCGATTTACGGCAACCTGTTTCTGACAGTATTTGTTGCCCTGATAGTCGGACTGGTGGTTGGCTATCCGGACTGGATACTGTGTATCACCTTGTTTGTCTGGGCGTTGTTACAGGCCAGGCAATTCATCCGCCTGCAAGCATGGTTAATGCGCAGAGAACACAGTGACCTGCCAGAAAGCACCGGCCATTGGGGCGAACTGTTTGATGAAATGTCCCGCGAGCAGAGCCGCAATAAAACACGCACCCAATCCCTGCGCCGGGTTATTATCCGCTTTCAGGAGTCTTCTGCTGCACTGAGCGATGCCATTGTTATTATCGATAGCCACAACAACCTTGAATGGTGGAATCGCGCGGCTAATCACTTGCTGGGCTTAAAAGTGCAGACGGATCGAGGCCATTCGGTAATGAACCTACTACGCGATCCGCGCTTTATTCGCTATTACCGTAAGCAAAACTACAGTGAACCGCTACAGCTACCCTCGCCTATTGATTCAGGCGTATCCCTTGAGTATCAACTGACGCTATTCGGTGCTGGCAACCGCATACTGGTCGCGCGGGATATTACCCGTATTAACCAGCTGGAGCAGACACGTCAGGATTTTGTTGCCAATGCCTCTCACGAGCTGCGCACCCCTCTGACAGTAATTCGCGGCTATCTTGAAACCTTTCTTGACCAGGAGCTACCCAGGCCACTACGGCGAGGTCTCAGCCAGATGGAAAATCAATCCCGACGGATGGAAAACTTGGTAGCAGACCTGTTGCTGTTGTCGAGACTTGAAGCCAGTCCGCACCTTTCTGATGAACTCCCCGTCCCGGTGCAATCGATTATCCAGCGGATTCATGAAGATGCCTTGTCACTAAATAAAGATAAGCAGCATCAGTTTGAGTTGCAGGTTGACCTGCAACACGTTCTGTTAGGCCAGGAAACTGAGATCTATAGCGCCTTTTCAAATCTGCTGTTCAACGCGGTACGTTACACCCAGCGACGCGGAGAGATTCTAATACGCTGGTGGGTGGATAAAAGTGGTGCTCACTTTGCCGTGAAGGACAACGGTCCGGGCATTGATAGCGTACACCTGTCACGCTTGTCGGAACGCTTTTACCGGGTGGACGAGAGCCGCTCTTCAGATAGCGGCGGCACCGGCCTGGGGCTGGCCATTGTAAAGCATGTGATGTTGCGCCATGGCGGCCACCTGACTATTCAGAGTGAGCCGGGCAAGGGCAGCACATTCAGCTGCCACTTCCCGACGGAGCTGATCACCAATATCCAACATAAGGATGACGGCAGCCTGCTGGTTGACGAACATCAGGATTAATCGAGCCGCTAGTGACTAGATGAAAAACGCACCCAAAGGTGCGTTTTTTGTGTAAACAGTGTGTCGGTTAAGACTCTATGCAGATGAGCTAGTGATGCAAAGACAATCGCTAACCAAGCTTCTTCCCCTTATCTTGCACACTTCCTGATTAGAAGGCTTTTCCTAGCGACTAGCAAGCAGCGCTTTTTGCTGCGATCTAGCCACTAGCTACTTTCTATTCAGAACCTATACGATCAGACGACTGACCACTCAGCCGATCTCTGCCAAACCCGGAAAGATCTATCTCCCCATGGTCATTGGCATACTCTTCTACCCAGAAAATTGTCGCCCCCACTACCGCTGCCGGCATCACCAGAAGATTAACCAGCGGCACCATCAAGCCAACAGATACCAGCCCTCCGAAGCCACAAGAAGTCATCCGGCGATCTTTCAGGTAGTCCTTCATATCCCTGAAGCTAACCTTATTATTATCCATGGGATAATCGCAGTACTGGATTGCCATCATCCAGGAGCCAAACAGGAACCATAACACCGGGGCAACCCAGCCAATCACCGGAATAAATGCCAGCACCAAGAGAAACAGGAAGCGCGGCAGGAAGTACATCAGCTTGGCTATTTCACGGCCAACGGTACGCGGAATCAACGCAATAACAGCCTTCCAGCCCTCATCAGTGACGGTGTTACCGCGCAGGCGTTGCTCCACTTTCTCAGAGAGGATGCCATTAAAGGGCGCCGCAATAATATTCGCTACCACGCTGAAACTGTAGAACACGATGATCAGCACGAGCGCCGCCACCAGCGGCCAAAGGATATAGCGCAGAAACTGTAACCACTCCCAATCCGGCAGCAACTTATTGAGTAAATAATCAATCCAGTAGCCCATCTGATCCATCAACAACCAGATCGCCCCGGAAAACAGCAAAATATTAATGATCAGTGGCACTAGCACAAAGTGTCTAATGCCCTTCTCCGGTAACATCGTCAAGCCACGGAAGAAATATCCCGCACCCCTGATTGGATTTCCTTTCATTTTTTACCCTTAACTCTCACGCCATGAAGTGGTTATAAAATCTTAAAATGACCGCCAGCACCATCAGCGACAAACCCACCCGGTTAATGATGAATTCTTGCTTGGTAAACTCTATTGTCGCCTGCCAGAAAACCAGTAGCGACTTAATATCTTTGGTACGCACGACGTAGAGAACCAATGAAACCAAAAACGCTCCCAAACCGCCTAACATCAATAGCTGTTCAGCCAAAATAAGATACATCGTATTACCCTGTTTATTGTTGTAGAACAACAAGATTAACAGAAATATCCGGCACAAGTGGCTGGTTTAGCCTATAACTTTATGTGAATATGCGGCAAATTATACTGCAGCACAGTGAATGTTTCGCTGCCCTTTAGCCCTATTAACATGCAACCGGAGTTATCCATGAAAGCGATCAGAATTCATCAATTTGGTGGCCCCGAGGTATTACAGTACGAAGAGTTACCTAAACCTGAGCTGAATCCAGGTGAAATATTAGTAAAAACAACCGCTGTCGGGGTAAACCCGATCGACTGGAAAACATGCTCCGGAGGCGGTGCCAGTGCCTTTATTGGTGATTTGCCTTTTGTGCCAGGCTGGGAGTTTTCCGGCGTTGTCGAAGACGCCGGCAACAGTCAGTTTAACGTCGGCGATGCGGTGTTCGGCCTGATCCGCTTTCCTGAGCGCGCCGCTTGCTATGCAGAATATATTGCCGCACCTGCTGATCAGGTTACAAAATTACCCGACGCAGTAGACCTGATTGTGGCAGGCGGTCTCCCCACCGCCAGCCTTACAGCATGGCAGGCTTTATTTGATAAAGGCAACCTGCAGCAAGGCCAGCAAGTACTTATTTTGGGTGCTGCTGGCGGTGTCGGTCATCTTGCAGTTCAGCTTGCTAAATGGAGCGGCGCCCATGTTACCGGCACCGCTTCATTGCATAATCATGAGTTCCTCGCGGGACTGGGGGTCGAGCATCTGGTTAATTATAATCAGCAGGAAGCCGCCGATGTGGTGAGCGGCATGGATCTGATTATTGATTGTGTCGGTGGTGATACCGCGATTAATGCACTGGCTTGCCTGAAGCCTTCCGGTACGATGGTAACCCTGCCTTCGGTCACCAAAGATGCGGTCATTGCCGCAGGTGAATCCAAGGGGCTTAAAGTACTCCCCATCCGCTGTGAATCGAATGCTCAACAACTAAGCCAGATAGCAACTCTGGCTGCCGATGAAAAACTACACCTGCATCTGGCGGGCAGCTACCCGGCGATGGAAGTCAGCGATGCCTTTCATTTGAGCTCTCAGGGACATGTTTGCGGTAAGTTGGTACTTACATTCAACGAAGATTAACGTCTCAGAGAAAATCAATTCAAACAGGCAGGCTACAGCGGGTAGCCTGCCTGAATTACACATCTAGTCATCAATAGCCCTGGCCAGAATCAGATATTCTTGCTGCAGTTTATCCACATCCCTTAGCATCTTCTCTACTAACCGATCAATCATGACTGGAACATATAGGTATCGCTGCTGGCTTCTGCGGTTGTATGGGTACGGCCGCTGCAGGTCACTCAGGCTATAGGTTATCAAGGAGTACAGGGAAGGCAACGGGATTACGGATTAATGGCTAGGGCCTGCTAGGATTCAGCAAAAACAGGCTATATAAGCAGATCTATCATCCGCCACTTTATAACGGGAAATTTTCAGAAACTTCTAGGACTTCGGGGTACTGCATAATTGCTGTTTCTGGCGCATTAATAATCGACAGCCCTGTGCATTAATGCCTAATTCAAAGCAGCTATCCTTCGCCCAGGCTTTGTCATCCTCGCTGGGCGATTCACTAAATGCAGGAACCCCTTCACAGAAAGCCATAGTAGGCTGACTCTCCTGCCAGCAGGCACGCAGGTAAATACCATTACTGACGGTGCAGCTATAGCCCGATTCCTTGCAGCTATCAAACTGCTGTAACGCTTGATCCAGACAGGCTTGCTGATCATGGGACTGGCCATACTGTAGCCCTGCGCTGCGCTGCTGTTCAGTTACTTCCTGGCTGGTGCTGTTCCACTCTTCCAGCCAGGCAGGTGCCTGCAACCAGCTATAAAAGACACCAACAATCAACGCAAGTAAAAGCCCCAGCCAGAAGCGTTTCATCAATCCAATACCTATCAATCGTTACTTTGCACGCACATACAGTGCAAACAAACAGAGCAGAAAGCCGAATCCTGAAGCCAGCATCGTCAGATTGACAAACATTGGATTTCGTTCTGAAAATGGTACGAAGGGGTGGCTCAGCTGTTGATCACAATACTGATTAAGGTAATCAAAGGAGCCGCCGCCAGAAAGACATTCATTGACCGCTGATAATTCATTCCAGAACAGGGTCATCAGCACCAGGCCCGGCACTATCAACAGCAGCAATCCAAACTTGAGCATCAGTCGTCACTCACACCGATATTGCTGACTCCGTCATTGCTAGCCAGAGCCCTGAGCTCAGCGATGAAGGCGGCAGATGGATTCGTAACAGCCTTGAGGCGCTCGATAACCTCTTCCTGGAAGGCTTCTTCCTGCAACAACATCTCGTGATTATTGATGTGTTTAAGTAACTCTTCATCGGACAGCTGTGTTTCTGCGGTGACTTCTATAAAGGTTGCAACACACTCTTGCGACAGGTTGCCAATATTTGATGCTTCAGTACGGTTAGGCTCCAGCAAGCAGTTAATACAGGAAAATAAAGCCACCATCGCATCCAGGGCTGGTGATGCCCCATACATATCAAACTCTTCCAGATCCGGCATATTGTCTTCAACATTCGCCTGCTGAACCTCGAAGTTCATCCTGGCACCCGAATTGCTGAGATGGTTCCAGACACCGTCGAGAATTGCCCGCACCTGTGCACTATCACCAAACTCCAGGAGCCGGGAAAAAAGCGCAAAGTTAGGGTACATGCGTTCAGTTACCGCAACAGAAAAGGCGGTCAGCTTCCAGCCTTCGAGGGGCTTCAGCTCTTTCTCCAGTAACCATTCTGACATGTCGATTCTCTCTTGGATCTTTTGATTGGCCTATTGTACGGATATTGAGCAAAGTTGCAGCAGTTATCCCCGTTAAAGTGAAGTTAACAACCTGATTAAGCAACCTTTTTGTTGGTATACTCCGAAACGAGAATATAATCCTGAAGATAAGAATCAAGGAGCCTCTGAACAAGTCCCTTGCGCCTCTGGCTTTCAGAGGGATTGGATTTCAAGGCAACGATTACAGACATACTGGTTGTACGTCGAAAATCGTTAACGCTGAGATCCGGTCTCTATGAAAGCCCCGAAGGGTGGCTACAGAGAATACAATGGACTTATTCAAAGGCTCCCAAATAGAAGAAACAGGGACTATGAAAAATAATAATCTGATGGCAACAACCGTTCGGTTGCTGGATGGCCTGAGCGAATGGACTGGCCGCTCGATCTCCTGGCTAACCCTCTTTATGGTGCTGGTCACATTCATAATTGTAGTCATGCGCTACGTCTTCAGTATCGGCAATATCCAGTTACAGGAGTCGGTAATCTACATGCACAGCTTCGTTTTCCTGCTTGCTGCAGCATATACCCTGAAGCATGATGGCCATGTTCGCGTGGATATCTTTTACCGCCCTCTGGGAGAAAAAGGCAAAGCAATTATCAACATTATCGGCATTCTCCTCCTACTGTTTCCCGTTTCATTATTCATTCTGTATATATCCTGGGATTATGTGGCGTTCTCCTGGAAAACCCTGGAAGGCTCACAGGAAGCCGGCGGTATAGACGCTCTCTATATTCTTAAAACATCGTTGATCTTGATGCCAATTTTGATGATATTGCAGGGTATTGCAGAGTTGTTGCGCAATATTATGGTTATAACCGGTCAAGCTCACCTGCTGGAAGTTGACTCACAGGAGCATCCGGTATGATTGAGCTATTACCTCTGTTCCTCTTTCTGGGCGCTATATTTGTTCTTTTGATGGGTTACTCTGTCGCCTTTTCGCTCGCCGGCACAGGCCTTCTGTTTGCTGCTATTGGTACTCTAACAGGCCACTTCGACGCGACATTCCTGGAAGCCATCCCTAATCGCCTGTTTGGCATTATGACTAACTCCGTCCTGATAGCCGTACCGCTATTTGTTTTTATGGGGGTCATGCTAGAAAAATCGAAGGTCGCTGAAGAGCTACTGGATACTATGGCCGCGCTGTTTGGTCCGATACGCGGCGGCCTGGGTATATCGGTTACCGTCGTAGGCATGTTGCTGGCGGCCAGTACCGGTATTGTCGGTGCAACCGTAGTGACGATGGGGCTACTCTCCCTGCCTACCATGCTACGCCGCGGCTACGATCCCAAAGTGGCAACCGGTGTTATCTGCGCTTCGGGAACGCTGGGGCAAATTATTCCACCCTCCATCGTGCTGGTATTGCTGGGCGATGTTATCTCCTCCGCTTATCAACAGTCACAACTGGATCAAGGCGTCTTCTCCCCGGATACCGTTACCGTTGGCGATCTGTTCCTGGGCGCCCTGCTTCCGGGTCTGCTGCTGGTTGCGTCTTATATTGGCTATCTGATATTCAAGGCTATTTTTCATCCGCAAACAGTACCTGCAATACCTGCCGAAGAGCGCGCTGCGATGGACAATATGCCCCGGCGTATTGTGCAGGCACTGCTACCACCGCTATTTCTGGTCGGTTTGGTACTAGGCTCAATCCTTGCGGGATGGGCCACACCAACCGAAGCAGCTTCGGTCGGCGCTGTTGGTGCAATCGTTCTGGCGATAGCACGCCGCAGCTTTAGTCTGGGTGTTCTCAAGGAAGTCATGCGCACTACGACTCAGGTCAGCTCCATGGTGTTCATTATTCTTGTCGGAGCTTCCATCTTTTCTCTGGTGTTCAGGGGTTACGGCGGTGATGATCTGGTACGTGAATTCCTCACCGATCTGCCCGGCGGAATATTCGGTGCGGTATTGCTTGTAATGCTGGTTATCTTCCTGCTGGGATTCTTCCTCGATTTTATCGAGATCACCTTCGTGGTGGTGCCGATTGTTGCACCTATTCTGCTGGCGATGGGACTGGACCCGGTATGGTTGGGGGTAATGATCGCGCTGAATCTGCAAACCTCTTTCCTGACACCACCCTTCGGCTTTGCCCTCTTCTACCTGCGCGGCGTGGCTCCGGAAAGTATTACCACGATGCAGATCTATCGCGGTGTAATCCCGTTTATTATGATCCAGTTGGTCGCACTAATTGCCCTGGCACAATGGCCGCAACTGGCGACCTGGCTACCAGAGCTGGTATACGGCTAATTCCTCCAGGGCATCGCTGCACCGCCATCCATGGCTCTTTGCAGCATACCGTACATCCTGTACATAAAAAAAGCAGGCTTAAAGCCTGCTTTTATCATTTTTTAGCTCAGTGTTTAGAGAGAACGGGCATTCAGATATGCCTGTTCAGATACTGCATGCCATTTCTTCGCCTGATCACGGAACTGAACAAATGAATCGAAGACTTTCTTCGACATCGGATCTTTTGCCGCTTCCTCAGCAACAACTTCATCCGACAGGTCCTTAATCGCTTTGAGAACTTCGTCGGGGAACTTGCGCAACTCAACATTGTGCTCGTTCACCAGTTGTTCCAGAGCGCGGTTGTTCTTCGCAGTAAAGTCAGCCAGCATATCCTGGTTTGCGACGCGAATGGCATTGCGCACGATTATTTGCAGATCCTCTGGTAGTTTCTCAAAGGCTTCTTTATTGATGAAGCACTCCAGAGTCGTGCCTGGCTCATGCCAACCCGGGTAATAATAGAATTTAGCCGCCTTATGCAGACCAAATGCCATATCGTTATACGGGCCCACCCATTCGGTTGCATCGATTGCACCAGACTGCAGGGATGGGAAGATCTCACCACCTGGCAGTAATACTGGAGTACCACCGGCACGTTTAAGTACTTCACCGCCCAGACCCGGAATACGCATTTTCAGGCCTTTCAGATCAGCCACTGTATTTATCTCACGGTTGAACCAGCCACCCATCTGTACGCCGGTGTTACCCGCGGCACCTGGAATCAGGCCAAATTCAGCATAGACCTCTTCCCACAGCTCCATACCACCGCCGTGATACAACCATGAGTTCATCTCCTGAGCCGTCAGACCAAAAGGTACTGCCGCAAAGAATTGAGCTGCACGGGTTTTACCCTTCCAGTAATAGGCTGCACCGTGGCCCATTTCCGCAGTACCGCGGGAGACAGCATCAAAGATTTCGAGGGCACCAACCAGCTCTTTAGCGCCGTAAACTTTCACTTTGATCCGGCCACCGGTCATCTGGCCAATCAATTCGGCCAGGTTATTGGCACCAACTCCCAGACCCGGAAAGTTCTTCGGCCAGGTGGTGACCATCTTCCATTCAATCGTTTCTGCAGGCTTGGCCATTTCTGCTGCAGGTGCTGCTGCGGGTTGTTCAGCAGGCTCACAATCAACCGCAGCCGGTGGTGCTTTCTGTTCTGAACATGCAGCCAGACCGGCAGCTGCAGCTCCCAGTCCAAGGACTTTAACTATCTCACGACGCTTCACAAGACATCTCCCTTTTATCCGTCATTTATTTATCTATTTATTATCGACCCACTGAACATAGCATGCACTTATAAATGCTGCAATTTCAAACAGTAACGTCCATATCTAAAGAGCTGGGGTTTTCCTGAATTTGACTTTAGAATCGCACCTCGGCTTATCCCTTTAAGAGGATTTGCTGATATACTCATCTGCGTAACGGTAAGCATATAAACAGGACAAAGCGTTGCAGTCGTTGAATCTTTTAAAATCTATTGCTGATGCCAAAGTTAATCTGCGTAAATCTGAGCAGAAAGTGGCTGATTTCGTATTGGATAATCCTTCGGATGTGATCCATATGCGTATTGTCGACCTGGCTTCAGAGGCTAATGTCAGTGAACCTACTGTGGTACGCTTCTGTCGGGCGTTGAACTACGATGGTTTCCAGGACTTCAAGCTAACTCTGGCGCAGGGTCTGGCTAGCAATGCCAACTTCGAGCAGTTTTCCCTCAACAGCAAAGATACTGTAGGTGAATTCAAACAGAAGATTTTTGACTCAACCATCGGTAACATGATGCGGGTTCGCGAAGAGCTCGATGCTGATACGCTGGAAGCAGCTATCGACGCCATTGCCAATACACATCGACTGGAGCTCTATGGCTTCGGTGCATCAGCGCCGGTATGCGATGATGCGCAACATAAATTCCACCGTCTGAAGATCTCCGCGTCGGCCTATTCCGATCCACATATGCAGATGATTTCGGCGACCACCCTGACCGATCATGATGTCGTTATCGCTATTTCCCAGACAGGCCGAACCAAAGATTTGCTTCATTCTGTGAAACTGGTTAAAGATGCCGGCGTTACGGTAATATCTCTCTGCCCAAGCAATACACCTCTGGCAGATCTGGCAACCATCTCTATCCATATCGATCTGGAAGAAGATAAGGATCTCAGCACGCTAATGTCCTCCCGGGTTGTCCATCTGGTGGTTATCGATGTACTCGCTGTTGGCGTAGCCATGAAGCTTGGCCCCGGCCTGCTCGATCACCTGAAGACGATCAAACGCAGCCTGAAAAGCCTGCGCCAGAACGATAAACGCCTACCAATCCGCAAACCTGACGCCTGATGATGACGGATTCACCCGGTATAAAGCAGGGCATCCTTCCTGATAGTCGATAGTTATTCTTTCTGCTTTAAGCGGTAGAAAGAAGACTTTTCGACGATTGAGTTTTCCTCTGATCTGTTATAAAAAAGAATTTCAGCGGCTTCTCTCTGGCAACTGAAATCCCACCGTTACTCCAGAGAGTGATCGCTTTGTATTACTGAGTATAGGAGCCATTACTATGCTAATACGGAAAGATCAGGACCTGAACGAATTAGAAACCGAAGTCTTCGATATTCTCGTGGGGATCGAAGATGAATAAAAACAACAGCAGAAAAAAGCCGCCATCAGCAAGACCCTGCAAACCCGTCGCGCCATCGAATACCGCAAAGAACAGCAAGAACTTAAAAACCAGATTAATGACAATCACTGGTTCGATGATTTATAGCCGTCGGCTAAAAATTATCAGCCAGAAACAGCCCCTGAAAAAAAGCCTGCTAAACAGCAGGCTTGATGTCGTTAATGATCACAGTGTGGCTGCAACTTAACTGAGACGAGTTACAAATAACCGCCCCATCACTCCACAGTCACCGACTTAGCCAGGTTACGTGGCTGATCCACATCGGTTCCCTTCAGCACCGCAACATAATAGGACAGCAGTTGTAACGGTATCGTGTAGATAATCGGCGCCATCACGGTAGGCACATCCGGCACGGTAATAAGATGGCAGTCGTCACCCATTTTTACCTTGACTTTGCTATCGGCAAACAGGAACAACTGTCCGCCTCGGGCACGCACCTCTTCGAGGTTAGCCTGCAGCTTCTCAAGCAGAGAGTTATTCGGCGCAACCGCCACTACCGGCATATTATCATCAACCAAAGCCAACGGGCCGTGCTTCAATTCACCGGCGGGGTAAGCTTCAGCATGAATGTAAGAGATCTCTTTTAACTTCAGCGCACCTTCCACGGCAATCGGATAGATGGTACCGCGGCCGAGAAACAGGGCGTGATTCTTATCGACAAAGTGCTCAGCCATCGTCTGAATCGCCGGATCAAGCTGCAATACCTGCTCGCACAGATCGGATAATTTCTCCAGCTGTGCAACTATCTCTTGCTCGCCTTCAAAGCCGCTACGACGTGCCAGAATCAGTGTAACCAGCATCAGCGCGACCAGCTGACTGGTAAACGCCTTGGTAGACGCTACACCGATCTCAGGACCCGCATTGGTCATCAAGGCAAGATCTGATTCGCGTACCAGGGAGCTGCCCGGTACGTTACAAATTACCAATGAAGCCAGGTAGCCCTGATCCTTAGCTTCGCGCAGGGCCGCCAGGGTATCGGCGGTTTCTCCGGACTGGGAGATCGTGACAAACAGAGTACCTGGCATGCAAACGGTTTTACGGTAACGAAACTCACTGGCTACTTCGACCATGCAGGGAATACCCGCCAGTTTCTCGATCCAATAGCGGGCTACAACACCGGCGTTATAGCTGGTTCCGCAGGCGACAATCTGCACACACTTGACCTGATCAAACAGCGCATTAGCATCGGTACCGAAAACCTGTTCCAGCACGCGTCCCTGATGGATACGCCCTTCCAGTACATTCTTTATAACCTGAGGCTGCTCGTAAATTTCCTTCAGCATATAGTGGCGATATTCGCCCTTATCGGCGGCATCACTGCCATGCTCAAACTGCTGAATTTCACGTTCAACAGCGACACCCGAAGCATCCTCGATAGCGACCTTATCCAGGGTAATCTCCGCCATATCTCCTTCTTCGAGATAGATGAAACGGTCGGTTACCTGCAACAGAGCCAGAGGATCGGAGGCGATAAAGTTCTCTTCGATACCCACACCGATTACCAGAGGACTGCCCATACGGGTTGCCAGCAAGCGGTCCGGTTGTTGCTGATCGATCACTGCCAGGGCGTAAGCTCCATCAAGGCGTTTCACCGTTGTTTTCAGCGCCTGATCCAGTGAAGCACCGGCAACCACCGCACGATGTATCAGGTGAGTGACGACTTCGGTATCGGTATCAGACAGGAAGGTGTAACCATCCGCCTGTAACTCATCCTTAAGCGCTGCGTAGTTTTCGATTATTCCGTTATGCACAATGGCAATTCTTTGTGCGGAAAGGTGCGGGTGGGCATTACGCTCTTCAGGCTTTCCATGGGTGGCCCAGCGAGTATGTGCAATCCCCAGCGTACCTGGCAATGCATGCTGTTCCAGGCCCTTCTCTAACTCAACCACCTTGCCCAGGCGTTTAACATGATCAAGTAGATCATTTTCCGGGTTATAGACAGCCATACCCGCAGAGTCATAGCCGCGATACTCGAGACGTTTCAAACCTTCCAGCAAGATTGCCGAAATATTACGGCCAGCAATCGCTCCAACTATTCCACACATATCTAATCCCTTACTTTTGTTTCTTTGCTGGGCGTTGCCAGTTATTCACATTTATCTGTTTGGCTCGAGTCACCGCCAATTGATCCACTTCAATTTGTTTCGTAATAGTGGAGCCGGCACCGATAGTCGCACCAGCACCTATTTTAACCGGCGCAACCAGTGAACTGTTGGAGCCGATAAAAGCCCCATCACCGATCTCGGTTTTCGATTTATTAACGCCATCATAGTTACAGGTAATGGTACCTGCGCCTACGTTTACGCCGCTGCCGATCTCGGCATCACCGATATAGGTCAGATGGTTTACCTTACTGCCTTCACCGATATTAGCTTTCTTGATTTCAACAAAGTTACCCACTTTGGCTTTATCGGCCAACCTGCTGCCGGGACGCAAACGCGCGAATGGACCGATATCACAGCCACTACCCAGCACCGCATCATCGAGCATAGAGTTAGCTTTAATATAACTACCAGAACCGATCACACTGTCCTTAATGATGCAATTTGCATCGATAGTGACGTTATCGCCGATTTCAACCTTTCCTTCCAGAATGACATTAATATCGATAGATACATCATGGCCTACGCTCACTTCTCCGCGAATATCCAGGCGCGCCGGATCAGCCAACGAAGCACCCTGTAACATGAGTGCCTCTGCCTGCTGCTGTTGATACCAGCGCTCCAGCTCAGCCTGTTGTATACGGTTGTTAACGCCCTGCACTTCCTGCTCGGTATGGGGTTGAATAGCCTCAATTCTGACGCTTTCCTGAGCCGCCATGGCGATGATATCAGTGAGGTAATACTCACCCTGGGCATTATTCGAAGACAGCTGTGGAATCCACTCCTTAAGCAACGCCGCAGGCAGCGCCAATATACCGGTATTTACTTCCGTGATTGCCAATTGTTCAGTTGTCGCATCTTTCTGCTCAACAATCGCCACCACATCGCCGACATCGCTACGCACAATACGGCCATAGCCCGTCGGGTTATCAAGCTGTACTGTCAGCAAGCCAAACTGACCACGGGCGGCTATTTTTACCAGTTCAGCCATGGTCTCGGTACGGGTCAGTGGCACATCACCATACAATACCAGTACCACACCGTCAGACGTCACATTCGGCATCGCCTGTGCTACCGCATGCCCGGTACCTAACTGCTCGGCCTGCAAGGCAAATTTTACCCCCTGGCTTTGCAGTTGTGACTCAACTTTTTCTGCACCATGGCCAATGACCACGTGAATCTGGTTATCACCGATCGACGTGGCAGCATCAATCACATGCTGTACCATGGGTTTACCACCCACTTTGTGGAGTACTTTAGGTAAAGAGGATTTCATACGACTGCCTTGACCGGCAGCCAGAATTACAATATCAAGTGGGTTCAACGTGAGGCATCCTGAGGTTGATTCAATACAGTTAAGTCAGTTCCGCTTGACTGCTTTCTGTTGACATAAACTTTTAATTGAACGAACTTTAGTCTAACCATATTTATATGCAATACAAATTGTCAGAGATAAATTGACAAAATGAATGATGAAATTTTTGAACTGCTGGATCTCAGTCGCCGCGAGATAAAAATCTACCGCGCATTGCTCACGCTGGGCCCCAGTGCGATCCGTACGATTGCTGACAAAGCCGGCATAAACAGAGGTACAACCTACGAGTGCCTGAAAACCCTGCAGCAAAAAGGCGTCATAAGCTACCTGCCAAAAGGCAAGCGTCGCCTGTTTTCGCCGCGTGAACCAGAAATTCTGTTGCAGCTGGCCCAGGATAAGAAACGCAACCTGGAGCAGGCAATCGATCAGCTGAAAACCCGCGTGATCCCGGATATGCATCACCTGATGCCGGACTTTAATACCGCCAACGTGCGCTATTACGAAGGCGACGATGGTATCGAGCTGGTACTTAGGGATATTTTAAGCACGGTATCCCAGCAAGATCCGCGCAGTTACTCGGTGTTTTCCTCCAAACCGATCCGGCAACATCTTTATCGTCCTTTCCCGAACTTTACCCTGCAGCGCATTCAGCGTGGTATCGAAGTTAGGGTTATCGCGATTGGTGAAGGCGGTGAGGATGCCGAACTCAGCGAACGTAAGTGGATCAAGACCGGAGGCAAAGTAGATGCCGCCTACATCGCGGTCTATCCACCTAAATGCGCCATCATCTCCCTCGCCTCAGCCAACTACCCCACAGCGGTAGTGATCGAATCAAAGGAAGTTGCCGCGGCACAGAAAATTATCTTTGATACGTTGTGGGGGCTGCTCTAAGCAGCTTAAGCATGGGTATTTTTTGTAGGGTGCTGGTAAGTGAAACGAACCGCACCATTTGAATTGTAAGCGGTGCGGTTCATGCTTCTACCCAATGGCCAATAGCCAAAACACTTCGTGGGCCACGCTGAACGCTTCGCGGGGCATGCAAACCGACACCCTACAAGCAAAAAAAAAAAGCGACCCTAAGGTCGCTTTTTATTCGAGTAGCAGTTGGTAAGGCTGGGTTATTTACCCATCTTCTTACGAATCTGCTGAATAGTACGCAGTTGCGCTGTAGCCTCAGCCAGCTGAGCAGTCGCACGGGAGTAATCCAGTTCGCTGCTCTGATCGGCCATTGCATGTTCAGCTTGCTTCTTCGCTTCCTCAGCAGCTGCTTCGTTGATGTCAGTTGCACGCAGTGCCATGTCCGCTAGGACAGATACTTTGTGTGGCTGAACTTCGATGAAGCCACCGGAAACGTAGAAAACTTCCTGCTCACCACCCTGTTTCTTTAGCTCTACAGGACCTGGTTTCAGTTCCGACAGAAGCGGAGCGTGACCCGGGTAAATACCCAGGTCACCCAGGCTACCTGTCACTGAAACGAACTCGATAAGACCAGAGAATATCTCTTCTTCAGCACTTACGATGTCACAATGAACAGTCATAGCCATGTTGTTTTCCTTTATAGGTTAACTAAGAGCAATTACATGCTCTTAGCTTTCTCAACAGCTTCTTCGATGCCGCCAACCATGTAGAACGCCTGCTCTGGAAGTTCATCATAATCACCGGCCAGGATACCCTTAAAGCCGCTGATTGTGTCTTTCAGAGAAACGTACTTACCAGGTGAACCGGTGAATACTTCTGCTACGAAGAATGGCTGAGACAGGAAGCGCTGGATCTTACGCGCACGGGTTACGGACTGCTTGTCTTCTTCAGACAGCTCATCCATACCCAGGATCGCGATGATGTCCTTCAGCTCTTTATAGCGCTGCAGTACACCCTGAACCTGACGTGCGATGTCGTAGTGCTCCTGACCGATTACCAGAGGATCCAACTGACGAGAAGTGGAATCCAGTGGGTCAACCGCAGGGTAGATACCCAGCTCGGCAATCTGACGAGACAGTACTACTGTCGCATCCAGGTGCGAGAAGGTTGTTGCCGGAGACGGGTCAGTCAAGTCATCCGCCGGTACGTATACCGCCTGGATAGAGGTGATAGAACCGGTCTTGGTAGAGGTGATACGCTCCTGCAGAACACCCATCTCTTCCGCCAGAGTAGGCTGATAACCTACTGCAGATGGCATACGACCCAGCAGTGCAGATACCTCAGTACCCGCCAGGGTGTAACGGTAGATGTTGTCTACGAACAACAGTACGTCACGACCTTCGTCACGGAACTTCTCAGCCATAGTCAGGCCAGTCAGCGCTACACGCAGACGGTTACCCGGTGGCTCATTCATCTGACCGTATACCAGAGATACTTTGTCCAGTACGTTGGACTCTTTCATCTCGTAGTAGAAATCGTTACCTTCACGAGTACGCTCACCTACACCCGCGAATACGGAGTAGCCGGAGTGCTCGATCGCGATGTTACGGATAAGCTCCATCATGTTTACGGTTTTACCTACACCGGCACCACCGAACAGACCAACCTTACCACCTTTCGCGAATGGGCATACCAGATCGATTACCTTAATACCGGTTTCCAGCAGCTCGTTAGAAGCTGCCTGCTCGGCGTAGGAAGGTGCCGCACGGTGAATAGGCATACGCTCTTCTTCACCGATCTCGCCACACTCATCAATTGGGTTACCCAATACATCCATGATACGACCCAGAGTTGCCGCACCTACAGGTACAGAAACTGGCGCACCAGTGTTTGCTACGTCCAGACCACGGCTAACGCCTTCGGTCTGACCCATAGCGATTGTACGTACAACACCGTCGCCCAGCTGCTGCTGAACTTCCAGTGTCAGACCGGTTTTATCAACCGTCAGTGCATCATAGATCTTCGGGACACTGTCGCGTGAAAATTCCACGTCGACAACTGCGCCGATAATCTGAACAATACGTCCGCTACTCATGTTCGGATCCTCTTAAACATTTAAACCTGTTTACTGCGTTATACCGCTGCAGCACCGCTAACGATTTCAGAAATTTCCTGAGTAATCGCAGCCTGACGAGCCTTGTTATAAATCATCTGCAGCTCATCAATAATGTCGCCAGCGTTGTCAGTTGCGTTTTTCATCGCCAGCATACGGGCTGCCTGTTCACAGGCATTGTTCTCAACCACCGCCTGGTACACCAGGGATTCAATATAACGAACCAATAAGCCGTTCAACAGCTCTTTTGCATCGGGTTCGTAGATGTAATCCCAGTGATGATTGAGACGGTCATCATCGTCTTCTGCTTTAAGCGGAAGAAGCTGCTCTACTTGCGGTTGCTGTGTCATGGTGTTAACGAATTCGTTAGACACAATGAACAGCTGATCCAGCGAGCCTTCATCGTAAGCATCCAGCATTACTTTTACAGTACCGATCAGGTCAGCCACTTCTGGCTGGTCACCTAGAGCAGTTTTTGCAGCAGTAACGTTACCACCGAATGTCTTGAAAAAGGTTACCGACTTGGAACCCAGTGCACAGATATCGATCTGGATATTCTGTTCACCGAACTCTTTCATCTTGGCAATCGCTGCCTTGAACGAATTTATGTTCAAGCCGCCGCAGAGGCCACGGTCAGTTGCTACAACAATGAAACCGACACGCTTAACTTCGCGCTGCTGCAGATACAGATGCTTGTATTCAGGGTTGGACTTTGCCAGGTGCTGAATTACGCCACGCATACTCCGGGCGTAAGGACGGCTTGCCAGCATACGGTCCTGAGCCTTACGCATTTTAGATGCAGCAACCATTTCCATGGCGCTGGTAATCTTACGTGTGCTCTGAATACTCGCTATCTGCGTCTTTATCTCTTTTCCGGCTGCCATAGTTCCACCTATTAAACCTTTACTTAGTTCAGGCCTGCATAATCAGATTATGCAGACCTCCACTCTGACGAGTTTTACCAAGTTTGGGTAGATTTGAACTTCTCAATGCCAGCCTTGAACTGAGCTATGATCTCGTCGTTGTAGTCGCCGCTCTGGTTGATCTTACCCATCATGTCAGCGTACTCGCTGTTGAAGTAGGAGATCAGCGCCGCTTCAAAATCAAGGATCTTGTTCAGCTCAATGTCGTTCAGGTAGCCTTCGTTGGCAGCGAACAGACTCAGACCCATTTCTGCAACAGACATTGGGGAGTACTGCTTCTGCTTCATCAGCTCGGTGACGCGCTGACCATGCTCCAGTTGGGCACGGGTCGCTTCGTCCAGATCAGATGCAAACTGGGCAAATGCCGCCAGTTCACGGTACTGAGCCAGAGCCAGACGTACACCACCGCCGAGCTTCTTAACGATCTTGGTCTGCGCTGCACCACCTACACGGGATACGGACAAACCAGCGTTAATCGCAGGACGAATACCAGCGTTATACAGATCCGATTCAAGGAAGATCTGACCATCGGTGATGGAAATAACGTTGGTTGGTACGAATGCGGATACGTCACCACCTTGAGTTTCAATGATAGGCAGAGCCGTCAGGGAACCAGTCTGGCCCTTAACTTTACCCTCAGTGAACTTCTCAACGTAGACCGGGTTGACGCGTGCTGCACGTTCCAGCAAGCGGGAGTGCAAATAGAACACGTCACCCGGGTATGCTTCACGACCTGGTGGACGACGTAGCAACAGGGAAATCTGACGATATGCCCACGCTTGCTTAGTCAGATCATCATAGATGATCAGCGCGTCTTCACCGCGGTCACGGTAATATTCACCCATGGAACAACCAGCATAAGGCGCCAGGAACTGCATCGCAGCAGGGTCAGATGCACCCGCTGCAACGACGATGGTATGCTCCATCGCGCCGTGCTCTTCCAGCTTGCGTACTACGTTAGCGATAGTGGACTGCTTCTGTCCAATGGCAACATAGATACACTTAACGCCGGTACCTTTCTGGTTGATGATCGCGTCGATAGCGATCGCAGTTTTACCAATCTGACGGTCGCCGATGATCAGCTCACGCTGACCACGACCGATTGGCACCATTGCGTCGATCGATTTCAGACCAGTCTGTACTGGCTGATCAACGGACTGACGTTCGATTACACCCGGTGCAACCTTTTCTACCGCGTCGGTCAGTTTTGTTTCAATTGGGCCTTTACCGTCGATCGGGTTACCCAGGGCGTCTACTACACGACCCTGCAGTTCCGGACCAACAGGTACTTCCAGGATACGGCCAGTACAACGCGCGGTCATACCTTCTACTAGACCCTGATAGTCACCCAGTACTACTGCACCTACAGAATCACGCTCAAGGTTGAGCGCCATACCGTAGACACCACCAGGGAATTCGATCATTTCCCCGTACATTACGTCAGCCAAGCCGTGAATCAGGATGATACCGTCAGAAACGCTGACGATAGTACCTTCATTACGGGCTTCGGAAGAGACATCAAGCTTCTCGATGCGGCTCTTCAGAATCTCGCTGATCTCAGATGGATTCAGTTGCTGCATGTTTAATCCTCACACTCAGGAATTCATTGCTTCGGCCAGCTTTGCCAGTCGAGCACGAATTGAGCCGTCGATAACCAGATCTTCGGTTCGAACGATCACACCACCGATAATAGACTTGTCTACTTCAGCGGTTAGACTCACTTCGCGGCCCAGCTTAGAGCTAAGTGCCTGAGTTAATTTTTGTTGCTGCTGCTCGCCCAGATCAAAGGCAGTTGTTACGCTTACTTCAACAGAATCCTGTTGATTCGCTTTCAACTGTTCAAACTGCGCAGAGATCTCTGGTAACAAAGCCAGACGCTGATTTTCTGCCAGCAAGGAAATAAAATTCTTGCTGTGCTGATCCATCTGTTCTTCACAAACGGATATCAACGTGTGAGCTTTCTGTTCACTTGTCAGAGCCGGGTTACCCAGTAACTGAACCATGGTTTCGTGTTGTGCTACTGCCGTTGCAGTTGCTAACATTTCAGACCACTTGTCCAGACTGTCCGTATCCAACGCATGCTCGAAAGCGGCTTTGGTATAAGGCCGAGCGACTGTATTTAGTTCAGCCATCGTAAACCTCGCTTAAAGCTCAGCAGCTAGTTTTTCAACAAGCTGTGCGTGCGCACTTGCGTCGACAGACGCTTCCAGAATTTTCTCCGCACCCGCTACTGCAAGAGCAGCAACCTGTGAACGCAGAACTTCTTTCGCACGGTTAGCTTCCTGATCGATTTCAGCTTGAGCGGCTGTTACAAGGCGATCTGCCTCTTCACGTGCCTTCTCTTTAGCTTCGTCAACGATCTGGTTAGCTCGCTTATTAGCCTGTTCAATGATGGCGGCTGCTTCTTCCTTGCTGTTACGCATATCAGAAATGGCTTTTTCCTGAGCCAGTTCCAAATCGCGTTGAGCGCGGTCAGCAGCGTCCAGACCTTCTGCAATTTTCTTCTTACGTTCTGCCAGGGCACCGGTAATAGGTGGCCAAACGTATTTCATACAAAATAGAACGAAGAAGGTAAATGCAATGATCTGACCAATGATGGTTAGATTGATATTCACGCCATTACCTCTCGCGGTTGTCTTAAAAAGTAGTTACCCATAAGGGATCGTTTGTAGCTCTACTTATGCAACAGCAAACAGTACGTACAGACCCAGACCAACACCGATCATAGGTACGGCGTCAACCAGACCCATTACGATGAAGAACTGTGTACGCAGTAGAGGGATCAGCTCAGGCTGACGCGCAGCACCTTCCAGGAATTTACCACCCAGGATACCGATACCTACAGCGGCACCTACAGCGCCCAGACCCATCATCAGTGCACCAGCGATGTATAGCAATGCGTTTGCCATTTCCATCAGTTTATCTCCGATTTTAATTGCTAAAGTTTAAGTTTAAAAGAAACAGTTTTATTAATTAATTATTCAGTTATTACAAAGACTTAGTGGTCTTCATGCGCCATAGCCAGATAGACAATTGTCAGAACCATGAAGATGAATGCCTGCAGTGTAATTATCAGAATGTGGAAAATCGCCCAAGGCACAGACAGTAGCCATTGCGCCCAGAACGGCAGAAGAGCGATCAGAATAAAGATCATCTCACCTGCATACATGTTACCGAAGAGTCGTAGCGCCAGGGACACCGGCTTAGCCAGCAAGCCTACGATTTCCAGGAACAGGTTAAACGGAAGCAACCACTTACCCAGTGGCTGGAAAGCCAGTTCGCCCAGGAATCCACCAAGACCTTTCATCTTGATGCTGTAGTAAAGGATCAGACCAAATACGGCAATAGCCATACCCAGGGTTGCGTTAATATCGGTCGTCGGAACGACTTTCATATAGACATGATGCGGATCGGCACCCAGTGCTTCACCAATCTTCTGTGTCAGGAATGGAATCCAGTCAACCGGTACCAGGTCCATGGCATTCATCAAGAAGACCCAGACGAAGATAGTCAACGACAGTGGCGCAATCAGCGCATTTTTATGATGAAAAACGCTGCTGACGTTATCTTCAACAAATTCAATGATAGTCTCGACAAAGTTCTGCGCACTACCTGGAACACCGGCAGTTGCAGCAGTTGCAACCTTGCGGAAAAACCAGATAAACAGAAAGCCCAATGCAACGGACCACAACATTGTGTCAACATGAATCGCCCAAAATCCCATCTCAGCAGCTTCCTGGGAGGTTTGAGCAAAGCTCAAGCCATTCTCAGGATGCATACCCAACGTCCAGTTCGTCAGGTGATGGGATATATAGCTTGAGGAAGTCATTTCTCCAGCCATTATCATCTCTCTCGTTTAAAGTTTTAGAAATCTATTATTCAGTTGCACCTGCGCTATAAAAGCGATCAGCTGCAATCCAACATAAGTGCCAAATAAGGAAAATGGATTCAGTGGATGAATCAGGATAAATACGGTAGAAAACAGCACTACCGACATCGTCATTTTCCATATTTCACTTGCATATACCTGTCGTACTATGGCTCCGGCTGTTTCTTTACCTTGTGAAGCCAGGGCTTTGCGGGCAAAAAAATAACTGGGGAGTAAAAATATAAGACCGCCCAGTAATGCTGAATAAGCTGTAACCATGCTGTGCAGAAGTAAAACTCCAGCAATCAGAAACGCGCTAACTATTTGAATCTGAAAAACTTTTTGAAATTGCTGCTGTGCTATACGAGCATGAACTCCTGGTTTCCGGTGTTCCTTTCTCATATTAAAACAGCCTCTAGTTCCCCGTTTCGAAGCTAAGATAAAGCAAGCACGCCTTCGAACAGCCTGCGCATTATAGGGATATAACGCACCTGCTTCAATAAGATTCACACTGTTTTGCACTATTGTATTATGCAGTCAGGAGATGAGGAGTAAGTAAATACCCTAGCGTGGGTATATATAGTGTTTAGTCGCTGATTAAAACACTATTTATTGTATGATTTCCATTATGGCAGCAAACTTTTCCCGGTTATCAAAGCTGATTGTAATTTTACCTTTGCCAACCGTGTTCTCACTTATAGTCACCTTGCTATCAAAACGTCTGGATAGGTTTGCTGATAAGTCTTTAAGCTGAGGATCTGGCTTTTTAGCTGCTTTAGGCGGCTCGTTTTTCTTCTGTTGTAATTTACGCACCAACTCTTCAGTCTGGCGTACCGAAAGTTTTTTGCCCACCACATCTTTTGCAGCAGAAATCTGCTCTTCCCCTTCCATCCCCAGCAACGCCCGGGCATGCCCCATCTCCAGATCACCGTGTTCCAGCAGCCGCTTAACCTCAGCGGTGAGGTTCATCAGACGTAACAAGTTGGTTACCGCAGAACGGGACTTTCCTACCGCATCAGCAACTTCCTGCTGAGTCAGTTCAAATTCTGTTTTCAGACGATCCAGCGCAATAGCTTCCTCCATCGGGTTAAGATTTTCCCGCTGGATATTTTCTATCAACGCCATCGCAATAGCGGCTTCATCAGGTACATCACGAATAACCGCCGGGATTTTATCCAGACCAGCCATCTGGCTGGCTCGCCAACGGCGTTCACCGGCAATAATCTCGTAGAGGTTTTCAGAAACCGGCCGGATAACGATAGGCTGCATTACGCCTTGCGCTTTAATGGAATTGGCCAGCTCTTGCAAAGCCTGGGGTTCCAGATCGCGGCGTGGTTGATACTTGCCTCGCTGGATCTGATCAACCGACATTACCCGATAACCATTGCTATCGGTATTAGCAGCCGCAACGGTTTCTTCTTCGAAGTTAGCGGTAGTCGAGAGCAGTGCATCCAGACCGCGTCCCAAGCCTCTTTTTTTAACCGTCATCGATCAGCCTTCCTGTTCCTGTTTTGTTGCCTGTTGCTGGTCTTTTCCCAGTTCTGTCTTGCGTATCAATTCACCAGCCAAAGCCAGATAAGCAACGGCCCCACGGGAATTTTTATCATACATTAACGCCGGCAAACCATGACTGGGTGCCTCTGCAAGACGAACATTTCGCGGTATGACTGTGCGATAGACCTGGTCCCCAAAGTATTCGACCAGATGATTGGATACATCTTTGGTGAGGCTCATTCGGGGGTCAAACATAGTGCGCAAAATCCCTTCAATTTTCAATTGAGGATTAAGCCGCTTATTGATCTTGTTCACCGTGCCAATCAAGGCACTGATACCTTCCAGAGCATAGTATTCACACTGCATCGGTATTATTACACCGCCGGATGCAGCCAACGCGTTAACCGTCAGCAGGTTGAGTGACGGAGGATTATCGATCAGAATGTAGTCATAATTGTCCCTGACCTCTTCCAGTGCCATCTTCATGCGGAACTCGCGCCGTGGCATTTGCAGTAATTCAACCTCAGCGGCCGTCAGATCACCATTTGACCCTACCAGGTCATACCCGGCAGGTGCATTATGAATGATGGCTTCTTCGATTGATGCCTCACCGGTAAGCACTTCGTAGACGGAGTTTTTCAGGTGATGTTTATCGACGCCACTGCCCATGGTGGCATTTCCCTGAGGGTCCATATCAACCATCAGCACCCGGTGTTTGGTGGCTGCCAGAGAAGCTGCAAGGTTTACGCAGGTCGTTGTCTTACCTACACCACCTTTCTGGTTGGTAATGGTTAAAATTTTTGCCACGCTCAGGTTCTCCCTAGAATCAGCAAGTGTCGCTCGCCTTCCGTATCCGGGACGTTTAGCCTGATACTTCGATGCAGTGTAATGTGGTCAGGTAACTGTTCAATTTCGTCGACAGGATACATGCCTTTCATTGCAAGAAAAATACCCTTTTGGGTACACAAGTGCTCTGTCCAGTGAATCATATCCTGAAGTGAGGCAAAGGCCCTTGATATAACGCCATCGAAACGTACTTCAGGGGTGAATTTTTCAACCCGTTCATGCACCACTTCAACGTTATCCAATCCCAGCTCTGTTTTTGCCTGAAACTGAAAACGGCTTTTCTTGATATTGCTATCCAGCAAGGTTACCGGCAGATCAGGCCGACAAATAGCCAGCGGGATACCCGGCAGACCCGGTCCACTGCCGACATCAATCAATCGCTCTACCGTAATGTGCGGTAATATACTCAGACTATCGACCAGGTGTCTGGAGATCATCTGCTCAGGAGAGCGCACTGCCGTCAGATTAAAGGTCTTATTCCACTTCACCAGCAACGCGTGATAACGGATTAACTGATCATACTGCTGTTCTGTCAGGTCCAGCCCGAGTTGCTGACACTGACTTATCAGCATCTCTCTGTATTGATTATCCATTAACTGGCAGCCTTACCCCGACTCAATTGTTTTTTCTTCAGATGGATCAGCAACAAGGAAATAGCCGCCGGCGTCATACCCTGAATACGTGAAGCCTGGGCGATAGTTTCCGGGCGTACATCGTTAAGCTTAGATTTCAGTTCATTGGAAAGACCGCCAATCGTGTCATAAACAAAATCGACCGGCAGCGCAGTGTCTTCCTGGCGGCGCACTTTTTCAATATCGTCTTTCTGGCGATCGATGTAGCCGGCGTATTTAATCTGTATTTCTACCTGCTCGGCAACCTCGGCATCACTGACGCCTTCGCCTTTGATATCACACACATCACGGTATTTTAATTCGGGCCTCTTAATCAGATCAACCAGGCTGTACTCACGTGTAATCGGCTGTTGCAGCTTGCTATTCAGGACATCAGCCTCGGCTGTTCCCGGTTGGATCCAGGTATCCTTCAGGCGCTGATTTTCTAACGCTATCGCTTCGCGCTTTTCACAAAAACGCTGCCAGCGTTGATCATCAACCAAGCCTAACTCGCGACCTTTCTCAGTAAGGCGAATATCGGCATTATCCTCACGTAGAATTAACCGGTATTCCGCCCGGCTGGTGAACATCCGATACGGTTCTGAAGTGCCCATCGTAATCAGATCATCCACCAGAACTCCCAGATAGGCTTCATCCCTGCGTGGATACCACTGTTGTTTTTCCTGAGCTCGCAGTGAGGCATTGAGTCCAGCCAAAAGCCCCTGGGCGCCAGCTTCTTCATAGCCGGTGGTGCCGTTAATCTGCCCGGCAAAATACAGGCCGTTAATCAGCTTTGTTTCCAATGTGTGCTTCAGATCCTGGGGATTGAAGAAATCATATTCGATGGCATAACCGGGACGCACAATATGTGCATTTTCAAAGCCCACAATGGAGCGTACCGCCTTTAGCTGAATATCAAAAGGCAGACTCGTAGAGATGCCATTGGGGTACAGCTCATGGGTGGTTAATCCTTCGGGTTCAACAAACACCTGATGACTGGTCTTATCGGCGAAGCGCATTATTTTATCTTCAACCGAAGGGCAGTAACGCGGACCTGCGCCATCAATGACTCCGGTATACAGGGGCGATCTATCCAGCCCGCTGCGCAGGATATCATGGGTACGCTCATTGGTATGAGTGATATAGCAACTTATCTGACGCGGATGATCCGCCTGTGATCCCATGAAAGACATTACCGGTGTCGGTGTATCTCCAGGTTGCTCTTGCATCACACTGAAATCGACACTGCGGGCATCAATACGCGGAGGAGTTCCTGTTTTCAGACGAGCAACATGCAAGGGCAATTCACGTAACCGATCGGCGAGAGCAATTGACGGTGGATCACCGGCACGGCCCGCTGAATAATTATCCAGGCCAATATGAATTTTTCCACCCAGGAAGGTACCGACAGTCAGTACGACACTCTTGGCAAAGAAACGAATCCCGGTTTGGCTAATAACCCCTGTTACGGTTTCGCCTTCAACAATCAGGTCATCTGCTGCTTGCTGAAAAATCTGCAGATTTGGCTGATTTTCGATAATCGAACGAATCGCTGCCTTGTATAGGATTCGATCAGCCTGCGCACGTGTAGCTCGTACGGCCGGGCCTTTACGAGAGTTCAGGGTTCTGAATTGAATACCGCCATGGTCAGTTGCTATTGCCATAGCACCACCCAAAGCATCAATTTCTTTTACCAGATGACTCTTACCGATACCACCGATCGCCGGGTTACAGGACATCTGACCCAGGGTTTCAATATTGTGAGTTAGCAGCAGTGTTTTAACACCGGTTCGTGCCGAGGCTAATGCCGCTTCAGTACCTGCATGGCCACCGCCAATAACAATCACATCAAAGTGGTCGGGATAGTCCACCTAAAACCTCATATAGTTTCTTTAAGAGAAAGCGGATACCTGTCAGCGTCTTTACTTTGACGAACAGGTTCTTGAAAAGGGTGCTAAGTATAAACGCAAGTGATCGATTTAGAAATGTCTAAAAAATGATCATCACTTATTGATTACGCTTTTAAATAATATATATAGATTAGGTATTTAAAGATCTTTTCTATTATTACTATTATTATTAAGCAGGCACTTTTCTGTGATTAACACTAAAAAATACATGTATATCAATATATTGGGATGAAATTAAGGCTGTAGATTAGCTGCTGTAATCCACTTTATAAGCCGCCTATTTGTTGTGTATAAAGAAGGTACTTATCAACACCCCATGTTATGCACACCTTCATGCATAGGTTGTTCATGTGCAGTTATACAGCAAATCCACAGGGTGTTGTGGGTAACTTTATGCTACTTTTTAGCTTGTATCGCTTGTTTCAGTGCATTGTGGATCGTTTTTAAATCAGATTATCTGTTGATAACGACAAAAGCTCCAACCTATAGCTGTTTTAGCCTGTCATTCTTTCAGAGTGAATACATAGCACGACTGAATACGACCATAATTACATCTCGGTAAACCACCGCCTCTAGTGAGACACAAAAAATGGTTCTGCCGTTCCTGCATGCAGAAGGAAATGGGGGGAGCTACTGAGCATCCATTAAATATTTTTCATTGATGGTACTGTAAAGCTTGGTGCGGTTCGTGCCTCTACCCAATGGCCAATAGCCAAAACACTTCGTGGGCCACGCTGAACGCTTCGCGGGGCATGCAAACCAGCCCCTTGTATTATCCCGAAACCGTAGGGTGTCGGTGAGCTTGCGAACCGCACCTGCCGTATGATCTCCGTATAAAGTTTGTGCATAAATAATAAACCTTATCCGGTGCGGTTCATTCTTCTACCCAATGGCCAAAACACTTCATGGGCCACGCTGAGCACTTCGCGGGGCATGCAAACCAGCCCCTTGCATTATCCCGAAACCGTAGGGTGTCGGTGAGCTTGCGAACCGCACCTGCCGTATGATCTCCGTATAAAGTTTGTGCATAAATAATAAACCTGATCCGGTGCGGTTCATTCTTCTACCCAATGGCCAAAACACTTCATGGGCCATGCTGAGCACTTCGCGGGGCATACAAACCTGCACCCTACGCATCGCCGTAACCTCGAAATCTTGGTACATAGCAGCCCAAATTGTCATAACAACAGTGGATAGAATGCATATAGATAGGAATTTGACATTAATTACACTTCGGAAAGCTAGCGGCCAGGCGGTTAAATACAAAGAGGCAATGCTGTTCCAGCTTGGTGATAGGTAAACAGCCCTTCTGCGGGTGGTTGCAGATGCGCATACATAAACACGAAGGCCGAGAGCAGGTGGGATAGAGGGTAACCATCGATATAGTTTTCCACCAAAATCTTTCAGCTGGCATTGAGTTGATGTCCGGTGGCGGTATCAGAATTCTCGATCAGCTCTTAACACAGAGAGGCTCAATCTATTTACCCACACCTTTTCACCAGTCTTTCTACTGCTTTTCCTGCGGATCCGGTGCATCCGGATCATCCCCTAGCAGACTGTAACTTGCGACTTATTCAGTCCCAGTACTTTCTTCTCCAGGTCAGGTAACTCCTGACGTTGCTGGGGTACTGCCAATAGTTATCCTTCCTGTGAATAACTCTACTCATGCTAGGGGCAGGTTAAAGTTTTCCCTAGTTTTCCACTGCTGCGCAGTAATTGCGTAACTCGATGCTGGCAGAGGTTGTGGAAAACTGTCAATAATTGATTATGCCCTCTCACTACTTGTCGATTGTTTATGACGAGAGGTTTATGCCTTGTTGAGCCAGCCACTGTTTCAGCTGAGCCAGTGGAAATGCTCCACTGGTGCGGGCTATTTCGTTACCCTGGCGAAACAGGATCAGGGTTGGAATGGAGCGGATCTGCCACTGGCTGGCGATGCCCTGCTCTGTTTCGGTATTAAGCTTGGCAAGGCGAAGTGATGGTTCAAAGCTTTGCGCGGCCTGTTCAAAGATGGGAGCAAACTGCTTACAGGGACCGCACCAGCTGGCCCAGCAATCGACCAAAACAGGAATATCGTTACGCTTAAGCACGCTGCTGAAGTTGGCGGCAGTCAGGTCCATTGGTTTTCCTGTAAACAGGAGCTGTTTGCACTTGCCGCATTTTGGAGCATCTCCCAGCCGGGCTTCGGGTAACTTGTTGGTAACTGTACACTGTGGACAACTGATATTGAGTGACATATTTTTTCCGTTATATTCTATCGGCTAGATTGTCTAGTTAGCCGATAATTTAACCTGATAGCGAGTAATACGGCCACCGCCGGATAGTTTTTCAATACAACCCTTATCGAAGGAACCATCCAGAAAAGTATAAACGTATTTTATACACAGGGTTATATCGAGACTCCCCTGTTTTTCTTTCAGTAGTTGCTTTTGGTATTCACCGTTGTTTGAGTGAATCACGTCAGACTGGGCATACAGGCGGATACTCCGGTTATCAGTCAGAGACAGACAGTGATCGGTTACTAACCGAGTGATTAGCTCATTAGCCTGATTAAACGGTTGCAGGGGTTCCTTCAGATAGAATGCACTATTTACCGATACAGAAGCTGGAGAAGATTCGGCCTAACAGGTCATCAGAACTGAATGCTCCGGTAATCTCACTCAACGCTTGCTGGGCCTGGCGCAGGTCTTCTGCCAACAGCTCTCCTGCAGCACCATATAGCAGTTGTTCCTGCCCGGTTATCAACAGGTTATCTGCTTTCTCCAGTGCTTCTATATGCCGACGGCGTGCAAGGAAGCCGCCTTCGGTTGTGGATGAATAGCCCATACAGTCTTTCAGGTGCTGGCGTAGGTTATCCACACCTATATTGGCTTTGGCTGACAGAGATATAAGCGTATGTCCTTCGTGCTCGCCAATTGCTGGGGGTTCAGAGGTTAGATCACATTTATTTCTGACCACGGTAATCTTGCTACGGTCTTCCAGCTTGTGGACAAATTCAGGCCAGATCTGCTCGGGGTCGTCGGTAGGGGTAGCTGTTCCGTCGACCATTAACAGTACGCGATCAGCATTTTGAATCTCTTCCCAGGCTCGACTGATACCGATACGCTCGACCTCATCAGGTGCATCGCGCAAGCCTGCGGTATCGATAATATGCAGCGGCATGCCATCAATGTGGATATGCTCACGCAACACATCCCGGGTGGTACCGGCAATATCGGTTACGATAGCGGTTTCCCGCCCTGCCAGCGCGTTGAGCAGGCTGGATTTACCGGCATTCGGGCGGCCGGCGATAACCACATTCATACCTTCGCGCATCAGACTGCCCTGACGTGCTTCCTGCTTTACTTCACTTAGCTGATTAATAATCTGCTGTAGATCGCCGGCGATTTTGCCATCAGCCAGAAAATCGATCTCTTCTTCTGGAAAATCGATGGCGGCTTCTACATATATACGCAGTTGAGTAAGCGATTCGACCAGGGTATGAATTCGCTGTGAAAAAGCCCCCTGCAGAGAGCGTAATGCACAACGGGCGGCTTGTTCAGAGCTGGAATCGATAAGGTCGGCTATTGCTTCGGCCTGAGCCAGGTCCAATTTGTCGTTGAGGAAGGCGCGTTCAGAAAATTCACCCGGATTAGCCAGACGAACACCGCACTGGACAGCGCGACGCAGGATAAAGTCCATAACAATCGGACCACCGTGACCCTGCAGCTCGAGTACATCTTCACCGGTAAAGGAGTTAGGCCCGGGGAAGTAGAGAGCAATGCCCTGATCTATCTGGTTTTTATCTGCAGCGTAGAAAGGACCGTAATGGGCGTAGCGCGGTTCAGGTAAAAAGCCTAGTATTTGTTCTGCAACAAGTGCTGTCTTTTTGCCTGAAATACGCACAATACCGACACCGCCACGCCCTGGTGGGGTTGCCTGTGCTGCAATGGTATCCTGATCTACTAGCGTCATAATCAATCTCGGTTTTTCTGGTATTGCGTGGGTAGCCTTGGAATAAGTCTATCGTATTCTATGCGGGCGACATAACGGCCATAAAAAAGGACAGCCATAAAAAAAGGCTCCCGCAGGAGCCTTTTTCTGAGGGAAGTTTACGCTTTTTTCTTAACGCCTTCGCCGTCGATCTGTTTATTGATCACATACTGCTGAGCAATAGACAGTATGTTGTTGACCAACCAATACAGTACCAGACCTGCCGGGAACCACAGGAAGAAGAAGGTGAAGAGAATTGGTAGCATCTTCATAATCTTCGCTTGCATCGGGTCCGGAGGTGTTGGGTTCAGCAACTGCTGAATAAACATGGTGCCGCCCATCAGAATCGGCATCAGGAAGTAAGGGTCCATCACGGACATGTCGGTAATCCACAGCATGAACGGCGCATGGCGCAATTCAACAGATTCCAGCAGTACCCAATACAGTGCGATAAAGACGGGCATCTGGGCAACGATAGGCAGACAGCCACCCAGAGGATTGATCTTCTCTTTCTTGTACAGCTCCATCATGGACTGTGACATTTTCTGACGATCATCACCGTACAGCTCTTTCAGGCGTGCCATCTCTGGGCCGAATTTACGCATCTTGGCCATCGATTTGAATGCCTTGGCATTCACCTGGAACAGCAACGCTTTCACCAGGATAGTGATGAAGATAATTGCTACACCCCAGTTACCGACGAAGCTGTGGATCCACTTCAGTACCATCGCCATTGGCGATGCGATCCACCACAGGATGCCGTAGTCAACCGTCAAGTCCAGGTTTGGAGCTGCAGCTTCAAGCTTTTCAGTCACCTTAGGGCCGGCAAAAAAGTTAGCACTTACTGTCTTTGATTCGCCCGCTTTAACGTCAAATGCAGGAGACACGAAGCCAACAATATTATTATCATTACTGACGCGACTGCTATAGCTATACTCAGCGCCTGGTGCAGGAATCCAGGCACTCAGAAAGTAGTGCTGCCCCATTGCAACCCAGCCATCTGCGCTAACGGCTTTGAAGTTCGCATCACGCATATCATCGAAATCTACTTTCTGATAATTATCTTCTGTTGTTGAGAAGATGCCACCCAGATAGGACTGCATACCCATGTCGGTAGTCTGAGATGGGTCGCTGGAATTATCGCGTTTAATCTGGCCAAACAACTTAGCCTGCCAAGGTGCTGCGGATGTGTTGTTGACTACATAATCCAGGCCAACCAGGTAGCTGTCTTTAGTAAAACGATAGCGTTTGGTGACATTGACGCCTGCTTCAGTCGTGTGAACCAGATCGACTACCAGCTCATCGCCTTCCAGTTGATAACTGCTTTTCGCAGTGGTATAGCTTGGACGACCTGCTGAGCTGGCATCAGGGCCGTTAAGACCGATTAAACCACTTTGTGAAACATAGGTACGATTAGCGTTTTGTTCCAGTAGCATGAATGGCTGATCTGCACCGAGAACTGCTTTATAGTCTGTTAGAGCTACCTGGATGATATCTCCGCCCTTGCTGTCGATCAAAACCTCGAGAACATCGGTTTTAACCTTAATCAGCTGTTCCTGCTTAGCAGTTGCAGTTGCAGTATCTGGAACATCTGCGCCACTTTTTGCTGCTTCTGTTTTGGGCAGGTCATTGCCTTCAGTGGGAGCGGTTTCATAAGCAGAAACAGACTCTACCTGGGCAACGGCTACAGGCTTGGTGCTGTAATCTTCGTTCCACTGAAGCACCAGCATATAGGAGATAATGCCGAGTGCTGCTATCAGTATAATGCGCTGTACATCCATGGTTTCTGGACCATTCAGTTATTGTTTAGAAGACGGTTTAGGTTTTGCCTTTTTAATCAATCGAGACCAGCTACGCTTGATTAGCGTGTGTACGTTCTCATTATCAATATCTCCAAGCCCTTTTCGAGCGAGTATGACAATGTCAACATTGGGCAGGTCTTGCTGATTAAGACGAAAAGACTCGCGAATGATACGCCGAACGCGGTTGCGATTTACAGCTAAACGGATATTTTTTTTTGATAAGACGAATCCGACACGAGAATGATCGAGTTCGTTGGGGCAGGCAAGGATCAACAGATGCTTATCTGAAACCTTGATACTGGCTCGGCTGAACACCTGTTTAAAATCCCCACCAGTTAAAAGTCTTAACTGGCGAGGATAGCTGAATTCATTCATTCAGATGAGCCTAACAGGCAAAATTATGCTGCTAGACGCTTACGGCCTTTAGCGCGACGACGGTTGATTACAACACGACCGCTTGCTGTTGCCATACGTGCACGAAAACCGTGAGTGCGCTTACGCTTCAAATTACTTGGTTGAAATGTTCTTTTCATTTTCTCAGTCCTAACTTACTTACAAATGTGGTGGTATCAGTAAGGTAGCTGAATATCCACGAGGCAAAAACAGACGCGGAATTTTAGACAATATTTAGCGCCTGTTCAATCTTTATTTCGTTTATTTTTATTCGTACAGGCTAGGTAGCCTCTGATTAAGTCCGCTATGTTCAATGTGCTCATCTTTAATGTAAGCCATGAGCACTCATGCGGCCTGTTCTGAGGCTCCTTAAATTGAAGAGATTCTTGGTATTCACTTCGCTGTTGATAAGATTGTTCCTAGCTAGTCGTTGAGGGTATACAAAGGATTTTAATGGATTAGATACCAGTCGCTAGGAAGGAAGATAATTAAGGTAAGGATAACTTTCACAAAACAGGTCTCTGATCGTGAGTCCTGATAAATAGTGAGTTTGTTAACAGCTGAAGAGTAAACGCTCCTGTGTATGAAATTACAATAAACATCTCCTCAATTCTTGATATCCTGTGCCTAACTTTGTTTATTACTTTTTAAACAACTGGTTAGTCTGTTTATAAGGCTGAGGTTTAACTGTATTTAAGCGGTGTGTTTGTTGTGGCTAGCTTGTTGGTTATCTTGCACTTGTTTTCTTTTAGCCATTAATTGGTTGAAAAAAATCATCTAAAAAGAATTAGTAACAGGGGCGTGTGAACTGTGGATAAGGCTGCTCATAAAGGGTATTATTTAGCGCTAATTATGGTTCTGAAGCGTGCTTGTCTAGTAAAGGGTTTTTTATGTCTGTTGAGTTGTGGGAACAGTGCTTGAGTAATCTCCAGGAGGAGTTCCCTGCACAGCAATACAACACCTGGATCAGGCCACTAAAAGCGTCTCCTGATTCAGACTCCGGACTCACCTTGCTTGCCCCAAATCGTTTCGTGAAAGATTGGGTGAGCGATAAGTACCTCAATCGTATTCGCGAAGTAGTTAATGCGGTGTCTGGCGATATCAGTGGTACAGTGACTATAGGGATCGCCGGCCGAAGTGGTGGTTTTTCAACCCGCCCCGTACGTCCTCAACCAGCCCCTACTCATACTCCAGCTCCACCAGTGGTGCGGCCCACGGTTACTCATTTTGAGGCGGCTGAACCGGTAGTTCGACAACCGCGTAGTCAGAAACCGGTTATTCAGCCAGAAGTAGAGTTATTGAATGAACCCACTCAATTGGCGATCGATGAAAGTAGCTTTCAGCCAATATCCCGCGATTTTCGACCGCCCGTCCATAACCCGGGTCGTAAGGTGGATGTTGCAGGCGGAGTTCGCCACCAGTCAAATCTGAATCAGGCATTTACCTTTAATTCTTTTGTACAGGGCAAATCCAACCAGTTGGCGTTGGCTGCAGCTCAGCAGGTTGCCGATAATCCCGGTGGTTCTTATAACCCGTTGTTCATCTATGGTGGTGTTGGCCTGGGTAAAACCCACCTGATGCATGCGGTGGGCATGGAGATGCTGCAACGTAACCCCAATGCCAAAATTGTGTATCTGCATTCCGAGCGTTTTGTGGCTGATATGGTGAAAGCCCTGCAGCTGAATGCGATCAATGATTTTAAACGCTATTACCGCTCTGTCGATGCGCTGCTTATTGATGATATTCAATTCTTTGCCGGTAAAGAGCGCTCCCAGGAAGAGTTTTTCCACACCTTTAATGCCTTGCTTGAAGGTGGTCAGCAGATGATTATGACCAGTGACCGTTATCCAAAAGAGATTAATGGTGTTGAAGAGCGACTTAAGTCTCGTTTTGGCTGGGGGCTTACGGTTGCGATAGAGCCGCCTGAGCTTGAAACCCGGGTTGCAATCCTGCTGAAAAAGGCAGAGGAAGCAAAAGTTCGCTTGCCGGATGATTCGGCTTTTTTCCTGGCGCAGAAGATTCGTTCGAATGTGCGTGAGCTGGAGGGAGCGCTCAAACGAGTTATAGCCAATGCTCATTTTACCGGCAATGCAATAACAACGCCTTTTATTAAAGAATCACTGAAAGACCTGCTGGCTTTGCAGGATAAACAGGTTAGTATTGATAACATTCAACGAGTTGTTGCTGAGTACTACAAAATTAAGATATCTGATCTGCTTTCAAAGCGCCGCAGCCGTTCCGTGGCACGGCCTCGCCAGGTAGCGATGAGTCTTTCAAAAGAGTTAACCAATCACAGCTTACCTGAGATTGGCGATGCGTTTGGTGGGCGGGATCATACGACGGTTCTGCATGGTTGTCGTAAGGTTGCTCAGCTGCGTGAGAGCGATACGGATATAAGAGAGGATTATCAGAATCTGTTACGTCACCTGACGGCGTAATCGACTGATTCAATAAGATGGGTAGGAAAACATGAAATTTGTTATTTCTAGAGAAGCGCTTATTAAGCCATTGCAGTTGGTTGCAGGTGTTGTAGAGCGTCGTCAGACGCTGCCAGTATTGTCAAATATACTGCTTGTTGCTGAAGGCGATCAGCTTTCTATGACTGGTACGGATCTGGAGGTCGAACTGGTTGGCCGGGTACAACTGGATGAGCCCGCTGAGCCGGGTTCTATCACGGTGCCTGCGCGGAAGCTGATGGATATCTGTAAGTCATTACCAGACTCGGCGCTTATTGAGCTGACGCTGACTGGACAGAAAATGGTTATTAAAGCGGGTCGCAGTCGTTTCTCTCTTTCTACCTTGCCGGCGGCTGAGTTTCCTAATGTCGAAGACAGCCCTGAAGCATTTGAGTTGAATGTTTCCCAGAATCAGGTGCGTCATCTTATCGACCACACTGGTTTTTCTATGGCGCAACAGGATGTGCGTTATTATCTCAACGGCATGTTGCTGGAAATCACCGAAAATAGTTTGCGTGCGGTTTCTACCGATGGCCACCGTTTGGCAACCAGCGTTGCTGAAGTGGATACTAATGGCCCGGCAAATCATCAGTTTATTGTGCCACGTAAAGGCATTCTTGAACTGGCGCGACTGCTGCAAAACGGTGAAGAACAGGTCAAGTTGGTTGTGGGTGCTAACCATATCCGTGCCCATGCCGGTGATTTCACCTTTACCTCCAAGTTGGTGGATGGCAAGTTCCCTGATTATCAACGTGTTATCCCGCAAGGCGGCGATAAGTTCATGTTAGGTAACCGCCAGGAACTGCGTCAGGTGTTTAGCCGAATCGCGATCCTGTCTAACGAAAAATACCGGGGTGTGCGCCTCTCTCTGACCAGCGGCTATTTGCAGGTCATGGCCAATAACCCTGAGCAGGAAGAAGCAGAAGAAACTGTCGCGGTAGATTACGAGGGTGATAGCCTGGAAATTGGTTTCAACGTCAATTATCTGCTTGATGTGCTGTCCATCGTTAACTCTGAAGTGGTGCGCTTCACGCTGTCTGACTCCAATAGCAGTGCCTTGATTGAAGGGATAGACGAAGGTCGCTCCATTTATGTCGTAATGCCAATGCGTATGTGACACTGTTTTGAGGGGGGGATTTCTTATCCTCCCTTCTCTTTCCTATGCCGATAAAAAAAATTCGCGTACAACATGTGCGTAACCTGTCTGATCTATCCCTGACGCCCTCTCCTCACATCAACGTTATTTATGGTGCCAATGGCAGTGGTAAGAGCAGTTTGCTGGAAGCGATTCATCTGCTGGGTCTGACGCGCTCATTTCGCACCAGTAAATTAAACCATCTGATTCAATCGCAACAGCAGAGTTGTCTGGTGTTTGCGAAACTTGATGCAATGGATAGCGGTGTCAGCCAACCGATGGGCGTTGAACGCAGCCTTGATGGCGAAACACGCATCCGATATGCCGGTGATACGATCGATCTCACCACCCTCGCCGAGCTGTTGCCGATACAAGTTATTAACTCTGAAACCTTTCAGATATTGGAAGGTAGTCCGACGATTCGACGCCAATTTGTCGATTGGGGTGTATTCCATGCGGATCGCTCGTTTATTCGACTTTGGCGGGGCTTCAGAAGGGTATTAAAACAACGAAATTCTCTACTGAAATGTGGTAAAATTGATCAGCAAGTTCGGCAGGTCTGGGACCGGGAATTTGTTAATTATTCCGAGCAGTTAGACAGCCTTCGTAAACAGTATCTTGAGCTTTTGATACCCGAGTTTAATCAGATCCTCGGAGAGCTTTTAGAGGGTACCAAAGTCGTGCTTTCGTTTAGTTCAGGCTGGGATAAAAAACGCACACTGGATACCGTGCTGGCAGAGAACTTTGATCGTGATATGCGCCATGGTTTTACCAGTGCCGGCCCGCAGCGGGCGGATCTGCGTTTGAAAGTTGATGGCCATACGGCCTCAGAAAGGCTCTCAAGAGGCCAGAAAAAGGTGGTTGTCAGCGCGCTTAAACTGGCGCAAGGCGCCCTATTTTATAAGCTCAACAGTCGAGCTTGCATCTATTTGATTGACGATTTGCCATCAGAGCTGGATGAATACCATAGCCGACTGTTTTGTAACTATTTAGAAAAAACAGCCAACCAGTGCTTTATCACCTGTGTTGATAAGGCTGCATTGAGTGGTATCTGGTCTGAAAGTACCAGTGTTGATTTTATCGAGATACATGACGGTGCGATAAGCACCAAGCATTAACCAGGAGAATTTAATGAGCGAGCAGGAATACGATTCTTCCAGTATTAAGGTCCTTAAGGGCCTGGATGCAGTTCGTAAACGCCCGGGTATGTATATTGGTGATACTGATGACGGCACGGGCCTGCATCACATGGTATTCGAATTGGTCGATAACTCAATCGATGAGGCGCTGGCTGGTCACTGTAGTGAAATTCGGGTAATTATCCATGCGGATGAGAGTGTTACCGTAACCGATAATGGCCGTGGTATTCCGACTGATATTCATGAGGAAGAAGGTATCTCTGCCGCCGAGGTTATCATGACCGTGCTGCACGCCGGGGGTAAGTTTGATGATAACTCCTACAAGGTGTCTGGCGGTCTGCACGGTGTGGGTGTTTCCGTTGTAAATGCCCTCTCTGCTGAGTTGAAGCTGACTATCCGTCGTAAAGGCGAGGTGTTTGAGCAGGTTTATCGCCACGGTGTACCGGATGAGCCACTGAAGGTGGTTGGTCAGACCGATACTTCAGGTACTATGTGCCGCTTTTGGCCTTCAGAAAATACTTTCAAGAATATCGCCTTCAAGTTTGATATTCTGGCGAAGCGTTTGCGCGAGCTCTCCTTCCTGAACTCAGGTGTCGCTATCCGTCTGATCGATGAGCGCTCAGGGGCTGAAGAGCTGTTCGCCTATGAGGGGGGATTAAGTGCTTTTGTCGAGTTCCTCAATACCAATAAGACCGCCGTTAACAAGATGTTTCACTTTGTTACCGAACATGAAAACGGTGTTGTTGTTGAGGTGGCGATGCAGTGGAATGACAGTTTCCAGGAAAGTATCCACAGCTTTACCAACAACATTCCCCAGCGTGATGGTGGTGCTCACCTGTCGGGTTTCCGTACCGCCCTCACCCGTGGTCTGAATTCTTATATAGACAGCGAAAGCCTCAATAAAGGCAGTAAGACCAGTACCACTGGCGATGACTGTCGGGAAGGCCTTACTGCGATTATCTCGGTGAAAGTACCGGATCCGAAATTCTCCTCGCAGACTAAAGACAAACTGGTTTCTTCAGAAGTGAAGACCGCCGTTGAGCAGATTATGTATGAACGGCTGAATGACTTCCTGCAGGAAAACCCACAGGATGCCAAAGCAGTCGTTTCCAAGATGATCGATGCTGCACGTGCCCGTGAAGCAGCGCGTAAGGCGCGTGAGATGACCCGCCGTAAAGGTGCTCTGGATATTGCAGGTCTGCCGGGTAAGCTGGCGGATTGTCGTGAAAAAGATCCGGCGCTCTCTGAAATCTACCTGGTGGAGGGTGATTCTGCGGGGGGGTCTGCCAAGCAGGGTCGTGACCGCAGGACTCAGGCTATTCTGCCGCTTAAGGGTAAAATCCTTAACGTTGAGAAGGCTCGCTTCGATAAGATGCTGTCCTCTGTAGAGGTAGGTACCCTGATTACTGCTTTGGGTACCGGCATCGGCCGCGAAGAGTTCAATCCGGATAAGCTGCGTTATCATCAGATCATTATTATGACCGATGCGGACGTGGATGGATCTCACATCCGTACGCTATTGCTGACATTCTTTTTCCGTCAGATGATTGAAATTGTCGAACGTGGACATGTCTACATTGCCCAGCCGCCGCTGTATAAAATCAAGAAAGGTAAGCAGGAGCAGTATCTGAAAGATGATGACGCGCTGGATAACTACCTGCTTCAAGGTGCTCTTGAAGGCGCTTCTATGCATGTCAATGCTGACGCCCCTGGGATTAGCGGAACAGCCCTTGAAGAGATCGTCAATCGCTATCGCAGCGTTGAGAAGATGATTACCCGACTGTCGCGTCTTTATCCTGAGCCGATTCTGCACCAGATTGTTTATACGCCACGTTTAACGCTTGAGCAGATGCATGATGAACAAGAGGTATCTTCCTGGGTCGATCAGGTCTGTGATGGCCTGGGCGATTCTCTGGATGGTGGTGACGTGTATACCAGTTCTGCGTATGAAGATTTGGAGCACCAGGGTACCTACGTGCCGCAAGTGCAAGTGCTTCAGCACGGTGTAAGCTCGAGCTACACATTCAGCAAAAGTTTCTTTGAGTCCAAGGATTACGCAGCCCTGACAAGTCTCGGCGATACTCTAAATGGATTGCTTGAAGAGACAGCGTACTTCAAGCGCGGTGAGCGTACGTTTGCGACCACAGATTTTCCTGCCGGCCTGAACTGGTTGATGGAACTGTCCAAGCGCGGTCACAGCATTCAGCGTTATAAGGGACTGGGTGAGATGAACCCGGAACAGTTGTGGGAAACTACAATGGATCCAGAATGCCGCCGCATGCTTCAGGTAACGATTGAAGATGCTATCGCTGCCGATCAGCTGTTCACTACGCTGATGGGTGACGAGGTTGAACCTCGCCGCGACTTTATTGAGACCAATGCATTGAATGTATCCAACCTGGATATCTGATTTGTGTGTGCCCTATCTCATGTAAGATGAAATGAGAGCAAAAAAAGCAGCCAGTTGGCTGCTTTTTTTTGTCTTCGGATATAAGAGACTGATGGTAAGGTTAGTCAGCTTTTTAGCGAAGGGTATCTGATGGTATGTCTTGTGTCTTTAAAATCGCGTAGGCGCGCTCTCAGGAGGTCGAAATTTAAGGGTTTTTACTTGTTTTTGAATTTCCTGAGCATTTTAATGCAATCTTACGTTGTTCATTTGGTATCGGTCTGAGAAATTTGCATGGTGGTAATATTTTTGATTGGGAGGGCTGCCTGTCAACCATTAAAAATAGAGGTGTATGCTTTTTGAATTGTCGAACTCATTCCTATAAGCCGGCTGTTTTTGCTTCCAATAATCAGCGCTATCTATAAAAGATGATCCGGTGGATAGTTCCTAATTAGAAACAGAATGACAGCGACAGAATGATAGCTTCATTACCAACGCTTTTTTCATCGAGCTCATTTACTCAACAGGCAGGCATAACGTTTCCATTATCGACTGTCCTGTTGAGTAAATCGGATTGCTGTTTACTTAAGCCGCCTTCTCTTTTGGCATCAATTCTTCGCGAATCTGGGAGCCATCAGCATACAGGCAGACAAACTCAATTATTGGTGATTGATCGCTGTCGATGTAGAACATCATCTGGTCTACCCCATCCCACTGGAAGCCCTGATTGTTTGAACGGTACTTTGCGTCAGCAGTGCTTTGATGGCTTAGCCACTGGCCACGACTTATCAGTTCTTCCTGGCAGCTTTCAGGCATGCTTGTATCAATACCCTGCTTTTCGATAAAGTCTTTAAGCCAGGTTTCAACAAAACCCTTATAGTTGGTAATAATTTCATTCGGGGTAAAATTAATACTCATATCGCACCTTCGCTAACTTGTTGTAAACGTCGTTGAAATTTATTTAATAAAGCGGGGACTGTTTTCCCCTTAAAGCTATTAAATGGCTACTCCATTCAAAGCTGACTTCGTCGCTAATTTCATCCTGAGTGAGCGATACAGTTTTTGCTACCGGCTCTAGCGTATGCATATCCAGATCATCAATGATCTTTCTGAGCTGATTCCAAGCGGAAGAATACAACACACTGAGGTAGAGGTTATTGATCTGTATCTGGTCTTTATCACAAATTTCTGTTGCTATTTTAGGGCTGTTTCTGGTCTTTGTATCGCCCTTTCCTGCTCCTTATCTGGATGCAATCGTCGGTTGCTCTGACAATCGGTTAAGTACTTTTTAGGAGTATTGTCGATTGAAGGGAGATCGTTAGATGGTAGAGATTTTATTTTACACAGGAGTTGTTTCGCTGGAGGTAAGCTTGGCTACTGCATTCGGTCGCGGACCTGCTTTATCGTATAGTCTGGCCGGAAGGGTTATCCGATTTTGCTTTGATAAAGATTGCTGGTTTTCTGTTTTAGGCTTGAGAGTGGTTCTATTTTGAATGTTTTTTTGTTACTTGCCGCCAGTTCACTGCAGTCGCATTGGGGTGACATAGATAAGATGAAAATACTGAAATGCAGGGCTTAGTCTTGCCGGTCACTGAGTTATGACTTGGCAATTAGTGCGGAGTTCTCTTCTTCAACAATGCCGTTTTTCTTTAAAACCGCATAAATCTTCCTGCTTGTTTTTACCAGTGCATGGATATCACCCAGGTTGGGATGTTCCTCATTGGCCAGCTTTGTCTCCCATTCTTCCAGTTCTGTATCGAGAAACTCCAGCAGTTTTTTTGAGCACCCTGTGCAGGGGCCGTCGCACAATTTTGATAATGGCGCATCAAAAGGGATCGTCTGCCTCACCTGCTCTATCAGGTTTGTCATTGCTGTTGAGGTGTCAGGTTTCAATCGATCTGCCCGGCCGTTTATTTTGGTGGCTGTTATTTTACTTTCCTTTATCCGATCGTTGTATCTTTCTTAAGAGGTATATGGATTTACAGGATGTTCCACGTGAAACAATTACTATTTTCTTGTGGTCTGCCAGCTTTTTATTAATCCCGGTGGCTTAAGTGTAGGAGATGTATAGCATCGCATTGCACTGAAAATGTCATGCGGTAGTTGCGACAGGCTGTGTCATGAAGCAAGGGTGGAACGGTATGGATATCGTCGTTCTTGCACGTCCATGTGCTCACCACATATCGTACATCCTGTACATAAAAAAACCGGCCACGTGGGCCGGTTTTAAATTGAATATCCGGGTATTAACCAAGGACTGATATGTCAGCAACACCCAGGAATAGACTGCGAAGTTGGCTAAGCAGCGCCAGGCGATTGTTGCGTACAGACTCGTCATCGGCCATTACCATGACGTCGTCAAAGAAGCGGTCGACGTCCGGTCGAAGATCTGCCAGCTGCTCAAGTACAGCCTTGTAATCACCCTTTTGGAATAAGGGTGTAAGCGATGATTGCTTGGCGCTGATAGCAGCAGCAAGTGTTTTTTCTGCGGCATCCTGAAGCAGCTCCTCAGAAACCACCTGTGCGTCGCTAACTCCCTGCTTGCTAAGAATGTTGGAAACACGCTTATTGGCAGCTGCAAGGGCCCCAGCTTCGCTCAGGGTGCGGAAGTGGCTAACGGCTTTAACTCGCTTATCAAACTCCAACGGACGGGATGGCTTAACCGCCAGTACCGACAGGAATACTTCAACAGCTATCCCCTTGGCCTCATACCAGGCGCGGAAGCGATCCAGCATAAAGTCGAGAACTTTGTCTTCCAGTCCTTCTCGAGCAGGTAAATTGTTGTGGTTGTCGGCAGCAACTTTCAGTAGGTCACGAAGATCCAGATCCAACTCACGCTCAACGATCGTGTGCAGTACACCGAGGGTTGCGCGACGCAGGGCAAACGGATCTTTTGAACCTGTAGGCGGCTGATTAATACCAAACATACCGGTTAGCGTATCCAGGCGATCAGCAATTGCGACTGCAATGCCAGGCTCTGATTGTGGTAGTTCGTCGCCAGCAAAGCGAGGCATGTACTGCTCATTCTGAGCCAGGGCAACCGCTTCATCTTCGCCGTCATTCAGGGCGTAGTGATAGCCCATTAAGCCCTGCAGGTCAGGAAATTCGAAAACCATGTCGGTCATCAGGTCGGTCTTGGCGAGCATTGCTGCTCGCTCAGCTTTGGCTGGATCCTGATTAAGGGCAGCAGCAATGTGTTTCGCCAGGGCTGCTACACGGACAGCTTTGTCATGCAGTGTGCCGAGGTCTTTTTGGAATACGATCGTCTTGAGTTGATCGATTCTGGACTCCAGAGTCTTCTTCATATCAGTTTCAAAGAAGAAGGCTGCATCTGCCAGGCGTGGACGAATTACTATCTCGTTGCCTGCAATTACCTGTGCCGGATCCGTCGACTCGATGTTGGCAACTGTGATGAAGTTGGGCATCAGTTTGCCGTTCTTGTCCATCACGTGGAAGTACTTCTGATGCTCTTTCATCGAGGTGATGAGGGCTTCTGAAGGTACGTCCAGGAAGCGTTCTTCGAACCGGCCGGTGAGAGCGACCGGCCATTCATTCAGTGCGGTTACTTCATCCAGTAGGTCGTCATCGATCTGGGCTATACCATCGAGGAGAGCGCCATGCTCTTCAACTTGGGTTCTGATTTTTTCACGGCGCTCTTCAAAATCCGCGATGACCTTGCCGATGCTTTCAAGGTTTTCCAGATACTCGGTAGCACTGTTCAGTTCTATGGCATGGTTGTGGTGGAAGCGATGGCCGCGGGTTTCACGGCCTGACTTAAGCCCCATGATTTCACAGTCAATAACGTCTTCACCAAGTAGCATTACCAGCCACTTTACAGGACGTACGAACTCAGTGCGTGAAGCACCCCAGCGCATCCGTTTTGGGATAGGCAGTTTGTTTAGTGAGTTTTCGACAATTCCCGGTAGTTCTGAACTCAGTGGTTTGGCCGCTGTTTCCTGGCGGAAACTCATTTTGCCATTTACGTCTTCAAGCTGGTCAACCTGGGTGTTGCATTTGCGGGCGAAGCCTTGCAGCGCTTTGGTTGGTTTGCCTTCAGCATCAAAGGCTATTTTCGCCGGAGGACCCTGCATAAAGAATGTGCTGCTGGGAATCTCGTCAGCCAGGTTTTTAATTACAATTGCGAGGCGACGAGGTGCAGCATAAGAGTTTATTTCAGCATCAGAAATAATTGCTTCTGCGCTCTTGCCAAACAGCTCTTTGATGCCCGCAACTATTTCACGTTCCAGTGCAGCAGAAAGTGACTTGAGTGCTTTAGGTGGCAGCTCTTCGGTGCCCAGCTCAAACAGGAAATCTTTTGTATTAACAGAGTCCATTACTTGCTCTCCTCTTCGCAGGCGGCGAGAACTTCATTGCGGATAGCTTCATCTGCCAGCGGGAAGCCAAGCTGTTTGCGGGCATTGAAATACGCGTGAGCTACTTCGCGAGCCAGGGTGCGCACGCGCAGCATGTAACGCTGACGCTCTGTTACAGAGATTGCATGGCGAGCATCCAGCAAGTTGAAGGTGTGGGATGCTTTCAGTACTTGCTCATAGGCCGGTAGTGCTAATGGCGTTTTGAGGGCGAGCAACTTCTGGCATTCGCTTTCGTAATGATCGAAGTTCTTGAACAGTGCTGGCACATCTGCGTGTTCGAAATTGTAGGTGGACTGCTCTACTTCGTTCTGATGGAACACATCGCCATATGTAATGGGTGTGCCGTCAGGATTAATTGTCCAGACCAGATCGTAGACGCTATCGACGCCTTGCAGGTACATGGCTATACGCTCAAGGCCGTATGTAATTTCACCTGTCACCGGGTAGCATTCCAGTCCGCCAGCTTGCTGGAAGTAAGTGAACTGCGATACTTCCATGCCGTTTAGCCAGACTTCCCAGCCAAGTCCCCAGGCGCCCAAAGTTGGGGATTCCCAGTTGTCTTCGACAAAGCGGACGTCGTGGACACCCAGATCCAGACCCATGCGCTCAAGGGAGCCCAGGTAAAGCTCCTGAAAGTTTGCCGGGGATGGTTTCATTACTACCTGAAATTGATAGTAGTGCTGCAGGCGGTTTGGGTTGTCGCCATAACGGCCATCGGTTGGGCGTCGGCTTGGCTGTACATATGCAGCGTTCCAGTTTTCAGGACCGATAGCACGCAGGAAGGTAGCTGGATGGAATGTTCCTGCCCCCACTTCCATATCCAGTGGTTGAATAATAACACAGCCCTGCTCTGCCCAATATTCCTGCAATGCCAGGATTAGCCCCTGAAAGGTGCTTGCATCTGGAGTCGCTTTATCTGTCACCGAGATCACCATAAAGTATCAAATTCGTACAAAAATAGAGCGGAATTATACACGAAAACCCAGCTCCACAGTGGGTGGAGGCAGTTAATTGTAAGGTTATTCGCTGGGATTCCACCCGATTGAGCCGGAAAGCTCAGTGTTCTCTTGTGAGGTATTCGAGAATTCCTATTACCTGGTCTGTGTTTTCTGCTACAGCCATGGCGCTAGCTTCGATCTCTTTGAGGTGGTGGGTAATATCTTGTGCGTGCACAACGATCAGTGGCTTCCCCAGTGCAGTGCCATGCCAGCATCAAATGCCGCGTTCCATTGTTTGTACTTGTCGCTGAATCGAACAACGACTATATCGGCGCGTTTGATTGCATTCAGGTGGCGGATGCTGTTAGTTTTTGCAGCTTTATGATCCTTCCCGAATGTCTTCTCTTCGCTGTCCAGTGTTTTTTGCCGCACACATCACTCGATTCATGGTCGATGTTTGGGGTTAACCGTTCAATCGGCAGGGCCTGTTTTTCAACTGCTGCTTTTATTCTCTCTGTAGTCAGTTTGTATTTTGCCTGAAAGATATACGCTATATCGTATTTGTGGGCTTTCCTTTTTGCTTGTTATTCTTTGTTCTGTTAGTCGAAATGTCATTATATAATGCTGCTCACATTTCATCTCTATTATCGAAGGTTTCACGTGAAACATCTCAAAGGTCCGGTTGCTATATCAGTGTTATTTCTTATCTCGCTGCTGCCACTCAAGTGGGCTCAAGGGATTGGTGCTGCCTTGGGTCGGCGTTTGTGGAAAGGCACCGGTAAGGCGGCTGTTTTCACCAAAAAAAATGTCGAATTGTGTTTTCCGAATTTGAGCGACAATGAGCGTTCTGAGCTTGCCCTGCAAAGTCTTGTCGAAACAGGACGCTCAGCCGGTGAGATGGGTATGTCCTGGATGTGGTCACCGGAGCGGGTATTGCGAAAAGTGCGTAACGTTCATGGTGAAGATGTCCTGCAGGAGGCGATGGCAGAAGGCAGAGGCGTTATTTTGATTGCCCCGCATCTGGGAAATTGGGAAGTGTTGAATCTATACCTGAGTAAATTCTATCCGTTGACTGCCATGTATAAGCCACCAAAAATTAAGATGATGGATGATCTGATTCGCAAGAAGCGAGAGCGCATAGGTTCGAAATTGGCGCCTGCCAATATAAAGGGTGTGCGCATGGCGATGAAGGCTTTAAAAGCCGGTGAAATGCTGGGCATCCTGCCGGACCAGGAGCCAGATGATAAAGGTGGTGTTTTTGCGCCCTTCTTTGGTGTCGAGGCGTTTAGCATGAAGCTGTTGCCACAACTGGCAGCTCAGACAAAGGCTGTGGTTGTTTCCGGTTATGCGAAACGTCTGCCTGGCGGTGAAGGTTTTGATCTCTATTTTCACCGGGCTGAAGGGGATATTGCCAACAAGGAAATCCGTTTGGCGGCGACTGAAATGAATCGGGAAGTAGAGTTTTGTGTAAGGCAGATACCGGAACAGTATCAGTGGGAATATGGGCGTTTTAATACACGCCCGGACAATGAGACAAGCTTGTATCGCCCTTAGCAGAAAAAGTGTTCAGGCAGGTTATCCTGCCTGAGTAACTTAACGTCTCCAGAATGCCGGGGTAAATAAAACCAGCAGTGTAAATACTTCCAATCGTCCCAGCAGCATCGCAAAGCATAGCACCCATTTAGCCGGCTCGTTGAGGTCGCCGTAGTTTGCAGCCACCTGCCCTAGCCCGGGTCCAAGATTGTTCAGCGTGGCACCTACAGCTGACCATGCGGTTACCTGATCGAGACCTGTTCCAAGAAGTATGATCAGCATAATAATAAACACGATCAGATAGACCGAGAAGAACCCCCACACTGCCTCCAATACACGATCAGAAATAGGCTTCTTACCGAGCTTAACCGGGATAACTGCATTGGGGTGGATCAGGCGTTGAATTTCTCGAGAGCCCTGTTTAAGAATGAGAAGGATGCGAATAACCTTCATCCCGCCACCGGTAGAGCCTGCGCAGCCACCAGAGAAGGCCGCTACAAACAACAGAAACGGTAGCATTACTGGCCACTGAGCAAAGTCGGCGGTTGCGAATCCGGTGGTGGTGGCTATCGAGACGACCTCGAATATCGCTTTACGAAGTGACTCTGCTGGTGGGTAGGTTTCGGTAAGTATCAATACGCAGGCTGACAGGAAGATGATGCCGGCAAGTACAGTTAAATAGAATTTAAACTCCGGATCGAGGAGGTAATGACCCAGGGTGCGCTGTCGCCAGGCATAGAAATGCAAACCGAAATTAACCGCTGAAATCACCATAAAGAAGGTACAGATTGCTTCAATGGCGGGGCTGTCAAAATAGCCAATACTGGCATCGTGAGTCGAGAATCCGCCGATGGCCACGGTGGAAAAACTGTGGCTGATCGCATCGAAAGGCGTCATGCCTGCCACCCAGTAACCCAGGGCGCAGGCGACAGTCAGTGAGAGATAGATATACCAGAGGGCTTTGGCGGTTTCTGTTATCCGCGGGGTCAGTTTGCTATCTTTTACCGGCCCCGGTGTTTCGGCTCGATACAGCTGCATACCACCGATACCCAGCATCGGAAGAATGGCAACGGCTAATACGATGATACCCATGCCGCCCAGCCACTGCAGCTGTTGGCGATAAAAAAGGATCGATTTAGGTAGATGATCGATACCGGTGATCACGGTGGCGCCGGTAGTGGTTAATCCTGACACTGATTCAAAGACGGCATCGACAAAGCTGAGATCGGGTGTTTTAGCCAGCATAAACGGGAATGCACCAAACAGTCCTAATACCGCCCAGAAAAGTACCGTAATTAGAAACCCGTCTCTGGTGCGCAGATCCTGACGCACTCTGTATACCGGTGCCCAGATAATAAAGCCGGTTATCAGGGTTATTAAAAAACCGGATAAAAAGGCGACCTCCAGACCGTCGTTATAGGCGAACGCGATGGCAACCGGGGGGAGCATTGAGATGCTGAATATCATCAGCAGGATGCCAAGAATGCGCAGTATTACCTTATAGTGCATAGCCGCTTCCGCTTAGAAAAATCCGAGACCAACCTGGAACAGTCGCTCTACTTCACCGATTTTGCGTTTATCAACCAGGAATAGAATAACGTGATCGTCATTTTCAACGACGACATCATCGTGGGCGATTAATACTTCATCGTTTCGAACGATAGCGCCGATAGTCGTACCCGCTGGCAGATCGATCTCTTCAATGGCGCGGCCGACAACTTTTGAGCTGCGTTTATCACCGTGAGCTACCGCTTCCAGTGCTTCAGCGGCGCCGCGTCGTAACGAATGAACCGCGGCTACATCGCCACGCCGCACGTGGGTTAACAGGCTGCCGATAGTTGTCTGTTGAGGAGAGATTGCAATATCGATCACCCCGCCCTGTACCAGGTCAACGTAGGCCGGGTTGTTAATCAGGGTCATAACCGTTCTGGCGCCTAGGCGTTTGGCCAGCATGGATGCCATGATGTTAGCTTCGTCATCGTTAGTGAGCGCGCAGAAAACATCGGTATCTTCGATGTTTTCTTCCAGCAGGAGTTCTTTGTCGGAAGCACTGCCGTGCAGCACAATAGTATTATCCAACCGTTTCGCCAGGCTGTTACAACGGCGGATATCCCGCTCGATAATTTTCACCTGAAAATGATCTTCGATAGTATTGGCCAGCCGGGCACCGATATTGCCGCCACCGGCAATGATGATTCGTTTGTAGGGGCGGTCAAGGCGGCGCAGCTCACTCATTACCGCACGGATATCTTTTTTCGCTGCGATGAAGAATACTTCATCATCCGCTTCAATCACGGTATCCCCTTTGGGGATGATCGGGCTTCCCTGACGGAAAATAGCCGCTACACGGGTATCAACTGCGGGCATGTGAGCGCGCAGGAAAGAAATTTCCCGGCCAACCAGTGGTCCGCCGTAGTAGGCACGTACCGCAACCAGCTGGGCTAAGCCGTCGGCAAAATCAAGAACCTGCAGCGCACCCGGATGTTCAATCAGGCGCCTAATATGTTTGGTAACCAGCTCTTCGGGACTGATCAGGACATCGACGGGGATCGACTTGTCAGTGAAAATCGCCTTGTTGTGGCGCAGGTAGTCGTGTTCACGCACGCGGGCAATTTTGGTAGGTATATTGTAGAGGGTATAGGCAACCTGGCAGGCGATCATATTGACTTCATCGCTGTTGGTCACCGCGATCAGCATATCAGCATCCTGAGCGCCTGCTTGTTCGAGGACGCCCGGGTGTGATGCTTTGCCTTCGATAGTGCCGATATCTAGCCGGTCCTGCAGCTCACGAAGACGGCTCATATCTGTGTCTACGATAGTTATATCGTTGGCTTCGCTAGCCAGGTTTTCGGCCAGTGTTCCACCCACTTGACCAGCACCGAGAATAATGATTTTCATCTGTTGGCTATGCCCCGTTCTGCACGTTCATCAAGCGTCCCACAACATGCTGACCTGCACCGAGAATAATGATTTTCATGTGTTGGCTATGCCTCGTTCTGCACTTTCATCAAGCGTCCCACAACATGCTGACCAGCACCGAGAATAATGATTTTCATCTGTTGGCTTTACTCCGACCAGGTTTTAAAAGTCAGGCCTGCTCATGATCTTTTGTCAGTAACGCATAGTAAAACCCATCATGGCCGGATGCTTGTGGGAACAGCTGTCGTCCAACTGGACGCTCTATTCCCCAGGTTGCATCAATCGGCTGATGGTTAGCATCGTGCTGCAATTTGATAAAGCGTTCTACAACCCTTTCATTTTCCTGTGGAAAAATTGAACAAGTCGCATACACAAGCTTGCCACCGGGAGCCAGCATCTGCCAGCAATTTTGTAAAATCTCTAGTTGGATATTGGCCAGGGCCTTGAGGTCTTCACTGCGGCGAAGGTGTTTTATATCCGGATTGCGGCGGATTACTCCGCTTGCCGAGCAAGGTGCATCGACAAGAATTCGATCGAAATAATGACCATCCCACCAGTCACTGCTGGCAGCATCAGCAACCAGTATTTCTGCGCAAAGTTCCAGGCGTTGCAGGTTTTCGTGAATTCGACTGGCGCGCTTTTCTTCAAGCTCGATGGCTGTTACCTGCTGCAAGCCAGGTTCATGCTCAAGGATATGGCAGAGCTTACCGCCGGGAGCTGCGCAGGCATCCAGTACTCGCTGGCCTGTTTGCAGATCCAGCAAATAGGCGCTGAGTTGAGCGGCTTCATCCTGAACGCTGGCCCAGCCTTCGTAAAAGCCAGGTAGCATCTCAACATCGCAGGGCTGCTGTAACTGTATGGCAACCGCCGAGTATGGGCAGGCTGCTGCTTCGATGCCGGCGTCATCGAGCAGTTGCAGATAGCTATCCCGATCCGTCTGTAACGGGTTTATCCGCAACGTCATCGGTGGTTGCTGGTTATTCTGTTCCAGGATCTGTTGCCAGTGATCGGGCCAGTTATGACGTAACTTGTTTATCATCCAGCTAGGGTGATTAAAGCGAAACTCAGGGTCATCTTGCAGCTGTTCAAATAGCGAGTTTTGCTCGCGCTGCATACGCCTGAGGATGGCGTTAACCGGGCTTTTAGCCCACTGTTTATCCAGATCAGTACAGGCTTCAACTGTTTCGCCAATGCTGGCATGGTGCGGAATACGCATTTCCAGTAACTGATAGAGACCTAGCAATAACAGGGCATGAAGATCCAGATCGTGTTGCTTGAAAGGCTTTTTCAATAAAGTTGAAGCCAGGCGATTCAGGCGCGGATAAAAACGCATGGTGCCGTAGCAGAGTTGCTGAAACAGGCCACGGTCGCGTTCGTTAACTCTTTTCAGACCCTTGGGTATCGCCGTATTGAGTGACTCTTTCTGAGCCACAACCGGCGCCAGGGTTTTTGCTGCAATGGCTCGAATATTCATTTAGGTTCAGCCTAGCTGTGTTCCATCGGCAAATAACTCGCGCTTGGCATTGAGCACCGCATGGGTGTCCATTGCCTTGCTGCCTGGAAGCTGGATTTTTAACAGCTTCAGGGCTGTATCGGCACAGGCAACGTAGATTGCCTTCTTGTCGGTAGAGATAATGCTGCCTGGTTTGGCGTTATTAATGGCTTGATCAGTGGGTTCTGCGTACCAGATACGTAGCGTTTCATCCTTCAGGGTTGTATAGGCAACCAGTCGGGGGCAGAGGCTGCGAATTTGCAGGGCGATCTCTGCAGCTGATCGATGCCAATCGATCTCCCCTTCCGCTTTCTCCAGCTTGTCGGCATAACAGGCCAGCATATCATCCTGCTGTACTGGGAGAACACTCTGATCGGCGATACCCGGCAGGCTCTCCAACAGCGCTGCAGCTCCAACCTCAATGAGCTTGTCGTGCAGCTCGCCGCCTGTTTGAGTTGCGCTGATCGTGCACTCTTTGGTCAGCAGCATGGCACCGGTATCAAGGCCTTCATCCATCTGCATGATGGTAACGCCGGTGGTTTTGTCCCCCGCCAGCATGGCTCGTTCAATCGGCGCGGCACCGCGCCAGCGAGGCAGTAGTGATGCGTGTACATTGATACAACCAAGACGCGGAGCTTGCAGTACTGCTTTGGGTAGTATTTGCCCATAGGCAACAACAATCATTAAGTCGGCATTGAGTTTTGATAATGCGTCTTGCTGTTCTGTATCTTTAAGACTGTTTGGTTGATAAACAGGCAGGTCATGTTTAAGGGCTGCTTGCTTAACGGGGCTGGGTGTTAGTTTGCGCTTTCGTCCTGCTGGCCGATCTGGTTGTGTATAGACCCCGATAACGTTATAGCCGGCATCGAGCAATGCCTGCAAGCTGGAAGCCGCAAACTCGGGAGTGCCTGCGAACAGAATGCGCAGCTGCTTTGCAATGTTGGACATCGGGGTAGCCTTAAGCGTGTTGACGGTGAAGTTTTTCCAGTTTGCTGCGAATACGATTGCGCTTCAACGGCGACAGGTAGTCGACAAACAGCTTACCTTCCAGGTGGTCAATTTCATGCTGGATGCAGACGGCCAGTAAGTCTTCAGCATCCAGCACATATGTCTCACCCTGTTCGTCCTGAGCGGTTAAGCGAACCTTGTTTGGACGTACCACATCTTCATAGAAGCCCGGTATAGACAGGCAGCCTTCCTGCATTTTCTCTGTTTCGGAGGCAAGCACCTCAAACTGGGGATTAATCACCACCAGAGGTTCATTCTTCTCTTCAGAGATATCGATGGTAATGATACGCTGATGGACATTAATCTGAGTTGCTGCCAGGCCGATGCCCGGAGCTTCATACATAGTTTCAAACATATCTTTGACCCGCTGACGAAGTTCATCATTGAAATCGGTCACTGGTGCAGCGACAGTGCGGAGTCGTGGATCTGGAAATTCAAGAATAGGTAGTAAGGCCATGGTCACAACTGAAAGAAAAGGTTGAAAAGAAAGCGCTTAATAGCAAGAATCAATACTCTGCCTATTATACTGATATAGATGCGCAATGCATTGCCGATACAGTTGTAGACTCCGTAAAAATCATATTTTATGCAGTCTAAGACAAGGATTTAAATAATGAGACGACTTGTTAATGGTTTACTGTGCAGTTTAGCTATCTGCTGGATGGTTTTATCCCCTGCTCAGGCTGACGTGCGCAGTGATACGCTGGTGCTGCAGGAGAATCATCCCAAAGAGTATGTTGTCGTTAAAGGCGATACTCTGTGGGATATTTCGGCAATGTTCCTTAAAACCCCGTGGAAGTGGCCACAATTGTGGGGTTTTAATCCACAGATTGATAACCCCCATCTGATCTATCCCGGCGATCTGCTCACCCTTAAATGGGTGAATGGTCAGCCGCGACTGGTGCTTAATGATGGTATTCGCAAGCTGAGTCCCAGAGCTAAAGTCTCTGCCTTGGATCTGGCTATTCCAGCTATCCCCCTGAAGGACATTATCAGCTTCCTGTCTGACAATATTGTTAAGGATGGTGATGAGCTGCAAGGCGCTCCTTATATTATAGGCAGCACAAATAACCATATTCTTGCCGGTGCCGGTGACCGTGTATATGCCCGTGGTGAGCTGGTTGAAGAACACAGTTTCCAGAATATCTACCGTCCGGCGCGTGAATATATCGATCCAGTTACCCAGGAGAGACTGGGTTTTGAGCTCTTCAAGATTGGCGAAGCGGCAGTCGTGGCCCGTAATGAAGATATTATCACCCTGGATCTGCGTAAGACCCGTGAGGAAATCTCCAGCCTGGATCGGGTCTATCCGCTGGAAGAAACTGTGGTGCAGTCGATCTTTTACCCCGCCGAGCCGGAATCACCGATAAATGGTCGTATCCTGTCGGTACTGCGCGGAGTGCGCCAGGCGGGTCAGTACGATGTTGTGGCTATTAATCAGGGGGCTCGGGAAGGCTTGAAGGCCGGGCACGTGTTGACAGTTTATCGCGCAGGTGAGGTTTTAAAAGATCCGCTAACCAAGCAGTTGCTTACCTTACCGGCGGAGAAATCTGGCATGATGATGGTGTTTAAAACCTACGAAAAGGTCAGTTACTGCCTGATCCTCAAGGCGACAAATGTGATTGCGGTAGGGGATGAACTGCGTAACCCGGTGTAGTTAATGCCATGTAGTTAATGCCTGTAGTTAACACACAAGGGTTCTGTTTATTGAATATTGGACAAGGAGTGTCCATGAATACCCACAAAAAAGAGTGGCTGGTATTTGCCATGCTACCTGGATTGGGCTGTATCTCAGCCCATAAACTTCTCGCCGCTTATCCCTGCCCGGCAACTGTTTTACAGCTTGATCGATCGCAACTAATCGCCTTAAGGCTACCGGCCAAAACCGTTGCCGCGATTGTCGCTTATCAGCAGCAAGACGCATATTCCAATGACTATATTGTGACGCTGCAGCGCTGGTTAGAGGATCCTGGCAATCATTTGATCAGTTTCGCCGATGATAGCTATCCGCCGATGTTGCGCAACATAGCGGACCCTCCCCTGCTGCTCTATATCCGTGGCAACCTTGAAAGGCTACATTACCCGCAAATTGCCATTGTCGGTAGTCGCAGCGCCAGCAAGACCGGGCTGCAGCATGCCTATAACTTTGGCCGTGCTTTGACACAAGCCGGATTGACGATTACCAGTGGATTAGCGCTGGGTGTTGATGGCGAAGCACACAGGGCTTGTGTGGAGCTTAAGGCGCCGACGATTGCCGTTCTTGGTAATGGCCTGGAGCGCATTTATCCCCGGCACCACGCCCGACTGGCAGAAGATATTGTGGCAATGGATGGTGCCTTGATCTCAGAATATCCGCTGGGTACGCCGCCATTAGCGAGAAATTTTCCCAAGCGAAATCGAATAATCAGTGGCCTCAGTGCCGGGGTCCTCGTGGTGGAGGTGGCTAATAAAAGTGGCTCACTCATCACGGCTCGGATGGCACTGGAACAGGGACGAGAAGTGTTTGCTTTGCCCGGCACGCTGAATAACCCTCAGAGTCACGGTTGCCATGCACTAATAAGGGAGGGGGCTATTCTGGTGGAGACGGTGGCACATATACTTGAGCCATTAGCGGCAATGCTGGGGGGCTATGAACCAGAAGAGCAAAAGCTGGCCCCGGAGAGTATTCAGATTCAGGACAGTGATGCTCAGTTACTGGCTGAAATGGGATATCAGGTGTGCACGCTTGATGAGCTGGTTGAATCTACCGGCAAACATGCCTCCGAGCTGATACCGCAGCTGGTGGCTATGGAGTTGAGTGGCTATATCGAGAAACGCCCTGACGGCTATCTGCGTCTGATATAGGCAAGGAAACCTGAGAATAAGTCCATTATGTTCTCTGCGGGCTATAGAACGGCCAGTACTCAAAGGACATGCCAAGACCCAAGGGACTTGTTCGTAAGTTCCCAGGGTCGCTAGCATGGTTGAAAATTGAGCATAATTAGAGTAATTTGCCTCGTTTCCTCGACTAACTTCACTTACTTAGAAGAACATTATGTCAAAACCATTCGTTGCTATTCTCATGGGTTCCGACTCAGATCTACCAATCATGAAGGCTTCTGCCGGGGTGCTGAAATCACTGAACGTGCCTTTTGAAATGAAGGTAAGCTCCGCTCACCGTACACCAGTACAGACGCATGATTACGTTAAAGATGCTGACCAGCGTGGTGCAATTGCCTTTATCTGTGCTGCGGGTATGGCTGCCCACCTGGCTGGCGCGGTTGCTGCTAATACAACCAAACCGGTTATCGGTGTGCCAATCGAATCTTCACTGGATGGCCTGGACGCGCTGCTGTCTACTGTTCAAATGCCGGGCGGTATTCCGGTAGCCACAGTTGCAATCGGTAAAGCCGGTGCGAAGAATGCTGCGTATCTGGCTGCACAGATTGTAGCTGTTCAGGATGCTGAACTGGCTGAACGCATTAAAGTTGAGCGTCAGGCAAATACAGATGCCGTAATCGCGAAAGATGCTGCCCTGCAGGAAAAGCTGGCTAACGGCGAAATCTGATTACTATGGGCTGGTGGCATATTCGTCAGGCAGCCAGGGCGATGCATCAGGGTGGTGTCATCGCCTATCCCACTGAAGCTGTCTGGGGTCTTGGCTGTGACCCGTTCAATGAAACTGCAGTCAAACACCTTCTACAGATCAAGCGCCGGCCTATGCATAAAGGGCTGATTCTGGTCGCCGCTAATCTGCAACAGATCGAACCTTTATTACGTAACCTCAATCCGGCAGACAGAGCCCGAGTGACCAGTAGCTGGCCCGGGCCTGTAACCTGGATCTTGCCTGACCCTGCTAACCTTGTACCCCACTGGGTAAAGGGAAATCATAGCTCGGTCGCTGTGAGAGTAAGTAATCACTATCTCGTAAAAAGCTTGTGTGAAGAATTTGGTTCAATGATTGTGTCGACTTCTGCTAATTTCTCAAGTAGATGCCCAGCAAGGGATAAGTTGAAAGTAAGTATTCACTTCGGTAAAAAAGTATCTGCTATTGTGCCTGGCAAGCTGGGGAACCAGGATCGACCGACACAGATACTCTCACTGGACAGTAATGCACCGATTAGAAGCTAAACTCTAAAGGTTAGTATCTATTAATTTTTACAACTAACTTTTACAACTACCTTTATATAACAAGGGATGGGAAGAAATGTCTGCACCTGATATCGAAGCAGTAAAAAGTTATCTTCTGAGTCTGCAGGATAATGTCTGTTCTGCACTGGAGCAGGCAGATGGCAGCGCCTGTTTTGCAGAGGATTCCTGGCAACGTGAAGCGGGTGGTGGAGGTCGCACCCGGGTGATTTCCAAAGGTGCTGTTATTGAAAAAGGCGGGGTAAATTTCTCCCATGTTTTCGGCGACAAGTTACCCGGATCGGCGACGGCGCATCGACCAGAATTAGCCGGACGCAACTTCCAGGCGATGGGCGTTTCCCTGGTAATCCATCCGCATAACCCTTATGTGCCAACCTCGCATGCCAATGTACGTTTCTTTATCGCTGAAAAAGAGGGCGAAGATCCAGTGTGGTGGTTTGGCGGTGGTTTCGACCTGACGCCCTATTACGGTAATAAAGAAGACTGCCGTGACTGGCACCAGTCAGCAAAAGATGCCTGCGATCCTTTTGGGGCAGATATCTATCCCCGTTTTAAAGAGTGGTGCGATGAATACTTTCATCTCAAGCACCGCGATGAACCCCGCGGTATTGGTGGTTTGTTCTTTGATGATCTAAATGAGCTGGGCTTCGACAAGAGCTTTGCCCTGATGCGTTCCATCGGTGACAGTTATGCTTCGGCCTACTGCCCTATTATTGAAAAGCGTAAGGATATCCCTTACGGCGAGCGCCAGCGGGATTTCCAGCTGCACCGTCGGGGTCGCTATGTGGAGTTCAATCTGGTTTATGATCGCGGCACCTTGTTTGGTCTGCAGTCCGGAGGCCGCACCGAGTCGATTCTGATGTCACTACCACCGGAAGTTCGTTGGGACTATGACTGGAAACCTGAACCCGGTACCGAGGAAGCTGAACTGTATGAGGTTTATCTGCAACCGCGTAACTGGCTGGAGGCCTGAGTATGAAGGACCGTTACGCTGTATTCGGTAATCCGATCAAGCATTCTAAGTCACCATTGATACACAGTGCTTTTGCTCAGCAGACCGCCCAGGAGCTTAAGTATGATGCGATTCTGGTTGCAGAAGATGGCTTCTCCGAGGCTGTGGATAACTTTCTCAATAATACGGGTAAAGGCCTGAATGTCACGATTCCTTTCAAAGAGGAAGCCTGGGCCCTGGCGCAGCAACATTCCCCGCGGGCAAAACTGGCCGGAGCCGTTAATACCTTGTATCGCAACGCTCAGGGCCAGCTGTGTGGTGAAAATACCGATGGCATTGGTCTGGTTACCGATATCACCATTAATCATGGTGGTACTTTAACCGGTAAAGATCTGCTGGTACTGGGGGCTGGTGGCGCAGTTCGCGGTGTTCTGGAACCGATTCTGGCGCAGAAACCCGCCCGGCTGGTGATTGCCAACCGCACACTCGCCCGAGCAGAAGCGTTGGCTGAGTTGTTTGCGGACTATGGAGATATCGAAGCCTGCAGTTTTGCACAGCTTGCCGGTCAATCATTTGATTTGGTGATTAATGGCACCGCCGCAAGCCTGCAGGGGGAAGTGCCTCCCCTCCCCGCGCAGTTGCTCAAACCTGAAGCCTGGTGCTATGACATGATGTACAGCGCTGAGCCGACAGCTTTCAATTGCTGGGCAGCACAACAGGGTGCCGCCAAAACCCTCGATGGCCTGGGCATGCTGGTTGAGCAGGCGGCTGAATCGTTTCGAATCTGGCGTGGAATTCGCCCGGAGACATGTGAGGTAATTCAGGAACTCAGACATCAACTACTGGCTAAGTAACAAGCAGGTAGAAGTGCCCCTCTATCCGCGCAGTTGCGCAGTTGCGCAGACCGGGAGCCTGGTGCTATGACATGATGTACAGCGCTGAGCCGACAGCTGAATCGTTTCGCATCTGGCGCGGAATACGCCCGGAGACATCTGAAGTAATTCAGGGGCTAATTCAAGAGCTTAGACATCAACTACTGGCTAAGTAACAAGCAGGTAGAAGTGCCCCCTCTATCCGCGCAGTTGCGCAGACCGGGAGCCTGGTGCTATGACATGATATACAGCGCTGAGCCGACAGCTGAATCGTTTCGAATCTGGCGCGGAATACGCCCGGAGACATCTGAGGTAATTCAAGAGCTTAGACGTTAACTACTGGCCAAAAAACAGCCTATCTCAAAGGTTTCTTGCGTGTGTTTTCCTAGGGGGTTATAAATAGGAAAACAATCACGCAGGATTGATCCCGTTATGGAAAAAGAGACCAGACTCTCCCCCGATCAGCTGTATCATCACTGCAACACCGAACTACTTCCCTTTAAAACCACCGAAACGCTGGAGCCCTATAGCGGCTTTTTTGGCCAGCAGCGCGCTGTCGAAGCGATGGAGTTTGGTATCGGGATGAAGCGTCCCGGCTATAACATGTTTGTTATGGGCAACCCGCATACCGGCAGATTCTCTTTTGCTCTTGATAGCCTCAAAACAGTTGCCAAGAAAGAATATAAGAAAACCAGTGACTGGTGTTATCTGAATAACCTCTCGGATAGCCGCAATCCGCTGGCTATCGAACTACCCGCCGGTAAAGGCTGGGCATTCAGGCGTGATATCAAGCACCTCATCGAAGCAATTCTCACGGAATTGCCGGCAGCATTCGAAAGCCCCGGTTATCAGCGCAAGAAAGGCAAGGTCGATCGGGATTTCAACCGCCTTTACGATCAGGCGATTGAAAAGGTGGAGAGCCTGGCCCGAGAGCACAGTATCGCGTTATACCGGGACGCAGGCAGTATCGGTTTTACGCCAGTCGCGGATGGTCAGGGGATGGATGAGGCTGCCTTTTCCCAATTGTCCGAAGAAGTCCGTGATCAGTTCACCGGTAATATTGCCAAGCTGGAAGACTATCTGAATGAAGAGCTGGCAAGCCTGCCTAAGTGGCGGCGAGAGGCCGGTGACAGGATGAAGGCGCTGGACCGGGATACCGCGCACGCTGCTATTTCCTCGTTGTTTCAGCCGCTGCGTGAAAAGTACCACAGCAACAGCGGCGTACCGGATTACCTGACACAGTTCGAAACGACACTGGTAAAAAATGCGGTAGATATTATCGGTGAAGATAAGCAGGAAAGTCGCAGCGATTCGGCTCGGCGGCAGTACATGGAGAGCACCTACGGGGTCAATATGCTGGTGGATAACCAGAAGACCAAAGGTGCGCCGGTGGTGTTTGAAACCCACCCCACCTATGACAACCTGTTTGGCCGCATCGAATATACCAGCGAGATGGGCGCCCTCAGCACCAGCTTTCAGCTGATTAGATCCGGTGCCTTGCACCGTGCCAACGGTGGCTATATCGTGCTGGAGGCGGAAAAGCTGCTGGAGCAACCGTTTGTGTATGGTGCCCTGAAGCGCGCGCTCAAAGCTCATGAGATACGTATTGAAAATCCCATGACCGAGATGACAGGTATGGGGACTATCACCCTGGCGCCCCGGTCGATTCCCTTGAAAGTCAAAGTGGTGCTGATTGGCACCCGGGAAACCTATTACCTGCTGCAGGACCTGGATCATGACTTTGAGAAAATGTTCCGTGTGGTGGTGGATTTTGATGAAGACGTGAAGCGTGATCCTGCAGCGATTCGCAACTATGCCCGCTTGATGAAAACCCTGGCGGATGAAGAAGGTTTGGCACCTTTGAATCGCCAGGCGGTTGCCCGGCTGGTGGAGCATAGCTCGCGCCAGACTGAAGATCAGGAGCTGTTATCAGCTCATGTGGGTGATCTGGTGGATCTGTTGTGTGAGGCTGATTATAAACGGATTAAGCACCGTGACGAGATAATCAACGATCAGCATGTCGAGATGGCGCTACAGGCAAAAGAACGCCGTACCAGCCGGATCTCATCGAAGATTCTCGACAGTATTCTCAATGAGACAGTACTGATCGATACTGAAGGTGAAGCGGTTGGTAAGAGTAACGGACTTACTGTACTCGGCCTCGGTGATGTCTCTTTCGGTTTCCCGGCGCGTATCACCGCGACGGTGCATCCGGGAAATCGCGGTATTGTCGATATCGAGCGGGAAGTCACACTGGGACAACCGATTCACTCTAAAGGTGTGTTGATCCTGTCCGGCTTTCTTGGCCACAAATATGCCCAGGATTTCCCCTTTGCCCTGTCTGCCAGCATCGCGTTGGAACAGTCTTATGGTTATGTGGATGGTGACAGTGCCTCGCTGGCTGAGAGCTGCACCCTGATCTCGGCGCTCACCCACATTCCCATTCGCCAGCAATATGCCCTCACAGGCTCGATTAACCAGTACGGTGAAGTACAGGCAATCGGTGGCGTTAACGAGAAGATCGAGGGCTTCTTTAATCTTTGCAATACCCGCGGACTAACTGGACAACAAGGGGTGATTATCCCTAAAGCCAACGTGCGTAACCTGATGCTCAAGCGTGAGGTGGTCGATGCGGTGGCGGAAGGCCAGTTTAATATCCATGGAGTCGCCACGGTGGATCAGTGCCTGGAAATTCTTATGGGTCGCAAAGCCGGCCAGTTGAAGGAGGATGGCACCTTTACCCAGCGCTCTGTTAATGCGCATGTGGTTAAGCGGCTGCGGGAGATTGCCAAAGCTAAGGCGTGATTCCGCAGGAATCAGGCTTCAGACCGCAGCTACTTAAGAAAGTAGGTTGGGGTGAGTGCAACGATGCCCAACAGATCCGTTCATTTAAACGTTGATGTTGGGCATCACTCCGTTCACCCCAACCTACGAGCTGAACATTAATTCGATACATATTATTGTGGGAGGGGCGCCCCGCCGCGAAATATTCGTCGCGAGGCGCGGCTCCTACAATTCGTGTTAATTGTATGGAGGTAGCATGGAAGTTCAACGCACAGGGATTATTCTAAACACCGAAAACTACGCAGCATGCGTTGCGATTTATCGGGATCTATTTGATCTGCCATTGATGTTCGAAAAAGTTGAGGGTGAATTCCGTCTCACCTGTCTGGAGTTTGGTGGCAGCTACCTGATGATCGAGACCGGTGGTAACGCCAGTGCTGAAGGTAAATCCATCGTTGAGAATGCAACAAAAATTCGCTTTAACGTTGCCAATATTGAATCTGCTTTAAGCAAAGTAAGAGCGTTTGGCCTGGATGCTGAGATTGTCAAAAATAGCTGGGGAGCGACAATAAATATTTTTGATCCTGACGGAAACAGGGTGGGCATCAGAGATGAGCCTGGCTTCAGTGAACAAGCTCTGTGAAATCTACAGCTAGCCACTTATAGATACCCTTCAGCTATATGTTTGTCTTTTAACTTCACATAGTTCCCGGCGGTGTAGGTGAAGAAGCTCATCTCCTTTTCGTTGAGTTCGCGGATTTCCTTGACCGGCCTTCCCACATAGAGGTAACCGCTTTTCAGGGTTTTTCCAGGGGGCACCAGGCTGCCGGCGCCGATGATGACATCGTCTTCCACCACGGCGCCGTCCATCACCATGGCGCCCATACCGACTAACACCCGACTGCCGATGGTGCAGCCGTGCAGCATTGCCTGATGGCCGATGGTGACGTCGTCACCGATGATCAGCGGGAAACCGTCCGGGTTGAAGGGGCCTGCATGGGTGATGTGCAGTACCGAGCCGTCCTGTACGCTGGTGCGGTTACCTATCCGGATACGGTGCATATCGCCGCGGATAACGGTTAATGGCCAGACTGAGACATCATCGCCCAGTTCAACATCCCCCAGTACCACGGCACTGGGATCGACAAATACCGCTTTGCCCCGTTTTGGTGTCATGCCTTGATAGGTTCTGATATTCATAGCTCGGTCTCATCTGGAAAAAGTGTAATACGCCTATAATAAACCGAGATCGATTTAAAAGCCGCTAGGTGTGATTGAAAACAATGGTTTCAGCCCCATCTAGTAATCCATCAGCCCGTTGTTATCGTTATTTATTCAGGGCCATCTTCATCGATTTATCAGGAGTTTTTTCATGACTAACCCTCTGCTGCAAAGCAATCTGCTGCCTCCTTTTAGTGCTATTAAACCGGAGCAGATAGAGCCGGCCATCGATAAACTGCTACAGGGCAACCGGGATGAAGTCGCCCGGGTATTGGCAGAGATCGACAATTCTCCTGCTGAAAGCCCCAGCTGGGACAGCCTGGTCGCGCCGCTGGAGCAGATGAACGATTGCCTGGCGCAGGCCTGGTCGCCAGTTTCCCATATGAACGCCGTAGTAAACAGCGATGAGTTGCGTGATGCTTACAATGCCTGCCTGCCGAAGCTGTCGCAGTACTGGACCGAGATGGGCCAGCACCAGGGGCTATATCAGGCTTACCAGGCGCTGGCCGACAGCGATGCTTACCAGCAGCTGGATGGACCCCAGCAGAAGGTAATCGATAATACCCTGCGGGATTTCCGTTTGTCCGGTATCGCGCTGGGGGATGAGGACAAGAAACGCTATGGCGAGTTGCAGCAGAAGCTGTCTGAGCTGACCACCAAGTTCTCCGAGAATGTGATGGATGCCACCGACGGCTGGCGTAAGCTGATCAACGATGAAACCGAGCTGGCAGGCCTGCCGGCAAGTGCTTTGGCGGCCGCCAAACAGATGGCGGAATCCAAGGGCGAATCGGGCTGGCTGATTACCCTGGACTTCCCTTCCTATTTCGCGGTGATTACCTACGCGGATAACCGTGAGTTGCGTCATGAAATTTACACTGCTTTTGCTACCCGCGCCTCTGATCAGGGTCCTAACGCCGGTAAATGGGATAACTCGCCGCTGATGGATGAGATCCTGAGCCTGCGGGCTGAGCTGGCTAAGCTGCTGGGCTTTGCCAATTATGCAGAATACAGCCTGGCGACCAAGATGGCGGAAACGCCTGAGCAGGTGATCAGCTTTCTGGATGATCTGGCAGAGAAAGGCCATGCCGTGGCTCAGCAGGAGTATAAGGAACTGCAGGATTTTGCCCGTGAAGAGCAGAGTCTGACGGATCTGCAAGCCTGGGATATCTCTTACTTTGGCGAGAAACTGAAGCAGGCGCGTTATGCCTTTTCACAGGAAGATATCCGCCCTTACTTCCCTATGCCCAAAGTGCTTAATGGCTTGTTTGAGGTTACCGGCAAGCTGTTTGATATTCAAATTGAAGAGGTCGAGGCGTTCGATAGCTGGCACCAAGATGCCCGCCTGTTCAATGTGCTGCGCGATGGTGAGACAATTGCCCGTTTCTTCCTCGATCCCTATGCCCGGGCCAAGAAGCGTGGCGGTGCCTGGATGGATGATTGCCGGGTGCGTCGTCGACTCGACGATGGCTCACTGCAACTGCCGGTCGCTTATCTGGTGTGTAACTTCAATCCGCCGGTGGGCGATGATCCAGCCCTGCTGACCCATAATGAGGTCACCACCCTGTTCCATGAGTTCGGTCACGGCCTGCACCATATGCTGACCCGGATCGAATATGCCGATGTCAGCGGTATCAACGGTGTCGCCTGGGATGCGGTTGAGCTGCCCAGCCAGTTTCTGGAAAACTGGTGCTATGAGCCGCAGGCGCTGGCACTGATTTCCGGTCACTATCAGAGCGGTGAGACCCTGCCCCAGGCGATGTTAGACAAAATGCTGGCGGCGAAAAACTTCCAGTCGGGTATGATGATGGCACGTCAGCTGGAGTTTTCCCTGTTTGATTTCCAGCTACATCGGGAATATGCAGCCGGTGAAACTGTCGTGCAGGATGTCCTGAACCGCATCCGTGAGCGAGTCTCTGTGGTTAAACCACCGCAGTTTAATCGCTTCCAGCATAGCTTCTCGCATATCTTTGCCGGTGGCTATGCGGCGGGCTATTACAGCTATAAATGGGCTGAGGTGCTCTCTGCTGACGCGTTCTCGCGGTTTGAGGAGGAAGGGATCTTTAATACCACCACGGGACAGGATTTCCGTGAGCAGATTCTGGAAAAAGGTGGCTCAAAGGAGCCGATGGAGTTGTTTGTCGCTTTCCGTGGCCGGGAGCCGAGTGTTGAACCTTTGCTCCGTCACAGCGGTATTATCGAATAAATTAAGGTTAATTATAGCAACAGCAGAGAGTTGATGAGAGGGTATGTGGGAGCGGCGCCTCGCCGCGATTGATCTGCTAATCGGCGCAAGGCGCGCCTCCCACATACTTAACCGGCACCCAACAAAAAGTGCCACGTTATCTGACGAAGAACCCAGTTTGAGAGTGAAGTAATGACTGTAGTAAAACGTTTTATAGCCGGGGCCGTTTGTCCCCGCTGCGGTGAGATGGATACACTGAAGATGCATCGCCATGACGGGCGTGAATACCGCGAATGCGTGCGTTGTGATTTTAGCGATTCAATGGCGATGGATAGTTCCGATCAGCCAGACAAAGAGATGGAAACCCGGGTTAACCGCGGCGGTAAGGTTGAGCTGGAGCCAGCGCAACCACTGAATTTCGTCGCCAATCCCGGCAGCAGCAAACACTGAGATTCTTTTTAGTCAGGAAGACCGATTATGTGTCAGCGTTGTGCCTGGGCCCAGGGCAGTGAAGCAGAGCAGCAGTATCATGATCAGGTCTGGGGCGTGCCGCAGACCAATGATCAGCAACTGTTTGAGTATCTGATACTTGAAGGAGCGCAGGCTGGCTTAAGCTGGAGCACCATCCTCAACAAGCGATCCGGCTATACTCGCCTGTATGAGGGTTTTGATGCCGTAACGGTGGCATTGTTTGGTGAGGATAAAGTGCAGCAGATGCTGCTTGATCCGGGCATTGTGCGTAACCGTCTGAAAGTTAAGTCGTCGATAAAGAATGCAACAGCTTTTCTGGAGCTCGCAGCAAAACACGGCTCTTTTGCCCACTATATCTGGCAGTTTGTCGATGGTCAGCCGCTGCAGAATAGCTGGCAAAGTCATCAGCATGTGCCTGCCGAGACGGCGCAGTCGCAAGCAATGAGTAAGGCGTTGAAGAAAGTCGGTATGAGCTTTGTCGGCCCGACTATCTGTTATGCCTATATGCAGGCTACCGGGATGGTAAATGATCATGAAGTTGGTTGTTTTCGGTACCAAGAGTGCAAGGTATTGGCGCAAAGTTTTAGTCTCTCTTAACCTGATCTCTAAGGTACAGAATATTTCACTCGATAGATCACACCGGCCTTGTCATCTGAGATTAGCTGGCTGTCATCGACGATAATATCTACCGGCCTGCCCACTCTTTGCTGTTATGCCTATATGCAGGCTACCGGGATGGTAAATGATCATGAAGTTGGTTGT
>JBALVQ010000007.1:94187-111733 GCA_036960915.1 Amphritea sp.
CACACCGGCCTTGTCATCTGAGATTAGCTGGCTGTCATCGACGATAATATCTACCTGCCTGCCCACTCTTTGCTGTTATGCCTATATGCAGGCGACAGGGATGGTAAATGATCATGAGACAGGCTGTTTTCGCCATCAGGAATGCCAGGCGCTGGCGGAGAGTTTTAGCTTGTAATCCAGAGCCGATAGTCACTCGGTCAATTATTAATTAGAAGAACTGGTTAAAATTGTAAGAGAAGTTGCCGAAGGCCGCATCCCGACGATCCTCCAGATAAGGCTTAAGCATTCTGAGGCTGGAAAGACTGCTGGTGAGCTCTCGGATTAAGGCCTTATCGTCTTCAATCTCCTGGAGATAGCTGTTTATCTTTTTATCGATCTTTTTGCGGCTGGTATCATAGAAACACTCAAAAGCCTTATGATGAGCCTGGCTCTGCATGGCAATCCGATCTTTTGCATTTTTGAGCTGTTCTATCTGTTCCATCAATAGTTTATTAAGGGCATCCAGCTCTTTTTCATCAAAGCTGAGTTCATCCTGGCTAACATGCTCGCTGTACATGGCAAACAACGTCAGAATGTCACCCTCATCCCGGGCTTTTAATGCATCGCTCATCAGTACTTGTTTACGGCGTATTTCTTTAGGGTCTTGCTCCCGGTCTGGATGCAGGACTTTCGCGAGTTTGCGGAAGATCACTTTAACACTGGAATCGCTAAAGAGTGTTTTGAGACGGGTTTGGGTATTCGAAGTAAAGGATTCATCCGAGTCGTCATGATTAAAGCCGAAATCATCCGAGCTCCCCGAGAAGCTAAACGGATCTTCGTCCTGGGCCATATTCAGAATATCATCCAGATGCAGTTTAAATTCCGTAAGTTCTTCAGCCTGCTGCCGTGCAAATTGCTCCAGGCTTTCATCTGCCAGGAAATCTACCTGGCCTGAGGCTTGCTGTTGTTTTTCGAAGTTTTGCCGTTGTTGTTTCTGCTCGGCTATGAAGGCGTCCAGCATGTCTTGAACAAAATCTTCGGGCGTTTCCTCCTGAGCGTCGTCAAACTCTGCCTGCTCGGGATCGCCCAGAAAATCATCTTCAAATAGCTCATCATCAGGGGCGACTATTTCGTTATAGTTTTTTACCTGTTGCTGAAACCGTTGTGGATCCGCCTGGCTTAACAGCTGTATTTTATCGAAGGATTGTTCAATCCAATCGGATAGCTCAAATCGTTGCCATTGGGTCAGTGACTTCATCGTTAAGAAGCGCAGTTTTTTATCGACCAGAGCATGGTATTCAAGCGAGATGGTTTGCTCGGCGGGTGAGATTTTTGCTTCGAGCAATTGGACTAGTTCATCCAGTTCCGTGGCCAGAGTTGTATTCTCAGCCTTAAGTTTGGTGACTTTTCGCCACGCTTGCTGAAATTTCTTTTCTCGGCTGGAGAGCTTCTTGGGCTGTTTTTCAAGTATTTGAGTAACGGTAATTTGCATATTCAGATCGTTAGGTCGTATAAGGGGCAATTGGAAATATGAAGGATAACTTTATATGTTTTAGATTGCCGGGCAAACTTTTTTGTCGATTTTTAGATTATTTATGGGGCTTCAGGGGGAATACTGAGTATCACTGCTGGGCTTGGGCTGCTTGCACTTTAAAGAGCCTCTGTTTCAAGGTGAATAGCTCACCCGATAGATTACATCCGCCTTGTCATCCGAGATCAGCAGGCTGCCGTCATGATCGACGATAATATCCACTGGTCTGCCCCAGGCCCGCTCCCCTTGCAGCCAGCCGTTGATAAAGACTGTTTGGGTTAACGGTGTGGTTGAGGTATCCACCCGAACTACCCGATAACCCACCTTGCTGGAACGGTTCCAGGAGCCGTGCTCCGCGATAAACAGGTTGTCCGCTGTGGTGGCGGGAAACTGCGTGCCGGTATAAAAGGTGAGCCCCAGCGGTGCGACATGGGCGCCCAGCTTCAGGACGGGGGGCTGATAGTCGCTGTATGCCTGGTCATCATAGAATTCAGGATCAGGTACGTCACCGGCATGGATAAAGGGATAACCAAAGTGCTGGCCGGTCACTGTCAGACGGTTGAGCTCGTCATCGGGCAAATTGTCGCCCATGTGGTCACGGCCATTGTCGGTAAACCACAGTTGCTGGTTGTTTGGATGCCAGGTAAAGCCGACACTGTTACGTACGCCATGGGCGACAATTTGCTGTGTTTTACTGACTGGATCCAGGCGCAGCAGGGTGGCAAAACGCGGATCCTTTCCCTGACAGATATTGCAGGGGGCACCCAGATTGAAGTAAAGCCGGCCATCGGGACCGAATTTAAGGTATTTCCAGCCATGATGATTGATATCCGGGAGCTGATCGGTAACCAGTTTGGCTTTGGCTGGCAGACGAGTGACGGTTGCCGCGTTATTGACCCGCAGAATGCGATCTACGGCGGCGATATAGAGACTGCCATCACGATAGGCGACCCCGGAGGGCATATTCAAGCCGCGCAGCAGGGTTTCGACCCGTTCGTAATGGCCATCACCGTTGCTATCATGGAGGCGATATACCCTCCCCTTGCGACGACTGCCGACAAACAGGGTGCCGATACTTCCCAGGGCCATTTGGCGGGCGTTGTCGACTTTGGCTACAACCTCGATGCGGTAGCCATCGGGCAGCATCAGCTGATGCAACGGCAGCGCCGCTGCCATTGCTGGAAACATGGCAACCAGCGTCGCCAGCGATTTAAGAATCATCGTGATGTACTTCCTCAAAGCTTGAGGAGCTAATTATCGTGTTCTTTGAGTATTCTTCACGCATAATTTTTGCGCAACGAACTCTTTGCAACTAGCTGTTAGCCTTGGTCGTTGATTTATCGCTCCCGAAGAAGCTCTTGATAAAAACATAGCCGCCACTGACGCCCCGTGCCACAAATAGGGCAATAAATGCCAGCCATAAACCGTGGTTACCAAGCGCCTGGCTGAAATACCAGACTGGGGCGAACACTGCGAATACCGAGAATAGCATGGTATTCTGCATCGCCTTCACCTGTGTAGTCCCCACAAAGATACCATCCAGAAGGAAGCTCCATACCGCGACCAGTGGCAGTAAAATAACCCAGGGTAGATAGTCTTTAGCGGTTTGGTTAACGGCAGGGATATTGGTTAACAGGCTGATAATCAGATCGCCAGCTAGCCAGAAGAACAGGCTGAACAGTATGGAAGTAAGCAGTGACCAGCTGAGCGTCGCCGAGATGATACGGTGAAAGCCCTTGTTGTCTTTGGCGCCATACAGTCGGCCGCTGAGTGCTTCGGCGGCATGGGCAAAGCCATCCAGTCCGTTGGAGATAATCAGGAAAAAGTTGAGTAATACCGCGTTGGAGGAGAGGATTGTCGTGCCCTGCTTGGCACCCTGGGATGTAAAGAACGCCAATGTCAGCAATATGGCGATCGTGCGGACGAAAAGGTAACGGTTAATAGCAATGAGGTGATAGTAACCGCTTACCACTTTGAGGCTTTTCCAAACGAATGAACCGGCTTGTCGCGCCAGCATTCTACGTACGAAAAATAGTCCCAGCGCGAGACTGGCATACTCGGAGATAACCGTTGCCAGTGCGACTCCGTCGGTATGCATGCCCAGGCCATACACGGTGAAAATATCCAGCAGCATATTGAGCAGATTGGTGGTGAGCAGCAGAAGCAGTGGAATACGTGTGTTCTGGTTGCCCAGAAACCAGCCAAGTAATGCATAGTTAGCCAGTACTGCAGGGGCGCCATAGATGCGGATTTCACTGTAGCGGGCAGCCTCCAGACTGACGTCCATTTCGGCGCCGACAAGGCGCAGGGCGATCTCAATCAAGGGGGACTGCAGCACTAGAATAGCGCCACCGATAACGCCTGCCAGCACCAGCGACTGAGCCAGTAGCAGTCTGCTCTGGCTATGGTCATCCCTGCCCAGTGCCTGAGCGGTGAGGCCGGTGGTGCCCATGCGCAGGAAACCGAAGGTCCAGTAAATAATTGAAAAAATCATCGCGCCGACGGCGACGGCACCGAGATACTTCGGTTCCGGCAGGTGGCCGATAACGGCAGTATCAACCAGCCCTAAAAGCGGCACCGTGATATTGGAGAGGATCATCGGCCAGGCCAGCGACCAAACTTGCTGATGATCCTTACGGCCGGCCAGTTTCAGATACTTAAACAACGCAATCAGGCCCGGCGCAGCGGTAAGGAATAAAGCAGCAGGAATTCGAACAGCGCGGCAACCACCACCGAAGGCCCGGCAGGCGTATCCCATTGGTAGGACGCCAGCAGGCCAAGCATGACGGCGATCGCCCCCAGAAAACTGGCGGTTACGGCCATCTGTTCGGGGCTCGTGGCTAGCCGTCGGGCAGCCGCTGCTGGGATAATCAGCAGGGAGGTGATAAGCAGAATCCCTACCACTTTCATCGCGATGGCGATGACCACTGCGATCAGCAGCATCAGGGTTAGGCGAATGAAGGTCACCGGCACGCCTTCTACCTGTGCCAGCTCTTCATTGATAGTGATCGCCAGCAGCGGATTCCATAGTTTCCAGAGAATTAATAGCACAGCGATGCCGCCGGCATAGATCCAGATCAGGTCGGTAGGGCTAATTGCCAATAGGTCGCCAAACAGATATTCCATCAGGTCAACCCGTACATCATCCAGAAGAGCAACGGCGACCAGTCCCAGAGACAGGCTGCTGTGGGCCATGATTCCCAGCAGCGTGTCGGTGGCGACCAGGTGCTGACGCTGCAGGCTGACCAGGATGACCGCCAGCAGCACACAGCAGGTAATTATTGCCAGGTTAAAATTGATATCAAACAGAACGCCAATAGCGATTCCCAGTAACGCCGAGTGGGCCAGCGTATCGCCAAAATAGGCCATCCGCCGCCACACCACAAAGGCACCCAAGGGACCTGCGACCGCCGCAACGCCGACACCACCGAGTAATGCGTAGAGAATAAAATCAGCCACAGTGAGTATGGTCCTTGCAGGTTGAAGAGTTATCCACAGGCTGGTCCAGCGGGACGATATCGCCGTGTTCGTTATGCTGGTGGTTGTGATGGTGGCTATACAGGGCCAGGTTTTCGGCACCGGGGATGCCAAACAACTCCTTGTAGGAGGGGTCATTACTGACATGTTCCGGATGACCCGAGCAACAGATATGGCGGTTAAGGCAGATAACCGTATCGGTTGCTGCCATCACCAGATGCAGGTCATGGGAGATCATCAGTACCGCACAGTTATGCTGATCGCGGATGCGGCTGATCAGGTTATAGAGTTCAATCTGACCGTTAATGTCTACTCCCTGGGCAGGCTCGTCCAGCACTAGCAACTCCGGCTGTTGCAGCAGTGCCCGGGCCAACAATACCCGCTGCATTTCACCGCCGGACAGGCTATGGACGGATTTCTTCAGCAGCGTTTCTGCACCAACATCCTTTAAAGCGTGCTGTATATTTTCCGTTGTACCGAACGCAGCGGTCTGCAGGAAACGCTTGACCGTCAGTGGAAACGTAGAATCGATGTGCAGTTTCTGCGGCATATAGCCAATGCGCAGATTGGAGGTTTTTACGATATTTCCAGAAGTTGGCTTCAATAATCCCAGTACGGCTTTGACCAGGGTGGTCTTTCCCGCACCATTGGGGCCTATCAGGGTGGTAATCTCGCCTTTATTAAGCGTCATGGAGACGTTACTGATGACACTTTCCGCGCCGAAGCTGATGTGGATATTCTCCAGTGCAACCAGGGGGCTGGAATCCGTCGATGTGGAATGAACAGGCCTAGAACTTAAACTACTGAAAATACTCATGCCGGTGCCACACAGTTTGTACAGCAGCCCAGAATCTCAACATTCTCCTGCTCAACGGCAAACCCCTGTCGCGTAGCACAGCGGCTAATACTCTGTTGAATCTCCTCTGACGCCAATTCTACGGTAATGCCGCAGTCCTTGCAGATCAGGAAGTAGCCGTTGTGATGCTCGCCAGGATGGCTGCAGCCGATAAAGGCATTCAGGGATGCCAGCCGGTGTACCAGTCCCTGTTCTTGCAGGAAGTCCAGGGCGCGGTAAACGGTCGGCGGAGCCGAATTGAAGCCAGCTTCAGCAATGGCGGGTAACAGATCATAAGCGCCAAGTGGCTTATGGCTTTGCCAGATAAGCTGCAATACCAGCTCGCGTATCTTGGTGAGGCGCTGGCCATTGCCTTTACAGACGCTCTGCGCTTCAAGCATAGCCGATGAGATACAATGGTTATGGTCGTGTCCGGATTGATAGGCGATGTTGTTTGCAGCGTTATTCTGGGGCATGGGCAAATTGGTTGCTAATTAATTTGTTATATTATAACTTCACATTTTTCCAAGCGAAACCGGAATTTAATCTCGATGGCCAAAATCTTCTGCTGTAGTAGTGAAAAAGGCAGTTACAAAAGAAACGCATACCAGAGTATTGGCGGCAAGACGTTGATAACCACCCTGCTTATTCTGATGATGAATAGCCTGTTGGTGAATAACGCAATGGCCGATCAGCAGAAACTGCATGTTCTGGCCAGTGTTAAACCGATACAGCTAATTGCAGCTTCCTTGCTGGGGGATATAGCCGATGTCGATGTATTGGTAGCGGCGAACAGCTCGCCTCACAACTATGCGATGAAACCTTCGGATATTCGCCGCTTAAACAGCGCTGATCTGGTTATCTGGGCTGGAGAGGATCTCGAGCGGTTTCTTAAAAAACCGGTAAACCGGCTGGCAAAGCCGGCATTGGCATTGCTGGATGAAGCTGAACCGCATGAGGACACGATCGATACCGATAGCCACAGTGATCAAGAGCATGCAGATGAGCATCATCACGCAGGCGATCCGCATTTCTGGATGTCACCTGAACAAACACTTGAGGCGGCAGAAAAAATCGCTGCGCAGCTAAGCCTGCGTTATCCGGATAGAAAAGCCGTATTGGCAACAGCCTTAACAGCGTTCAGCCAGCGCCTTGCCGAGACTGACCAGCAGATTGATACCCTGCTGGCCCCGATTCGAACTCAGGGGTTTTACGTCTTTCATGATGCCTATGCCAGCTTTACCGCTCATTATGGCCTCAACCAGCTGGGCTATTTTACGGTGGACCCTGGCCGTAAGCCGGGTGCGCGTCACCTGAACAATATCCGCCAGGCTCTGGAAACGAGCCAGGCGCGCTGCGTGTTTGTTGAGCCGCAATATACAGCGGCAGTGGTAAACAGCATTGTCGGGGATCTGCCTGTAGAGATCGGCACTCTTGATCCGCTGGGAAGTCAGATAAGCGTAAACAGCGACGCTTATTTCCATTTTTTGAAGGGCTTGGCTGCACAGTTTAAGCGCTGTTTATCAGCAGGTTAGAATTTTTTTGTATAAAAATTGATAAAAAGTGGTTTAACCTACTTCACAAATGGACAGGGCATACTTATAATGCGCCCCTCTTTCGGAGCAGATGTGGTGGAATTGGTAGACACGCTAGCTTCAGGTGCTAGTGCTCGCAAGGGCGTGGGAGTTCGAGTCTCCCCATCTGCACCAATCTCCTGGATACCTGTCCAAGAGTTGGTGTTTCGAAAGATAGGGCTACACTGTAGTAAAATTAGTAGCAGTTAACAGTGATAGCCGGGGGACGCCCCTAAACGTGACAAGTTGATATGCAGATGTGGTGGAATTGGTAGACACGCTAGCTTCAGGTGCTAGTGCTCGAAAGGGCGTGGGAGTTCGAGTCTCCCCATCTGCACCAACTTGGTTTCTTTCCTGATATATCCTTTCTTAAGCTTTTTAGAAATTTCTCATTCCTTTTGAATTTTAAGTCTCCTGAAATTCTATTCTCTAGAATCATACTGCTGTTTTTATTTCTATCTTTTCTTGATTCAAAAAATTACTTTTTTAGCCTCAGTGCCACCAACATTCCCGATGTTACCAGCACAATGCCGATTGTTTCCTGCAGAGTCGCTTGATAGTCGAGCACCAAAGATCCCAGAATAATTACCCCCACTGGTGCCAATGCGGTAAACAGCGCGCCTTTTTCTACGCCGAGCAATGCAACCGAGCGCATATAGCAAACCAGAGCGACCCCTCCGACCAGAATACCCTGATAGATAATTTGCAAACTGAGTTGTCCAAGGGAAACCTTACTTAATCCCGGCTCCAGATAGAAATAATAGATAACCAGATAGGGGATGGAGAAGAAATTGGTAGCGGCGACCCCGAGAACGGCATTGATCTGCCAGCGCTGCCCCAGTATTGCATAGCTTGCCCACATCAGCCCGCCACAGAGGAATAGCAGGTCGCCGATCCAGAAATCAGGAGACAGTGACGGCTGTGCACTGAGCAGCGTAATCAACACAATACCGGCAAGAATCAGCAGGAGTGAGGCAAAGAATGACAGGTGGAATGGTTTTTTATGCATGGATGCACTCTCTCTGACAAGAAAGGGCCTGCGAGCGCATGGATGCGCAGGAGCAGGGCTTCCCACCCAGGTCACCAGCAGGAAGGCAAATAGCGGTACGGTCCCAAGGCTAATGCCGCCCGAGTGAGTCACCGGGGCAAACAGTAACCCTGAGGTGATGACGACACTGAATGTAGCACCTGCGCAGAGGGCCAGAACAAGGCCACGAATCGCTGTCAGTCCGGCTCGCTGCTGCGCCTTACTCTTTAGAATAAATGGCAGGAATATCAGCAGGTTGGTGATTATTCTCAGGGCTGTGAGATCGTATGCGGACAGCCCGGCGGCGATCCCCAGTGACGAGACGATACTGTGCCCGCTCCAGATAAGCGCAGCGATTAAGCCAAAGAGTATGCCTTTGAGCTGGTTGGAGAGCGGGATTGCCACCATTGTGAGTTCCTCAACAATTTATCAATATGTTGAGAGATAGTCTGTTATCAGGCTGCATCTGGTGAGTATCAAGTGCTGCCGGTATCCATGAAATATGAATTTCGCAGAGCATGGATCTTTATTGAGAGAGAAGCCGATGGTATAGCATCAGGGTATCGGGTGGAAGGTGCTTTTAACCCGAATATTTCATGAAGGCGCTTCAAATAAAGTTGCAGGCCTGATGATGACTGAAAACGTAATTTATATTAGATAATTACACTATGAACGGAGCTTTGTAACGAATAGGGCTGATCGGTTTTCTGAAAAATCTGGCGTTGCATTTGTCTCGATCTTCCTTGAGCTATGGAATGACCAGGCCTTTGCGGAAGATAAAGCCAACTGCTTAGCCCAATTTCCCAGAAATTCCAATCCTCTCACGAATTATCCGGGTTAAGCGAAACAGCGTTCAAATAAGATTTATTTCAAATCGATATTTTCCGGTGCGATCTCCTCCAGTTCAGTGATATGTGCTGTCTGCCGCTCGAAGCTGTGAATAAATTCCTCTGCCAGGGCGGATATCTGCTTATGCAAGGGTGAGATAAAGGCGAAGTAGAAGGGAATATCCGGAGTAAAAGGCAGAGACACTCCGCCCTGCTCTGCAAACATATACGCGGTGTATGGCTCGACAATGGAAACCCCCAGTCCTTCACTCACCAATGCCTGAGCGGTATTAAACATAGGGGTTTCAACCAGCTGGCTGGGCTTTATGGCATCCACCTGAAGGGCAGCATCGATACGGTAACGGGTGAGTGGGTTCTGTTCTCCAATCGCTACAAAGGGCTCGTTATGCAGCTGCTGCGCTGTGACAGTCTGTTGCTCTTTGAAGCGATGATCGGCCCGGCAGATCAGTCGGCAGGAAGTACGGTAGCTGCGATAAAAGGTTATCTCCCGGGAATCAACCGGCAGCATCACAATGCCCAGATCAAACTGCTGAGATCCAATCAGTTTAGCCACTTCAATCGATGTGCAGGGATTCAGGGTCAGGGAGACGTTTTTTCTTTGCTGCAGGAAACAGTTAACGACACGCGGCAGAATGCTGTACGCGATAGCAGGCATCGCCGCTATCCGCAGGCGGCCGGTGCGCAGAGTACGGATCTGGCTAATACTCTGATCCAGTTGATCCATTCCCATGAAGTGGCGTTTAACTTCCTGATACAGAGACTCCGCTTCAGGGGTGGGAAACAGGCGGCTGCTGCGCCGTTCAAACAGGGCAAAACCACAGTTTTCTTCCAGGTCTTTAATCAGCCGGGTCACGGCGGGTTGCGAGATATAGAGCATTTTTGCGGCCCCGACCATGCTGCCGGATATCATCACCGCACGAAAGGCCGAGATCTGCTTTGCATTCATAGTGTTACCTGCTACTGGGAGACTGTCCGAAAACAGACTGACCTACTGCGAAACCCACATTTTGGCCAGATTTCCCGCTAATTTTTGTCAAATAGAACCACTATTCTTCGCAAATGACCGAAAAATCTAACTCAAAATGCGGCTCTCTCGCTACGATCATCTGTCTCGGACAGTCTCCTAAACAGGCTTATAAAACCAAGCCTATAACATTTGCTGATAGATCAATCTAAATATTGTATTGGAATTTATCAAGCAACATTTCAATAATAGTATCCGAGAGATGGTCTGGTTATTTATTAACCGGTGAGTTGAAAGAATAAGAGTTTGCATAACGGGAGATTTAGTCATGGCGATTGATCGTATTGATACAGGTACACGAATGAGCCGTGCGGTTATTCATAACGGCACGGCATACTTCTGCGGTCAGGTGCCAAAAGACGAGTCTGCCGACATGAAAGGTCAGACTGAAACCGTGCTGGAAAAGATTGAACAACTGCTGGAAGAAGTCGGTAGTGACAAGAAGCATATCCTGTCCGTGACTATTTATGTGAACAGCATGGCTGAATTCAGCCAGATGAATGAAGTATGGGACAGCTGGATTGAGCCTGGTTTTGCGCCAGCTCGCGCCTGTGTTGAAGCGCAGATGGCTCGTCCTGAACTGAAAGTAGAAATGTCGGTGACTGCGGCTGTTATCAGCTGAGCATCGGTAAATAAGAAATAAACGCTAAAATAAAAACAATTGAGGATCTGATATGCAACACTCACTACGTAAGTTGGCTAAAGCAGTCGCGATTACATCAATCGCTGTAACCAGCACTCTGGCCATGGCGGCAGAGAAATGGGATATGCCGATGGCTTATACCGATTCCAACTTCCACACCCAGAACGGTAAAGCGTTTGCTGAAGCGGTATCTGTCGCAACCGGTGGCGAGCTTGAGCTGAAAGTCCACGGCGGCGGTTCGCTGTTTAAGGGCAGTGAGATCAAGCGTGCGGTACAAACCGGTCAGGCGCCAATCGGCGAGCGTATCCTGTCAGGTCACGCCAACGAAGATGCGGTGTTTGGTTTTGATTCTGTGCCTTTCCTCGCCACTTCATTCGAAGAGTCTGAGACACTGTGGAAAGCGGCGCGTCCGCACCTGGAAAAGCTGCTGGATAAGCACAATCTGGTTCTGCTGTATGCGGTGCCATGGCCTCCTCAGGGTATCTATACCAAGAAAGAACTGACAAAACTGTCTGATCTTGAAGGTGTGAAGTTCCGTTCTTACAACAATGCCACTGCGCGTCTGGCCGAGCTGGCGGGTGCGATTCCTGTACAGGTTGAGGCATCCGAGCTGAGTCAGGCACTGTCTACCGGTGTGGCTGAATCTTTTGTTTCCTCAGGTGCAACCGGTTATGACCGTAAAGTATGGGAACAGCTGACTCACCACTACGTTGTGAATGCATGGCTGCCACGTAACTATGTTTTTGCTAATAAGCAGGCATGGAACAACCTGAGTGAAGAAACTCAGAATATAGTGCGCGGTATTGCGATGATGGCTGAAAAAGCCGGTACTGCTCGCTCTGAACAGTTGACTGGCTGGTACCTGGAGCAGCTGGCGGCTAACGGTATGCAAGTAGTTAAAGCCGGTGATCAGCTGGATAGCGACCTGAAAAAAGTGGGTGAAACCATGACTGCCGAGTGGCTGGAAAGCGCTGGTGACGTAGGTCAGGCAATCATCAACGACTATAAAGCTGCACAATAATACCTGCACCTGAATACACCCTCCGTAAGCTCTAACTTGGTCAGCTACTGCGCACAGACAGTGCGGTAGCTGACGTTTTTCCCATCGGGTGATCACTATGAATACGCAGACACAGACTACACTGGAAGAGGCTAAACACCCTATCCGGCTGAATGGACCTGCTCGTATGCTACGTACGTTACTGAATGGCCTGTACAAAGGTTGCGGCGCAATCGCCGCGCTGTTTCTACTGGTCCTCCTGTTTATTATTATCGGCCAGATGGTGGCGCGCTGGTTAGGCGTGCAGTTTCCTGGCTCGGCTAACTATGCAGGTTACTGCATGGCGGCCGCCTCCTTCTTTGCGCTGGCTTACACGCTGAACAATAACGCCCATATTCGGGTCACACTTTTTCTCTCCAAAATGAGCGGCGCAGCCCGTCACCTGGGTGATCTGTGGTGTCTGGGTATCGCCTGCTTTCTATCCAGCTACCTGGCGTTTTATGCCTGCAAGAATGTTTATATTTCCCACATGATTCACGATATCTCACAGGGTCAGGATGCGATGCCGCTGTGGATTCCACAAGTGCCTGTTGCAATCGGCAGTGTGGTGTTTGCCATCGCCCTGCTGGATCACTTTATTCGTACATTGCTGTTTAAGGATGACACCTTTGCCGAAGACCATCATGTAGAAGGCGAGGAGTTCTGATTATGAATGAAGCACTTGCAACCGGTATTTTTGTATTCACGCTGTTCTTCCTGCTGGGCAGCGGCGTATGGATCGGCCTGGCCCTGCTGGGCGTGGCTTTCGTCGGCATGGAGCTGTTTACCACACGTCCCGTCGGTGATGCCATGATCACGGCGATCTGGTCCGGCTCATCGGGTTGGTCGCTGACCGCCCTGCCGTTGTTTATCTGGATGGGTGAGATTCTCTATCGTACCCGTCTGTCAGAAGATATGTTCCGTGGCCTGGCGCCCTGGATGTCTCCCCTGCCGGGTGGTCTGCTGCATACCAATGTAGTGGGCTCGACAATTTTCGCGGCGGTGTCCGGCTCTTCAGCAGCGACGCTGACCACGGTCGGCAAGATGTCGATTCCAGAGCTGACTAAGCGCGGTTATCCGGAATTTATGATCTTTGGCACATTGGTAGGGTCGGCCACGCTGGGCCTGATGATTCCACCATCACTGACGTTGATCGTTTACGGTGTCACCATCAATGAGTCGATCTCCAAGCTATTTATGGCGGGTATCCTGCCGGGAATAACACTGGCGATCATGTTCATGGCGTATGTCGCCGCCTGGTCATACTTTAAACCGCATCAGGTGCCACCTGCCGAGCCGAAAATGAGTTTGGGTCAGCGCATTAAAGAGTCGCGCTTCCTGATTCCGGTTATCTTGCTGATCGGTGTTGTTATCGGTTCTATTTACACCGGTACAGCGACAGCCACTGAGTCGGCAGCCTTTGGTGTTGTCGGTGCGATGACGCTGGCGATATTCCAGGGTTCTTTGACTAAAGCCACCTTTATCCAGAGCCTGATGGGTGCCACCCGTACCTCCTGCATGATTGCACTGATTCTGGCGGGGGCGGCCTTCCTTGCCCTGGCGATGGGCTTTACCGGTTTGCCATCACTGGCGGCTGAGTTTATTGCCGGATTGGAGCTGTCGCCGTTGACGCTGATCCTGGCACTGATGGTGTTCTATATCATTCTGGGTTGTTTCCTGGATGGTATCTCCTCGGTGGTGCTGACCATGGCGGTAGTAGAGCCGATGGTACGCCAGGCAGGTATCGATCTGCTGTGGTTCGGTATCTTTATCGTGGTAGTGGTTGAAATGGCACAGATTACGCCGCCGATCGGTTTCAACCTGTTTGTGTTGCAGGGCATGACGAAGAAATCGATCGGTTATATCGCCCGTTGTGCGTTCCCGATGTTCCTGATCATGATCGTGATGGTGGGTATTCTGATCACTTTCCCTGAACTGGCGACTTACCTGCCGGAAAACATGCGTCAGAGACCCGGTTGATACGCTTGTTTAGCGCTTAAACGTATGGGGCGGAAGACCTTCCGCCCCATACTTCAGTCAATTTTATTAATCATCTTGTATTGCTTGCGATAGAGTGACCTGTATGTGGATTAGTGCCGCAGAGGTCCTCGAAGCGCAAGCTGTGAAGGTAGCATTATGGACACACAACAAAGTACTGCAGATGTAACCGTTATCGGTGCCGGCATTGTCGGGATTTCATGTGCACTCCAGCTGCAGAAGAAAGGCCACCGGGTAACGGTTGTGGATAAGCTGGCTCCGGGTGAAGGGACATCATTCGGCAATGCCGGCGTACTTGCTGAGTGTGGCTGTGTGCCGGTGAACCTGCCGGGCTTTGCCTGGAAGGTACCTGGGTTGATGCTGGATTCCCATGGGCCGCTGTCGATCCCCATGAACTATATGCATAAGGCGGCTCCCTGGGGGCTGTCATTTATCTGGAATAGCCGTACCAGCAAATTCAATCGCATCGCCGATGCCCTGAGTAGCCTTTTAAAGGGAGCGACCCAGCGGCATCTAAAGCAGGCTGCGGAGAATGCCGCTGAGGACTGGGTACAGGCATCGCAGTACTATTATCTGTACCGTGATGAAGCCAATTTTCGCAGTGATAGCGTGGCCTGGAATGCTCGAAAAGCGCGCGGCATTACCTATGATCTGTTAACCGATCAGGCGCTGCATCAGACGGAGCCTGCGATTTCCAGCCAGTTTAATTTCGCGGTTTCACTGCATGGCCATGGCTATGTGCGCAATCCGGAAAAACTGGTTAAGGCGCTAGCCGAATCCTTTCAACAAAAAGGTGGGCGGATTTTGCAGGCGGATATCCGTGATATCCAGTTCACCGACGGCAAGCCCAGTGCACTGGTTACTCACAAGGAAACCCTGCCGATTAATAAGCTGGTGGTGGCTGCGGGTGTCTGGTCGCGCAAGCTGGCGGCAAAATTGGATCGGGATGTTCCGCTTCAGTCCGAGCGTGGCTATCATATTGAGATCAAGGATCCAGGCATTACGCTGCATAGCCCGATCATGTTTGCCGATGGCAAGCTGGTGGCGACACCGATGGAAAATGGTATTCGCTTCGCCGGGCTGGTGGAGTTCGGCAGCCTGGAAGCCGAGCCCAATGAGGAGTTTTGCCATCGCCTGTTTTATCATGCCAAACGGCTGTTTCCGGAGATCAAAACAGACAAATACACCGAGTGGATGGGGCACCGCCCTTCCCTGCCGGATAGCCTGCCGGTGATTGGCCGCTCGCCGCGCCATCCGGATGTTTTTTATGCCTTCGGTCATCAGCATATGGGGCTTACCCTGGGGCCACATACCGGTGAGCTGATTGCGCAGCTGGTAAGCGGCGAACAGCCTGAGGTTAATCTGTCGCCTTTTAGTATTGAAAGATTTTAGTTCTACTATCGGAGCTGGCTTGCCAACTCCGTCTCCTCTCTCTTCTCCCCTCCCCTTAGCCTATCTGTAATAGTGACAAGCTGTTTTTCTGAATTTTTCCTGCGAAGTGTTTTCCAATAGCATATTAGGTTCCTTCCTTAATGACGGGAGAGATAAGATGACTCTGCACGGGCCTCATCCCACTCTGTATAAATGGCTTGCGGTACTGCTGTTAATAGTTTTCTGTCTGCTATCCAGCAGTCTTGCTGCGCGTATGCTGAATGGTTTTGATCTGTCCGATAGCCTGATCGATGCAAGCCAAATCCATCATGGCGGGCCGCGTAAGGACGGCATTCCGGCGATTGATAAACCGAAGTTTGAGGATGCTGATCAGGTGGAGTGGCTACAGCCGGATAGTCGGGTGTTGGGGGTCGTGCATAACGGTATTGCCAAAGCCTACCCCATCGCGATTCTGAACTGGCATGAGGTAGTCAATGATCTGTTTGCCGATGAAGCTGTGGTGATCACATACTGCCCCCTGTGTGGCAGTGGTGTGGTATATCGCTCTGAAGTCGCCGGCAGGAGACTGACTTTTGGCGTCTCTGGCCTGCTGTATAACAGTGACTTACTGCTGTATGACCGGCAGACCGACTCTTTATGGTCGCAGTTGCACCATCAGGCCATTTCCGGCGAGATGAAAGCACTGCGCCTTATGCCATTACCCTCATCACATACAAGCTGGGCTGCCTGGCAACAGCAGTATCCGGATACCAAGGTGCTGACGCGCAGTACCGGTTATATCAGATCTTACAATCGTAGCCCTTATCGCGGCTATGAGGAGAGCCCACGGTTATTCTTCAACGTTGAGTTCATGAGTCGCGCTTATCATCCAAAGGAACGGGTGCTGGGGGTGGAGTTGGATGGCATGTTCAAGGCTTTTCCCTTCTCTGAGTTAGCCAAGCTAGGAGTGTCCGGTGAATTCGAAGATATACTTGGAGACAAGATACTGCACATTGAATACAACGCTGAGTTGCGTGATGGCCGTGTATGGTTGCTTCCCGGTGATGAGCTGAACGCCGTCAACCTGTTCTGGTTTGCCTGGTATGCGTTTCATCCGGATACTGAAGTATTTAAGGTGAAGATCGACACACCGGTAAAGGCATCAATTGACACTCCGGTCCAGGCCTTAGGTAATCAAAACTGAATTATGATGCCTGTACATACCCCTTATGAATCGGGCGCATCAGTGTATTAACTGATATATATCAAGAAGTTTTGTTTGGGTCTGGTTACCCTTATAAGCATCAATAACTGAGGCTATAGCGATATGATTTCCAAGTTTTCCGATCTTCTTGAGATGGCCGATTCTCAGGATCAACCACAGCGCCTGCTGTTTCTTTTTGCTATGGCAGAGGGTGGCAATGGCAAGAAGAAAAACAAGAAGCAGAAAGATTCAGGAACCATTTCCCCGGTAATGTGTGTCGACAAGTTACCCCAGGAAATCGAGTCTTTTGAGGGACTGGTGGCCGAAGCAGATAATATTTCCAAAGACTGGAACTTCGTTATCATCGCCGGGCTTAGCGGTGAGAATGGCCAGGCGCCAACCACTGAAGATGCCGACCCTTACCTGAATCAGATGGCCAACGGCTTGACGATGGGTGAAGATCTGTCTCGCTATATCATCTTCGATCGTAAACAGAACCCGATTACGATGCAGGGTTAGAGTCGCGAGAACGTCGCAAAAAACGCGACTTGCTAGACCGCCGAACAAGTTCGGCTAGTTCGTGGCTCGAAAGAGCCTTCTAAAGATAAACTGGGAAAAAACTAAATTTATTTCGCTGTAATATCTTAATGAAGAAAACGCACCGATTGGTGCGTTTTTTTATTGGCTGGAACAATGTTCCGGGCTGATAATTTTGTCGAGCTACTTCAGTGTTGGACATCGCTTCGCTCGACACTAACTTATAAGGCTACCTTACTTACAAAGTGACCAATTATTCTCCGGCACCAGTTATATAAAAGGTTTTCGGGCCACGAACAAGCAGCGCTTTTTGCTGCGTTCGAACAACGAACCACGGCTTTAAAAAAAAGGGCTCATCGTTGATTACCGGAGAGCCCTCTTAAATCTTCTGAGTGGTATCTTTTTATCCTACCCCAAGGCGATATTAAGCATCGTAGATACCACCTGGGGCGCCACATC
>JBALVQ010000123.1:0-13053 GCA_036960915.1 Amphritea sp.
AGGTTCCGCTCTACCCAATGGCCAATGGCCAAAACACTTCGTGGGCCACGCTGAATGCTTCGCGGGGAATGCAATACCCAAAGCGTTTCACGGGGCATGCAAACCAGCCCTCTACAAAAGATCCACGCTATCTGACGAAGAACCTATTTTTACGAGTCTTGAGAGTATTCTCCCACAAGTCAAAAGTGCACTTATTATCTGAAGCCCCGGCCTGCATAGGTAAAAGCTATTTAATAATGAAGTTAATAATATATTTAATTCCTTACAAAGCGTGAGAGTATATCGTCATCCACTTGGAAGCACCGTTTATATACAGGGGTGATGAGGATGGCCTGATTCGAAACAGATCTCAGTTTGTATGCTTTTAATCATCATCCTTTGTTGAAAGTAACCTGGATAGCTCTGGATTCCTGACCTGCTAGCTGATGTCTGGTAGCTGGGACAGACTGCCGCTCTATATTGCTTTTCTGGCCAGCCTTAATCTTTCTCCTAATATTGCAGACTTGGTATTAAGTCTTACTGATTGAACGCCAGTGGAACGTTATAGAAAACCGAGGACCAGAACGAATTCAGAACACATTTCGACAGTCTCTGATGGCTGCCATGAAATCTCCCTAAGGGGTAGGCATATGATCCATTACACATTGAAACAATTACGCTATTTTGTTGCTGCAGCGAAAGTCGATAGTGTTACCAGAGCTGCTGAAAACATGAACGTTTCTCAGCCTTCTATATCAGCGGCAATTGCCCACCTTGAGGATGCATTTGGTCTGCAGCTCTTTGTTCGTCACCATGCCCAGGGGATGTCGATGACCCCTGATGGCAGGCGTTTTATGGTGGAGGCGATTCGTAGCCTCAAAAACGCCGAAGAGCTGGGACTGTTTGCTGCCGGATTAGGAGGAGCCCTTAAGGGTAATCTGGACGTAGCCTGTTTCTCTTCAGTATCCTCCATCGTGATGCCCTGCCTGATCAGGGCATTTGGTATGGAAAGCTCAGGTATTTCGATTACCAGTCATGAGGGGTACCATGAAACGCTGGTAAAAGGTCTGCGCAGTGGCGAGTATGAACAGGCACTGACCTTTGAACTCGACATCTGTGAAGATCTTGAGTTCCTGCCCCTGGCAACTCTGCCGACCTATGTGATTATGTCCGAAAAAAACCCCCTCTCAAGCCGAGAGATCATTTCACTGGAAGAGCTGGAAGAACAGCCTATGGTACATCTGGATCTGCCACTGAGTCGTGACTATTTTAATTCCCTGTTCTCTGGATTAAACCTGAAACCTTCAGTATCCCAGCGAGTGGAATCAGTGGATATGACAAGAAGCATGGTAGCTAATGACTTTGGCTATTCTTTGTCCAACATCGTACACCTGCAGAGCTCCTCTCTAAATTACGAAAAACGTGGCGGTTTAAGGGCTCTGGACGGCCAGCGATACTGTGCAATTCCAATCGTTGAGGATCTCAGACCCTTGCGCCTCGGCCTGACCCATCTCAAAAATGGCCGTCTTACCCGTAAGGCGGAAGCTTTTGCAGAATTTTGTAAGGAGTATTTTGCCGGAGCCTATCTTAAGTATAACCAGTGAGTACGTTGCTTCGTTCTGCGTCTGGATGTCAGTCAGTATGATACGTAAGCGGGATTGCTCTGATAAGAGCCGGGCCGAGCCTGGCCGGGGGCAGTAACGCTGTTCCTGTACATGACTAAGGGTCATGCATGCGCTTTGACGAATAGCGTTAAGGGAGCTTCTTCACATACCAGATAGGTCGGGATGTTCTCTGAAACAGGTTCTGTTTTTCCTTTCTTTTGAATCAATAATTAATATCTAAGGTCCTTTCATAATCGGATAAAATTATCCAAAGCACAGTTTGGCTCAGTTATTTCTATCCCAAGCGTATCTCTGCAGGCTCTGTCCGAACCCGCCTCGATTAACAGAATTTCCTCTCCGTCTAACTGGAGTATTAATGAATAGATTTTTATATGTTGAGTGATATGAAGAAGGTCTGGCCCCTGTTTGTTGGACTGTCTCTGATTGGCGTGTTTATCGGTGCCAGTGGCTCATTGCTCGGGCTTCGTGCGGCTTATGAGGGGTTTGATACCTGGGTTACCGGACTCATTATGTCGGCTAATTATGTTGGTTTTTTGCTGGGGGCATTCCGGGTACCCAAGATAATAAAGCGTGTTGGCCATATACGTGCCTTTGCTGCATTGACAGCTCTTTCATCGGTGACCATTCTCCTTCACCCTCTGTTGATCGATCCCTGGGTCTGGGCGGTGATGCGGCTTTTGACAGGATTTGCATCCTGCGGTATCTATATCGTTGTAGAAAGTTGGCTGAACCAAATGGCTGATAAGAACAACCGTGGACAGTTACTGGCGCTGTATATGGTTACCTATCTTTCCGGCCTGGCTGCCGGTCAGGTGTTGCTCAATGTTGCAGTTGCCAGCAGCTATGAATTGTTTTCTTTACTGTCTGTACTGATAAGCCTGGCGGCGATCCCAATACTGATAGTCGCTCTTCCGGTACCTGTGTTTGATTCGCCAGCCAGTGTTAATCTGAAATCGCTGTTTCGCTGGGCACCATCCGGTGTCCTGGGGGCCTTCGCGATACAATGTTGTCTGGCAATGATCTTCGGTATGGGGGCTGTATACGCCCATCAGCGTGGCTTTAATACAGCGCAGGTGGCGTCGTTTATGTCCGCTATGATTCTGGGCGGAATGTTAGCGCAGTGGCCTCTGGGTAAACTCTCAGATCTGCTGGACCGTCGCAGTGTCATTGCCGTGGTAGCGTCACTTGCCTGTGGTTGTGCAACCCTGCTGGCTCAGGGCTCGGGGGCTCTCGATCTGAACACGTTGTTACTGAGCGCTTGTTTTGGTGCTCTGTGCATGCCCTTGCTGGCAATCTACCAGGCACTGACTAATGACGACCTTGACCGGGGGCGGATGGTAGGCGCAAGCAGTACACTGCTGATGGTGGGTGGCATTGGTGCTACCGCCGGGCCAATCGTAGTCTCGGTCGCGATGGATAAGTGGGGGACTGGTAGTTTCTTCTGGTGCCTAGCGCTTCTCTGTGGGCTGATGGCTGTTTACGCCCTCTATCGTCGGATTTTCTATCCGAAGAAGACGGAACATCAGCGCACGGCATTTCAGGTCAGGGCGAATACGACCATGGGAACGGTTGTTCCGCCCGATAACATTGCTGATTAGGTTTTTGTCCGAACACAACCGCGCTGCATTTCAGGTCAGGGTCATTACCAGTACGGACGCCACAATGGGTACGGTCTTTCCATCTAAGAACATTGCTGATTAGGTTTCTGTCGGGGGGAGGAGAGGTTGGTAGTTGGTTCTGTCGGTTAAGAGTAGCAGCCGCTTCGATGTGCTGACATGCTGTTTGGGTGTATTAATGGCTATGTCTGAGTTCGTTGTTACAGTGATAGTAAGCGATCTTAATCGTTACCCAGACATAGCCTTATTAATCCTTAGTTAAGCCGAAAGTCAGGGGCAATACCCCCGTTTTGGCATTGCTCGAAAGTGCCGCCCGTCTCTTGCCGATGGCATGGATAGCTAGCGGGTGGGAGACGGGACTGCTTTCTGGTTACTCGGCTTCGCCGTATCCGCCACCACCACAAGTGTCGACGATGACCAGATCATTGCGCTTGAGCCAGCGGTTGGCTTTGCCGGGCATTTCGAAGCTCTCTCCGTCTGCTTTTTGAATGTGCACGCTGAATGGCGCACCATTCTCTCCGCCTTTGAGCCCGTATGGAGGGATAACGCGGCGCTCGAACATGGTAGTCAGAGACAGTTTGTCCGTCAGAATACGGTACTCCCGATGCAGGCCTTCGCCGCCCTGGTGAGCTCCCTTACCGCCAGAGCCTTCACGCAGACGCTGGGTTTCAACCCGCAGCGGATACTCCGCCTCAATGACTTCGGCAGGCGTATTCATTACGTTTGACATATGCACCCGAATAACCGAGGCACCGTCCCGGTGAGCGCGGGCACCTTCACCACCACCATGGGTTTCGTAAAGCGTGGTCCAGGCGCCATCCTCCCGCTCGCCACCGAACAGCAGCAGGCCCGAGGTGGTGGGACCGCCTGCAGTTAATTGGTCTGGCACGGCAGATTCCAGTGCCAGGAACACCGCATCGGCAATCCGTTGGGATGTTTCATGATTACCCCCTACCACCGGACTGGACAGCGGTGGCTCCAGTACAGAGCCAGGACGAGTGATTACGGTCAAGGGACGGTAGCAACCGCCGTTGGGCTGAATATCAGGGCCCAGCAGGGCTTTGACCACGTAAAAGACCGAAGCACCAGCAATAAAGGGGGTGGTATTAATCGGGCCGATTGCCGCATCATCCGACGCTGAAAAATCAAAAGTAGCTGCATCTCCACTGACTTTAACCGTTACGCGAATAGCGATCGGCTGACAACCGGGACTGCCGTCGTCATCAAGGAAATCCTCCCCCTTGTAGACACCATCAGGCAGTTCCTTCAGGGCTGCCCGCATCTGGGCCTCAGCCCGGTTATGCAGAGCGATGATGGCATTAGTGACGACTTCGGCGCTGTGTTCCTCACAGAGTTCCTGAAAACGCAGATCGGCTGAGCGCGTGGCGGCCATCTGAGCCATGATATCGCCCTCTCGCTCGTCTGAACTGCGCACGTTGGACAAAATCATTTCCAGTTTTTCCCGATCAGTTCCCTGGGCGGTAAAAACGCGCAACGGAGAGATCCTGAGGCCTTCCATCCAGGCATCAGTGGCAAACGGGACGTAACTTCCCGGCACTGCGCCACCGGTATCGGCCCAGTGCGCCAGGCTTACGGAAAAAGCCAAAATCTCATCATTGACAAAAATCGGTCGAATTGCCTTAACGTCCGGCAGGTGATTACCGCCCACCTCCGGCAGGTTCAGAAACCAGACATCGCCGGGCTGGAGCTGCTCCTTAGGAATCCGCTTGAGGAATTCCTTGACGGTAAAGCTCATCACGCCCATATGCATGGGAATATCCCGGCCCTGGGAGATCAGGTTGCCGTCTGCGTCGGTCAGGGCGGAAGACAGATCGCCCGCCTCCCTGAGTAAGGGAGAGCGCGCCGAGCGCATCACTACACCTGTCATCTCTTCGGCGATGGCCGACAGAGCGTTACGGATTACCTCAAGAGTAACCGGATCTACTGCACTCATTTTATTTATCCTCCGCTATATCGATCACCAGATGTCCTGAGGGATCAACGGTTAATGTGGATTTCGGGATGATTACGATAGTTGAAGATTCGTCTTCAACTATGGCAGGTCCTGATATCGTCTGGTTTGTCACTAGTTCATCACGACTGTATCGGGGAGTCATGACTGACTGGCCGTCAAAGTAACAGAGGTTGCTGCTGTGCGGCTTAGCAGGAGCAGCATCCCGGTCCTGGTCGGCGTTAGTCAGATGCTCCGTTCTGGGTAGTGATACGGTGGTACGAAGCGTGGCCAACTCCCAGGGTTCATCCGTGGAAAAGCCATAAAGCTGTTCATGAACTTCCCGGAACGCCAGACCAAGAGCTTGCGGATCGTCAAGGGCTGGATTCTGAATCTCCACCGCATAACTCTGGCCGCTGTAACGTACACCGGCGACTTCCTTAATCGTCAGTGGCTTGTCATCATGGCCCGCTTCAATGATAGGCGCGCTGAGTTGACTTATTAGGGAATCACGGGTTGTGCTGAGTTGCTCTGTATTCCACTGACCACTGGCCATTCGCACTGTCTGCTGGCGAGAGTAACTCATTGATGCCGATACGCAGCCCAGCGCCGAGAACATACTGGATGAAGCAGGCACGACGATCTTACTGATGCCAAACGCGCGGGAAACTTCTACTGCGTGCATCGGTCCGGCGCCGCCATAGGCGATCAGTGCACAATGACGTCCATCAACGCCACGTTCGACAGTGACTTTACGTAATGCCCGTACCATGTTAGCTGTAGCGACCCGGAGAATTCCATGGGCAACAGCTTCAACGCTGATAACCATGGCATTAGCCAGAGGGAGCAGTGCTTGCACCGCGGCATCACGGTCCAGTTGCAGAAAGCCTCCCAGAGGCTGGGAGTGGTCCAGATAACCTAATACCAGATTTGCATCGCTCACCGTGGCTTCAGTGCCGCCGCGGCCATAACAGGCTGGGCCGGGAAAAGCTCCGGCACTTTTAGGGCCGACCCGCAGGGTGCCGGTATCCATCCAGGCGATGGAACCGCCGCCAGCACCAATAGCATCGACGGCGACCATAGGTTGGCGAATCGGGTGCTCTGCAAGCGAGCGATCGCTGCGAATTTCTGCATGGCCGTTGGTTATCAGACAGGTGTCTGTCGTGGTGCCTCCCATATCGAAGCTGAGTGCATGGTCAAGTTTCAATTCTGCGGCTACGCGGCTGGCCGCGGTAACACCTGCGGCAGGGCCTGACATTGCCAGTCCCAGGGGCTGATCACGCAGGGCACTGGGGGAAGCCATGCCGCCAGCAGAGTGAAACAGGTGTAGCTGGCTGTCTGAGGGTTTCGCTTCTTCAAGGCGGTCCAGGTAGTCACGTACCATGGGCATGACACCCGCGTTGAGCACGGTAGTGTTGGTACGCTCATATTCCCTGGCTTCAGGGCTCACCTGATGAGACAACGAGACGTTAGCGGTAATTGTCTTTAACTGCTCGCCCAGCTGCTTTTCGTGACTGCCGTTAGCATATGAATGCAACAGTGAAACAGCAATGGAGTCTGCCCCTGCCGTTCGTATGGCTTCAACCAGTTCGGTGACTGACTGTTCGGACATTTCTACCAGCACCTGACCTTTATGATCCATGCGTTCACGCACTTCAAAGCGTAAGGATTCATGTACCGTGGGGTCAGCCTTTGCCGGCAGGTCAAGGCGGTAGAGATAACGCCGGTTTTGTCTGCCGATAGCAACCGTGTCGCCAAACCCTTCGGTTGCCACCAAGGCTACTTTTGACAGATTATTCTCAACTATGGCGTTGGTCACCATCGTTGTGCCGTGCATCAGATCCTGAACCTCTGTCCAGGGTACATCTACTGCATCAAGCGCATTAAGTAGTGCCGCCAGAGGATCGTCGGTGCGACTGGAGACTTTTGCTGTACGTAACAACCCTGTTGCCGGTTGCATTGCTATGACGTCGGTAAAGGTACCGCCGATATCTATTCCTATCTGCCAACGCATTGTTAATTACCTTTTATTATCTGCTTACTGTTAATCAGATGGCTCTTTACGAGAACCCCTACGTACCGGACTGTTACTCCTGCCCGCAAGGTCAACGAAAAGCGCCCGGCCAATTGCTAATCGAAAGAGTTCGGGATACGCAACAGACGGCCATCGACAAAGCTGTTAGTTGCTTTGCGGTTACAGGGTCGTCGATTACGGTTAGATAGCCCGTGTTGGGGACAGGTCGCCGATATAAAATGGCTGGGCGATCGACATGGAGCTGATAGAAGGCATTTACAATGCGTTCCAAAATTAAGCCATTCTGCCTGTATAGGGTTATTTAACATCTCTTGGACCTTTGTCAGTTAATCCGGGTGTGCCTCGATCATTAATAATTTCTTCTGCTGTTTGTGCTATTAATCCTGTCGTAGCTGCTGGCAGAAAAAAAATATTATTTTCTGTGGGATAAGATAGGAAAATATTATTAGCGGTAGTTGCTATGGAAAGTTGCTATCGAAAGTTGTTGTCGGACAGTTTTAGTGATTGCTGGTGCGAGTATAAGTATTTTTTTTGTCTTTGAATCTAAAAAAGCAGGGTTGTTTATTTCTTGGTTTGATTTTCTTGTTTGTTGTATTTTGTTGATTTTAAATGATTTTGTCTCGACTGTGGTGACCGGCTGTTGCTGGGTTGTTTTCAGGTGGATATAGCTGAGAGTGCTTTTAAGAATAGAGCGTGATGAACACTTTTATCTGCTCTTATGACTTTGATAAACAATAGATTAAGGGTTTTAGTCTCAGCGTATAGATAGGGCTTTAGTTATATAGGCGAGGTTGCTTAATATTTATTACTGATCAGTAGCGCAATAATTTTTTCAGAATTTATCACCCTTGAATCAGAAAAAAATATCTCCGTTCAATAAAAAAAATATTATACAAATCCAGGCGATTGGGGGAATGTTATTTGTAAAAGAAAATACAAACTAGTCATCGGTGGCGTTATGAAAAACTCGAAAATACAGGCCCGCAAGGGCGATCTGGAGGAGCTGAAACAGGCACGCGAATGGCTGGATGTAGGACTTAAAGTCGTTTTAGCAACGGTCGTACAAACCTGGGGTTCTTCGCCAAGACCCGTTGGCAGTCATTTAGTGATAAATCAGGACGGCGAGATTGTCGGTTCGGTTTCCGGGGGCTGTATCGAAGGCGCTGTCGTGCAGGAAGCTCTTGAACTACTGGAGTCGGGGAAGTCACGGCTGGTCGAATTTGGGGTCTCTACTGAACAGGCCTGGGAAGTAGGACTTTCCTGTGGCGGCGGGATACATATCCACCTTGAGCAGTTGCAAATTGATTCACCGGTAATGACGGTAGCCGACCTGCTGGCAGGTGGCGAAAAGGCGGCAACGATCACTGCTCAGGGTGAGGGGCTTCGTGGCTACTATTGCCATACTTTCCACTTTAGCGAAATTGATAGCGCAGAGGGCTGTTTCGCGCAGTCGGCGCTCGATGCCGTAGTGGCAATGCTGGCAAGCGGAAGCAGTGGCTATGTCAATACTGAAAAAGAGACGTTCTTTGTCCGCAGCTACCAGCCCGGTTCGCAGATCATCCTGATCGGCGCTGTTCATATCAGTCAGTATCTGGCGCCGATGGCGGCGTTAGCAGGGTTTTCGGTGACCGTCATTGATCCGCGGCCTGCCTTTGCCACGGAGCAACGATTTTCCGACGTAACGCTAATACAGGAGTGGCCTGATGAAGCCCTTGCCAGCCTCTCCCTGGATGCCAGTACGGCCATTGTGACCCTGACCCATGACCCCAAGTTTGATGATCCTGCGATCATTCGGGCGCTGGATAGCCAGGTTTTTTATATCGGCTCACTGGGCAGCAAAAGAACCCATAGCCAGCGGCTGGAGCGGCTGAGCGAGATTGGTCTGCAGGATAAAGCCCAGCGCATTTTTGCTCCGGTAGGTCTGGATCTCGGAGGACGTGCCCCCGCGGAGATAGCGGTGGCGATTCTGGCAGAAATTATCCAGACCCGATACGGCAAGGTTGCTGCCTAACCTGGCAGAGGGAGTATCCAATTGAAAAGTCAGCAACGTCTTAACTGCTCCAAGGTATCACCTCAGTACGGGCATTTTTCAATCGTTGTACTGGCGGCCGGAAGCTCTCGGCGTATGGGTAAGTGCAACAAGCTGCTGGCGCTGGTTAACGAAACATCGATGCTGGAGAAAACCGTTATTGAAGCGCTGAATGCGCAACCGCAGGAAGTGATTGTAGTTACCGGATATGAAGCAGAAAAAGTCAGCCGCAGTGTTGCCGGATACGATGTTCGAGTGATTGAAAATCCACACTACGCCGAGGGACTTGCTTCATCATTATCAGTCGGCATTGGTGCACTTTCGCGCACTACAGATGCAGTCATTGTAATGTTGTCGGACATGCCATTTGTCAACCAGCAGCATCTGGAACAGTTAAAAAAGGCTTTTCGACACACTCGCGGTGAAAAGATTCTGGTGCCGGTGTATCAGGGGAAAGGAGGAAATCCTCTGTTGTGGCCAAGGCGTTATTTTACGCAGATGCAATCCCTCAGTGGGGATCGTGGCGCCAGAGTACTGCTGAATAAATATCAGGCAGGGGTGTGTGAGGTTGAAATGAAAGATGACGGTATTTTCCGTGATATTGACACGCCAGATCAACTTCTGGCCCTGGAAACACTATGAAATTTGACGTCTCCAAGATACGTAAACAGTTCCCGGCCCTGTCTGCTGAAGTGTGCGGTTGGAATCTACATTATCTGGATAATGCGGCGACCTCACAGATGCCGATCAACGTGATTGATGCAGTGATGCGCCATGAAATAACGGCAAGGGGTAATGTGCAGCGAGGGGCCCACCATCTGGCAGAACGTGCTACCCAGGCTTATGAAGGCGCTCGTGCCTCTGTAGCGAGATTCCTGAATGCCGCAAGCGCCAGTGAAGTGGTGTTCACTTCGGGCACGACAGCAGCCATTAATCTGTTGGCACACAGTCTGGGATCGACCCTGGGGCCTGGAGACGAGATCGTAATAACTGCAGCTGAGCATCACAGTAACTATGTACCCTGGCTAATGTTGCAGAAACGGGTTGGAGTACGGATCCGTATCTTGCCGGTTACTGCTGAGGGCGAGCTGGATTTGAACCAATTGTCATCGCTGGTTAGCGACAGATGCAAGCTGATTGCGCTAACTCAGTGTTCGAATGTTACCGGTGCGGAAACGGATGTGGCCCCTGTCGTGAAAGTCGCCAGGGAGGTTGGTGCGCAGGTACTTCTGGATGGCGCACAAATGGTACCCCATGGGCCTGTGGACGTGCAGGCATTAGGGGTGGATTACTATGTATTTTCCGCTCACAAGTGTTTTGCCCCCAACGGGGTTGGCGTGTTATGGATCCGCTCCTGCGATTCCCGGTCGCTGTCTCCGTTTATGGGGGGTGGGGGAATGGTTTCTGCTGTTTCTGATGATCAGGTTGTTTATGCCCAGGGTAACAGCATGTTTGAGGCGGGCACCCCTGCTATTGCCCAGGCAGTAGGATTGGGTAAGGCCCTGGATTGGATGATGGATTTGCGATGGTCTGAGATCAGGCAGCATGAACAGCAGCTTTTGCAGTTGATGCTGGATGGTTTATCAGATATCCGCGGGCTGAGCATATTAGGTCCTGCCGAGGTTGAAAAAAAGTTGCCGGTCGTCTCTTTTGCGGTAAAAGATGCGCACCCCCACGATATCTGTCACCTGCTGAATGAACGGGGAGTTGCTTTACGCGGCGGGCATCACTGTGCGCAGCCGTTGTTAGATGCTCTGGGGGTGTCGTCGGTATCTCGTGCCAGCCTTGCCCTATATAACAATGAAGAAGACGTGCTGGCGCTGATTGACGGTGTTGCCCGAGCAGTGAGGATATTACGATGAACCACAGCCTTTACAACGCAGCAATAAAAGCGCTGGCGAGACGTTGCGATAAGGATCGTACTGAGCTTGGCCAAAGTGCTGACGTCTCCCTGATTAACCCTTATTGCGGTGATCGTGTCAGGCTGAGGTTGGATGTTAAAGACGGCGTCATTTATAAGCTGCGTCATGAGGTCAATGGGTGCCTTCTGTGTAAGGCTGCCTGTACCCTGATGAGAAAACTAGTTGAAAACAGTCCGGAAGAAAACCTGCCATTGCTAATTCAGGAGCTGAGAGGGTTGTTGCAGGGTGAGGAGTCTTCAGAGGTTGGTTTGCAGGAAATAGAAGTCTTTTCTCCGGTTATAAGCATGAAAAGTCGGCATCAATGTGTGCTGTTGCCCTTTGAGGCGTTACATCAATGCTACCAGGAATGTCGCACTCAAGCTGATGAAACCGGCTGAACAGGCTGCGTACCATTCAACAGAAGAGCTTCTTCTAAATCGCAGACATGTATTCATATTTTCATGCATTAGTAAATATGGCTGAGTAAGGCTGAATTAATATAGGCTTGTTCAGGCCTTTTTGAACTTTGTCTATAGTCTGTTCTTGTTAAATACGAATAGCTGATGCAGATTATCTGTTTATAATATTTAACAAAACCAATGTGCTGTATTAACCTGATTTAAGATCGGTGGTCTGTGGATTTAATGCCGTTATAAAATGCTGTTTCCGTAAATAAATAGAAATGCCGCGCAGTTTTTATTCGATTTGATTGACTGGCTTGTATTTAGCTTGGCTGGATGTTTTCTTTCAAAAATTAACGTTCTGTTCGGGTTGTATTTTTTTTATGAATTATTGATGGCTGTTGTGCTACATAAAATAAATATGGAGTTACTTTATATGAAACTTGAAGGTAAGAAGGCAATTGTTACTGGTGCAGCAAAGGGTATGGGATCCGCAATCACGCTGACACTTGCCCGTGAAGGCGCAGACATCGTGTTGACCGGCCGGGATACTGCTGCGCTGGACGAGGTGGCGAGTGAAATCGAGGCGCTGGGCCGTAAAGCGTTGGTGGTCAAGTGCGACGTTATCGAAGAAGATCAGGTTAAAAATATGGTTGCGGCAGCCAGTGAGTTTCACGCTGGCCGCATCGATATACTGGTTAATGTGGCTGGCGTGACAGGGCCGATCGAGACTGGTGTTGAGGATATCGACGTCGACGACTTTAACTACGTTGTCACAGCCAATACCCGCGGTACCTTCCTCCCGATCAAATATGTTGCACCTATCATGAAGGCGCAAAACGCCGGCAATATCGTCAATATCGGCGGTACTTCCGGTCTGCGCGGCTATCCCAAGCGCGCCTCCTACAGCTGCTCCAAGTGGGGCGTTCGCGGCATCACCCGTACCGTCGCGCTGGAGCTGGGTGCGAACAATATCAACGTTAACGTTGTATGTCCCGGCATCGTCAGAACGCCGCGGATGGAGAAGCTCTGCCACGGCAAGGTTAAGCAGCGCGGTGGCGACTGGACCTTCGATAAGGTGTGGAATGAATACGTTCAGGATATGGCGCTCAAGCGTGTGACCGATCCTCAGGATATTGCCAACGCTGTTCTGTTCCTGGCAGGTCCTGACTCTCGTCAGATTACGGGTCAGGAGCTGGCTGTTGATGGTGGCTGGGACGTTTGATCTCTCTGGTTTAGGCGCGGAGTAAGCCAATTACAGAGTATTAAGGGGGACTTGGTCCCCCTTTTTTTGGTTCTTCGTCAGATAGCGTGGATCTTTTGTGAAGGGTTGATTAGCATGCCCCGTGAAACGCTTTGGGTATTGGGTAGAGCGTAGCCTGTGGGAGCGGCGCCTCGCCGCGAATGATCTCCTAATCGGCGCGAGGCGCGCCTCCCACAAGCTTCACCAGCACCCAACCTGTCGGCTCTGTTGGGGTTAGCAGTTGGTGAGCTATGCTCATAGTATGTTTCTTGC
>JBALVQ010000124.1:0-12779 GCA_036960915.1 Amphritea sp.
ACGACCTTCGGGTTATGAGCCCGACGAGCTACCAGGCTGCTCCACCCCGCATCAGAAATCGGTGCATATTATAATCACACCACGCCTGTTTAGCAACCACAGGACTTTGAATTGGTGCCGAAGGCGGGACTTGAACCCGCACGACCATTAGGTCACCACCCCCTCAAGATGGCGTGTCTACCAATTCCACCACTTCGGCAAAAGACTTGTTAGCAGATATTACTCTGCCGGAGGAATATCAGCATCAGCGGCAGGCGCTTGCTGATTTTCCAAAGTTGGAAGCTGCTCTTCCACTTGTTCTGCACTACTCTCAATCAACTCAGCAGCAGGAATGCCTGCATCAGTCACTGTAGATGCTTTATCTTTGGCATACACCGCCAGAACAAAGCTGGTAGCAAACAGGCAGATTGCAAGAACCGCTGTCATGCGACCCAGAAAAGACCCTGTACCCTGACTACCAAATACCGTCTGCGATGCGCCGCTTCCAAAAGAAGCACCCGCCTCAGCACCTTTACCCTGTTGCAGTAACACTAGCGCAATTATGCCAGCAGCTAACAGAACGTGTACAGCAAGAACCAGAGTTTCCATTTACATTACCACTTACTTAAGACTATCTGCGGCAATATCGCAGATCGTCAAGAATTCATCAGCTTTCAATGATGCACCACCAATCAGGCCACCATCAATATCGATTTGAGCAAGAAGCTCTGCAGCATTGGCCGCATTCATGCTACCACCATACAAAATCGGCAGTCGTTGCGCGATTGTAACGTCATTTCTTTCCAGCTCGGCACGAATTGCCGCATGCACCTCTTGCGCCTGCGCAGGTGTCGCCGTCAAACCTGTTCCAATTGCCCATACCGGCTCATAGGCTATAACCGCATCCGCAAAGCCCTGAATTCCGACCCGGTCGACAACGGCTGCAATTTGCGCGTTGACCACTGCGATGGTCTGTTCGGCATCGCGCTGTTCAAGAGTTTCCCCTACACAGAGTATCGGCGTTATGCCTGCAGCTATTGCCGCGACAAATTTTTCTGCCACAACAGCATCGCTTTCGCCATATAGACTGCGTCGCTCTGAGTGCCCCAGAATAACATACTCGCAGCCTACGTCTTGTAGCATCTCCAGAGAAATCTCGCCGGTATACGCACCCTTGGCGTGCTCACTGGCATTTTGCGCACCAACAACAATTTCGCTACCCGTAACCTGCTGTTTAGCCTGCGCCAGGTAAATCGCTGGCGGACATACCAGAGTTACAATACCCTCTACAGGTTTTGCTCCGGCTAGCAGATTTTCCAGCAAACTTTCAACCGACTTACTGGTAGAATTCATCTTCCAGTTGCCGGCTACAATCGTCTTACGCATGAGTTCCCCTCTGAGCAAAGCGGCGCACATAGTACCCAGTTTCAAAATAACTTACAAGCGGTCTAACCCGGATATTTCGTGAAGGGATTGGAATTTTTGGTAAATCTGGCTAAGCAGTTGGCTCGATCTGCCGCCAGGCCCTGGTCCTTCATTATGCGAAGGGGCAAGGATCAAGGGAGATCGAGCTAAATGCAACGCCAGATTTTTTCAGAAAACCAATCAGCGACGCTCGGTTATATACAGGATGTACGGTATGTCGTGGGGACATGGATGTCCATGAGCGACAACATAGTGTAACTTTCCAATATAAGCAGAACGCCTGTAACCATCAGGCTTACAGCTCTATTTCAAGCGCCTTTATGAAACATTCGGACGAACCAAGATCAGAGTGCCTTTTCTACTGCATCGGCCAACTCGCTGGCTAATTCTGCGATCCAGGCCGCGTCATCACCCTCAACCATTACACGCACAAGCGGCTCAGTACCTGAAGGCCTCAGCAATACCCGACCACGATCCCCCAAACGAGACTCCACATCAGCCACCACAGCCTGCACTTCAGAAAGCCCCACAACATCAACTTTTTCTGTCAGGCGAACATTAATCATTTTTTGCGGCATTTTGTTCATATCGCTCTTTAGCGCATGCAACGAAAGATCGTTCTGAACCATCGCTTTCAGCACTTGCAGCGCAGCAACAACACCATCACCCGTGGAAGTCAGGTGTCGGCAAATAAGGTGCCCGGACGACTCGCCACCCAGGCTCCAATTATTAGCCGCCAACTCGGCCATAACATAACGATCACCCACATTCGCTCGCACAAAAGGGATCTCAGCACGCTTGAGGCTCTGCTCAAGACCGAAGTTACTCATTAACGTACCGACCACCCCACCTTCAAGACGCTCCTCCCGCTTGAGTTGCATCGTAATGATATAGAGCAGCTCATCTCCGTCCACTTCCTCACCCTGATGATCAACCATTATCACCCGGTCGCCATCACCATCCAACGCAATACCCAGATCGGCCTGTTCGGCAGTAACTACTTTCTTTAACAGACGGGTAGAGGTCGCACCGCAGTCCTCATTGATATTCAGACCATCGGGGGAGGATGCAATTTCAATCACTTCTGCGCCAAGCTCAGTAAACACTTTCGGCGCGATATGATAAGTAGCACCGTTGGCACAATCGACGACAATCTTCATCCCCTGAAGGTTTAACGCATTAGATACCGTCCCTTTACAAAACTCTATGTAGCGCCCTGCAGCATCATCAATACGCCTAGCTTTCCCCAACTCAGCAGCATCCACAGTTGTCATTGCCAGGTCCAGCTGAGCTTCAATCGCATGCTCAATATCATCTGGCAACTTAGTCCCCTGGGCAGAGAAAAATTTTATGCCGTTGTCATAATATGGATTATGGGAAGCGCTAATAACAATACCGGCATTAGCATGAAAAGTGCGCGTCAAGTAGGCGATAGCGGGGGTCGGCATTGGCCCCAGCAGCAAGACATCAACCCCGGCAGCAGACAACCCTGCTTCCAGAGCAGACTCAAACATATAGCCAGATATACGCGTATCTTTACCGATAATGATCGTACTGCGCCCCTCCCGGGCGAAGACTTTGCCTGCAGCCCAGCCAAGCTTGAGCATAAAATCAGGCGTAATTGGCGACCTTCCCACCTTGCCGCGAATACCATCTGTACCAAAATAACGTTTACTCATTACTTACACCTTACTTACTTTCATTCAGTACAGCTTCACACATACGGACAACATCCACTGTTTCTTTGACATCATGTACTCGATAAATAGCCGCCTGCTTCATCATACCTATGGCGACTGTCGCCAGGCTGCCGGCGAGGCGCTCATCAACCGCCCTGCCCAGGACACGATCGATCATACTTTTCCTTGAAGTCCCCAGCAACAGAGGTAGATCAAGATCATGCAAATACTCCAGCTTGTTTAGCAGGCGCAGATTATGCTCCAGCGATTTACCGAAACCGAATCCCGGATCCAGGATAATTCTATCCGCACCAATGCCTACGGCCTTACAAGCCCTGACACGACTCAGCAGGAAGCTCTTCACCTCTTCAAGTACGTCATCATACAACGGCGCATTCTGCATCGTGGCCGGATTGCCTTTCATATGCATCAAACAGACTGCCAACCCCGTCTCTGCGGCCGCCTGTAGCGCCCCTTCACGACCCAACGCCCTTACATCATTGATCAGGCCAGCCCCAAGTGCAGCCGCTTCAGTAATGACCTCAGGAGAGCTGGTATCAACCGAAATAACAACATCCAGCTCGGCATTAAGGCGTCCCACTACGGGCAGTACACGATCCATCTCCTCCTGCAGCGAGACAGCCAGGGCTCCAGGACGTGTAGACTCCCCTCCGACATCGATAAAGGTAGCCCCATCAGCAACCATTTGACGTGCCCGAGCAATTGCATGGTCAACAGACAGCTTCTGGGCGCCGTAAAGCGTTCCTCCATCAGAAAAAGAGTCCGGTGTCACATTCACAATCCCCATCACATGAGGATGAGACAAATCCAGGCTACGGGAACCAAACTTAAAAGCCGATAAGTAACTCACAACACCACCTGCCTTTCGACACATCGCCACAATATTTTAAAATATCATCGTTCCCGCACATCCCTGTGCTCACGATATACCGTACATCCTGTAAATAAAAAAGGGCTAGCCGACAAAGGCTAGCCCTTAGGTAAATCGTACCGAAAAATATTAGTGAATATTCTGATCCGGAGCATCCGGATCAGTATTTTCAGCACCGCCATCAGAACCATCAGCAGCTTCACCATCACTGGCTGCAGTCGTATTTTGCTCTGATTCCTTAGCGGATTTATCAGACGCAGGTTTACGCTCTTCATCCTCCCAGCTTTCAGGAGGAGTGACCGTCCGACGATCCATCAACTCATCAATCATAGAACTATCAATGGTTTCATACTTCATTAACGCCTGAGTCATCGCCTCAAGAATATCGCGATTATCCTTCAGCATCTGCGTTGACTTGGCATAACATTCGTCAATTATCTTACGGGTCTCAGAGTCAATTTTTCGCTGAACTTCCTCAGAAAAGGGCTTACTCTGCGGACCATACCCACGGTTGAACGGATCAGTCTCTTCCTCGTCATACAACAACGGTCCAAGCTCATCGGTCAAGCCCCAGCGGGCTACCATATTGCGCGCCAAACTGGTTGCACGCTGTATATCGTTGGATGCACCGGTAGTAACACCATCTTTACCCAGTGTCAATTCCTCGGCTATCCGGCCACCATAAAGACTGCAGATATTCGCTATCAATATTTTACGGCTATGACTGTAACGGTCTTCTGCAGGTAAGAACATAGTCACGCCCAGAGCCCGACCACGAGGAATAATTGACACTTTATAGACAGGGTCATGCTCCGGCATTAAACGGCCGACAACAGCATGACCTGACTCGTGATATGCGGTATTCAGACGTTCTTCATAAGACATAACCATTGATTTGCGCTCCGCGCCCATCATGATCTTGTCTTTCGCTTTCTCGAACTCATCCATGCCCACCGTACGCTTGCTGCCTCGAGCCGCAAACAGCGCTGCTTCGTTCACCAGGTTCGCCAGATCAGCACCGGAAAAACCCGGGGTTCCCCGAGCAATCAACTCAGGTTTAACATCATCTCCCAGAGGCACTTTTCGCATATGCACTTTGAGGATCTGCTCACGGCCACGAATATCGGGTAGACCAACATGCACCTGACGGTCAAAACGCCCCGGGCGCAGCAGCGCAGGATCCAAAACGTCAGGACGGTTAGTTGCCGCAATAACAATCACACCTTCGTTGCCTTCAAAGCCGTCCATCTCGACCAGTAGCTGATTGAGGGTTTGCTCACGCTCATCATTACCGCCCCCCATGCCAACGCCACGGTGACGACCTACCGCATCAATTTCATCAATGAAGATAATACAAGGCGCATTTTTCTTAGCTTGCTCGAACATATCACGAACACGAGAAGCACCGACACCAACAAACATCTCAACAAAATCCGAGCCGGAAATAGTAAAGAACGGCACTTTTGCTTCGCCAGCAATCGCTTTTGCCAGCAGGGTTTTACCGGTACCTGGACTACCAGTCATCAGAACACCGCGAGGAATGTGACCACCAAGACGCTGAAACTTGCCCGGATCACGCAGGTAGTCAACCAACTCTTTCACTTCTTCTTTGGCTTCTTCAACACCCGCAACATCTTCAAAGGTGGTCTTGATCTGGTCTTGCCCCATCATGCGAGCCTTGGACTTACCAAAAGACATCGGTCCGCCCTTGCCGCCACCGCCACCTTGCATCTGGCGCATAAAGAACATGAAAATTGCGATGATAATCAGGATCGGGAAGCTGGCAACCAGCAACTGAGTCCAGACACTCTGCTTTTCTGGCTGCTTACCTACAATAACAACGTTATGATTATACAGATCCTCTATCAGTTTGGGATCTTGCAGCGCCGGACGCGTCGTTTCAAAACGCTCGCCATTACTGCGGGTTCCTTCAATTGTATACCCATCAATCTCAACCTGTTTAACACGGTCCTGCTTAACCTCAGTAATAAACTCTGAGTAATTAAGTGACTGCGCACTAGTCTCACCATTAAAATTATTGAATACGGTCAACAACACTGCCGCTATTACCAGCCACAGGACCAGATTCTTTGCCATATCGTTCAAAGGAAAACCCTCTGTTTGTTCACTATTATGTCAGTCTATAGAACTGTCTAAAACTACAGTACTTATACAGTTTTGACCATAATTAAGGTCTGAAATTTCGCCCAATCAGGTAAACTTCCCGTGATCGCGCACGGGATGCATCCGGTTTTCGGGTATACACTTTACTAAAACTGCTACGCATATCATTCATATATTGGTCGAACCCTTCACCATGAAAGACTTTAGCTACAAAGTCGCCACCCGGACGCAAAACTTCACGCGCAAGTTCCAGCGCAAGTTCAACCAAATACATTGCGGCAGGCTGATCAACCGCCGACATACCACTCATATTGGGGGCCATATCTGAAATTACAAGGTCTGCCAGCTGATCTCCCAAAGTTTGCAGTATTTCATTCAACACAGACTCTTCAGTAAAGTCTCCCTGAATGAACTGTACACCGGGCAATAAATCCATCGACAGGATATCTGAAGCGACTACCCTGCCATTATCACCAACCAATTCGGCAGCTACCTGTGACCAGCCTCCGGGCGCGGCGCCCAGGTCTACCAACGTCATACCAGGCTTAATCAAACCATCCTTCTGATTCAGCTCCAGTAATTTAAAACTTGCTCGGGATCGATAGCCTTGCTCTTTCGATTTTTTGACATACTGATCGTCAAAGTGTTCCTGCAACCATCGACCACTGCTTTTTGATCTGGACAATATAAGATACCACTCAGAATTTGAGCCAACCCTACTAACAAGAGCGCAACTCAGGTAAAATCCACAATTAAATTATTTCTGCGATCAAAACCGCAGCATATTTCTCTATAAAGGCCAAGTATTCTAGTATGAGCTTAACCCCTACGCAAAAGAAGCAGTTTCGCACCATCGGGCACTCACTGAATCCGATCATCACCGTGGCCGGTAACGGCCTGAGCGAGAACATTCTGCTGGAAACAGATCGCGCCCTGGAAGATCATGAGCTGATCAAGATCAAATTCGCCGTTGGTGATCGCGAAATCAAAAAACAACTCATCAAAGAGATGAGCCAGATCGTTGAAGCCACAGTTATACAAGAGATCGGCAACGTTGCTCTATTGTATCGCCCGGCGAAACAGCCTAATCCAAAACTATCCAATCTGTTACGCTAATACCTCAGCATTAGATAGCACTGTCGCTAAAAGTTCGTTTATTTTATCGACAGCAAAAACAAAAAAACCGCCAATGGCGGTTTTTTTATATCCAGTCACAACCTAGATATGATGCACCTGATCAATTTCATACTCAACACCACCGTTTGGTGTCTGCACAACAGCGACATCACCCTCTTCCTTGCCGATTAGCGCTCGGGCGATAGGTGAGCCTACTGAGATCTTGCCGCATTTGATATCCGCTTCATCTTCACCCACGATTTGATAGCGCACGGTGCCATCAGTATCCAGGTTGATGATTTCTACGGTAGTACCAAAGATCACCTTACCAGTATGCGGAATCTGAGTGACATCTATCACCTGAGCAGACCCAAGCTTTCCTTCCAGCTCTTGAATACGCCCCTCGATAAAGCCCTGCTGTTCACGAGCCGCGTGATACTCAGCGTTCTCTTTCAGATCACCATGTTCACGCGCTTCGGCAATCGAAGCAATCACTGTAGGGCGCTGGACAGCCTTAAGATCGTCCAGCTCTACACGCAGTGCATGCTCACCCTGCACAGTCATCGGGAATTTTTGCATAGTTTTACTCCTTACGAGCCTTTAGTGCAGGTCCTGTAACCGGCGAACAACTTTCTCTTCACCGTACTTCATCGCCATCGTCGTCGCTTCAGCGCCCGCCAGCGTCGTGCTGTAAGGTACCTTATGCTGCAACGCTGAACGGCGAATCTCAGCTGAATCAGCGATAGCCTTACGCCCTTCAGTGGTGTTGATCACATACGCGATTTCATCATTCTTGAGCATATCAACAATGTTCGGACGACCTTCCATCACCTTGTTGACCAGCTCAACAGCCAGTCCCTCCTGTTCGAGTAAAGTCGCGGTGCCACGGGTGGCAACCAGCTTAAAGCCCAGCTCAATCAAATCACGAGCAACCGGCAGCACACCTTGCTTATCGACTTCACGTACTGAGATAAATGCCTTACCTTTCTTAGGCATCTTCTCGCCAGCACCAATCTGCGCCTTCATGAAGGCTTCACCAAAAGTCTCACCAACACCCATCACTTCGCCGGTAGACTTCATCTCCGGACTCAGGATGGGATCGACGCCCTGGAACTTATTGAATGGGAACACCGCTTCCTTAACATAGTACATATCAGGAATGATTTCTTCGGTGAATCCTTGGTCTTTCAGGCTCTTGCCGGTCATCACAAGCGCCGCAATCTTAGCCAGAGAAACACCAATACACTTGGATACGAAAGGCACAGTACGGGAGGCACGCGGGTTAACCTCGATCACGTAGATCTCACCATCCTGATAGGCCAACTGGACGTTCATCAGACCGATTACGCCTAACTCCATCGCCATCTTCTTGACCTGTTCGCGCATCTCATCCTGGACGTCCATAGCCAGACTGTACGGTGGCAAGGAACATGCGGAATCACCCGAGTGAACACCCGCCTGCTCAATATGCTGCATTATCGCGCCGATCACGACAGTTTCACCATCACACACGGCATCGATATCGACCTCTACCGCCGCGTTAAGGAAATGATCCAGCAACACCGGCGCATCATGAGAAACTTGTACTGCGGTATTCATATATTGACGCAGTTCAGCTTCGTTATACACGATCTCCATGGCGCGACCACCGAGTACATAAGATGGACGCACGACCAGAGGGTAGTCCAGCTTACCGGCTTCGATAACCGCTTCTTCCAGACTACGCACTGTGGCATTTTCTGGCTGCTTCAGACCCAGACGCTTAATCATCTGCTGGAACTGTTCACGGTCTTCAGCACGGTCAATCGCTTCCGGAGATGTACCGATGATAGGTACACCCGCCTGCTCCAGCGCCAGCGCCAGTTTCAACGGCGTCTGGCCTCCGTACTGTACGATCACACCCTTGGGCTTCTCGACATGTACAATTTCCAGAACATCTTCCAGGGTAATCGGCTCAAAGAACAGACGATCAGAGGTATCGTAATCAGTCGAAACGGTCTCAGGGTTACAGTTCACCATAATCGTTTCATAACCATCTTCACGCGCGGCTAATGCGGCGTGAACACAACAGTAGTCAAACTCGATACCCTGACCAATACGGTTTGGACCACCACCGATAACCATAATCTTGTCACGGTCAGACGGATTGGCTTCACACTCCTCCTCATAGGTGGAGTACATATAGGCAGTATCTGTAGCAAACTCGGCTGCACAGGTATCGACACGTTTATAGACTGGCCGAATATCCAGCTTGTGGCGATGCTTACGCATCTGTTTTTCACTAACGCCCAGCAGAGTAGCCAAACGCGCATCAGAAAAGCCCTTACGCTTCAGCCGGAACAGAGTCTCTTTATCCAGCTCGGACAGCGCCATCTGTGCAACACGCGCTTCATCCTTGATGATGTCTTCAATCTGTACCAGGAACCACGGATCAATGCCCGACAGCTCACACAGCTCTTCTATAGTCATGCCCAGGCGGAAAGCATCACCCAGATACCAAATACGCTCAGAACCCGGCTGCTTCATCTCGCGAATGATATCAGAGCGAGCATCTTCACTGCTCAAGTCAACGATCGGATCAAAACCGGTTGCGCCAACTTCCAGTCCACGCAGTGCCTTCTGCAAGGACTCCTGCTGGGTACGGCCAATCGCCATCACCTCACCGACAGACTTCATCTGAGTCGTCAAACGGTCATTCGCTTGTGGGAATTTTTCAAAGGTGAAACGCGGGATTTTAGTTACAACATAATCAATCGCAGGCTCAAAGGATGCAGGTGTCGCACCACCGGTAATGTCATTTTGCAACTCATCCAGGGTATAACCAATCGCCAGTTTAGCTGCCACTTTCGCAATCGGGAAACCGGTTGCTTTGGATGCCAGTGCAGATGAACGCGATACCCGCGGATTCATCTCGATAACCACAACACGACCATCCTCCGGATTCATACCGAACTGGACGTTAGACCCCCCCGTCTCAACACCGATCTCACGCAATACAGCCAACGACGCATCACGCATCAACTGATATTCTTTATCCGTCAGGGTCTGTGCTGGCGCGACAGTAATAGAGTCGCCGGTATGCACACCCATTGCATCGAAGTTTTCAATAGCGCAGATGATAATGCAGTTATCGTTAGTATCACGAACAACTTCCATCTCGTATTCTTTCCAACCGATCAGAGACTCATCGATCAGCAACTCGCTGGTTGGCGACAAATCCAAACCACGCTCACAGATCTCGACGAACTCTTCCTTGTTATAGGCGATCCCGCCACCCGTACCACCCATAGTAAAAGATGGACGGATAATACATGGAAAACCAAGCGCAGCTTGTACCTGTAGAGCCTCTTCCAGACTGTGAGCAATCGCCGCACGAGGGCATTCCAGGCCAATGGATTTCATTGCTTTATCGAAGCGATAACGGTCTTCTGCTTTATCGATAGCGTCAGCATTAGCGCCAATCATCTCAACACCAAACTGCTCAAGAACCCCTTCACGCGCCAGGTCCAAAGCACAGTTCAACGCTGTCTGACCACCCATCGTTGGCAGCAATGCCTCCGGGCGTTCTTTTTCAATTATCTTGGCAACTGTTTTCCAGTTAATCGGCTCGATGTAAGTGGAATCCGCCATTGTCGGATCGGTCATAATGGTGGCTGGGTTAGAGTTCACCAGAATAACGCGATAACCCTCTTCACGCAGAGCCTTACAGGCTTGCGCACCAGAATAGTCAAACTCACAGGCTTGACCTATAACGATAGGACCCGCACCGAGGATCAGAATACTTTTTATGTCCGTACGTTTTGGCATGTGTATATAACCGATCGAATTTAGTTCATTCTTTAATGCTGCCCGACTCCATGAGTCGGGCAGAACGTCTTAGCCCTGCTTGCGAGCTTCAATCGCTGTAATAAAGCGATCGAAAAGGGGCGCAACATCACGTGGGCCAGGGCTTGCTTCAGGGTGTCCCTGGAAGCTGAAGGCAAAGCGATCAGTACGCTCAATACCTTGTAGAGATCCATCAAACAGCGATTTATGCGTAGCACGCAAAGTCTCTGGCATGGAGTCTTCATCAACAGCAAAACCATGGTTCTGACTGGTAATCATGACCTGTTTGGAATCAAGATCCTGTACCGGATGGTTCGCACCGTGGTGACCAAACTTCATTTTTACAGTCTTGGCACCAGATGCTAAAGCTAACAGCTGATGACCCAGACAGATCCCAAAGACAGGCAAATCCGTCTTGCAGATTTCCTGAATAGCCGTTATCGCGTAATCACAAGGCTCGGGATCACCAGGACCATTGGACAGAAAGACGCCGTCAGGATTCAACGCCAGAACATCAGCAGCGGGAGTTTTAGCAGGCACAACTGTCAATCGGCAACCACGCTCAACCAACATCCGCAGGATATTGCGTTTAACACCGAAATCGTAGGCGACAACATGATGTGGCAACTCTAATTCCGACAGCTCGGCATGACCTTCCACAAGATCCCAGGTAGAAGAGGTCCAGCTGTATTGTTCAGAAGTAGTAACTTCTTTAGCCAGATCCATCCCTTTCAAGCCGGGAAAGGATGTCGCCGCTGCAAGTGCAGCATCTTCACTCAGATTATCGCCGGCCATAACACAGCCGCTAAGAGAGCCTTTTTCACGCAGAATCCGAGTCAAACGACGGGTATCAATATCAGCAATACCGACGATATTATTTGCCTTGAGATACTCATCCAGATTCTGCTCATTACGCCAGCTACTAGCCAGCAATGGCAGATCTCGAATCACAAGACCGGCAACCCATGTTTGCGAAGACTCCTCGTCCTCTTTATTCGTGCCCACGTTACCGATGTGTGGATATGTCAGGGTCACAATCTGACGGCAGTATGACGGATCCGTCAGAATCTCCTGATAACCAGTCATGGAAGTATTAAACACTACTTCACCGCTGGACTGGCCATCCGCGCCAATAGCTATTCCCCGGAAGATACTACCGTCTTCAAGGGCCAGAATGGCTGGTCTTGTCAAATCAACCTCCCCGCTTAGAGCGCAAATCTAAACAGAATTAATAAACTTAAGTTGCAAAAAAGCGAGGTAGAACAAAAAAGTTCACCTCGCTTTTTCATAGAGAATTCTTGATCGCATTTCCTGAATGCAAAACGGCCGTATTTTAGTCCATCCAAAGCCATATGTCTATGTCAATACGCACTACCCATAATGGTTAACAGTAGTTAGCCAAAGTCATCGAACAGTAACAAAAAGTAAATATAACAGCAGCCTGTCGAAGTTCGCTGCCCTGAGTACATTATTATGAAAATATCTCATTTGAACCGGTTAACTACCGGAACCCTTCTGCTGGTTGTCACCATTATGACGCTGGTACTGGCCTGGTCTCTGGACAGGCTCGATAGCAGTTTTAGCAAAGCCCGGTCATACCATCAACTTCAGAGCGAAATAAACAGCGGAATTAACCGTCCGATCCTTGCTTATCTAGCTACCGGGGACGCCACGCTAGTTCGTGGTTCGTGGTTCGTGGTTCGTGGTTCGTGGTTCGTGGTTCGTGGTTCGTGGTTCGT
>JBALVQ010000124.1:12879-12963 GCA_036960915.1 Amphritea sp.
GGCTAGTGGCTAGTGGCTAGTGGCTAGTGGCTAGTGGCTAGACAGGATTTTGAGGCCACTGCCACTCACCACAGCACTGTAGCA
>JBALVQ010000125.1:0-12643 GCA_036960915.1 Amphritea sp.
CGACCAAACAGCACCAGAAATAGCAGCTCAACGATCAAGTCGCTTTGTGCCAACTCCTGACATGGCGCGGTATGACAGGATTAGACTCTTATCGACCCAAGCCGGACCTTTAATGATTGCTAATATCTGACTTCTCTCGTCAACAACTAGAAAAATAAGCGGACGTTTAAAATTTGTCGATTCGAGCCTCTGTTAGCGGCTCTAGGTGTCTCATTTCGGACACTCACGCCTGCTTGAGCCATGCTTTGGTGAATGGAAAGCGGCCCCATCAACTATTTGGATACTAGCCCTTGCAACTTGGCAGCAGGAGTCTTGTGCCGCAAAATGCGGTGTAAAGATGAAGGCAGTTCTCCTGCCTGAATTATCGATAAATTGCAGCTGCTGGCAGTAAGTTAACAGTGCCGTCACGAGGATAGTGTTTTTTGACGGGGGTAAAAGAGCTATGAATGGCATAGCTCTTTATTTACAGGCACATATTCAAGTGCTAGCTATTACCTGCTTAATCTTTTCCAGCATAACGAGTTCATCAAAACCTAAACCATCAGAGCTTTGCCGTTGCCAGCTTGGCACCGAACCCAAGGAAAATGCCGCCTGCAGTGTAGTTCATCCAGCGGGCGGTGTTAGCATTAGTGAGAAATTCCTTAAATTGCGCGGCCAGTAAGATCACAACTGAGAACCAACTGGCCACCACTAGGGCTTGGGTTAATCCGAGTAGCATGCTGTCCGCGACTACTGTTTCTTGGGAGACAAACTGCGGGAAGATAGACAGGTAAAACAAGACAATTTTTGGGTTGAGCATGTTGGTCAGAAAACCTTTGATGAAGTTGCTCAGCAGTACTTTTTGTACCGGGGCTTTTTGTTGAGATGCATGTTGTTGAGGCGCTTCTTCAGAACTGGCCTTTTTCTCTACGTGGGTAAAACTTAAAGTCTGGGATTTCAAACCTGCACGTATATTCGTGGCCCCAAGCCAGAGCAGGTAAGCCACACCGAGCCATTTTAGTAAGATAAAGGCCCACACTGATTGCGTCAGCAACAGGCTTAACCCCTGCGCTGAGATAAAGGCGTGGACAATAAACCCCATACTCACTCCAGCGATATTGCTAAAGGCTTGCAGGCGGCTCTTAGTTAGCGCAGTAAATAAGACGAGTAAGGCGTTGGGGCCAGGTATGATGGCGATCAGGAAAACAATTCCGGCGAACAGAATGATAGTTTCGATATTCATGACGATTCCATTAGAAGATGGCTCAGCATCTTCAATAAAAATTGTGCAAAATCTAGCACCTAAGTTCTACTGCTTAGTTGCAGTACACACTTCAGGTGTTAAGAATAACTTGTGGTTGGCTTAAGCTTTATCACCATTCCATCAAAACGATAGAGAGCGAGTGTAAGTTAAGCTGTCAGTGTCAACGGCGCGGAGGGCAGCGGTTAGCTCTGATACAAGTTGTGCACATCGTCATAGTTCATACTTTTTTAGATGGGTAAGGAGTTAGCTTAGACTAACTAAGTCTTAGTACTAGGACAACCCCCCTCTTGGTGAGAAAGCCAAATACATTTGGATTTCCCACCAAGAGGGGGTACAAGGGGTCAGTGTAAGTCATACATATAAAGCTGCGTTCGTACCTCACTACGCTTTCTGCCTCCTCTGAGCCCAGACGTTATTGCTTACTCCAAGCGTCCGCTTTTCCACAGCAAGTTGAGAGATCTGCTTGTAAATTAGCACCAGTTAATTGTCTGCAACGTGTAATAAGGGGCCCAGATGAGCACTCGCATCCATCTGCAGACGGGATCCATACGATTGATCTATACCAAGCCTGATCAAGTTCATCGGTGAAGGCTATCCTGAATGCGCGATGTGAATCTGCACCAAAGACCCAGTAAAAGGTACTTTTATACGTTCACATAACTTTATCACCGTGACTATCATTTCCATAGGGACCGCTTCTCTCCCCGAGCAGAAGTTGGTCAAAGTGTTTTTAGCGGTCACGCAAAGTATTTAGGAGGAAGCTTAAATCGAACGCCTTTTATTTTCCGGCCCAGAGTCGCCGGGAGGCGCTCGACAAGTACCCATCATCCAGGCGAGAGGAGGTGATTACAGTGCCGAAGTTTATCGATACCCATCCCATGGAACCGTTCACGGCGGACGCCCTGAAAAACTTGCAGAATGCGCCGCCGGACGAGTTCGGAGTCACGCATCACGATATCGCTGTTCAGCGAGAAGGACAACAAGATCTATTGCGTGCTGGACACCCCGAACCTCGAAGCGATCGAAAAGCATCATGCGAAGGCCGGTATCAAGTGTGACTGGGTCCACGAAGTGAAGTCGACGCGCGGGTGAAGGGTAGCCCTTAGCGGGCCCGCGTAGATAGCTCAGGGCTCCGAAGCGAGGACCTGGGGGAGACGTTCCCGTTCTGGGTCAGTGGGGGCTGGATGGGGCTCTCTAACTTGCCTGCCTGCCTGCCGCCCCGGCTCTTACGTCCGCTATGGAGAAATATTGATTGAATGTGAAGCTGACGCTAGCCATTCATCATCGTCTGTTGTGTGTCAAAAAGAGTCCAATCCATACGTACCGCCCCATGACCACTCATACACAAGAGCGAACAATCTATAACTGATCTGACGGTCATTGTTTGATCAAGTCTGAATTCTACAATTTATTACTGTGAGAGATGCTCTGCGCTGCGAAATATTCGGTCGAATTTGTCGCGGCTGTACCCAAAGGGCATGATAAAGCCGCTCCGACAAGACCATGCTGATTTGGGTTTTCAAACAACGAACAGCGCACAACGTCTTTGCTCTTCCTAGGTCCCGCCTTCTTCGTGACGGGGATGGCTGTTGGCCCATTTCATGGCGACCACCATAATTGGCACCAGAACAGCAATTGATAAGATGAACCATTGGAAATTGTTTACCCCGGCAACCGACATTGCCTGAGTTTGCAACTGGCCGCCTAACAGTACGGCGGTTTGCTCAGGGGTCGCTGCCATCATGCCGTTTTCCAGTGTTTTAGCCGCCAACTGTTGGTGCTGGATGAAGGTCTCGCTGGTGGCGTTATAGTTTTCAGCCAGCTTGCTGGCCGTATCCACCGTTTCTATGTACATCAGCCGTGAGAACTCGGTGATAGCGAGCAACGAGCCCAGATTACGGAACAGATAGAACCAGGCAATGCCTTCGATTACCTGATGTCGGGGAAAGCTGCGCAGAATATGGATTGTCAGGGTGACATTGAGTATGCCAACAGCCAATCCTTTAAGCAGCAGAGCAGGCCAGAGGTCAGATACACCACTGTGGGCGTTGCTGCCAGAGAGCAAGACACACGCCAATACCATGATCGAGACTCCCACTGGAATCACATTTTCAGGGTTTCGCTTTGGGTTGCAGGTGGCTATTAAAGCAATCACTAGGCCGACAAGCATGCCAGCAAAGCCAATCATTTCCAGTTTGCCCAGCTGCTCATGGTTATAGTGCATAACCTGGGTGACATAAAATGTAACCAGGCCGGTGGTTCCCAGGATTACAAAGCCTGCCACTGCAGCATCGAGCATGCCTACTTTTCCATGAGGGTTAGCCAGTGCGTTAGTGCCAATATATTCACCGCTGCCCCAGCGACGTCGCATGGCGAGAATTGCAGTTGCACCCAGCACCAGGGTCAGCAGGGTTAGCTCGACGATCTGCGGATCTCGGAACCAGTTAAAGCGCTCTGCGCGCAGCAACAGGTAAGTTACACCACAGATAAAAGCACTGAGTAATATGGCCTGGAGGAAATTGAAGCGGATATTTTGTGGCTCATCCGGCACTGGCCAGTGACCATAACGGGTCCAGTAGAGCATTCCCAGAAAGGGGGTGACCTGTACTGCAAAAGACCAATGCCACAGGTTGTTCTCGGCCAGATGGGAGAGAATGTAGGGATAAATGCTCAGGGGAATCAGTACCACACTGAGCAACATTGCGCCTTCAACAAAGGCGATGGTTCGATAATCCAGATTGCGCAATACAATCGAGTGGGCAAACAGCAACAGGAAGCTGGCAGAGACACCGTGGCCAATCCAGGCCACCATCTGCGGGGCTGGGCTCATCCACAGGCTGTTGATAAGGGCGCTTAACAAGCCGATCGCGGCACCAAGCCTGCACAGATTGCGATTGCCGATACGGTAGGCCAACCAGGTTCCCATAGGTAGGGCGGTTAGCTGACCGAACATGTTCAGGGTCTTGATCCAGGTTGCTTCGTCAGCCGACAAGCCTAATGTACCGGCTATTTCTGCAGCCCCAGTGGTATAGATTTCACCTGTTATCCCCTGCGGAAAGAGTGCCAGCAGGGCCAGGCCCAGAATAGCAAAAGGTTGTATTTTCATGTTCAGTCCTTGGCGTTGGTATCAACTTCGACGGTATTAACTTCGACCTGGGCAGACAGGCCGGGAACAACTCGACCGCGAAGCTCATCGGGTAACAGGATGGATATCTTAACGGGTACCCGCTGGACAATTTTGACAAAGTTTCCGGTCGCGTTGTCGGGTGGAAGCAGACTGAACTGGGTGCCGGTGGCTGGTGAGGCGCTAATTACCTCTCCCTTGAGGTGATAATCCGGAAAGCTATCCAGTTTGATCTCAACCGCCTGGCCTGGGTGGATATTGGTGATTTGGGTTTCCTTGTAATTAGCTTCGATCCAGATATCGTCGATCGGAACTATCGCCAGCAGGCCGTTACCTTTGTTGACATAGCGGCCGGTGCGAACTGAACGGTTACCTATTACGCCGCTGATTGGTGCCCGGACCTGGGTATCTTCCAGGTTCAGTTTCGCCAGTTCCAGGGCTGCTTTAGCCTGTTCTCTTTGGGCAATCAGCTGCTCACGTTCGGTTTGCAGGGTGTTAAGCTGTTGCTTGGCCGCCGCTAGTTGCAAACGGGTGGCATCAAGCTCTGCGTTGGATTTTTGCAGCTGGTTTTTCTGGGCGTCAAAGCGGGATTGTGATATCAGCTTTTTCTTCAACAGGCCGGAGAAACGTTGCCATTCTTTATGTTGGAAGTTGGCATCGGCTTGTGCTGCTGCGATACGCGTGGCGGCCGTATCAATATTCACCTTTTGCAGCTCAGTGCGCTCGCTTACATTTGCTATGGCGGCTTCGGTCATGGCCAGGGCGCTATCAGCCTGGTTTCTGAGGGCAATGTAGTCGCGCTTGTCCAGCTCAGCCAGTAACTCTCCGGCTTGCACATACTGGTTATCCGAGACATAAACCTGGGTTACAACCCCGGAAACCTCGGCGCTGATCTGCGATATCTCCCCGTGTACATAGGCATTGTCGGTCGTGACAATGCCCGGCAATGGTGCCAGGTAGTAGTAGAAGCCTGCAGTAGCGCCCACTAATAAACTTGCAACAACGGCTTTCTTTATCTTTGCAATAACGGCTTGCTTAATCTTTGTCTTCATATTTTAAACCGGAAATGATACTGTACGGTACAGTATCATATTTAAAGAAAATGAGGATTTCAAGCCTTGAGCCAAAAAAACAGTACTAATGAGTACCCAATAATGCGTCCATCAAGCTTGAAGAAGCGCCAGCGTTACCTTGCAGTAGCAACCGAACTTTTTCTCGAACAAGGTTATGAAGGTACTGGCCTGGACCAACTCATCAAACGCTGTGGTGGATCCAAGCTGACGCTTTATAGCTATTTTGGTGATAAGAAAGGCTTGCTAAAGGCCGTTGTCATTGAATTGACTGAGCAGTTATGGGAAGGGTTGAGGTTTGATGTTGCTGATGAGAAATCACTCAACGACCAGTTAATGAGCTTTGCTTGCCGCTACATCGAGCTGGTATACACGCCAGATCTGTTGAAACTGTCTCGACTGGTTATGGCACAGGCTCAGACAGATCCCGATTTAGCCAACTTCTTCCTTGAGCGCGGCGCCTGTCATTCTCAGGATGTTCTGCAGACGTTTCTGGATGAGCAAAGCCGCCTGGGCCGGTTGAAGATCGATCATGCGTTTTTGGCCTGTGACCAACTATTGGGTGCATTGAAGGGTAACCGCTATCTGGAAGCTTTGTTTGCTGACCGATTGCTGAATGAACAAGAAATACAGGACTACGCTGAGCATGCAGTTAATGCCTTCTTACGCAGTTATCAATGCCAGGGATAACATGCTCTGCTTGGAGGTCTCTTAGAGGGGCTCATCTATATTATTCGCCGGCAAGCCCCTATTTGAAAGACGAGATGTAATTCAATAACACTTAGCTATTGGTTATAATTATCTCCACCATATTGTTTTGCTGTTGCGCCAGACGTGCCGTAGTGTTGTTGAGCTCAAGAGTTTCCTGGGCTTGATCCGATGCCTGATTGGCGGCATCACTGATGGCATGAATCTGGCCGTTTACTTCCTGGGTTGCTGCACTTTGCTGCTCGCAGGCACTGGCGATCTGGATACTCGTATTGCTGATTGAATCCACCGCCTGAATGATAGAGGTGAGGTTTATACCGGCTTCCTCGATGCGTGTCACGGTTGAGTTAGCCAATGCCCGAGCGTCCCGCATTTGCGTGGATGTGGTTGAGGTTGCTGCCTGCAATTCTTCAATGATGGTGCTGATTTCAGAGGTAGATACACGTGTTCGTTGCGCAAGCGTCCGTACTTCATCGGCCACTACGGCAAATCCCCGGCCATTTTCTCCTGCGCGAGCAGCCTCAATGGCAGCATTCAGAGCGAGTAAATTGGTTTTATCCGCGATATCGTGAATCACATCGACGACCTGGTCGATTTGGCCGCTACGTTGTTCCAGACTGTTCAGGTTTTCGCCGATTCTATCAATGGTTTCATCCAGGTATTTAATCGCCTTGATCGCATTATGGACAATGTCGGTCCCCAGCTCAGCATCCTGTTGAGCTTGTTGTACCTGATCAAGGGCGCTACGGGTGTTTTGGGCTACTTCACCGGTGGTGGCCGTCATCTCTTCGACTGCGGCGGCAATGTGTACCAGAGCGGTTTGTTGCGATTGAATACTACCGACAGTTGATGCCATCACCTGAGCCGAACTGTTGGAGCTTTTCTCTACTTCACTAGAGGCATTCTGTATTCTGCGTAAAATGGCATCCAGCTGCGACTGTAACATGCACTGGACCAGCTCGAGCTGGCCAATGTCATCCGTTGTGCTGGTATAAAGCAACTGCTTAACCGGGTGGCTGACAATTCGACGGCTGTTGTCGACCAGTTTTTTAAATCGCTGCGTCATCATTTTGCAACCGGTGATTGATAGCAGCGCCGTTACAGTTGCAGCGACAATGGATGGGGGGGTCGGCGATTGCCATAGCATCCACCCGAGGGCTGGAATTAGGGAAAGTAGCATCATCAGGCTGAGGCGATTACCCAATTCAATCTGCTTGCGAGACAGCGCTCTGGGCATCTTGCCCAGGCGGCGTTGTTCATAGACATGCTGGGCGCGCTGGACTGTTTCTTCTGACGGTCGTCGATAGATGCACTGGTACTCCGTTACCTCACCTTTTTCGATACTCGGGATTATGTAGGTATCCACCCACATATCCTGCCCCGAACGGGTTCGGTTAAGGATAATGCCCATCCAGGGCTGCCCCTGTTGAACCGTTTCCCATAGCTGCTTGAAGGGGCCTTCAGGCATCTGGGGATGGCGCAGGAGATTGATGTTTTTCCCGATCAGCTCTGCTTGCGAATAGCCAAATACGCGACAAAAATCCTCACTGGCATAGCTAATACCAGCGTTGGGGTCGGTGATCAGAACCAGTACATCGTTGTCTTCAATTCGGGCATTGTTGTTATTGTTGTTCATCATCATTCCATAACGCTGAAGGCCGGTTTAAGTGAATAATCTAGCCTTAAGTGAGGCATAAATCGGGCCAGAACCAATTGATTTGTCAGAGAATTCTTATGGACTTTCTGATAGACCAGGTATAACGAGGGTTAAACCCGTCACCGGAACTCTTTTTTAAGAGGGTAAAAAAAAGCAAAGCCAAAAAAGGAAACTAATAATTTTATGATTTGATGAGTTCTGACTGCGGAATTGAGGGCTAACCTGATGATTTGATGAATACTTTGATGTGCAAATGGACGAGGTAAGATAATCACCGCACTGTATGGACGGTTTTTTCATCAGTATCCGCAAGATGCGGATACTGAACTGTGGTCACAATTATATGCAGTTAGGTTCTGATGAGCTGGTAATCGAGCTCTATCTTGAAAACTCAGCCATTAGTTTACTGTAGCTGGCACAGCGGTCGGCAAAATCGTAGACCACATTGACCAACATCACTTCATCAACAGCATAACTCTCTGCCAGTTGTTCAATCTCTTCACGGCATTCAGTAGCCGTTCCTGAGATAACAGTGTCAAGGGTCGCTTGATAATAGGCCTGATCAGAAGGTGATAGTTTACGGTATAGATCCATTACTTCTTCCGGGGAGCGAATGCTTTCCCTGATTCCATGACGGAAAGCCATGACTTTCCAGTACATATTAGGGGCTGCCAGATAAGCGGCTTCCTCTTTGCTGTCGGCGCAAAGACAGGCAACAGACAGAATTGCCTGAGCTGTTTCTGCGCCTTTACCATTGGGCCTGAAAAGCTGCTTATAGCGTTGGATAATCTCTGTAGGGCGGTCATGAGTACCGATAAACAGTGCCAGAACAAAACCTAGTCCTAACTCAGCAGCCAGATCGACACTGCCACTGCTTGAACCCAGCGTCCATAACTGAGGTACCTGAGCGCCTATCGGGGTAGCATTGACACCTTGAAAGTAGTGATCTGCTGATAGATTGTCGTGCAGAAAATCGCTCAGGTCGCTCAGCAGATGTGGGTAAAGCTCTGCACCTTTTGGTTGGTTAGGAAATGCCAACGCCTGGCTGGTCTTATCGGTGCCACCTGGAGCACGACCGACGCCGAGATCAATCCGTCCTGGATTGAGCGCTTCCAGTGTGCGAAACACTTCAGCAACTTTAAGGGGGCTGTAATGAGACAGCATGATGCCGCCACTGCCGACGCGGATATTTTTTGTATTTTGCGCGATATGCGAGATCAGAATCTCTGGGCAGGAGCTGGAGTAACTGGCGGTGTCATGGTGTTCTGCCACCCAGTATCGATAATAGCCTAGTTCATCGCACAGTCTGGCCAGCTGTGTAGAGCTATGCAGTGCATTGCTGTGAGATTGCCCGTTATGAACAGGGGCCTGGTCTACGACACTGAGTTTTAAAGTCATGTTGTTCACCCGTTATCCTGGCTGTTGAGTTGATTGATAGCATACAGGGCGATCTCTTTATCCTGAGCCGCGGTGCCACCTGAAATACCGATACCACCGATAAACGATTTCTGGTTGATTGGCTCACCACCGGCAAACAGAATCAGGCCGTTGTTAGTCTGCTCGATACTCTCCAGTTGCTGTTCCCTGACCAGTTGTCCCAATACTTCTGTCGGTGCTCCGAAGAGTACGGCACTACGCGCTTTCTTAAGGGCGACATCGATAGAGCCCAGTGGAGCGCCATCCATTTTTTGGAAGGCCAGTAGGTTCGCTCCGTCATCACAAACCGCAATGTTGATGGCGATATCCATACGCTTAGCGCATTCAATGGCTGCGCTGATTAAGCGTTGACTGTTGATCTGTTGCATAAATTACATCTCGATGTTGAGTTTTTTTAGACGGTAGGAGAGGGTCGGGCGGCTCATCCCCAGCATTCTGGCAGCTTCCGATACATTGTATTCAGCCTTGACGATAGCGCGTTTGAGGATAGCTTCTTCGATTTTCTCCATTGAGCCCATCTGTGAAATCGCTTCGTCAAGCCAGTTATCTGTAGCATTTTCCGTGGCTTCGCCGTTACTCTGTTCATGATTGCTGATCAGCGAACCTGATGGAGAAATTACCTGGCTGTCACTGTCGAGTTTCATGCTTGGGAATAGGTATTGTGCATCGATAGCTTCGCCGTTTTCAGCCAGAATCAGGCCGCGTTCGATAACATTTTCCAGCTCTCGCACATTACCTGGCCAGGCGTAGTTCAGTACTGCTTTCATTGCCAGATCCGAAAGACCCAGCGTCTTGCGGTTGTAGAAAGATTCATACTTCTTCAGGAAGTGGGATACCAGTAGCGGGATGTCTTCGCGTCGCTCCCGTAAAGGTGGAATATCAATCGGGTATACATGTAAGCGGTAGTACAGATCGGCCCGGAAGCGGCCCTCTTCAACGGCTTTGAAGAGGGATTCATTGGTGGCAGCAATCACCCGTACATCTATTTTTCGGGTCCTGGTGTCTCCGACCCGCTCTAATTCGTGTTCCTGCAGTACCCGTAGCAGTGTTGCCTGGGCTCTGGGTGTTAGTTCGATGACTTCGTCGAGAAAGATAGTGCCATGGTTAGCGCGCTCAAAGCGTCCGGCACGGGATTGAGTGGCTCCTGTGAAGGCACCCTTCTCGACACCGAATAGCTCCGATTCTATAAGATCCGGCGGTATGGCTGCACAGTTGACCGCCACGAAAGGCTCCTGGGCGCGTTCGCTGTTATCATGGATGCCTTTGGCAACGAGCTCTTTACCAACGCCTGTTTCGCCTAACAGCAGTACTGATACCTTGCCGGTGGATGCTTTATTCGCCAGGTTGCATACTTGCTGAAAACCACTGGATTTACCCAGGAAATTTCCCAAGGTGCCGGTGTCCGCTATTTTATGGCGCAGTACCGAAATCTGGTCCTGTAATTCATACAGTTCTTCGATAATCGGTGTGCTGTTGAAGTATTCGCGATAGCTTTCATAATCCTCCCACTCCCTGGCTGGGCGGCCTTCAAACAGGCAGCTGCTGTCATCACAGCCCCGGCATTGTTTCTCCTTAAAGATAATCTCCTGGCCCAGTAGTTCCGATGCAAAGCTGCTGGCATGACCGACCAATGCCCAGCAGCAGGGTCCATCGATAAGCCCCAGCTCGGAGACAAACATTTCAGCTTCGTAAGAATCATGCATCTTCAGCTGGGCAAAGAAGTGATTGTTTTCCCGGTCAATTTCAAGACTTTGCTCTTCTACCCGGACCGAGCCTTTAAGCGAGTGAAGTTGAAAGCCTGTTCTGAACAATTCCTCTGGGGAGATATTTCCGGCCAGGCGTCGCACCAGCTCAGCATCTTTCTGGCCAAGACTGTATCCCAGGCGCATAAAGAAGCCTTTCGCCCTTTCCAGGCCAACGGTAAGAATCTGTTCTTTACGGAAGTTTGCCAGTGACGCCAGTTGTAACAGCAGCATTCGCTGCTCGCCAAACCAAATAGTACCGTCACTTTTCTGAAAACGTATCTGTTGCGCTAGCTGGTGGATATCGACTGTTTCAGGCATCTCTGGCTCACTGATAAGGTTCATCTTGGCGAACTCACACTTTTATTATGATTAATCCATCATAGTAAATTGCACATATAAAATTTAGTCGAAAAAGTGTAAGGTTAAATCCCATATATGGGATCATTGGGTGCGGTTAATTAAACGGGATGGTTGTGGATGAACTATCAGGATCTTTTTGTCTTTCTTAAAGTAATCGAGCGGGGCAGTTTTATTGGTGCTTCTGAGCTGCTTGATATTCCGACTTCGACGGTTAGTCGTAAGGTGATGCAACTGGAAAAAGATGTTGGTTATCGGTTAATGCACCGCAGTGCGAGAAAGATGGTGTTGACCGAGGCCGGCGAGAAATTCTATAACCGTTGCCAGCCTTTATTTACCGAACTGGAATATACGGCACTACAGTTAAATGATGAGTTGGCCGACCCCGCCGGCTTACTCAGGGTGACAGCGCCAGTTAGCTTAACTAACGAGCTGCTGGGGGAATGGTTCTTTCAGTTTATGGAACGCTTTCCACGGATTCAGCTGGAGCTGATGCTAGTCAACCGCAATATTGATCTGGTTGAAGAGGGCATCGATATCGCTTTTCGAATTGGCGAAATTCGTCTGCAAAATTGGATTTCAAGACCGCTGATGGAATCCACCTTCAGCCTCTGTGCAAGTGAGGATTATTTGCAGCGCCGGGGCATGCCCCAGCATCCAGAAGAGCTGTATCAGCATACCCTGATCGTACCCAGGCGTACGCCCGTCTGGCACTTTGATGGGCCCGATGGCGAGGAGGCGCATATCGACTGTGTCGCCCGCCTGAAAGTAGATGAATTGAAACTGGCAGCCAGAGCAGCTGAGGCAGATCTTGGTATCGTTAACCTGCCGGATTATGTCGTGGCTGAGGCGCTAACAGAAGGGCGTCTCCAGCGGCTGATGCCGAACTGGAAGTCCCGCTCAAGGGAAGTACACATGCTTTATCAGGAACGAAAATATATTCCGGGTAAGGTACGGTTGCTTATAGAATTTATAATGGCCCGGTTTGAAATGCTGAATGAGTCGACCAGAAATAGTTAGACGCCCTCTTGCTAATTGATGCGCTATTTTTAGGCTCATCGTTGATTACCGGGGAGCGCCTCTTAAATCTTCTGACTGGTATCTTTTTCTCAGGCAGATCCAACCCCAAGGCGATATTAAGTATTGTAGGGCGCCACCTGGGGCGCCACATCTATGGTGCACAGCCTTTTGGCGACAACTATCCTGCCACTGGGGGCCCTTCGAAAAAGTCCCTCCCTGCACATGTAAGAGACAGGGTGCTGGTGAATCTTGTGGGAGGTGCGCCTCGCGCCGATTAGGAGG
>JBALVQ010000008.1:0-14434 GCA_036960915.1 Amphritea sp.
AGATCAAAGCGGCTCCTTCTGACAATGTCGCTTCGATTAACAAGCTGCCGGCAGAACCCAAACCACAGCAACCTGCTGTAGAAAACAGCAAACAAGATCATCAATCAAATGAAGTAACATCAGCCATCCAGGTAGAAGAAATTTCCCCTTCTGAACAGGCTTTACTAGCGGCAGAACCGGTCAACTATCACCGCGATCCATTTGCGCCATTACCACGACATAAAACAGAAGCTCTGAAAGTATCAGAGGCTTTGACTGAATTTACAGAAACGCCAACGGTCAGCGCTACGCGCCGCCTGACGTCCACAGATCTGGCAACATTGAATCAGAGCCTTTTAAATCAGGTAATAATCAAAAAGCTGCCCTCATTGCAAAAAGAACAACCGCTACCACCGGACAACCCACCGTTAAGCATCCGCCCGACAGCCAATCATCTTGCGAAACAAACTAAGCGGATCCCACAGTTTCAGGAGTTAAGTGAAGAACAACGCAAGGAGATTGCACCACTGAATATGTCGGTACATATCTACGCCACAAAGGCGACGGACCGAATGGCCAGAATTAATGGCATCATGGTGCATGAGGGCCACCAATTTAGTGAGCAGCTAAAGTTACTGGAAATAACCCCGAATGGGTCAATCTTCAACTATAAAGGCCAGCGTTTTCAGATCAAACGCTAAGAAGCCCCATTAAACCTTTGTGTAAGTATCGTAGGTTGAGGTGAGCGTAGCGATGCCCAACAACTTCGCGAATTATGCCAAAAATGTTGGGCATCACTCCGTTCAGCCTAACCTACACGACTATAGATCCTGCATCACATACTTACCTTTTAACCCGGATTTTTCATGAAGAGATTGGGATTTTTTAGCCGTTTGCTTTTATGTACAGGATGTACGGTATGTCACGGGCGCATAGATGTGCAGGAGTGACGATCTCCCGCAGGGCCCTGGCGGTTCCAGGAAGGAGGAACCCGGCCTGTAGGTTGGGATGAGTGCAACGATACCCAACAATTTCGCGAATTATGCCAAAAATGTTGGGCATCACTCCGTTCAGCCCAACCTACGCGACTAGATGGCTGTCTGTCTTGGCCAATCGTAACCAGGAAAAGTCAATTTGAGGCAGTATTTTCGATCTTTCAAGGCGAAGGACCTATCCCGTGTAACGCTCAGCCTGTAGGTTGGGGTGAGCGTAGCGATGCCCAACAATAGCAAAAGCTACATTGAGCCATAACCTGACCTCACCGTTCACCATAATTATCATAGCTATCCGGTGCGCTACCCCAGTCCCTATTCAACACGCCATTGCTGATAAACTTGTGGATGCTTAAAAATGGCCAATCCGATGCCCTTTCCACATAACCATGCTTTACCGGATTCAAGTGAATATAATCCACATGCCGGGCATAATCGTTATCATCACGGATCAGGTGTTCCCAATATCTGCGCTGCCAAATCCCGCGTTCTTTCTTAACCATCCGACTAGCGGTGATGGTTTCCGTCTTTTCAATTCCACGGGAGAAATCAGCCTTAACCAGCATCCACCGGGTTGCATAATCATGATCATTCGGAGGTAAGGTCCAGATAGCGTGCAGATGATCCGGTAACACCACCATAGCATCGATGACAAAGGGATGGCGTGCTTTTACTCTGGCTATGGATGAACGGAGCAAATCAATATGTCCCTTTTACGATCCATTAGATTAGCAGTATTGTAGGTTGGGCTGAACGCAGTGATGCCCAACAGCCGTCAGCAAGGTGAGAGGAAGGGGCTCCGTTAAAGGGTGTTGGGTGTTGGGCATCGCTACACTCACCCCAACCTACAGGCTAAGGTAAGTCAGGCATTCATTGCCCGTTTGTACTCGATATGTGAGTAAAGGAGAGTTCAAATAGAACTCAATTACACCGCATTCATTCTGAATCGATGCCCGTTATAAATCAGTACTACGCCTCTTTTGGTAATTTTAAACAGTCGGACATTACCTGAAATAAGATCGCCCTCATGACGTATACTACCATTAACCTTGACCATCCTGGCCGATGGCTCAGTGGTGAAAATATGTACCGAAAACTGAAGATCCGGCAAACTGCGCTGTACATCAAGAGGCAGCTGACGCCAATAAATAATTTCTTCTTCCCCACTGTTCGCAGCAGTTTCCATCTTTTTCTGTGTAGATTCAGTTACAGCCAGTGTATTTTCAACAGTTGAATTGACTGTGTTGGCAGAGACGCCAGGACTCACGGGGGAAATAGCCACCTTCGATTTTTCCGCTGATGCGGGTTTGTTAACCGGCCTCTGGCCTGGATTTACAGCCTCAACCGGCTGCTGTCGAGTAACCTTCCCTGACTGATCTTGCTTGACCTCGGCGGCCGCTGACGGATCAGATACATCTATAATTACACCATAGAGCTCTTCTTTAGAAATAGAACTTGTTTCGGGCTCTACTGTAACAACCGGTGTAACAACCGGTGTAACAACCGATGTATCAACCAAATCCTGCGACTCAGCGGCTACATCCATCTGTTCAACAGCTGTTCCAGGATCCTTGACGGTTAAAAACCAAACAATGAATACCGCTAATACCAACAGGCCTACCCAGGTCCAGCCTTTGAAAGTCCTCCGATTAACCTCTTCTGTATTTACCTCCACATGCGGTATAACACCAGCTATCTCGGAATCTTTGCGTTGATTATCGGACTGTTTCAGGGCATCCAGAATGTATGACATAGCAGTTACCTCATCCTGTTTCCTGTTAACGTTCCTGTTAGCCTTTCTGTTAACACAGGCGCTCTCTGTCCGGTGGCGGCATTAAGATGAATGGCTGTTCTTGGACCAACAATGCCATCGGCATGGAGCCCCTTACTCTGCTGAAACTGTTTAACCTGCATCACCAGAGCCGGGTTGTAAGTTGTGTTATTCTCAGGCCTTGGCTGACGTCCCTGAATCGCTGCCAGCTTCTGTTCCAGCCAGGCTACATTCTGGTTTTGGGCACCTGGATTCATAATACCGTCATAATAGGGAGGAGGTCGCCAGAACAGGGTATATTTCTTAAACCACCACCGATTCAACTCAGTGAGTGTCACTTCGGATTTTTGGCCATCAATCAATAGCTGTGCCTTATCGCCATTGACACCAACCAGGGCAGCATAAAAAGTATCTCCCTTGGCATTAAATAATTTCAGCACTGCCGGCCGATTAAGATGCATAAGCGATTCGATATTACCGCGTCCAAATAGACAGGCATAACCCAAACGTTGAGCATATTTACAGACAATAGGGTTCTCTTTAGGCCGATAGTCCACCCCCCAACTATCAAATAATACGCGATAGGCAATCACCTGGTTTAACTGCAATTCCTTATTATCCGCCCATGACAAGTCACCCAGGCTTACAGGATTTCTGGTATAAGCAGCCGTTTGAACCCGATTTGAAGAGGCTCTATTTGTTTCACCGCCTTCCCTGGAAACAGCACCGCTATACTGTTGCTTAAGAACACTTTCAGCGTGCGACTCCTGTATCAGTAATTGCAGCTGGGCGAGCGAATCAAACCAGTGCCAGATCATATCGTTAACCGGTTTAACAAACACGCCCGTCAGAAGTAAAAGGGCCAACACCAAAGCACCACCAGAGCGCCAACTTAAGCGCCCAAGACCCCAACCAGAAAAGCCTTGTTTTTCACCAAAGACTTCAACGGCGGCTTTATTTAAAACCGGCACTTCGACACGCGTATGACGCTCCACAAAAGCGCCAAGCAGCGCCCTATCGCAAACAATATTAATCAGGCGGGGAACCCCTTTGGTCATACTGTAGAGCCGATTCAATGTTGCAACCGGAAACAGCCGTCCTTGTACGCCAGCAACCGATAGTCGGTGGGCAACATACGATTCCAGTTCATGACGACTCAACGCGCCAAGATGAAAGCGCGCAGTTATCCGCTGCATCACTTGGCGCATCTCTGGTTGGGATAGCTTTCCGAGCAGCTCCGGTTGTCCCACCAGAATAATCTGCAGCAATTTACTGTTATCGGTTTCAAGATTAGTCAGCAGCCTGATTTGCTCCAGTACATCAACGCCGAGATTTTGGGCCTCATCGATAATCAAAACCGTATTTCGTCCCTGCGCATGGGATTGCAGCAAATGCTGGTTAATTGCATCGACATAGCTTTTTGTACCCGGACCAACTTCCGGGTGGCTTATACTCAGCTCATCACACATAGCGGCCAGCAGCTCTTGCGCGGTATATTTCGGATTAAGAATCAGTGCAACATCCGTAGTATCCGGCAATTGCTCGAGTAGCCCGCGACACACAGTCGTTTTACCGGTGCCCACCTCACCCGTAAGCAGTACAAACCCACCATTGCTACTAATCCCATAAAGCAGATGTGCCAAGGCCTCTCGATGCTGCTTACTCAAGTACAGATACCGAGGATTAGGCGCAATAGAGAAAGGTGGCTCATCCAGTCCAAAATAATTGCTGTACATGGCCAATACCATCAGTTCAAATATGTTTCACTATAGATCCTGCATCACATATTTACCTGTTTAAACCGGAATTTTCATGAAGGGATTGGAATTTATGAACAATTTATCGGATTGGCAGCCCTCATCCGGATCGCCTGATATGAAGACCCATACACCATTCCATTTCACTCCAGACGAGTCCTCAGCTATCTCATAGCTCTCACTCAGTAAAAAAACCATACAATCTACGTGCAACATGAAAAGATGTACGCTACGAAAACACCGGGGATCAACTAAGCTAGGTGTGGAAGGTGGGAAGTTGTAAAACAAAAACTATACAGATCTAATTGAGTTATCCATGAGAAAACATTCTAGGGGTGGGCATGGTTATCAAGAGGGCCTCTCAAGAAAGGCTCTCTATCTTGATTCCAACACCAATAATCCGATAGCAGTCCCTGTTCAGATTCTGGATCAGTGGATGATTGACCGGGTGTCTGATCCATCAGAAGCTCGATCACAACTGGAGCGAAATCACTACCCGGTGAGTATGGCGTGTCTGGATGAATTAACATCACCACAAATCGAGCAGATCGAAGAGCTGGTATGTGACAGTTACCATTCCAACTGGATAGCCCTGATTCATCGGCAGTCATTAAAGGATAAAAATCTGCGACGCATGATCCATGACTATTTCTATGACTACCACACCCTTCCTCTGCCCAGTCTGGAAAATACAACCCGCCTGCAATCAACCCTGGGCCATGCTTACGGTATAGAACAATTAAGAGGTCCTCAGGATAAGGACCCGCCCTTTGAAGGCGACTGCCAGATGATCGGCACCAGTGAAGCCATGCTGCAAATATTCAAGCAGATAAGAAAGATAGCCCACACTGATGTTCCGGTGCTGATTACCGGAGAAAGTGGTACGGGTAAAGAGTTGATAGCCCACGCATTACATGAGCGCTCAACCAGGGAAAGCGGCCCTTTTATTGCGGTGAACTGCGGCGCCCTGCCTGACAGCCTGATCCACTCAGAGCTTTTCGGCCACGAAAAAGGCGCCTATACCGGTGCCCACAGGCAACATACAGGCAGAATAGAGGCCGCCAATAATGGCACAATCTTTCTGGATGAGATCGGCGATCTACCGCTGGAACAGCAAACGTATCTGCTGCGTTTTTTACAGGAGAAAACCATTGAAAGGCTGGGCAGTACCCAAACCCGCCATGTCGATGCCAGAGTCATTGCAGCAACCCATATTGAACTGGAAGAGTTAATCAAAGCGGGTAGGTTTCGCGAGGATCTATTTTTCCGCCTTAACGTACTGGGTATTAACGTACCACCAGTGCAAGAACGGGGTGAAGATATCACCTTACTGGCACAGTATTTTTTCCATAAATTTAAACGCGAAAACAACTCCCAGATTAAGGGCTACTCCCAATCAGCACTCAACGCCATGTCTCACCATAATTGGCCTGGCAATGTGCGCGAGTTAATCAACCATGTCCGACGCGCACTGGTAATGAGTGAACATAAGTACATAACCGCTGCAGATATGGGACTGGAAGAGCATGATGAAACGCCTCTGATCATGACGCTGGAGCAGGCCCGGGCATCAGCAGAATTAGATATGATAAAAAAGGGTCTAACCGTAACCGGAAACAATATATCCAGGGCAGCACGCACACTTGGCGTTTCACGGGTAACACTCTACCATCTAATGGACAAACATCACCTACGCTAGCAACTCGTTGAGCTTGTGCCAGGCAACCTCTGAATAAGTCCATTGTATTCTCTGCAGATGTGTTCAAAGGTTCCTTAAGAATCCCTTCCTCTATTTCTATATCATTCCCGCTATACAGTTCATACAAGACATCTGTAAGCAGAACTTTACAAACTAGCCTGCAGGTTTCTTAGTATTTTCAAAAACCTGTTACTTTTCAAACCATTAAATAACTGGCTTCATGCTTGCTTGCATATCGTATATACCCTCGAATATTTCAAGCGCCTTCACAAAATATCCGGGTTAGATGGAGAGATACGATGAACAAGCATCGGCGTGGTCAACATCGATTGACTCCCCCTTCACCAGCTCCTAAAAATAGAGCCCAGAAACAAACACACGGCCTCTCTGAGGATAAGGATGAAGACTTTGATTCAACCGGTGATAACTATTGCGCCATAGAACCTCTCAGTACCTTTCGTCACACCCGGTTATATAAAGCTATCCATAAAAGACACCGCCACATCACTCTGTGGGATGAATATAATAGCTCCCCCGAGAATCACCACTAGCCCCTGCTCCGCCCTTGCAGACAATCCAAAATATTAAAATTAGCCAGTCTTGCGTCTCCTGGTGCAATAGAGAGTGCCATAGAGCTTCAGCCTTCCAATCCTTTCTTCCTGGAAAACCTCTCTGCCAAGCCCGATCAGTCCTTAGCATGCCCTTTAGTTACTGGCTTTCAGAGCGTTCAGAGATCAATACAACATACCCAGAGGGCATGCTAATAACAGGCATACTGTCTGCATTAAGGCAGCTTGCCTTTTATGCCTGTTTCTCATCAAAGACAAAAATCCCATCTATTTTTCAATCACTTAAAAAACATAACAGAAAGCCCGTCTGCAATCAGAGACAGATAAAGCGTTAAGCCAGCGTTACACTTTTACTGAAGAAAACACCCGCCCCAGCTCTGATAGTGTCTGCATATAGCCATTAATTTATCACCTGAAGCCTGTCGATTTTTGAATTGATGGGCCTGCAATTGAATTCAACGACAGTATATGAGCGACGCTCTCCATCCAAGCCATCCTGAAATCCATCAAAATAATACCAAACTGAATCCCCGCCAGAAAAATCTGGCCTCTAACCTATTGATTAAAAAACAATCAGCACTAGTTGGCACGCCCCCTGCTTATTAGCCAGCCAAATACGGATATCCTGAATCAGATTCAGGGCTACACCGATCAGAAAGAAATGCATTCTGGTTAATAGTTTCGTACGGGAAAGACCTCCCGTAGACAGTAATCAACATTGTTGCAAGATCCTCTCACGAAAAAGGCATGGCCTGAGTATTCGGGCATCGCAAAGTCTCGGATTCCTTCTCTTTTAAGGGATAGGAACAGCCGGACCGTCGAATGAGAGAACCTTCCTCAGGCCTGCCTGTATGAGGATCTTCAACCTGACAATACAAAAACAGGGGAGATCTTTACATGAGCCAGCGCTCTATCAGCCAGCTATTTATTAACCCACTGGGGCCCCGTTACAAGAATGTATTCGCTACCCTCAGTCTGACCGCTGCCGTAGCCTTAGCGAGCAGCAGTGCTATTGCACAGCAACCTGAGCACGCTCATCAGACAGATCCATCAGCTCAACACGGCCTGGAAGCCGCCGCTGCAACACCTGCGGCCCAGCGCAAGGCTGCTATTGATTCCACCGAAGCCTTTATCAGTGCCCATAAGCAGTGGGCACAGGCCCGCGGTGCTTCCAACAAAGCAGTAGCTCTACAGAGCCTGATCGCCAAAGCAGAAGCCCGCCGCGAGATGCTGGCCGAGCTGATCCAGAGCAATCCGGCAGAAGCACTACGGGTAGCGATCCCGGAAGAAAAGCAGACAGGCATGCCGGCAGAAGTGCAGGAAATGCTGGAGCAGAAGCTGGATCTGGATGGCGAGCTGGAAGTTGTTATCGAAGATTATGAAGATGGCAGCCACAAGCTGCGCCAGTTCCTGAAAACACCTGCAGGCGAGCGTTTTGAGCTGCACGTGGCTAGTCAGGCAAAATCCGCACTCAGTGGCCAACAGGTAGAGCTGAATGGCTTACTGTTAGAAGATCAGGATGACATCGCCGGCACCGACGGCCAGATCGCTGTCGGCTCCAGCGACGATATTTTGATCATGGGTGCTACCGGTGGTGATAACGGAGGAAGTCCCGGTCCCCTTCCTAACACCTTTGGTGAACGAAAGGTAGCCGTAATAATGGTGAACTTCCAGGACCAGCCTGCCGATAAGCCATGGACAAAGACACAGGTTAATAACTTCGTATTTGGCCAGGTTAACAACTATTTCCAGGAAAACTCCTACAACCAGACCTGGTTGTCAGGCAACACCTTCGGCTGGTACACACTGCCTATGAATGGTGGTAATTGTCCTTCCGGCATCACCGATGCTGCCGACCAGATGGCCGCCAATGCAGGAGTAAACCTGTCTGCTTACTCTCATATTGTATATATGCTGGCGCCATCAAGCGGATGTAATGTCAATTTTGGCACATTAGGCGGAACACCAACCCGGGCCACAATCATTTCAGGGCTTAGTCAAGACATTGTTACCCATGAGCTTGGCCATAACTTTGGCCTTTACCATGGCCACAGCCTGAATTGCACCGGTGGTGTATTGAGCACTAATTGCAGTGAATCCGAGTACGGCGACAATTTTGATGTGATGGGTCAGGGTTCCGGCCATTTGAGCGCTTTCCAGAAACAGCGGTTAGGGTGGCTGGCGTATAATCAGTCCCCTCCGATTACTACAGTGGCCACTGGCGGTACCTATACTATTAGTACTCTGGCAACGGATAGCAGCCAGCCAAAAGCCCTGAAAGTCCTAAATGGTACTGATTCAACAACAGGCCAAAGCAGCTGGTTCTATCTGGAGTACCGTCAACCGACAGGCTTTGACAGCGCTATCTTTGATTGGTCAGATCCTTATAGCTACCCTGATAACCTGCAGAACGGTGTTATCGTTCACAAGGCTGTTCAGGAAGACGGTAACAGCAGCTTACTGCTGGATATGACACCTGACAGTACACGCTATGCGTCACATGACCTTCGTGATCCGGCACTGGAAGTTGGACAAAGCTATAACGATCCGGATACTGGTGTAACCATCACGCCGCTATCGAATGATGCTAATGGAATTACTGTTGACATCAGTTATAAAGGAGGTAGTACACCTACCTGTACTCGCACTAATCCAACTATTAGCCTGACATCAGGGCAGAGCGATTGGGTTGCAGCTGGTACTGCGGTCAGCTACAGCATCACTGTGACAAATAATGATAGCAGCGCCTGTAATAACAGCAGCTATAACCTGACCAACAACAAGCCGACAGGCTGGAGCAGCAGCTTTGGTTCCAGCACATTAACGCTTACTCCGGGAGCCAGTGCAACTACAAACCTGACAGTGACTTCATCAACCGATGCTACCGATGGTTTTTATAACATCGACGTATCAGCAACCAGTGGCAGCTATAGCACCAGTGGAAGCGTAACTTATATAGTCGATAATCCGGTAGGCAATAGTGCACCTGTAGCAGTCAATGACAGCGCCAGCACTACATATAACACCGTTGTAACAATCCCGGTACTGAATAATGACTCTGATCCTGACGGCGATACACTTCACATCAGCTCCGTCAGTGGCGTAAATGGCAACGCCCAGATCAACGGCAGCAACATAATCTTTACGCCTGCCAGCGGATTCAGTGGAACCGAAACGTTTAATTACAGTGTCTCCGATGGTAATGGCGGCAGCGCCAGTGCCAGTGTCAGCGTTTCAGTAGCGGCCCCTATCAGCACAAATCAGGCCCCAGTCGCTGTTAACGACAATGTTACACTTACAACGGTTACCACTGTGACTATTCCTGTATTGAATAATGACGAGGATCCGGAAGGCGACACGATCAGAGTTGTAGGTACCGTAGGTGGCAATAAAGGAACTATCAGTGTCAATTCAGATGGAACGATCACCTATACCCCGGGTAAACGCTTCAAGAACGGAGATAGCTTCAGCTACACCATCAGCGACGGTGAAAAAAGCGCTAGTGCTACGGTAAGTCTGCTGCTTCAACAGAGCAGCGGTGATACTGGCAGCAAAGGCGGTGGCAAGGGCAACGGCAGAAAGAACTGAATATTGAACAGCAATCGGATCATGTGGGAGGCGCGTCCGAGGCAATTGATTGATGGACGATTAGCCCTATTGAATAGAGTGGTGTCGCTTCCACAGGTTTCGCAGGTTATCCGCATAAGGACTTCAGGCAGAGCCTAGACTAGCCTAGACGATCATCACCTCAACAAGAGGTGTCGTTTAAGACACACGGCAATAAAAAAGGGCACTGAAGATTCAGCGCCCTTTTTTTCATTTCACCCTTCCTCAACTATTGGAACAACTGAATATTCTTTACTGAAGCGGGAAAATAGCCGGATTTGCATCTGGTGGAGGACAAGCAGCAGGTAAGCCTGGATTGGTCCTGTCAGAATAACAAATCGAGCAGTGGGCTGCGTCATCTACGACACTAAGATTATTACTGGTCGCATCTTTACCGGTCACCAAACCATCAGCTGTTACGATGAAGGCTTCATTTGTAAACAAAGCCAGGTCATCCAGAGTCTGATTAATACCATCATCAAAGGTATATACCAGATACGGACTAGTTGCTGGACTAGGTAGTGACTCAGGCTCAACATTACCGGTAGGTGCAGGTGGCAGATAACAGAAGTCATCATCTATAGAAGCGCCTGCCAGTAGTGGTCCACTATTGGCATCATTGACATCCCAATCGCCTGCGCCAAAGACAAGCGAATCTACTACAAACACATTGGTCAGCGCTTCAAGTCCGGTATTCTCAACCTTGATATTAACGCACACCTCTACTGCCAGAGCGGTTGTGAAATCATCCAGGGTAACTTCTCTCAGCTGAACAATCGGATCTGCGCAGGTTTTAGTAATCGCAACTTTTGGATCAGGAGCACCCGGACAGGACGCCATTGATGGTTGAGCAAAGACATCAGGTGGATCTTCATCCACAGTACTAGCACGAGTCTCGATGGTATCTTTACCATTCAAACCAAGAATCTTATCGGTTATACATTCGATAATTACGTCAACGTCATCACCATCTACCAGAGGGGTAGTCGTTGCCACATCCGGTACTGAACTCCAAGCTCCCAATGTCACTGCTCCGGCAACATTAAAACCATCAACAGAGACAATATTGCAACTTACAGTAGCATCGGATGGGATACTGGCAATAGTCTCTTTGATCTCCAGGTCAAAGAAATCTGAACCATCAGTACTGGCATTGTCGATATTGTGCGTATAGGTGTATTTCAGCTGCGTACCTTCATTGATTAATACAGGTGCATTAGCGCAGGATTTAGTTGCTTCAAGTATTGGCGCACCAGGGAAATAACAGAAAGAGATATGGCTCAGGCCAGCTCTGCTACCACTATTAGTATTCGGAGCAAATAATCCATGGTCATGTGTTGCTGGTGGGACATAAGTGTACCGGAAGGTATTTTTACCACCTTTTACCCCAACCTGAGCAACGGTACCGCCTGATACTGACCAATCGAATGATTTATCAGAATGAATCTCAATAGTTACCACCAAACCGCCAGTAGAATCAGTAAAAGGTCCGTGAATACCAGTCCCAAGACCACCTGTATCAATTTTAAAGAACTCTTCTCCACCAACACACTCGGCATTACCTTCCACCTCCTCCTGAGAAGTCCAGTGGGGTGGGCTTGTGGGGTCAGCCTGAACCTGAGGCGCTCCCACCAGCATAAACGCTATAAATATTGAGAAGCACACCGAGAGGACTCTGCAAAGAAATCCCCTTGTCTGGCATGCTTCGGGTGTACAGTCATTATTACTAATCATGACCCTACCCTCCATAACTTAACAATTGCTAACAACAGAACATTTGCATGTCCCACTTAATCGGTATCGCCCCGGTGTCCACGGGACATATGATGACCGTAGGCCTGGTAATGCAAATCCGGGAATTCCTTATCACTGGATACTGTTACAACTAAATCCAGCACACCAGACGAGTAATTAATGAATTTTAACCTCACAGGTTGACGTAGACCTCACCTCTTCAGATTGAACGGATCAGTCCAGGAGCGATGCTTTGCGGAGTTTTATACAACTACGGACCGCAAAGTATTCAGCTTTTCGGCGAAGGGCTAGAAAGGTCAGCTTTCTCAATAAACAATCAGGCAAACTTTATGCCTTTTACATTTAAATTATTGATTTTTAATAGTTTTAAATAACTATCCAAGATATGAACATAGGGATAATGTAAGGCTCGATTAACAGTTTTCCGACTGTCTGAACTAACTGGTTGAATAATAAAAGGTAGGGGAAACCAAGAGTGTTAAGCTGCTTTAACAGCAAGGGCAGACAGCCCATTAGCAGGGACAGTGTAAAAGATGCTATATACCCTCAGGGGAAACAGCACTGCCTCAATTTCAAGACAGCACTATGCTTATTAACTTCAAATAGTTACATAACTTTGGTTACATAACCATAGTCGATTCACGTCCTTAGACGGTGACACTCATTCAGTACCTTCGCACTGACATTAAGTCGTACAGTGGTCTGCCAGATTGACAAGCGGAACCTTCAATAAAGTCCTTACTGGAGCTCTGATAACGATAATTTTGGTTTTCAGAGTTCACTTTAATCGAGTCTGATAAGTTCGATGACATCTTCAGTACGGCCAAGCCTGCATCTCTTGTTTTCCGACCTAGAGGCGTCAGGATCTATGACTACGACCCAATCGAGAATTTCAGTTAAGCATTAGCCTTTTGGCTTTATTTTTTTTAGCGATAGCTTCCTTTAAAATTTTATTCCTTGTGCTTAGGTTAGCTGTTTGAATAGCCGACATTTCCAGGTTATAGGCTTCTTCCAGGAGTTCCACCACGCCTTCGAAGATAACGTATTCCATCCCTTGCAGAACCTGAATCGCATCCTCGGTATCCGACATGGCTATATTGATAAGTGATAGCCCATCAGCAAGGCTCTCTCCTGTTGCGTCCTGATCCAGTTTGTTTGAATTGCGGATGTTTTCCAGCACATTAAGGGTGCGAAGCAACGCAGCGATTGCCAGAATCTCAGTCTGTTCCAGATCCACATCCAATCCGGAAGCAGTTTGAAAACTGTCGCCAGTATAGACAGCCACCGCACTCTCCAGGGAGGTAACCGAGTTATTATGAAAGAAGGGAGCCGTGTCTGCAGCTTCCACCAGTGACGGCGTATTGAAACTATTATCACCAAAACCCTTGTCGTTGGGAACAGTCCCCATTCCCGCATCATAGGGGACGGAAGGTACTTCCATCGTGTGCACAGCATCAGGCATGTCTTCAATACCGATAACGAAGTTTCTTCCCAATCCTGAGGCCATATTAGCCCCGGCATTATCGTGGCATAGCGAGCAGGGACCGGACTTCTGGCTGAAGAAAAGTTCCTGCCCTCTGATTACCAGGGCCTCACTAAAATTCATCTGGGACAGGTTAATCTCTTTTTGCCGTCCGAGGCTACGCTGGAAGGCTTCAAGGGCATCCAGCTCCAGCTCGGTCGGCAGGCGGAAATCCGCTCCCTCAACACGGTTCAGGGTCTTTGGAAAGTGCTGGATAATCGCACCGACAGCAAAGCTGCGTAAGGATCCGTCATTTGCTGATCCATCTCCAGACCAGCCCAAAGCGTGGACTTTATTCAGCGCTCTAAGCGCGTCATCGTCATATTCGATAGTGGTGTTCAGGGCCAAGGTATGCGGCGTACCACGGAAAACGCCTAGTTTATCGAAGCCATCCACGTTTTCCAGAATCAAACCATATTTCCGAAGCAGAACAGCATCTTCCAACTCCTCAAGCTCGGGGTTGAACTCATGCACAAACAGAGGATCATCGGGTGGCAGCGTAGCGATGAATTTAGGATCAATAGTGAAATTATTCTCAGGCCGATGGCATGTAGCGCAGGTGCGCCCGTTGCCATCGAAGGTTTCACTATTGAATAGCCCTTTCCCCAGCTTAATCAAATCAGCCGGGTTAACAGCAGCCGCTTCAATTCCATAAAGCGATCCAATTGTATACAAACATGAAACAATCAAAACTCTGACAATTAGTTTCATCACTAGCACTCCTGTAGACCTGTAGACCTGTAGACCTGTAGACCTGTAGACCTGTAGACCTGTAGACCTGTAG
>JBALVQ010000008.1:14534-19505 GCA_036960915.1 Amphritea sp.
AAAAGTATCAACCTGAAAACTCTGTGGTTATGCTCAAAGTTAGGAGATAAAAAGTTCTATTCAGGTGCTCATCAGCTTACTTTCCGGAACGACTGCAGATTCCCCCTCTACTCTCATAACACCTCTACTCTCGTAAAACCCTGTGAAGAGTTTTACTGGCTGTGCTGGACACCCCCATAACATTTTTTGCGGCTCTTTATTACGGGCCGATTACAGGCGGATCAGGGAGGATTACGGGCGGCCCAACTGTAACTATCAGGTTACTCACTTATCTGTAAGGGCAATCACTGACACAGCCTACATATCCTGTGAAACAGCTATAACCTTGTCTCATCGACTACTAAAAAATGAGATCGGCACAAAATATCTGCATCAGTTGATTTAAATGAGGCAAGACTCACACCAAAATCATAACCAACTGAAACTCAAGGAATTTATTTGATTAAGTTCGAATAAAATCTGAAGAGATGTAATACCCTCTGAACAGTTTTTCTGTGCTTTCAGCTAACTAACTGAAAAATAAAGAAATAGATATTTTCTTGTGTGTTAAACACTTTTAACACCGGCTGATAAGTTTCTTTATCAGTGGGATGCCATAGGGGAAACCCTCCGAGTGACTATTAAATATCCTAAGCAATGGCTTGCTTCTATTTAAAGACACCAATATCTATATTTTTCAAAAAGTTAATACACAAAAGAGTTGCTCAGTCCGCTGAAGGTGACACACATTCAGTACCTTCGCACTGACATTAAAACGTACAGTGGACTGCCAGATTGGCAAGCGTAATTTACTAATAAGTCCATCAGGCCCTAGCAGCCTGTCGGGCTTGACCGATCGTAACGAGGGAAAGACGATATGAGACTGATTTTTCGTTCTTTTGAGGCGAAGGGCCTGCCCCGCGAAGCGTTTTGGGCATAGCCAGCTATTTAACGAGGAAGAACGGAGAATATGGCCCCTCTCTCCTACAAGAGCGGCTTTTTCACAGTAAATTAGTGTTAAGTCCGACAGGCTGCTAGCATGCCCTTTGGGTACTGGCTTTCAAAGCGACCAGAGATCAAGACAACATACCCAGAGGGCATGCTAATAACAGGCATACTGTCTGCATTAAGGAAGCTTGCCCTTTATGCCTGTTTCTCATCAAAGACAAAAATTCCATCTATTTTTCAATCACTTAAAAAACATAACAGAAAGCCCGTCTGTAATCAGAGACAGATAAAGCGTTAAGCCAGCGTTACACTTTTACTGTAGAAAACACCCGCCCCAGCTATGATAACGCCTGCTCATATCCGGTTATCTATCACCTGAAACCTGTCGCTTTTTTAATTGATGAGCCCGCAATCAAATTCAACGACAGTGTATGAGCGACACTCTCCAACCAAGCCATCCTGAAATCCATCAAAATAATACCAAACTGAATCCCCGCCAGAAAAATCTGGCCTCTAACCTATTGATTAAAAAACAATCAGCACTAGTTGGCACGCCCCCTGCTTATTAGCCAGCCAAATACGGATATCCTGAATCAGATTCAGGGCTACACCGATCAGAATGAAATGCATTCTGGTTAATAGCGTCGTACGGGAAAAGACCTCCCGTAGCAGTAAACAACATTGTTGCAAGATCCTCTCACGAAAAGGCCAAGCCTGAGTATTCGGGCGTCGCAAAGTCACGGGTTCCTTCTCTTTTAAGGGAACAGCCGGACCGCCGAATGAGAGAACCTTCCTCAGGCCTGCCTGTATGAGGATCTTCAACCTGAATAACATGGGGAAGATCTTTCATGAGCCAACACTCTATCAGCCAAAACAGGCCTCGTTACGCGAACATACTCGCTACGCTTAGCCTCAGCGCTGCCGTAGCCTTTGCTAGCAACACTGCCGTTGCACAGCAACCTGAGCACGCTCATCATACAGATCAAACAGCAGCATACGGCCAGAATATTGCGGCCACAAATGCAGCAGCACAACGCAAAGCCGCTATCGATTCTACCGAATCATTCATCAACGCACACAAGCAGTGGGCACAGGCCCCTAGTGCGTCCAAAAAAGCGACGGCGCTACAGAACCTGATCGCCAAGGCAGAAGCGCGCCGTGATATGCTGGCCGAGCTGATCAGAACCAACCCGGCGGAAGCACTGCGGGTGGCAATTCCGGAAGAGAAACAGGCCGGTATGCCGGCTGAAGTACTGGAGATGCTGGAGCAGAAAATTGAGATTGAAGGTGAGCTGGAAGCTGTTATCACGGATTATGAAGATGGCAGTTTTAAGCTGAGCCACGTTCTGAAAACACCGTTTGGTGAAAACTTTGAGCTTCATCTGGCGGATAAGAACCGTAACTTCGCAAGCGGCACTCAGGTTAGCGTCAACGGTCTGCTGTTGGATGGCGGCAGTGACGAGGTCGGTAACGACGGCGACATCGCAGTATCTGCGAACCCTGAAGATATATTGACGCTGTCAGTTGACGGCGGTACCGACGGCGGCAGTAATGGCGGTTCCATCTGGGATACTACCAGCACCGTGGGCGAGCAGAAAGTTCTGGCGATCATGGTCAATTGGCAGGATGCCCCCTCTGACACGATTATCACCGCGTCGGAGTTACAAAGCCGCTTTGAAAGAACCAACCAGTTTATCCAGGAGAACAGCTACGGTCAGGCCTCGGTCAGCGCGGATATCACTGGCTACTATACCCTTCCAATGAACAGCGACGACAGCTGTATTGTCAATGACATCGCCTTTTATGCTGATCAGGCCGCCAGCCAGGCCGGAGTCGATGTCGCCAGCTACGACCGTATAATGTACATCATGGCCCCGAACAGCGCTTGTAGCTTCACAGGTAAAGGAACTGTTGGGGGCATCCCCTCACGCAGCTGGATTAAGGTACCGGATGATGGCATCCTGACTCATGAGCTGGGGCACAACCTGGGCTTGCTACACGCCAATGGTCTGGCCTGCAGCGGTGGCACAATAGCCGGTGAATGCAGCCATGGCGAGTACGGTGACCAGTTCGATAGGATGGGTACCGGCGCTGGCCATTTTAATGCCTACCAGAAAGAACGGCTCGGTTGGTTCGGCTCACGCCTGAAAACAGTTACACAGAGTGGGGCCTATGACCTGTCCGCCTATGAATTTGACGGCCCGAATCCACTGGCGCTAAAAATCCTCAAGGGCATCGATTCCGTAACCGGTTACGAGACCTGGTATTACCTTGAAGCACGTAAGCCCGTTGGAGAAGATCAGTTCTCGCTGGCTTTTGGAAATCCCGAAAAAGGTATCTTGGTACACACTGGTGAAAACCGCCTGAAAAACACCAACTACCTGCTGGATATGACCCCAGAAACCTTAGGTAATCGCTGGGACGCTGCATTGGAGCAGGGCTACAGCTTTAACGACCCGGATGCCGGTGTGACAGTTACCACCGCCTGGGTCGATGCAAATGGAGCCCAGGTTGATATCAACCTGAAAGGTGTTACAGCAACCTGTAAGCGGGCAAATCCCACTTTGAGCCTGTCTCCGGGCCAGAGCGAATGGGTACCGGCAGGAACTGCTGTCAGCTTCTCAGTCACTGTGACCAATAAAGACAGCAGCGCCTGCAGCAACAGCAGCTTCAGCCTTGGGAAGAGCCTGCCATCTGGCTGGAGCGGCAGCTTCAACAGCAGCAGCCAGACCCTGGCGCCAGGAGCCAGCGCCACGACAACACTGACAGTAACCTCTGCAAACTCAGCGACAGATGGTTTTTACACCATCGGTGTTAATGCCAGCAACGGTGGCTACAGTGCCAGCGGTGATGTGACCTATGTAGTGGATAACTCTGTTGGCAACACTGCCCCGCTTGCTGCTAACGACAGCGCCAGCACCGAGGCAGGTACTTCTGTAAATATTCCTGTCCTTACTAACGACAGTGATCCTGATGGCGACAGCCTGACAATCACTTCTGTGAGCGGTGTAAATGGCACGGCTGTTATCAACAACGGATCGGTTACTTTCACTCCGACAGCAGGATTCAGCGGCACTGAAGTGTTCAGCTACAGCATCTCCGACGGTAACGGTGGCAGCGCCAGCGCCAGTGTGTCGGTTACAGTCAATGCCGTAGCCAGCAACAGCGCTCCAGTTGCAGGCAACGACAGCGCCACCACCGATGCCGGTGTGGCAGTAACCATTGCTGTACTGAACAACGACAGCGATCCTGATGGCGACAACCTGACAGTTACCTCTGTCAGCGGGGTGAATGGTACAGCGGTGATTAACAACGACGGTACCATCACCTTCACTCCGGCCAGCGGCTTCAGTGGCAACGAGACATTCAGCTATGTGGTCTCTGACGGTAACGGTGGCAGCGCCAGCGCTAACGTGACGGTGACTGTTAATGCTACGCCTGTTGATACTAACAGTGCACCGATCGCAGTCAATGACAGCGCTACTCTGCCATCAGTAACAGCCATTAATATCACTGTTCTGGCAAACGACAGCGATCCTGAAGGGGATACCCTGAAAGTAATGTCTGTCACCAAGGCAGCAAAAGGTACTGTTGAGATCAATACCGATGGCACTATCACCTATATCCCGGGCAACCGCTTCAAGAACGCCGACAGCTTCAGCTACACCATCACTGACGGCAAAAAAACTGCCACTGCGACAGTGAACGTGCAGCTGCAGAAAAGCACCGGTGGTTCCAACGGCAAGGGTAACGGCAAGAAAAACTGATCAGTTACCTGATAGCTGATCTGGATAAGTTAGTAAAAACATCTCACCAAATCTTGTAAGGGGACTTACGGGATCAGGGAGTAAGGGAAACAGGAAAGAGGTCAGGGAGTGATCAGGAAGGCAGAGGGAACCATAAGGAGTGGCCAGGGAGGCCCCACAATAGAAGGAAGCGGACTGGTCAGGGAATGATCCAGGGGCTAACCAGAGAAGAGCTCAGGGAAACTGGAAGGCGTCAGGGACTGATCCGGGGGCTTAACCCAGGGAAGAGTCCAGAGAA
>JBALVQ010000008.1:19605-51969 GCA_036960915.1 Amphritea sp.
TTAACCCAGGGAAGAGTCCAGAGAAGAGCTCAGGGAAGCTGGAAGGCGTCAGGGAATGATCCGGGGGGCAACCCAGAGTAAGAGCTCAGGGAAACTGGAAGTGAGTCAGGGACTGATCCGGGGAGCTACCCAGAGTAAGAGCTCAGGGTAGCTGGAAGGCGTCAGGGAATGATCCGGGGAGCTACCCAGAGTAAGAGCTCAGGGTAGCTGGAAGGCGTCAGGGAATGATCCGGGGGCTTAACCCAGGGAAGAGTCCAGAGAAGAGCTCAGGGAAGCTGGAAGGCGTCAGGGACTGATCCGGGGGCTTACCCAGGGAAGAGTCCAGAGAAGAGCTCAGGGAAGCTGGAAGGCGTCAGGGAATGATCCGGGGGGCTACCCAGAGTTAGAGCTCAGGGAAGCTGGAAGGCGTCAGGGACTGATCCGGGGGCTTAACCCAGGGAAGAGTCCAGAGAAGAGCTCAGGGAAGCTGGAAGGAGTCAGGGACTGAGCCGGGGGGCGACCCCGAGAAGAGCTCAGAAAAGCTGGAAGGAGTCAGGGACTGATCCGGGGGGGCGACCCCGAGAAGAGCTCAAGGAAGCTGGAAGGAGTCAGGGAATGCTGCAATAAAGGGAGCGGTCAGGGATGAGCGCAAAATAAAAGGGGCCGGTAAACCGGCCCCTTTTTTATTCCAGACACAAGTCAGGAATCTTACTTAGTTACTTACTTACTTGCTTACTGATTCACTGGTGTGCCATCGTTTAAGATACCTCCAAAGACAGTCAGTACGCCATAGTCATCGCCCACTTTAAGAGTTGATGAACAGGAAGTATGGAAACCTACTAGCTGTACTACCTCACCAATTACATAATTACCTTCATTAACAGCGCTCTTGATCACGAACTCTGTTTTCGGTGCAACGCCACCTGACTGGAAGTTAGCAAAGCTGAATGTACCGTTTAATGGTACATTGAATGTCAGCTCATCGCCGCCAGGCAGTGGTGTAACTGTGATATCGACCAGAGAAGGTGCTGGTGCACCGTTAGGGCTCAGGTCTAGGTTTACGATGAACACCTCACCGCTCAACCCCTGTGAAGGTGGAGACTCATATTGACTGATACCAGTGTACTTCATGGTCAGCAGTTGTGGCCGGCCGGTAACACCAGGATCGGGACAGAACTCAACCAGAATATCCTTATTCTCGATAGTACAGATGACATCATCACCGTAAGTCAGCTCGATGGTTGGGTGTGGGACGGTGTTGGGAACGCCATCCGTATCGGTAAAGATACCACCATCACAACTCCAGTCAGCCTTAACCTCATAGAGTTCGAACTGGTCTTCTTCCAGGGTGTAGGCTACACCAGCTTTAACCTCATTAGGACCTAATGTAGCGACAGGACCTGTTGCAGGTGAGCCATTGCCGAAGAAGCCACCATCGCCACTGGCAGTCAGAGTCCATTCACTGGCATCACGTTCACCGCTGAACTGGTTGTCCACCTCTTTAACCAGCGTTAACAGAGGGATCTTCGCGTTGGTAAAGATACAGGTGACGGTTTCAGCCGGATCCACATTAATATTAGCTGGATCTTCATCATCGTCCGTTATCCTACCCGGTACTACACCGGTACAGGTGACATCCTTACTTTCCCATCCAGAAGGATAATTCACCTCGGCAACTCCATAACCACTGCCTGGGATAATGTAGCCACTATCATAAGGCGTTGTGGCATCAGCCAATTGAGGCATATCGCTCAATCCAGATGGGCCACCGGTTACTGAGAAGTCAAACAACTGCGGATCACCCGCAGGCATGGTCTTCTTATCAACGATGATCTTACCCTGTACTTCGTTTACCCAACGGCAGTAGACGACTGAATCTTCACGAACATCCAAAGAAGCTTTGTTCGATGGAGAAATCGTGATGTCCACTAACCCACCGGATGCAGTTGATTCCGCACAGCTGAGGCTGACGAAGCGCTGATCCGGTTCATTCGAACCCAGATCGGCCAGGTCCTCTTCAAGGGTATAGGTACGGGTATCGTTAAATGCGCTCTTCACAGTGAACAAAGGAAAGGTAGTCACGAAACCATTCCCAGCCCCTGGAGCACCGAACGGAGAGTCCCCATCGGGAAGAGCACCTATAACGGTTGTGAGATCTATACTCAGCGGTAACTTAGGATCCGCTGCACCCAAACGGGAATCGTTCGTATTATCCCAGTTGTAAGTCCCCACGCCACCGATTGTGACTTTCTCAATCCTGATTATTGCCGGGCCAAGTGGCAGGATTGGACAGTCATGATCATCAGTTGCTTCAATATCATTAGTAAACCCATCTGGATGATAGTTTACAGTAATGGTATTACTGATCCCCGGTACATCTCCTTCGGACGGAGTATAGTCGAGTGTAACTACTACATTCTGACCAGGTGACAGGCTGGCCGGGAAGATAGAGGTCAGATCCGAAGGACCAGGATCCGGGAAGCCGAAGCTGTCAGAAGCACTGTCCAGTATCAGGTTCGGAGTATCAGCCGAACTGTTATTGGTAATGCTGTAAACCCACTCAGCAGGCTCTGTTGCGGAGATCTCTCCATCATCAAATACTTTTTCCCGACAGCTCTTAATGATACTCAGAGCCGGAACAAACAGATTCACAGAGTGGTCATCGGAGGCGGTGATCTCATTATCGAAATCAGCCGGGTTGTAAAGCACTGTAACCTCGTTATCCAACGGATCATCATCGCCCGCCAACACTGTGTAATCGATGGAGAAGCTACAAGAGCCTGATGGTGATGCAAGGGTGGAACAACCGTTAGCCCCAGCAGTTGCCGTAATATCGCCTAAACCCAGGCCACCATTGTTATCACCGTCATCCAGTACACTGACCAGATTCAGGGTCGGAGTATCCGCTGAACTGTCGTTGGTGATCACGTAATCGTAGGTTACAGTGTCACCAATTTTAGACAACGTAGTACCAGACTTATCGACAAGAACACCAGGCTGGTACAGATTCACAGAGTGGACATCGGAATCGGTAATCTCGTTATCGAAACCATCCGGGTTGTAAAGCACCGTAACTTCGTTATCCAACGGATCATCATCGCCCGCCAACACTGTGTAATCGATGGAGAAGCTACAAGAGCCTGATGGTGATGCAAGGGTGGAACAACCGTTAGCCCCAGCAGTTGCCGTAATATCGCCTAAACCCAGGCCACCATTGTTATCACCGTCATCCAGTACACTGACCAGATTCAGGGTCGGAGTATCCGCTGAACTGTCGTTGGTGATCACGTAATCGTAGGTTACAGTGTCACCAATTTTTGACAACGTAGTACCAGACTTATCGACGATAATACCAGGCTGGAACAGTTCCACGGAGTGGCTGGCACTGTCCGTAAATGACAATGATAGTTCATCGTCAAACTCGGTATACACAATTGTCACTGTGTTATCCAACGGGTCGGGGTCCAGTGCATCGACGGTTCGGGTAACATTGATGGTACAGCTATCGCCTGGGTCCAGAGTGTCGCCACAATCACTATTTGTAATCAGTGAGTTGGTTCCATCGGTCAGATCGCCAAATACTGAATCTTCAATCAACAGCTTCCACAAAGTCGCCAATCCAGTGTTGGTAACAACGATCTCGTAGTCAACATCATCGCCCACCTTGGACAGCGTATCACCGGTTTTAGTAACATCGATGCTGCACACGTCGAAGTCGCCAAAGGCGAAGTCCTTTAGCTGCGACGTCTTGGACTGTGAGGAGCGTGTTTCAGCGAGAAACGTACTGAAACAGCCGAGCCCTTCAGGGAAGAGGGTGGACAAGTCCAGACCGAATTCCACAAATGCTGCCGACTCATACTGGTAGCTTGTCGCAGCCCCTGGATTGTTGGCTACGAGCACGTTGGCATAGTCGAAGATTGGGTCTTCGCCAAATGTCTCGTCGGGCATGAGCTTATTGATCACCCCGCACACGTCATCGCCGCCTGCAGGAAAATCAGCACAATCCTGACCGGAGTCTTGCAATACCAGGGAGCCTGTTGCGTCGTCTCCGACCCATAGGTAAATGTCGATTTCGCCTACTCTACCGCCCTGGGTATAAGCCACCGCTACAAAGAAATCACCGTCGGTGTGCTCGCCACTGAACGTACCGGTAGTTTCGCCGGCTGCCAGCGGGCTGAGCCCTATATCCTGCTTGAAGAACCAGAATCCGGCGTTGGCGGAGCCATTGACCGAGTAAGTATCCAGCCCAAAGTAGACGATGGGTACCCCTCCATCGTCATAAAGCGCGGCAAAGGCGTTGAGGATATCGTTCTTATCGGGCACCACATCGCTTGAAACTTTGTACAGCCAAGGCCCATCCTGGATGCCGTTGGTATCCTTCGAGCCGCCGCCGGTGAAGAAAGTCTCTTCGGGCGTCCTGAGGATAACAAAGGGCTCTGCGCCATTGTCGATATTATTGTTGGCGAAAGTATCCTCAACAAATGAAATGACCATTGCGTCGCTATCCCACATATCCTGTGGTAATAATCTATCCAGATATATAGTCTCCCAGTCATCGCCACCATTATCTTCTGTTGTATTGCCGTCGCCGACGAACAGTGGGATCGGATCGTTTTTCTTGTCCTGATCACCCTCCACCCCGACGCGGATATCAAGCTCAAACAGTCCGAGATCATTAACGGCAAATGCAGGGCTTGCAACGCCTGTCAATGACAGCGTAAACACCAGTGCGACCAGTGCGGGCACCGACCATATCGTTTGCCATAGCTGTCGTATTCTACAAGAAAAGAACATCTTCATGTCCCTCCTCCCTTTTTTCACACCTTATTTAGTTATGAAAAAATATTTTTTATTATCTTTCTGGCTATGGCAGGCCAACACAGCATCCCCTTCTGCATATTCGCGCCTTAATAAAGGCACACTCCTGATATTGAACGTTATAGGCATTACAGCCTACAGTCCGTAATTATTCAGGCCTGGTATCCAACAATCAGTGACGCCGGAGCCCGCCATAAACAGAAACTTCAAAAATTAAGTAGCTGATCAACTAAACAGGAAGGCGTGATCGGAAAATCTGTTAACCCGTAATAATAAACTGACGGGATTTACATCTTTTTATCTCCGCTAAGCCTCTTTAAAACTGACGACGGAGCCTTGGTTTGACCTACCCTTTCCCTTCTACCCAGCTACCCCCTATTTCGCTTACTCTTTCCCCATCCAGATAAAGCTCAGATGAGAGATAAGCAGAAACCTAGGTTTCCGTCATAGTTAAAGGCAAAACTCAAGCCAATATAGTAATCAATTGATATATAGGGATTTTTATATAACGTCTGAATGAAACAAGCAGAATTAATGTAACGCTCGTTTAACAAGTCTGAGGACAAATAAATTAAGTGTTTGAAAAATAAAAGAAAGTAATATTGCACGGTGTAAAAGTTTATTAACACCCTGTAAAGGAAGCTATAAATGAATCCATTGTGTTCTCTGCGGACTGTGAAACGCCCAGATGAAAGTATAGGGTGCGGTTCGCAGGCTCTACCCAACTAGCCAATGGCCAAAGCACTTCGTGAGCCACGCTGAACGCTTCGCGGGGTATGCAATACCCAAAGCGTTTCACGGGGCAGGCTCTACCCAAAACGCTTCGCGGGGCATGCAAACCACAGCCTGCGAACTGGTTATTGTGGGAGGCGCGCCCCGCGGCGATTGATGGACTATTCGCGGCGAGGCGCCGCTCCCACACGGTTTCTCAGGCTCTACTCAATAGCCAATAGCCAAAGCACTTCGTGGGCCACGCTGAGCGCTTCGCGGGGCCTTGTTAAGGTTATACGGCGACCTTATGCAGCAATCGGGAGGCCGCAACGGGATCTGATTGAAATATCGTTAATAGCGCTTTTGCTGGGCCGGTTGGTTGGCGCTTGCCTTGCTCCCAGCTACGCACTGTAGATAGTGAGGTTCCTATCATTTGAGCAAAGGCTTCTTGAGTTCTTCCTGTTGCTTCACGGATAGCTTTTACATCAATAGCGCTGTACACATACTGACGACTGGGCTCAGTCTCACCACGACGAATTGCGCCAGCCTGCTCAACGCTTTCGATGAGCTCATTGAACATTTTGTCATCCATCATGAACCTCCTTGAAGTTCTTTTTGTACAACCTTTTTAAGAGCTGTCTTCTGCTCAGAAGTTAAATTCTCTTGTTCGTTTTTAGGAAAAGCGAACAGCATATAAATCTGGTTGTCTTCTGTTATCCAGTAGTAAATGACACGAATTCCACCACTCTTACCAGATCCATCCTTGGCCCAACGAACCTTCCTGCAGCCACCGGTGCCTTTCATAACAGGGCCTTTTTCAGGCTCTTCGATTAGCTGGGCTTGTAACTCCTTGTATTCATCATCTGTTAGTAAGCCTGTTATCTGCTTAGTAAAGATAAGGGTTTCCTTGAAAACGATTTCCATTGCGCGTCCTTACTAACACTCTGTGTTACATAGTAATACACTGTATTACTAAGTCAAGTAAGAGGTTATTGGTTTGGGTTATTCCTAGCTGTCTATAATGCGCTTAGTATTTGGCTTGAACTAAGATCAATCTCGCAAGCGTGGGGATCATGCATCTTGCTATCGTCATGCTCTTTCATGACCTGCATAATTTTCTGTTTGATACTCCAGGCGGTGTTGTAGGAAACGCCCTGATATCGGTGCCATGACAGGGCAGGCTCTACCCAAAACGCTTCGCGGGCCACTCTGAGCACTTCGCGGGGCATGCAAACCACAGACTGCGAACTGGTTATTGTGGGAGGCGCGCCCCGCGGCGATTGATGGACTATTCGCGGCGAGGCGCCGCTCCCACAGGGTTTCACGGGGCAAGCACTACCCAATAGCCAATGGCCAATAGCCAATGGCCAAAACACTTCGTGGGCCACACTGAGCGTTTCACGGGGCAGGCTCTACCCAAAAAGCTTCGCGGGGCATGCAAACCACAGACTGCGAACTGGTTATTGTGGGAGGCGCGCCCCGCGGCGATTGATGGACTATTCGCGGCGAGGCGCCGCTCCCACAGGGTTTCTCAGGCTCTACCCAATAGCCAATGGCCAAAACACTTCGCGGGCCACTCTGAGCACTTCGTGGGCCACGCTGAGCGCTTCGCGGGGCTTTGTTAAGGCTATACGGCGACCTTATGCAGCAAGCGAGAGGCCGTAACGGGATCTGATTGAAATATCTTTAATAGCGCTTTTGCTGGGCCGGTTGGTTGGCGCTTGCCTTGCTCCCAGCTACGCACTGTAGATAGTGAGGTTCCTATCATTTGAGCAAAGGCTTCTTGAGTTCTTCCTGTTGCTTCACGGATAGCTTTTACATCAATAGCGCTGTACACATACTGACGACTGGGCTCAGTCTCACCACGACGAATTGCGCCAGCCTGCTCAACGCTTTCGATGAGCTCATTGAACATTTTGTCATCCATCATGAACCTCCTTGAAGTTCTTTTTGTACAACCTTTTTAAGAGCTGTCTTCTGCTCAGAAGTTAAATTCTCTTGTTCGTTTTTAGGAAAAGCGAACAGCATATAAATCTGGTTGTCTTCTGTTATCCAGTAGTAAATGACACGAATTCCGCCACTCTTACCAGATCCATCCTTGGCCCAACGAACCTTCCTGCAGCGACCTCTGTGCGTACAGAGCCAGGCTTTTGTTCCATATCTATACTCACAGAGCTCACCGTCTTATGATAGAGCGGAGTTTACGCGTAGTTTTCGGCGTGGGTATATTCCTGATCGTTTGCGGTAGTTTCTGTTGCTGGTAGATCTGTAATATTAATCTCAATATGCTTACCCATAGCCTGGGCAGCCCTGTAGGTTGGGGTGAGTGCAACGATGCCCAACAAGTTCGTAAGTTATGCCAAATATGTTGGGCATCACTCCGTTCACCCCAACCTACGCTACTTGCTATCGTCACGCTCTTTCATGACCTGCATAATTTTCTGTATGATACTCCAGGCGGTGTTGTAGGAAACGCCCTGATATCGGTGCCATGACAGGGCAGGCTCTACCCAAAACGCTTCGCGGGGCATGCAAACCGCCAACCTACAAGTGGGAGGCGCGCCCCGCGGCGATTGATGGACTATTCGCGGCGAGGCGCCGCTCCCACAGGGTTTCGCAGGTTACCCACCATAAGTTTGAAAAGGTCCAGACATTTCACTGCACTGCCTTTCGCGCATCAGCGTGCCCCCTTGCGCGTTTTTGCGTTTCTTTGCAAAAAACCGCGACTGCTTATGGAGTCTGATTAATGCTTTTGTTATAAGCACTTACACTGAAAACCCAAAATGACTACCATCTGACATTTCAATATCAAGACGTAGCTTACCACCCGTGGCTTCTATATATTTTTTTAGTGACGAAAGCTTAATATCTTGTCCCACTTTTTCCATACCTGCAATCGTTGGTTGTTTTACCCCCATTGCAAGCGCTACTTCTTTCTGAGTTAAATCAGTTTTCTCACGAAGTTCAGCTAAATGAATATTTAGCAACATTTCCGTTGCCATTTCTTTAGCCTTGGCAACCACTTCGGGCTTCTCGTTTGCCATTATATCTTGCAGCGTTCTAGCCATAACACTATCCTCTCTTATTCAGATGAGTTTCATACTCTTTATCTGCGATTGGGATCATACGTTTATAGAAACGTTTGTCGTCACCGACTTTATTACCCGCACAAAGCAATATCCCTTTTCGTTCAGGGTCAAAAGCAAAAAAAGCACGTAAGGGATCACCTTTACTCTGAACTCTAAGTTCTTTCATATTCGCAAATTTAGAATCATTTACAGTGTCAGCATAAGGTCTGGATAGGTGCGGTCCTTTGTCTTGTAGCAATAACATACCAGCGATGACGTTTGCACGATCTGAGCCATTTAATGCATCAAACCATTCGTCAAATTTATCCGTTGTGATTACTTCCCACATAACGATCCCATTTATATAAATATAGGTCACATCCTATATAGGTTCAAGCCTATTTTCAAGAATTGAATTTGATAAACGAGGTAGACTGTGCTTAGTAAGCATCGTTACGGCGGTCTTTGGCTAAATCAAGATCGGTCTGCGGTGTTTTTTCGCTCTTCTTTATGAAAACGTGCAACATAACCATTATGTCCTTGCAAGCGGTAAAGAGAACGCGTGCTATTCGATTGCTACATGCCGACAGCAACTAATGGCTGAACATGATGACTAGGACGATTAGCCGACAGGTCATGAGTGGATTGCAGATTGAGCCAAAACTCCGGCGTAGTACGCAAAGCCTCCGACAGTAGCCATGCAGTTTCTGGTGTAACACCTCGCTTACCTCGAACAATTTCATTAACTCGCTGTACTGGGATGCCGAGGTGTGTAGCAAGGGCTTTTTGGGTTAATTCAAGCGGCTCAAGAAACTCTTTAAGCAAGATAACACCCGGATGAGTCGCCGTTCTATTTGAAGGAATCATAAGTCACCTTATCTATTTAGTGATAGTCCATAATCTGGACATCATGAACTGCATTGGCACCCCAGCGGAACACAATTCGCCATTGCGAGTTAATGCGAATACTGTGAAAGCCCTTAAAATCCCCTTTTAATGGTTCAAGTCTATTTCCAGGAGGCGACCGTAGATCATCTAGGTCTTGGGCGGCATTAAGAACATCCAGTTTGTAGAGAGCATGCTCATGTATTTGATTTGGAAGCTTGCGAACATGACGGCTTGATACGCCATGAAACAGGTCAGATGTAGCTTTGTCGCCAAATGAGATAATCATAGATAAACATTAACGGAATCACGGTATCCATGCAACAGCTAGAATAACACATGACGCCCGGCACAACCGCCGGAGGTCAGATTTGCTGCCGCTTCGTTACATATCCTTATTCGTTAGATATATCGGTTCTCACCTCCCATAGGTCTTTGTCCATTTTGCGGACAAGCGGCATTCCTTTAGGCCAACCGAATTCAACTTCTTTAATTTCTTTCCCTATGGCGGATTTGTCTTCTTTCTCAAGACCTTTTAAAACCAGTCCCTTACTGGCTCGGAGCCTGCCTATGAGACTGTCGGAGTTAACACTAATCTACTGCTAATAATCCCCTTTTTAGAAATGAGAGAGGGATCATTTTTTCTCGTTCTTTCTCGTTCTTTCTCGTTAAATAGCTCACTATGCCCAAAGGCGCGACGCGGGGCAGGCCCTTCGCCTTAAAAGATCGAAAAAACTGCCTCAAATCGACTTTTTCTCGCTATGATCGGCCAAGTCCTACAATGGTAAGTCGCGCGCCATCGAATCCAGCAGAGCCGTAGGTTGGGCTGAACGCAGTGATGCCCAACACTGCATATTCACACTCTACATCGGTGCTCTTAAACAATGTTGGGCTTCGTTTCACTCTACCCAGAACGCTTCGCGGGGCATGCAAACCGCCAACCTACAATGGTAAGTTGCGCCACAGACTGCGAACTGGTTATTGTAGGAGGCGCGCCCCGCGGCGATTGATGGACGATTCGCGGCGAGGCGCCGCTCCCACAGGGTTTCGCAGGCTCTACCCAATAGCCAAACGTCTTGGGATTATCCAGCCTTTTTTAATTCCGTCGTTCGTCAGCTAACATTGTTGGGCATCGCTACGCTCAGCGCCAACCTACACATTGATAGGGGTCGCCTCGCGCCGAATAAGCTTCATCGAACCCATCGCGGCGAGGCGCCGCTCCCACAGGGTTTCGCAGGTTACCCACCATGAGCACTCTTCAGGCATAGCCTTGAGCAAACGATCACCACCGCCATAGGAAGTGGTTTCAGCGCGACAATAAAAAGGGATGTAACTAACTGAATTGTATTAAGGAATAGTGCGGCATGATGTTTAGACCGCTTACCCCCCCTGCCTATTAGATGTTTCTTTGTTTGTAACTATCCAGCATGACGATCAAAACTACATTATTGTCACCCCCGTCTTTATAGGTAAACAGGTGTTTTAATCGGGGATCCAGTCTTTTAAAGCTCTGGATTCCGGCTAAAACACACCCGCACTGAAAATTTTTTTGGCTTATAGCGATGAACGCTCAGCGTTGGGCGCTGTTACCTAAGGAGAAAATATTCCTTTGAGCTTATTGCGATATTCACGGGTGATATCCCGGGCTTCATCCCTGTCTGTTACCGCTGTCGGCGTGATCAATACAACCAATTCCGTACGTGACTTTGTGTTACTGTCACTGCTGAACAACCAACCCAGTATAGGTATGTGTCGAGCACCTGGCACTCCCTCATTGGATGTCTCGCTAGTATCTTTAATCAAGCCGCCCAGCACCAGGGTTTCACCACTTTGCACCGCCACACTGGTATCTATCCTACGTTGAGTAATGGTTGGAGAGTCAATATTAGAAGAAAATCCTCTGGAAACATCATTCACTTCCTGAGTAATATCCAGTACCACCATGCCACCGGCATTGACCCTTGGGGTTACCTCAAGCAATACGCCGGTATCCCTGTACTGGATGGTACTGGTGATGTTTGACCCAACAATAGTAGTACTGCTGGTATTAGTTGTTTCCGAAGTGCGTATCGGCACCTGATCACCCACCCGGATCGTCGCTGTATGATTATCCAGTACCATCAGCGAAGGTGAAGAGATTACATTCAGCTTTGAATCGGCTGCCAGTGCAGTTAACAACAATCGGGTGCCTACAGCATCAAATACCTCATAGGAAGCACTGGGTAAATAACTGCCGGGTGCAGCGATGGCGAGACGATTAAGTGAGTCTTCCAAGGTGCCTCCCAAGGTGCCTCCCAAGGCGCCCCTGCCTGTTTTTGAACCACCATCAAGACTGTTTTTGAAAAACCATTGCAGGCCGTAGCGCAGCTCATCTTCGAGAGTAACTTCGACAATGGTCGCCTCTACCAGTACCTGTAACGGCAACACATCCAGCTTGGTCAGTGCCCCCAGTACCTTTTCATAGTCACCAGGCGATGCCAGAATCACCAGCGCGTTGTTCTCTACATCGGCGATAATGCTGACGTCACCCACATTAAGCTCAGCCGGCGCACCAGGCGATGCTGCAGAAGACCCTTGAGGCTCTCCATCTTCATATCCATCACCGTCAGGTGCTGTAACAGCAGGTTGAGGCCTTGCCACTTCGGCCTCTCTCTCTCTGCCAATATCGCTCCGGCGTTGCCCCTCAAACAGCTGGGTTAGCATATCTGCCAGACTCTCGGCTTTACCATTCTGCACGTAATAGACATACATACCCAGACCGCTAGCCGTTTCGATCCTGTCCAGTCGCTGAATCCAGACCCGGGCATCTTTCAGGTATTTCTTCTGCGACGTAATTACCAGCAACGCATTCAGGCGCTCGATCGGCAAATAGTTAACAACACCGGCCAGGGGGCCTTCGGCACTGTCACCAAAGATCGCCTCCAACTCATCCACCAGCACATCGGGCTTAACCGATTTCAACCTGAATAGCCCCACAGACATACCCATCAGCTGATCGATATCAAATACCTTTATCGTCTGGTTAAGATTGATCAGTTCCTCCTGAGTGCCCGCAAGGGTTAACAGATTACGTCGTTCATCGGCCTCAATCAGCCCCTGACGTGGCTTCATTGGTTCAAGGATCTTCGCCATCTCCTTGGCCGCAATATACTGTAACGGTACGATCAGTACCTGATAGCCTTTATCCGCAGAAAGCTTTGAGCTGACACTCAACATACTTGCAGGTACTGAATCTGAAGGCACAACTTCATAGAAGTCCTGCATCCTGACCAGGGCGGCGCCATTAATCTGTAACAGGTGCTCGAGAATGGGTATCAATGATGTACGGGGAATCGGTGCACTGGTCTGTATAAACGCAGTGCCCCGCACACGCTCATCAATGGAAAAATTCTGCTGCAGAATATCCCCCAATATGGTTTTCACCACCTCGGCAATCTCTGCTTCCTGGAAGTTAAGTGTGATATCCCCGTCTTCAGACTCAGACACATGAGGTCGCTCAATAGGCTCCAGACTCATAAAACGGCCATTACCCTGATACAGTTCGTAGGGAGGTAAGGCGGGTGAGGAATCAGCCACTGCCTCACCGGAAAAACGTTCAGAAAGCCCTTTCTTTGGCACCTGCGCTTGCGCCTCAGACTTGCCTTTAAGTCTAGTAATTTCTGCTTGTAACGCAGCAGATCCAGATTCTGACTGATTCCATGGGTTATCCAGCGCCGATCTTTCTTCTGGCGCTACCGAGCAGGCGCCTACAACCACACCAAAGAGGATCACCAGATATTTTTTGAATTTGTTATTGCTATACATAACCATTCATCCTCAACCGACTACATTGTCTGTATCTTCCCCGCTCTGGGAACAGATTTTAGAGTCGGAGTCCTGTTGCTGCCTGAAGCAGTTGAATCATTATCAGTGTTTTTTTTCGCTTTTTTCGCTGGCGCCTTGCTGCTGGCAGGAGATGCAGGCAAAGACTCCCGCGGCTGGCGCAGTTGCAGCCGAACCTCCTGATCACCTGACACGACACTTACTCCGTCAGGTTCGATCTCTTCCAGCTGCCAGTGATCATCCAGAGGCATATCCACCTCTAACCTCAGTCGCTTGCTGCCGTTACGTTCTGAAAACAGCGCCATAACACGTTCAGTTGTTATCGTTATGCCTGTTAATTTCCAGGTTTCTCTTAAGGCCTGCTCGTTTCCTCCGGTTGGAGCGGAAGGCTTAGCTTGCGGCTTCCGGCCTTGATTAAAGAGGGGTCGTTCTATCACCTCATCAAACTGATGCAACGGTGGAAAATCGGGGATGTTTGCGACTTGGCTATCTACATCCGGTGGAGACGTACCTGACACCGAATCTGATTCCATTTCAGCCCTGATGCCAAAGCTGAGAATGCTAAGTAAAAGGGGCACAAACAATATCTGTACTTGCCAGTGAAATACCGACGTACGAATGGAATCGTTGCTCATAGGACCGGCTCCTTAACGGCATAGCCGATAAGATCAAAGCGAACATCCATTGACTGTATATTCTGAACTCTTTGATTTTTCTGGCGGGTATTTCCCTGACGAGCCTGCCTTTGCTGTTGCTGCCGCTGCCGCTGTTGCCGTGTTAAACGGGCCTGCCTGACATTAGCAGTAACCGAAAAATTCTCAATAAAGAGCATTGGCTTACCCGATTCCAGGCTATGCAACAAGGGAACCAGCTGATCTATCTCCAGTCGTAAGTGCGCCTGAATGGCTACACCCAGCAGTGGGGAGTCATTTGATTGATTCAGGATTTTAGTACTTACTACTTGCCCTCCACTCCCCCGAATAGCTCTGTTCAGGTTTTGCTGAAGGCCGGCAGCCGCCAGAGCGGGTTTGCTTTCAGGGAGGTAGTATTCCGCGAGGGGGTTATTTTGTTGCAGCTTTTCAAAATCCTGCTCAGTCTGTTCCAGCCCCTCAGCAAGTCGCTGATAGGTCATTATCTGCTGCTCAAGGGAGTCGATTCTGTCGCCATAGCCCATATAGCTGGAGAAGAAGGGTTTAATCAGAAACATGATGGTCAATAGCAGCAGGATGATCAGAAGCGATACAGCAAATACCTGGCGCTGTTTCAATGGCAGCTCAGCAATCATTCTGCACCTCCCTGCGATTGCTCTTGTAACGGTTCCTGCACAGGTTCTTGTACCGGCTCTTGTACCGGCTCTTGTACCGGCTCTTGCACCGGTTCTTGTAATTGGGCAGTGATAGAAAAGCGTTCTTTCTGTGAACGGGGGTTAATCGTCACCGGCGATGAAAAACGAACATCCTGGAATGTATCTGACTCTTCAACCAGCCTGATCAAAACGGATGCATTGGTTGATTCCCCCTGAAAGGTTATCGCGCCATCTTTTACAGATAAACGGGTCAGCCAGGTATTGTCGGGAATAATGCTTGTTAATTCGTTCAGTAATATCAAAGCCGAAGGGGCAGTTGCTTTCCTGTTAAACAGGAACTGGCGACTTTCCCGTAATTGCTCCAGCTCTGCCCTCAGATTTTTCGCCTGCATCGCCAAGGCCCGCGGCTCTTCTATCTCCCGGGACAATAATTCAACCCGCTGATAGCGCTGATACAAGCCACCCAGAGCAACTAATACAATCAACACTAACAGAAACCACATTTTCTGCTGACGTTTTCGAAGCGCCCTAATTCGCTTATCAGTGCTGGCTTGCCGTGGCAGAAGATTCATTGCAGGATTATCAATGTCGGAGAGGCTCAGGTTTGCGGGAACTACGCAAGATGGTTTTATCCCCTGGGAAGCAAGACTGTTCACCAATTCATCAAGAACTGCACGGGTAACAATCGCGAGCTCAACCTGTATTTTCTGTTGTGCGGGATCACGGCTTAAAACCTGATAACTGAAATACACTTCGTCGGCTTTAAAAGGCGTATTTCGATCCATCTCAAACTTTAATACATCTTCTAACCTGCTGGCCGTTGCTTCAGGCAGGCTGACCGTCTTACGCAAAATATAATGAACCGGCAGTAAAAGAACGGTCTGATCGGCCATACCGGCCAGACTTTTTCTTTGCTCAACTTCCGTCAGATCAAAATCGCTTTCCAGACTGAACTCTGATAGTAACTCCGAGCCATGCGGCGTTTTCGTTTTCAGCAGACAGGCACCGTTGTCTATTTCAATCAACAAAGCCTTACTCTGAACTTTAAACTGGCTGCGCAGCACCTTTGGCATTAGCCCTGCCAGTTCCTCTGTCCACCATTGCCAGAATCCTTTTATCGAATCCACTACTTCGTCAAGATGGGAGCGAGTGCTAACATTAATGTTCTCATCACCCACGGAACATACCCCTTGCTTTATCTAAAGCTCTGTAGCGCTGAATATTTCTCTTTGTATGGGTTCAATATCCAGCACCCTGAACCTCGTTTCGACATGCCTCCCTTGACGGCGAACGACTACAGACATCCCTGATCTTATTTGCGGGTCAATCACCGCTTGCGTATGGATAGTGTAGTTGAGACCCCGCATACTTGTAGAAAAAAAAGGCGATGTAAGCAATTGATCCGATGGTTTTTCTCCCTCGCTATGCAACCGTCTGCGCTCTTCGATGTACTGCTCAGCCTGAAACTCATCTATCCCGGACAGTGCCATCAAAACCAGTTTCGGGGCCACCAGAGGATTAACTGCCTGCTTGCCCGAATGGACTGTCACACTCCCCTTGATTGTGCGAAAAACCTGTTCATCCATACCCAGAACCCGCCTCAGCTCCAGGATCGATTCAAAAGGGGCATCCTTGGCTTCCCATTCAAGCCCTGCCTGAAGATAATCATCGTCTTCGGCACCGTTCAACCGTGTCAGATCATCTTCATCACGCCAATCGAGGATTGCATCTACCAGACTGTCAATTTTTGCATCTTCAACCTCAGCAGCAATCAGAAGCGGTTTCAGCATGGCCTCGGTTGCTGCATTGAGGTCTATTTTCCCATTTTCATCAACAACGGCGACCTGTACCAACATACCGGACAGCGGCATCTCATATATTGCGCCATCGGCCAGCCAGGGAATCTGATTAGCAGGTATCTGCAACCCCCAGAATGCCCACTGGACTCCCGCTTCTGCGGCGTACCTGGCCTGAGTGGCATAACGCAGGTTATTTGTTAGCTGCCCGGAGCTACGGCTGGTTGTTGATATTGCCGCCGCCATCAACGACAGGAGTACTATCACCCAAAGCACACTGACCAGCGCTATACCTTTTGCCATTCCCCCTTTAACAGGAGTACGAGCATGGAGATATACGTTACCGGGCATTCTTAATTCCATAAGCGTACTCCCGCGGTGTGACAACCAGATCAGGCCAGCCTCTGACTAAAGTGTTTTCCGACATGAAGCGCATCTGAATCGCCGCTGGTGTCGTGGTCTCAAAACGCCATTCAGGCTGCCAGCGGCTAAATCCATCCTCTTCAATTTCCAGGTATTGGAATTGGATCTGTTCTACATCCCCTGTTGCTAATACGTATCGGTCCGATTCCTGTTCACTGCGAAACTCAGCAAGTAACAGTTCCCAGTCAACCGGCTGATTGGGATCATATGGAGTAGTAGCCATTTGTAATTGAGCGACTTCATCTTCATTCTGACCAACACTCAGGTAAATCCAGAGCGCCTCCCCTCCTCCCTCAAAGCGGGGTAACGGAGCAATGAAGAGCAATTCATTCTCAAGACCCAGAAAACCCACTGATGACTGTACATGATCGATATCTTCAACAACGAGTTGCGGATCAGCGGCCTCAAGTAACCGGCGCAAAAATCGTTGGGTGAGAAAGGCATCAGACAGCTCTTCATTTCGGTTAATTACCTTCTCCCAGGTACTCAGACCTACATTCAGACCTCCATATACAAGAACGGTTAACAGACCGGTCAGCAGCAGCGCAATCAGCAGTTCAAGCAAAGTGAATCCAGATTGAATATCACGCCTGGCGGAGCGGATAGTCATAGCTGCAGCTCCAGTCGGACAGTGGAAAGGGTAATTTCCTGTCCCTCCGCATCGCCCCAACTCACGGATACTTCGATCAGGTAGGGTACTAACGACGGATTATCCACTGGTGGCTCATCCGGAAACTCATATTCAGAAACTTCTGTTTGCCACCGCAAATCCGCCATCACCCCCTCATGCACCCGGTCATCAAAGGCACCATTATCTCGCCCCGGCTCAATAAATTGTTCTGAAAGCAGCTCTGCCATCTTACTCTCAGCAAGTAACACAGCCTGTTGCTGGGTTTCAGCGGTTCGGGTTATCCGGGTGGACAATGAAAAGATCTGCAGGATAATTCCCAGAGATACTGACAGCACAACAAATGCAACGAGCACTTCCAGCAATGAAAAACCTTTTTCGCTCTTATTCATTGATGGTTACCTTCCCTGTCAGCCAGTGAACAGATATCTGGTACTCACCGGAGTCAGATGCAACTAACAGCGCCCCTCCGCTTGAACTGCCATCGGGATAAAAGCGGATTGCGGCGGCCTTCTCCTGTTGTAGCTCTGGCAGGGGCTGAGACTGAAGCTGTTCCTCTCCGGCCTGCAAGGTCAGCTGGACGGATTCAGGCCAATGGTAGGTTTGTACTTTACCGGTGACCCGCAGGGCAGGAAGTTCATCATCATATTCCACCGTGACTACTCTGCTCCTCGAGATTGCCAGACCTCGGGCATAGCGAAGCATAGCCGCCAGCTTCTGAGTACTGGTTTTCAATTCGACTCCAGGCATAACTGCAAATAACCTTGGGGTAACGACACCAAGAATCAGGGTAGCAATGACCAGCACCACCAGGAGTTCCAGCAGGGTAAAGCCAGCGTGCTTGCCCCCTTTGTGGCTGGCAGGTCTACTGCCAGCTTCCCACATCGGTATTTTCACCTTCTCCACCGTCTTTGTTATCCGCACCCAGAGAGTAGAGATCAAAGTCACTATGTTCTCCCGGAAACGTATAGTAATAATCATTACCCCAGGGATCTTTGCGAATTATTTTTTTCTTGAGGTAAGGGCCATTCCAGTTTCTGGCAGCCGATGGTTTACTGATCAGTGCATCCAGGCCATCATTCGAGGATGGATAGCTTCCGACCTCAAGCCGGTACAGATCCAGCGCGGCGCTGTACTCCTCGATCTGCAATGCAGCGGTTTTGGTTTTGGAACTCCCCAACTGTTTGAGAACCTGCGGGCCAACCAGGCTTGCCAGTAAACCCAAAATCACCAATACAACCAGCAGCTCAAGTAAGGTAAAACCAGACAGGTAACGCTTTCTTGAGAAGTAACTGCTCATCTGAGTAGACATGTTCTCTCCTTCTAACAAGTCATTCATAAATCTCTCCTGCTTACTTTAGACCGGTAGCTGATTAATGCTCATAATTGCTACCAGAATGGATAAAATGATTCCCGCAATTAGGATACCCAAGCCAACAATCAAGACTGGCTCGAGAATTGTCAGCATCCGCTGTATAGCGGTGGATACTTCACGGTCATAGACATCCGCTACTTTGAGCAGCATCGTATCCAGTTGTCCGGTTTCTTCCCCCACCTGAATCATCTGCAACGCCAACGGCGGGAAAATACCACTCTCCAATAGCGGCTCTGCCAAACGACTGCCTTCTTTAACTCCGCTGGTAGCTGTTTCAATCACTTCGGCCATCGCAGTATTTACCAGGGTATTTTTTGCGATTTTCAGGGCATTAAGCAATGGCACACCTCCTTTTACCAAAGTGCCCAGGCTACGACTGAAGCGGGCCATCTCCAGCTTCTGGCTTAAAGCGCCCCACAGAGGTAATTGCAATACCTTCAGATCCCAGCGCAAACGAATATCCGGTTTGCGAAGCAACGAACGCAAATAAAACCCGAGCAGTAGCAATGCAAGCAGAACCCAGACGCCATAATCACGCACGCCCCCCGCGACCGAAATTACGATTCGGGTGGCCAGAGGCAATGCCTGCCCCATATCACTGAACAACTGCTCAAACTGCGGCACTACATAGGTAAGAATAATGATCAGGGAGAGGGCCGCGACCAGCAACAGAATGGCAGGATAAAGCACCGCTGACAGTGTTTTCTCACGCAGTTCACGGCTACGTTCAAGATAGTTCGCCAGATCATTAAGCCCATCACCCAGGCTACCTGAAACCTCTGCGGCCTGAACCATATTGATATAAAAATTTGAAAAAACCCCTGGCTGCTCGGCCAAAACCCGTGACAAAGACTGACCTCGACGAACCCCTTCCTGAACATTGCTAAGCAGTTGTTGCACAAGTTCTTCACGGGACACTTTCTGCATTATTTCCAAAGCCCGATCCAGAGTGATACCTGACACCAGCAGAGCTGACAAGTCCTGTGTGAAAGCCACCATCTGCTTGTTACTGACTACTCGTGGCCGGCCAATTTGCATCGACAAAAGACTACTCGCCTTTTGACTTCCGCCGGAGGAGGGTTCCACCGACATCGGAATCAACCCCTGGCGTTGCAACAACTCTACGGCAATATGTTGATCAGCAGCCTGGATCAAACCGTTACGCACTTCACCATCCGCGGTTACCGCCTGATAATCAAATGATGGCATCAGGATGCCTCCTGAGTAACACGGATCACCTCTTCTATAGTGGTAACGCCCTGCTGCGCCTTGTCACGGCCATCCTCGTACATGGTTGACATACCAGACTGGCGGGCAGCTTCACGAATAGCACCGGCATCAGCACGGCGCAGTACGAGTTGGCGAATCTCATCATTCATCAACAGCAATTCATGAATCGCTATACGTCCGTAAAAGCCGGTGTTATTGCAGTGAGAACAACCCACAGAGCGATACAGCAGCACGGGCTCACCACTAGCCAAAGGCTGCATGCCTAGCTCGGCCACCACTTCCGGTAACGGTGTGTAGGCCTCCCGGCACTGTTGGCACAAGATACGTACCAGTCTCTGGCCGATTACTGCATTCAGAGTCGAGGTCAGCAGGTAATCTTCGACCCCCATTTCCAGCAAGCGGGTAACACTGCTGGCCGCATCATTAGTATGCAGTGTGGATAACACCATATGACCCGTCAGGGCTGATTGCACACAGATACGTGCTGTTTCCAGATCACGCATCTCGCCCACCATGATGACATCGGGATCCTGTCGTACAATTGAGCGCAGTGCATTGGCAAAATTCAAACCGATGGCCGGCTGAACCTGGATCTGATTAACCCCTTCCAGCTGGTATTCAACCGGATCTTCGACAGTAATCAGTTTTCGCTCTGCCGTATTAAGAATGTTAAGCGCGGTATACAGTGACGTGGTTTTACCGCTGCCGGTAGGGCCTGTCACCATCAGCATACCGTTAGCAGTGGACAGCACCTCTTCAAGCCGGGCTCGGGTTTTATCTGAAAAGCCCAGTGAATCCAGATCCAGAACGACATTTTCCCGATTCAACAGACGCATCACGACGCTTTCGCCATGCATCGTCGGCACCGTCGATACCCTGATATCGAGGTTGTTACCCTGCACCCGCAGTTCAATACGGCCATCCTGAGGTAAGCGACGCTCTGCAATGTTCAGGCGCGCCATAATCTTCAATCGTGAGATAACCGCCGCGGTAAGATTGACCGGCGGCGCTTCGCCCTCTTGCAATACACCATCGATGCGATAGCGGATTTTCAAGCGGTTTTCAAAGGGTTCTATATGGATATCAGATGCCCGTGCTTCAACTGCACGCTGAATAACCAGGTTGACCAAACGTATAACGGGGGCCTCACTGGCCATATCTTTCAGGTGCTCAATACTCTCATCAGCACTTTCCTGTTTTGATTCAACCTCAGCCAGAATATCCCCCATCTGGCTTTGCCCTTCTCCAAATAGACTTTCGATTGTCGCATCGATCTCTGATATAACACCGATACGCCGCTCGACAGAGAGGCCACACGCGAGGGCAACAGCTTCAGCTGCATAATCATCCTGGGGATTCGCCATAGCGAGAACGACACTGTTCTCTGTCAGTTGTATAGGAATCAGATGAAACTCTTTAAGAAAGCGATGCGACAGGTTACTATCGAGAATGGCTTCGACAGGGTAATCACTTTTATCGACCAGAGACAGTAAAAGTAATTGCGTCAGGCTCTCTGCAAGAGTTCTTTCCGACACGAGTCCCAACCGCACAAGCAGCAAAGCAAGAGGCTCATCGCTACTTTGAGATTGTCGAATCTCTTCAACCTGAGAATACTGCGCCTCACTCAGGCAACCCTCGGCAATCAGTGCCTGGCCAAGCATTTCCTCATTCATCACCGAGGCATCAGAACCTGTGGCTGAGCCCATTTATTTACCCTCCCTTACCCTATTGAACAGTTGTGAGCCTTCAAGCAGATAATCTAATTATCCTTGGGTGTAACTATTCAGCATGACGGCCAAAACCTCATTATTGTCATCCCCAAGGTGTTTTGATCGGGGATCCAGTCTTTTAAAGCTCTGGATTCCGGCTAAAACACTGCCGGAATGACGGTTTTCGGGTTGAGCTGAATAGTTACCCTTGGGTTTACAATATAATATAGACATGATTTCAGGCTTGAGATGCCAGGAAGGTGCTGTTAGTAAAAAAACAACCTGAAATCTGCATTTGAAAACCTGGATTCTATCCAAAGCAACAGGATTCTCTCCTCTACATCATTTCAATGAGGAGTTACACGGAGGATAAATACACCACGTTTATAGCTTTGCGACTAGCGTTGGGGTGTAAACTTCATTTAACAACTGTACAACCAAATTACGCTACCCTAGATAAATGTCTCCATTAACAGACTCAGCTACCACTATTATTTTCAAGTAGTTACTTTATTTAAGCTAAAAATCCGTCTGCATAAGAAGACAACAGTCCAAACACTTTTCTACTGAGATTCAGCGGACAATTTTCAGCTAAGTCTTCCAGAAACACCCCTCTGTGCTGCGCCATCTATTGCCTGCTTAACGGTTGTGCGCTTGCTACAGATGATGTCTGACTTTTTCAGAACGTCCCAAAGTAAGACTCCACCGGTATTCAAGCGACAGTTTTCATCGTTTATTCAACAGAATATGTAGATTCGCTACAAACAAGCAACCTATCTATTTGAAAGCAATGAACATTACAGTATATGGCTCACTATATGCTTATTGAGCGCAAGATACGGATATCCTGAATATTCTTCAGGACTAGAGATACCAGCATTGAAGTTCAATTCTGGTTGATAGTTATTTACGGGAAAAGACCTCCCGTAGTCAGTAATCAACATTGTTGAAAGATCCTCTCACGAAAAGGCAAAGCCTGAGTATTCGGGCATCGCAAAGTCACGGGTTCCTTCTCTTTTAAGGGATAGGAATAGCCGGACCGTCGAACGAGAGAAACTTCCTCAGGCCTGCCTGTATGAGGATCTTCGACCTAAATAACATAGGGGAAGATCTTTCATGAGCCAACTTAGGCCTTATTACGCAAATGTTCTGACGGCACTTGGCCTCAGCACAGCTTTAGCCTTAGCAAGTACCAATGCTATTGCACAGCAACCTGAGTACGCTCATCAAGCAGATACGGCTGTCGTAAAACTGGCAGCAACTGACCACACACAAGCATTAATGGCACTGCAAAAGAGCTGGCAGAACGCTAGTAGCAATGCCAAATCACAGGCCCTGCAGCACCTTCTCAGCAAAGCCGAAGAGCGTCAGGCTATGCTGATCGAACTGGTGAAAGCTAACCCGGCAGAAGTTTTTCGTATTGCAATCCCTGACGAACAGCAATTAGGGATGCCCAGCGAAGTGCTCGATATGCTGGAGCAGACGCTGGAAATAGAAGGTAACCTGGAAACTATCTACGAAGACTACGAAGACGGTAGCCATAAATTGCGCCATTTCCTCAATACCCACTTTGGCGAACGGTTTGAGCTCCACTCAGGCAAAGCGGCGTTAGCGTTGCAAAGCGGAGCGAAAGTGCGTGCCGCCGGGCTGCTGATAGCAGGCAACGCCAACCACCAAAGCATTGATGGCCACCTGGCTCTGGAGTCCAATGCGGATAGCCTTGTGGAACTCGCTGTCGGTGGTAGCGATGATGGAAGCAACACTCAGGAGGTTCTGGCAGCCCTGCCGAATACATTCGGGGAACAGAAAACCGCTGTTATTCTGGTTAATTTCCAGGATGATACCAGCCAGCCCTGGACCGCAGATCAGGTTCGCGACGAAGTGTTTACTCAAACTAACAACCATATTCAGGAAAATTCCTTCCAGCAGACGTGGTTGAATGGGGATGTTTTCGGGTGGCATACGCTGCCATTAAGCAGCACAAGCTGTGACCACAATGCGATAGCCACGGCCGCACGCGAGGCCGTTCAGAACAGCGGTGTGAGCCTGTCTGGCTATAACCGACAGGTATACATATTCCCTCGCACCAGTAGCTGTGGCTGGTCAGGTCTCGGTACGGTTGGTGGTTCGCCATCAACTGCCTGGATCAACGGCAGTATGCGCTGGAAGATCATTACCCATGAGCTGGGCCATAACTTCGGCCTCTACCACTCTCACTCTCTGGAATGTGGCACCGATATCATTGGTAACAACTGCAGTACTTACGAGTACGGTGATACTACGGGTGTGATGGGCAGCGCATCTGCACATTTCAATGCTTTTCAGAAAGAGCTGCTGGGCTGGTTGGATGCCGCCAGTATCGTCACTGTTACCAGCAGCGGTAGCTTTGATCTGGATACCTATGCCGTTGGTACGGGACAGTACCCTAAGACATTGAAGGTGCTTAAAGAGACTGATGCCGTTAGCGGGGATAATACCTGGTATTATCTCCAGTACCGTCGGCCGTCCGGTTACGATAGTAGTCTTGATACCTTTACTAATACCGCTGATGGTGTTGTTATCAGCACCGGAAGTAATTCAAGCCGCAATAGCAGTTATTTGCTGGATATGAACCCAGAAACTGACTCTTGGTTCGATCCAGCCCTTTTGGTCGGACAGCAATACTATGATGACAATGCGGGTGTGGTCATTTCTACTGATTGGGTTGATGCCAGCAGTGCCTCTGTTTCAATTGATATGGCACCGCCAAGCTGTGACGAGAATGTACCCAGCATGAGTGCCAGTCCTGTGCAGAGTGATTGGATTGCTGCGGGTACCAGCTTCAGTTACAGCGTAACTGTTACCAACCGCAACAGCCTCGATTGTGGCATAAGTTCATTTAACCTGAGCGCAACTAAACCCAGTGGTTGGAGTGCAAGCTTAGCACCGGCTTCGGTGACGTTGACGCCAGGTGAGAGCACTACCGTAACCCTGACTGCGATCTCAACCGCCAGCGCGCCGGATGGTTTCTACACCATTAATGCCATTGCAGGTGAAGGTAGCAACACTGGTAATGTTGAATTGACCTATGTGATAAGCAACCCGGTGGCGAACAGTGCACCGGTCGCTACGAGCGACAGCGTAGTGATTAACAGCAAGACCGCAGTTACTATCCCCGTCTTGGATAACGACCGGGATTCGGATGGCGATACCATAAGCATTACTGGTGTCACGCAGGGCGCTAAGGGTGATGTCACTATTAATGCTGATGGCACGGTAACTTACACGCCAGGAAAGCGCTTTAAAAATGGCGACAGCTTCACCTACAGTATCACTGATGGCGCGAAAACTGCTTCTGCCAGTGTGAGCATTCAGTTGCAAAGTTCTGGCGATACTGGTGACACAGGTGGAAATGGCGGGAATAAAGGCAACGGCAAGAAACGTTAAATAAAGTACCGTAAGTAGATGATAAAAAAGCTCAGGGACGTACTGTCCTTGAGCGTTTTTCAAATAGGCAACCTGGTCTAATCGCTACCAATAGAATAGGCCTTTCCCTCTGCGTTGGAGTATCGGCTTAATTGTTTTCAGTATCCAGCTTAAGCATTCCTTCAATCGCCTGTTTAAATGCTTCTAGCGGCTGAGAACCAGACTTCGCAAGCACCTGACCCGTTTGATGATTTACCAGAATATTACCCGGCGTCCCGGTGATTCCTGCCTGTTGTCCGTCTTCAAAATCCTCTTTCACCCGTTCCACATAAAGACCGCTATCCAGACATTCCTGAAAAACTTCAGTATCCAACCCCAATTCTGCCGCCAGCGGTGACAGCTTATCCAAAGCAAAACCCTTGCCGCCGGACTGAGTGCGTTGGTAGATGGCGTCAGTGTAGCGCCAGAAGGCTTCATCACCACCTTGTGCAGAGGCGCATTCGGCTGCCTCTGCTTGTTTCTGTGCACCGGGATTGTGGAAACTAAGAGGGTAATGCCGGTAAACCCAATTAACCTGCCCGTCAAACAGATCCACTATGCTTTTCACGGTGCTATGGAAGCGCTTGCAGTAGGGGCATTCAAAGTCGGAATACTCGATCAGACTAATCGCTGCTGCCGGGTTGCCGTAAATGTGATCGCGACCGCTTGTCACGTGGCGAACATTTTGGGCTTTTTCATTGGCTGCCTGTTCTTTTTCGGCCCGGGCATCCGCCTGCGCTTTGGCTTTGGCCTCTCTTTGCATAGCGATGTAGTTTTGGATGCCAGAATCAATCTCCTGCTGTAACCAGTCACTCTCGCGCAATTCCTGGATAACCTCGGCCTTGATTCGTTCGACAAGTTGTTGATCAGCTTCTGCTACCTGATTCGCATAAACCGGCCCAGCAGCAAACATAGTCGCGAGGGCTACGGCAAGTACAAGTCGGGCTATCAAAGACACCTTTCCATTAGCTATGTTTTTCATGGGCTCCCCCGGTTTTCCCAAAAAACAGCGGGCAGCGAAAAACTGCTGGAAATCGCTTTGATCGGATACGCCGCTGATAAGTAAGTCGTAAAACAACTTAAGCCTAGCTTACAGTTCTGTGCTCGTACAGTTAGGTTAACGGTGTAAATTTTTGCTTACATTTAGCTCCCCCTTTATCCACACTCAAAACAACGTTAGCGTTAAGAGTGAGCACTGGATTTTTTCTGGCGAGCTGTTAGTAAACAAATTATTTGTTTTAGAAGGGATAATTATTCGAATCATAATGTGGTTGTCAACAACGGTTAAGGCCTTTCATCAGCAACCTTTCAATATCCCCCCCCCTGAATCAAAGTATTAACACAATTAATAACACTGAGCTGTAAAGCCCCCGCTAACAGACTTTTCAATATAAACAGATCTGCATTTTTAAATATTCAGAGTAAACAAAAGGTTAATAAAAGAGAATGCCTTTCAGAAGGAGCACCTGGGTTGGCTGGATAACAGCAGTATAACCACCAATGGCAGTTTCGATCTGGACACCTACGCCGCTTCAGCAGGCAATACAGCAAAGGCTCTGAAAGTTCTTAAGGAGACCGACTCTGCTACCGGCCAGAAAACCTGGTACTACCTCGAATGTCGTCGTCCTACAGGCTTCGATAGCATTCTGGCTACAAACATGAATACGGCCGAAGGTGTGGTGATCCATACCGGCAGCGCAGCCAGTCGTAATAGCAGCTACCTGCTGGACATGACCCCTGGAAGCGACGTTATCTTTGACTGGTACGATCCAACACTGATCGAAGGTCAAACCTACTCAGATGCGGATGCCGGTATTAGTATTACCAGCAGCTGGATGGACTCAAGCAGTACCGAAACTGCACCGAGTATCAGCGCGACACCCGCACAAAGTGGCTGGGGCGCTTTGCTATCAAACAGCAGCGTATCCCAGGCCCCGGGTGGAAGCGCTACAGTCAGTCTGACTGTAACCTCTTCGACAGCTGCTACCGACGGTTTCTATACTATTACCTTCCAGGTTACGGATGGCAAATACACTGGCAGCGAGAACCTGACCTACATAGTCAACAACCCGGTGGGCAATAGTGCACCGATTGCTCTCAATGACAGTATTATCGTGACCAGTAAAAGTAATGTAACCATTGCGGTGCTGAGCAATGACTCAGACCCTGATGGAGATGCATTCTTCATTAGCGTTGTCACCCAGGGCGCCAAAGGCAAAGTTCTGATCAACACTGACGGCAGCCTGACCTATCAGCCAGTGAAGAGCTTCAAAAATAGTGACAGCTTTACCTACACGATAAGTGATGGTTCAAAATCGGCTTCTGCCAGTGTCAGTATCCAGTTACAGAGCTCTGGTGGCAGCGATGGCAGCACAGGAGGTAAAGGAAACGGAAAGAAACGGTAGTTGAAGGCTAAAAAACCATAGAATAAGGGGCTGAAATATATTTCAGCCCCTTATTTATAATCCTTTTTTATCAAAAAAGATCATTAAAAAGGCTATAAAAATATAAAGTTACAGATTTTTGTAAACTCTCTTTAACAACAACACAAAAACAATATTAATAACTGTAAATGTTTCTTTACATCCAAAAAAATGCTTGTGAATTCTTATTAAGCGCCTGACAAACAAACCGTTTTTAGTTAAATAAACTGTTTTTTAAGCGGCAAAAGTAACTTACAGCCGTAAAGCTACGTTTACATCTGCGATTCCCTTCAATAAAGATATCTTCTCTGCTTCGACCTGAAAAAACAAACAGTTATCTATTACGGCACGAATATTGTAACTCTCCGATTCAACACCGGCTTTAGCCTGTTGAAATGGAACACAGCAACTTAAATGCGTTGGAATTCGTGATCCAAACCCGTCTGGCCCGATGCTTTACGAGGTTTACATGAATAATCACAAACCGATAGCCCGTCGCTGCAATGCAGCTGAGCCTGTATCAGCCAATATATTACGCCAACAATACGGTTTCATGAGTATTCTGAATATGGCGATACTCCTGGCAGCCGGGGCACTCCTGTATATTGGTTTTAACATACTTTTCGGGCCCTCTTTTGAAGTCGCTTCATCTTATAATAACCCCAGCCAGGAAATTACCTCGACCGTCCCCCACCCTGATAATGAGATATATACTGGCAGCCGTTCAGCAGAGGTTATTTATCCATGGTATGACTCCCCCGACGTGAACGGCGCCAATCATACACAAGGCATAAACTCCCGAGCAAACAACCGCAGGCAAGTGCAGCTGTCTGCCTCTGACAATACGCGCCCTGCTGAACAACAAAACCCCGACACGCACGACAATGAAACCGCCGCCGATTCATCCGCGGCGATAACCAGTAACAGATCGTCAAAAACCAGTAACCGGTCGTCACAGCCACGGGACAGAAGGCCGCAGACAAGATCACAAAACAGTGCCGATAATAATCCGTCAAAAATTGATTCTTATGGCGATTTTTTTATTTCTGGACAGGTAATCGATGAATCCGGCTGGCCCGTACCTGGCATCGAAGTTTTTGCGCTTGTTAGTCGCTTATTCGACGAACAGGCTGCTGAATACCTTAGCGCAGGTACTCTGGTACAAAGCTCAATAACCAATCAATCAGGCTTTTTCCAGTTAGCAGGCCTTGCTGAAGGCGAATACAAAATTCATACAGCAGCCAACGATTACTACCCAACACAAGCCAGCATCATCAGCCGCACGGGTGTCGATAACCTCAAACTGGTGGTGATTGAGCAGCGCAAGGTTTTACTTTACGGCCTGGTTGAAACTACCTCGGGGAAACCTTTGCCAGGCGTGGAAGTTACGCCACTATCCGATCCTGAGCGGACCGCGTTTACCGATGACGGCGGCTATTACAACCTGATTATTGACATTAATGGAAATGCCACTTCCAGCGTTCAATTCTGGACTGATGGATATCAGGAACAGAGACTTCGTCTAAACAGCACAGAAACCCACGGCGTAACCAAAATCGAACGTAATCTTGCACTGCGGGCCGATAATGAACTTGTTACGGTAACGGGCTCTGTAACCAGCGCTGGCTCCCCGGTGGCAGACAAACGGGTGTACCTGAAATCCGCAAAGACAAAACGCAAGTATAATGGCACCACCGACACAGCGGGAAAATTCATCATCCCCGAGGTGGAAATTGGCACAGGCTACATCCTCTGGGTTTCCCCCCAGGAGCCCTACCAACTGTACCGGCAGAACAATGTCACAGTGCCTGCCGGCGGCCTGAGTAACCTGGCAATCAGCCTGAAATCTGAAGGCGTCGGCAGCCTGACAGGCCAGATGATCGACCTTGACGGTAACCCGATCCCCAATTTGTCCCTGTTCCTGCGCAGCAAGAGCTCGACCAGCAGCCATATCACCCTGACGGGTAATAGCGCCGGCTACTTCGCCGTAGAAAGCGTGCCCGAGGGCAAACTCACCCTGGGGACCTCCTCACTACCGAAGCACAGCGTAAACGGCATTGAGCTACAGCAAGGCGCTGTAAAAGAGGTCGAACTGATTCTCGATGTTGGCAGTCACCAGCTGCATGGCCAGGTAACCGATAGCCAGGGCGATCCCGTCCCGGCGGCCAGTGTCATCCTTACCTGGGTATACCGGAACAACGGTATTACCTACGAGTCCATTCACAAGTCGGTTTCAAGCCTGGACGGAGACTTCCAATTCTCTCAACTTGGGCCAGGGGAGCGCACCCTGATAGTCGCAGCCCCCGGCTACGAAACCGCCAATATTCCATACGAAATGGGAATGCCGGCTGAACAAACCATTTCTGTTCAGCTTGAACCCAAAATGGGGGGATGAACGATCACAAGATACGACAACAAACAACGCAGAACCCGAGTAGTCTGCTTTCACCAAGCTGTTGAGGGGAAATTCACATCGTGCTCTCCCCTAAAGAGCAGCCATCTGGGTCCTGAAATAGAAACAAATAAACAGGTTAAAACAAGTATTACTACAATCTGAAGCAATTATTGGAGCCCCCCCAGGCAGTATCAGGCAGGTCGCCCAAGCGGTTGTAGTCCATGAGTACAAATGGAGAACGATAATGAATACTCCGGAATCTGAACACTGTCCAGGCCCTGAACTCTGTAATGGGCTATCACCGCGTTATATATCCAATCCCAAACCACCGCCTGGGACGGGACGAACGAAAGCATCCCCCCAACAGCGGGGATTATTTTCAAACCCTGTTGTGATGGCTATTTATGCTTTTTTTCTTGCACTTGTCCATCCACCGAGTTTTTGTTGGCGCCAGCTTAGGCGGACGGTAGCAAGCAGCCTGCTGTTGCTGGGCATGCTGTTCGGCGCGCAGCCGCTACTTGCGGATGGCGCAGGGAATGCCGATATTCAAACAGGGCTAGGCTGCATGGAGGATGTGGCGGGATTTGGCCTCAACTGTACCGCCAACGACATCCAGGTCGCCAATGCGACTAACATCACCATTCTTGATGATGGCTGCGCCTTTCCCGGCGATTCCGTTACCTTTACGGCAGACTTTGAAGTGCTGCTGACCGCCCAGGCGCGCCACGATGTTGGTATCTGGTTTGCCGAAGATGGCGACCCCAATGGCGATGGTGCCTTGACCGGTATCTGTACGGCCGCGACCCCGGCCTATGCGCCGGATCCGCCCTGGCTGGATTTAGACGGTACCACTGATAAGTTCCCAGGAACCAATGTTGTTTCAAATATACAGGATACCTGCGGCGACATAGACGACGACCATAATCCCCTGTTCCCGTCGATAACCCTCACCGTCATGTGCCTCGACGATGATGGTGACGGTAAGTTGGATCTGCCCAACTGTACCAGCTGGCGCCAGCCAGGGGCGAACGATCTCTGCATTAATCCTGAGGAAGCCTTTCCGGGTTCTCCTTCCAAGTGCCGTTGTGATACGTTAACCGTTGACATTGACGTACCTGATAAGTTTATCGAGGTGGTTAAGGTTCTATCACCTACCGATGATGCCGGCCTCTTCGACCTTAAGATCGACGATGAAACCAAATTCTCTGATGCAACGAATGAAAGTACAACCGGACCGGTTGCAGTTGATGTAGGTAGCCATACTGTTAGCGAGGTGGCTGGTACCGGCACGGATCTGGCTTTCTATGATACGAATATCAGTTGTGTCGATCAATCGCTTGACAATAATCCGACTATAGACTGTACGGATTGTACGTCACTAGCTGTCGACATACCTGATCTCGGGGCTGATTACCTCTGTACTATCACCAATACCCTGGCTTTACGGGCAGCTGACTTTACCGTGGTGAAAACCAATAATGCGGATGGCGATAGTACATTTTCCGATACTGAAACAGTACCCGGGACTGCGGTTTACCCGGTAACGGTACCCTATAAGTTAAAGATCACGAACAACGATCCATTGTTTGGTTTTGAGATTACTGGTCTGTCTGATGATAAGCACAACACAGAAATGCTAGATGGCTGCGGAGCTCTGATAAATACAGTGGTTCCGGCGAGTGGTATGGTTATGTGTACCTTCAATGTGATATTCGACAATGCCGACCTGGGATCAATAACCAATGAGCTGGCGGTAACCGTCCTCAATGGGTTAGGGTCGTTTGGTGAAGCCGATACCTCGACCGTGAACTTTGTTCAGGATCCATCGATCAACATCGTTAAATCCTCCAATGCCAGCGGCAGCAACGGCGTGGGCGATGTCCTCACCTACACCTACGATGTCGAGAACACCGGTAACGTGACGCTGACCAGTCTGGCGGTCACCGACCCGCACGGCGGTCTGAGCGCCATCAGCTGTAGTCCGATTGCCCAGGGTGGCACCATGGCTCCGGCCGATACCACCCAGTGCTCCGCCACCTACACGGTCACCCAGGCTGACGTCGATGCCGGACAGATTGATAACACCGGTACCGCCACCGGCACCCCGCCGAGTGGTCCTGATGTTACCGATGACGACCCACTGAGCGAACCGGTCGCACGGAACCCGGCCATCCAGATCGTGAAGAGCTCCGATGCCACCGGCAACAACGGCGTGGGTGACACCATCACCTACACCTACGATGTCGAGAACACCGGTAATGTCACCCTGACCAACCTGCAGGTCACCGACCCGCACAGCGGTCTGAGCGCCATCAGCTGTAGTCCGATTGCCCAGGGTGGCACCATGGCTCC
>JBALVQ010000008.1:52069-98511 GCA_036960915.1 Amphritea sp.
GCGGTCTGAGCGCCATCAGCTGTAGTCCGATTGCCCAGGGTGGCACCATGGCTCCGGCCGATACCACCCAGTGCTCCGCCACCTACACGGTCACCCAGGCTGACGTCGATGCCGGACAGATTGATAACACCGGTACCGCCACCGGCACCCCGCCGAGTGGTCCTGATGTTACCGATGACGACCCACTGAGCGAACCGGTCGCGCAGGATCCGGCGATCGAAGCCCTTAAGGAGAATACAGATAACGATGACGCTGACATGGATGGCAATATCAGTACCGGTGATACCTTAACCTATACTATCACCGCGACTAATATCGGTAATGTCACTCTGAACAATGTCACCGTGGATGATGATCTGACCGGTACTACAGATGCGCCTTGCGCTTCATCCCTGGCTCCGACCGCATCTTGCTCGGTTGATGTTTTCTACACCGTGCAAGTGGACGACCGGGGACAACTGCCAAATCTCGGTACGGTAACCGGTCAATGTACGCATGATGATTGCCCGGTCAGCGATACTGATCCGGAGGTAGTGCTGGTGTTTGGTGATGTATGTGAAAACTTCAAGCCGACCAGTCTCACCATGCAGTACACAGGTGTCTCGAACGATGATCACTCGCAGACTGGAAGCGAAGCCTTTACTCTCGGCGACTCTATGGGCATCGATCCTGCCTATGTCATCGTCAAGGATCACAAAGGCAGAACGCAGTTCGAAGGCTTTGTTTTTGTAGAAGGTATCTTCTCGTTCGGGGGCTCCCGTAAGCGGATCGCACCTCGCCATACGATCTTTACCTACACTGATAATCCAAAAGGGAACAATGGCGGTGAACTGAAGGAAACCACCCAGTTCCATACCTCATGCTCACAACCGCTGGAAATCACCGATCAGTATGGCAGCTACTTACTGATCAACTCAACAGAATAAAGGAGGCATAACCTAAAAAAAACCGGATGGCTCAGGCCATCCGGTTTTTTATTGTTCGGTTACCTTTACAGCCGGAAAGCAATCCGTTTTATGGAATGAATCTCTCAACAATACTGTCTGCAACAAAACCCTTGCTCTTTAAAACCTCAGTTCTTTTATTTGTCAGCTGGAAAAGATTCTAATACCCGTTCTGCTTTAATAGTGCGTTATGGGTAAATATTGCTTAACTTTGGCTGAACACCTTAACAAACAGCTTACCGGCTTGTTCCAGGGAACCATGATTATCGATCACTACCAAATCAGGGTGGTTAACCTGTAAACAGACTGCCACTTTCTCGATTCACTGTTCAATCACTTCGTTATTGTCTCGCCCCTATTACTCAGGTACTGAAGCAGCTTATCTCGATCCGTCTGAATCAATACGGGTAATAAATCAGCGAAGCTCTGACCTGCTAGTGATAATTACTCTGGGAAACCATTAGCGACAACTATTAATCCTATAACTTGATTAAAACATTGTGAAAAGGAAAGGCACACCGTAGAGCGTTCAGACTGAATAGCTGCCATGAAGAATATTGCAGCTAAAAGGATAGCGACTATAATCCACAGAGATAGGCTTACCTGTTCATATAGATAGAGAGAATATATAGCACTGGAAAAAACGCTGTATCCAATCACCGACATAGCAAGCTTTTGAAATACTTGGTTTTTTTTAAAATGCAGCTTGTGGCGTCTTGAAACAACGACAGTTTTAGCAGAATATATAAGCAAAAAAACAAGCATAGCTTTTAACATATTGATTTTTAACAGCTTTTAAAACATGGCACGCTATTGGCTATATATTAGATGTGTTGGTTGATCAGCATAAAGATTTTGAGGTTCCCCCCCCCCCTATCTTGAACTCTTTCTGATCAACCAGCACATTTTTTATACTCCCCCCCAGTTTTCTCCTGTAAAAACAAAGCATTAACCCCAATACTACTGAAAATATAAAAAGATTCATCGTCGATTACCGGGAGAACTCCTCTTAAATCTCCTGACTGGTATCTTTTTCTCTCAGGCAGATCCTGCCACACTGCGATAATATGCAAGGGCCCAGCCGGGGCGCCATATGGATGGGTGTTTATTGGTTCAGGGTCGTAGGGTGCAATAGCGTAGCGTATTGCACCGCTTAGCTAAATCAGCCAGTATTTGCCTGTGTCAAATTACAGACGTGCATGGATGCCCGGTGGCACCTACTTTTTTACAGTCAATCTACTTCAGCGCCAGCAGAGTGATTTGCTGGTGCGTCATGTCGATACCTTGCGTGTGGTTGTGCGCGATGTCCGTAAACGTCATCCCTTCATCATTCATGGTTGGGTAGTGCTGCCCGATCACATTCATTGCCTTTCAGCTTACCCCCTGGGGATTCAGGCTTTTCACTGCGCTGGCGGTTAATAAAAGGGGATTTTTCGAAAATGCTTCCTCGCTTAGAACGGCAATCTCCGTCGCGTCAGAAACGCGGTGAGCGCGGTATCTGGCAGAGGCGATACTGGGAGCATTTGATACGGGATGAAAAGGACTTTAATGCACATATGGACTACATCCATATCAATCCACTCAAACATGGTCTGGTATCCAGGGTGGCGGATTGGCCCTACTCGACTTTTCATCGCTTGGTCAAACAGGGGGTATATAACAAGGATTGGGCGGAAAGTGCGGCTGCAGATACGTTAGGTTATGAAGATTGAGACGATTTTGGTGCAATACGCTGCGCTATTGCACCCTACAGAATTGCAGATTCGTTAGATCATGAAGATTGAGACGGTTTTGGTGCAATACGCTGCGCTATTGCACCCTACAGAACTGCAGATTCGTTAGGTTATGAAGATTGAGACGGTTTTGGTGCAATACGCTACGCTATTGCACCCTACGGATCTGCAGATACGTTAGGTTATGAAGATTGAGACAGTTTTGGTGCAATACGCTACGCTATTGCACCCTACGGATCTGCAGATTCGATAGGTTACGAAGGTTGAGACGGTTTTGGTGCAATACGCTATTGCACCCTACGGATCTGCAGATTCGTTAGGTTACGAAGGTTGAGACGGTTTTGGTGCAATACGCTGCGCTATTGCACCCTACGGAACTGCAGATTCGTTAGGTTATGAAGATTGAGACGGTTTTGGTGCAATACGCTACGCTATTGCACCCTACGGAACTGCAGATTCGTTAGATCATGAAGATTGAGACGGTGTTGGTGCAATACGCTGCGCTATTGCACCCTACGGATCTGCAGATACGTTAGGTTATGAAGATTGAGACGGTTTTGGTGCAATGCGCTACGCTATTGCACCTTACGGATCTGCAGATTCGTTAGGTTATGAAGATTGAGACGGTTTTGGTGCAATACGCTACGCTATTGCACCCTACGGAACTACACAGGCTTTTGGCGGTCCGGGTCCCGCCCTACAGATGTGGGGCAATAATACGTACAAGGGCGCCACATCAATGGAGCACAGCCTTTTGGCGGGGCCCAGCCCATCGAAAAAATCCCGCCCTACGGAACATGAGCGAGTCAGGTTGTAATCGCGTTGAGTACGCTTGCGGCGGGATGGCGTCGTGTTGTCCAAAAATAAGTCCTCAATGTATAAACTTATTTCAGGACGGCACAGAAGAACCCAAAAAAGCCACGCCCATAGCCGTGAAGTATAGGGCGGCTGCAGATACGGTAGGTTATGAAGATTGAGACGATTTTGGTGCAATACGCTGCGCTATTGCACCCTACGGATCTGCACAGGCTTTTGGCGGTCCGGGTCCCGCCCTACTACAAAATTTATAAAAAATAGACAAAAAAAAAGCCACGCCCATAGCCGTGAAGTATGGGGTGGCTATAAATACCTGGAATCCCGAGGGACTCAGGCTTTTCAGGTTAAACTTTTCAGACTGAAACTATTTCACAAGCCTATTTCACAAGCCTATGTCACAAGCCTGCCAACGGCTCGCAAATCAGCCATTAAGATGCTGAGCGTGAAACCTCAGATGCTCTTCAATGAATGAAGCTATAAAGAAATAACTGTGATCGTAGTCTGGTTGCATGCGCAGTTCGAAATCAAGGCCACTGGAGGCAACGGCACGAACCAGCTGCTCAGGCATTAGCTCGGTTACCAGAAACTGATCGGCACTGCCCTGATCCACCAGTATCGGCGGGACATCTTTAGCCGTTCTGATCAATTCACAGGTATCGTACGCACGCCAGGATTCCTGATCATCCCCCAGGTAGTTACTGAAGGCTTTCTGCCCCCAAGGCGCCTGGCTCGGATTGCAGATGGGACTAAAAGCCGACACGGAACTGAAAACACCCGGATTTTTCAAAGCGATCGTCAAAGCACCATGACCACCCATTGAATGACCACTGATCGCACGCTGTGCCGTCACCGGAAACTCGCGTTCTATTAGCTGTGGTAGCTCATTGACGACATAATCATACATCCGGTAATGCTTGTCCCAGGGCGGCTGAGTAGCATTCAGGTAGAAACCGGCTCCCAAACCGAAATCGTAAGCGCCTTCAGGATCATCCGGTACACCGTCACCCCGAGGACTGGTATCAGGCGCAACAATGGCTATGCCCAGTTCAGCGGCAATCCGCTGCGCACCGGCTTTGTGCATAAAGTTTTCATCGCTGCAGGTCAGCCCTGACAGCCAATAGAGCACCGGCACCTTTTCCCCCTCTTCCACCTGGGGAGGCAGGTAGATAGCGAAGCGCATCGAACACTTCAGGGTTTCTGAAAAATGGTTGTACTGCCGGTTCCAACCACCAAAACTGCGGTTAGCGCTGATGTTTTCCATGCTCATGATTATTTCCAACGTTTCCAGCAACAAGCCTCTGAACAACAGAGGCTTGTTGAGTGTTTCACAGGGAGTTACTGGAGCCCGAAAAGCTCCTAGCGATCAAACTCAATGACGGTACGGATACTCTTACCTTCATGCATCAGGTCGAAAGCCTTGTTGATATCCTCCAGCGGCATGCGGTGGGTGATGAAGTCATCCAGGCTGAATTCGCCAGCCATATAACGATCAACGTAACCCGGCAGCTCGGAACGACCTTTAACACCACCGAACGCAGAACCTTTCCATACCCGGCCGGTTACCAGCTGGAACGGACGTGTACTGATCTCCTGACCGGCTCCGGCAACACCGATAATTACCGATTCGCCCCAGCCCTTATGGCAGCATTCCAGCGCGGAACGCATAGTGTGTACGTTACCGATACACTCGAAAGAATAATCCACACCGCCATCAGTCAGCTCGACAATCACATCCTGAATCGGCTTATCGAATTCTTTTGGATTAACGCAATCAGTTGCGCCCAGCTTACGTGCCAGATCGAACTTGCTCTCATTGATATCGATAGCAATGATACGCCCGGCTTTTGCCATTGCCGCACCGATGATCGCTGACAAGCCAACACCACCCAGACCGAAGACAGCAACTGTCGCGCCTTCCTCAACCTTGGCAGTATTCATTACAGCGCCCATACCGGTAGTAACACCACAACCCAGCAGGCAAACTTCATCCAGAGGCGCTTCTTTATTTACCTTAGCCAGTGAGATTTCCGGTAACACGGTATATTCGGAGAAGGTCGAGGTACCCATATAATGGTGGATCGGCTGACCGTCCTTAAAGAAACGGGTGGTGCCGTCAGGCATCAGGCCCTGGCCCTGGGTAACACGAATTTTCTGGCACAGGTTGGTTTTACCTGATTTACAGAACTTACATTCGCCACATTCCGGAGTGTACAGAGGAATAACATGGTCACCCACCGCGACGCTGGTTACACCTTCGCCAATTTGCTCTACGATACCACCGCCTTCATGACCAAGAATGGCCGGGAAAATACCTTCCGGATCATCACCTGACAGGGTGAAAGCATCTGTATGGCATACGCCAGTGGCCACAATTTTCACCAGCACTTCACCCGCCTGCGGCGGCATTACATCCACTTCTTCAATCGACAGTGGCTGGCCCGGTCCCCAGGCAATGGCTGCTTTAGATTTGATCATTGTTCACTCCAGCACAAGACTTTCAAGCGGCAGTCCTTTATCAAGGACAACCGCTCAAGTTATTAGGGTCGTTAAAAATCTGCTACGTATCTATCAGCGTAACTAAAGAGTAGTCGCGCTGTATGTCTGAGCGCGACTTTTTCTTGAACTACTGCCTAGCTATTCTATTAACGTACCACGCCTTCTTCCAGTAATAAGTCAAAGATCGCCTGAGCCTGTTCGCTGGCGGGCTGATCTTTGAGCACTTTACCACCCGCACCCTGGGGCTTTGCAGTTGCAGCCTTGAATCGATCAGCGGCGGTTTTAGCCTTCACCATCTTCAACCGCTTGGGTCGCTTACGCGCGGGTGATTCACTCCACTCGCTACGCAGTGCATCTGTTTCGCTACTCGCCTGTTGCGCATCCATCTGCGCCCGACTACCAGGACCATAGGCACTCTGGCGCGGTTCTGGCGCGGCATTATCAACACTGGCAACAAATGGCAGACGCACCTTCAAGGCGCGTCGCTGGCCACGCGGTAATGCCTGTAACACCTCGGCAACACCATCTTCGATAGCGACGATATTGGCGATGCGCGGCACTACTGGCCAGCCCAGCTTTTCACCCAAGATGTAAGGCATCATGCCGGAGGATTCACCACTTTCAGCACGTACACCGGTCAACACAATATCCGCAGCATGTTGTTGCAGATATTCCCCTAGCGGCTGCACAGCATCGTCGCTCTGGGCTAGTTGCAGCACCCTGACGGATTCCAGCCCCATACCGGCATAGCTACGTAGTGCCTGTTGCTGAGGATCGCCCGCATGCAATACGGTGAGGCTCTGTTTGTCACCATTGGCTTCGGCCAGCGTCATGCCCAGCTCAACTGCCCGGCCATCCTGCTCGGCACGACGGGCGCGACCCGAAGTCGGGTGTTTACCCACCGAAATCAGCGATACTATTTTTAAATCTAATGGCTTTAAATCTATAGAGTTCAAATCAGGCTGCATCTTGTGCACCTCCCAGGCCCTGCTGTAGTCGATAGTTTTCAGCCAGGCTGAGCAATTCGCGCAACAGCTCTTCACTGTCACCAATGACACTCAGATCGGCACGTTTAACCATGTCACAACCGGCATCGGTATTGATGGCCACTACTTTGTCGCACTGGCCAATACCCTGCATATGCTGGATTGCACCGGAAATACCCACTGCAAGATAGACCCTTGCGGTCACCCAGGTACCTGTAGCACCGACCTGACGGAAGCGCGGCATAAAGCCATCATCGACAGCAACCCGGCTGGCACCTTCGGTGGCGCCCAGTGCTGTTGCTGCAGTATGAAACTGCTCCCAGTTGTTAATACCATTACCCGCGGAGAGGATAAACTCGGCTTCTCCCAGTGGGATAGCATTGGGATCAACAGCTACCTGCCCCTGATCCTGCAACTGTGCAATAACCGTCGGCACGTGCGCCAACTCAACAGGCAACACTTCATGACGTGTTTCATCAATCGGATCGGCACACTCTTCAGCCAGCATAAGCAGACGCGGAGTAGCGCGGGTAATATCACTGGTACCACCGGCACCCCGGCAGACGGTAGTGGTATTATCCACCTGGAACGCCTGTACTACTGGCCGCTCATTGATACGGGCCGCCAGACGGGAACCAAGATCGGTGCCGCCATTAATGCTATCCGGGAACAACCAATGTTTCGGCTGGTAGGCATTGTCAACCTGCACCAGCGCAGTCAGTTGTTGCTCAGGGCAGTAACCCTGGTATTCATCACCATCGAGCAGTAATAGACGATCGACACCCGCCTTATCAAAGGCATCCTCTTTACTGGAACCGAAGCAAACAGCAAGTACTGCGCCCTTCTCGTCTGAAGAGGCTTTGATACCATTGACCAGTTTATGCGCCTGGCCCAGAATATCTTTGTCATGACTGGTAAGACGACCGCCAACCATATCCGGCACTACTACAATGTAGAAATCTGGATTCTCTACCTGATGCAGAGGCAGTAAGACTTCTTGCGCAGCCCCGCTGCGGCGACCTTTACCAGCCGCAGCTGCATTACCTTTCAGGCGATCAATACGCTTGATGCCGTTAGGCCCGATGAAACCAACCTTATGCAGGTTTTTACGCAACAGTCCTGAAGGACCACGCACTTCAGTTTCGTCGCCGGCAGAGATTGTTCCGTGAAGCGGATGCAGCCTGTTTCGGGCGATCCACTCAGCGCGGGGATCTCTTCTTATGATATCGCTCATCAGTGAACCTCCTCTATCAGCTGGCCGGCTAATATCTCGGCTATGTCTTTCACTTCCGGACGCGGCTCAACCACACCTTCCAGCATCGCAGTACACTGTTGACAGCCAACAGCTACCAGATCAGCACCGGTACTGTTTACATCTTCCATCCGCATATCAGCGATACGACGCTCACCCGGGACATCGGTAATCGGTGCACCGCCACCGCCACCGCAGCAACGGGAACGGAAACCGGAACGTTCCATTTCAGCAATCTCGACGCCCAGTGAACGCAGTAGTTCACGCGGTGCTTCGTACTCACCGTTGTACCGGCCCAGATAACATGGATCATGATAGGTCACAGTGCCGGCACTTAAGTTATCCAGCTTCAACTTGCCCTGCTGTACCAACTCATTCAGGTAAGTCGTGTGATGCAGTACTTCAACATCCTTTAACACATCTAAACCTAAATCATTATATTCATTACGCAGGCAATGATACGCATGGGGATCGGTGGTCACAATGCGCTTAAATTTATACTTCGACAGTGTTTCCAGGTTGCGTTTCGCCAGGCTCTGGAACGTCGCTTCATCACCCAGACGTCGTGCAACATCACCACAATCCAGCTCTTCACCACCCAGTACTGCAAAATCAACATTAGCAGCCTTAAGCAACTTAACGAAGGAGCGCAGGATACGCTGGCTACGCATATCGAAAGCACCGTCAGAGACCCAGAACAGAACCTCGGCTTCTTTAACATCGCTCATTAGCGGCAAGTTCTGGTCCGCCGCCCAGTTAGTACGGCTGGCCGGAGCATAGCCGTTCGGGTTATCGGTGGCGATAATGTTGTCCAGAATCTCGGCACCCTTGTTCGGAGTACTGCCCTTTTCCATGGTCAGGAAACGACGCATATCGACGATGGCATCGACGTGCTCAATCATCATCGGACACTCTTCCACACAGGCACGACAAGTTGTACAGGACCACAGGGTCTCCGGATCAACCAGACCATCAGTAATGGTCAGCAACGGGCCACCCTTGGCATTACCGACTTCTTTACCCGGATAAGGTGAACCTGCGTATTTGGCATCGCTGCCACCCGCCATGCCCACTACCATATCCTGTATCAATTTTTTCGGATTCAACGGCTGTCCGGCTGCAAATGCCGGGCACACTGCCTCACACTTACCGCACTGTACGCAGGCATCGAAGCCCAGCAATTGGTTCCATTTGAAATCTTCCGGCTTCTGCACGCCTAAAACACGCTGATCCAGAGCCACCGGCTTAAGACCGGTAGAGCGACCACCGCCGAAACGTTCCGGACGACGATGAAACGCCAGATGTAAAGCACCGGCGAAGGCGTGCTTCATCGGGCCACCCCAGGTCATGCCGAGCAGCATTTCTGATAAGCCCATGGCAATGAAAACCGTTAGCACGGCTGTCAAAATCCAGCCACCAGTACCTTCGGGCAGAATCCCGGCCATCGGCAGGGTAAGGATGAAAAAGGCACCGGAAAAAGCCAACAGGCTTTTCGGCAGACGCATCCACGGGCCTTTGGAAATTCGACTTGGCGGATCCAGGCGGCGCTTAAACACAAACACGGCACCGACAAACATCAACGCCAATGAAACCAGCAGCGCCCAGGCCAGGATCTGATGCTCTATACCGAACAGGTATACAAGCAAAATCAAAACCAGCGACAGCACAAAACCACCGCCAGTGGCGGCATGGGTCTTGGACATATACTTGTCACGTTCAACGATATCGTGCAGATCGTGGAGATAACGATTTGGCATCGCCATCAAACCGGCAATCAGATTAACCGATTCAGGCTGGCCCGCACGCCACATATTGACCCGGCGTACAGCACCAATCGCGGCCAGCATCAACGCTGTCGCAATAAGGACGGGGTGTAACCACTCTAAAACCATAATTCACCCTCATAAAGCAGGTGGGCGGGCAGTTGAATCTGCCCTGTTATTTTTACAAGGTCCGTTAAGGAACGGCCCTAATTACAATAATCTGATTGTTTCTGAGCGTTATGAGCGCCGGGAGTGCAAGGCATAAGGTCAGCTGATGAGCGCAGCATAGCAACGCTAGCTGAGCACCAGCCCTACAATTCCAAACGCAGTAGCTCAGAGGCGATCAGAGATCCTTACAGAGGCGCAGTGCATCATACATCGCAGCGTGTACATTGCGCTGCGACACACAATCACCCAAACGCCATAGAATCATACCGTCGACAGACTCGCTTAGAACCGGTTGTGGTTTGATATCATACAACGCCTCAAGATCGATCTGGCCTTTGTTGCTGGACTCCTGTTTCAGCGCAAAGAACAGTTCGTCATTCGGACGCACGCCGTTCTCAACTATTACCTGATCAACCACACGTTCTTCGCGCTGACTGGTGTATTCGTTTTCCAATACCGCGACCAGGTTATCGCCCTCACGGTAAACTTTTTCCAACATAAAGTCGGACGTCATTATCACGTCTTTCTCGTACAGTGAGCGATAGAAAGTCGGGAAGTTAGTACCACCAATGCCAACACCTGGCTTGATATCGTCGGTAACGATTTCAACCAGAGAGCCTTTTGCTGCAAGGTAATCGGCAACAGACAGACCAGAAAATTCACAGATAGTGTCGTAAATTAGTACATTTTTACCCGGTTCAACCTTGCCGCTAAGAATATCCCAGCTGGAGATAACCAGTCCCTCTTCAGCACCCCACTCAGGATTCTGATCGATATATGGACGGCCACCGGTGGCGATAATACAGACATCTGCCTTCAGCTCACGGACCAGTTCTTCATTAGCTTCGGTGCCCAGACGGATATCGACACCCAGACGCTCAAGTTCCATCGCCAGCCAGCGGGTAATACCGGCGATCTGATCACGCTGAGGAGCTTTGGCAGCCAGTGTGATCTGACCACCCAGTTCTTCAGCTTTTTCCACCAGAACAACATCATGGCCACGCTCTGCTGCAACACGTGCAGACTCCAGACCACCAGGACCACCACCGATAACAACAACCCGGCGCTTAGGCCCAGTTGTTTTTTCGATAATATGCGGTAGCCCTAAATGCTCACGGGACGTCGCAGCATTCTGGATACACAGTACATCAAGGCCCTGATACTGACGATCAATACAATAGTTCGAACCAACGCACTGACGAATTTGATCAACTTGATCATTCTTAATTTTGGCGATCAGGTGCGGGTCAGCGATGTGTGCACGGGTCATACCGACAAAATCAACGTAACCGGCTTCGAGAATACGCTTAGCCTGATTCGGGTCCTTGATATTCTGGGCGTGTATTACAGGCACATCCACCACTTCCTTAATACCTGCAGCCAGGTGCAAGAAAGGCTCTGGCGGATAGCTCATATTCGGTATAACGTTCGCCAGCGTATTGTGAGTATCCGCACCGGAACCCACCACACCGAAGAAGTCCACCAGACCGGTCGCATTGTAGTAAGCGGCGATCTTTTTCAGATCATCGTGGCTGAGACCATCCGAGTGGAACTCGTCACCGCTCATACGCAGGCCTACAATAAAGTCAGGACCGACCTCTGCACGTATCGCTTTGAGGACTTCATGACCGAAACGCATACGGTTTTCCAGGCTGCCGCCCCACTTATCTGTACGCTTGTTAACCCGTGGCGACCAGAACTGATCAATCAAATGCTGATGTACGGCTTCCAATTCCACGCCATCCAGTCCGCCCTCTTTGGCGCGACGAGCTGCTTGCGCAAAAGTATCGATTACACGCCAGATATCTTCTTCTTCCATAATTTTGCAGGTAGCACGGTGTACCGGCTCACGGATACCGGATGGTGACAGCAGGTTAGGCCAGTTTTCACCGTCCCAGCGAGAACGACGCCCAAAATGGGTGATCTGAATCACGATCTTACCGCCGTGCTTATGCACAGCATCAGCCAGATTCTGGAAGTGCGGGATGATCCGGTCCGTAGACAGGTTCACCGAACTCCACCAGCTTTGCGGGCTATCAATAGCGACTGTACTGGAACCACCACAAATACAAAGGCCACATCCACCTTTGGCTTTCTCTTCGTAGTACTTTACAAAGCGGTCAGTTGTCATACCACCGTCAGTCGCGTAGACCTCGGCGTGAGCGGTACTAACAATACGGTTACGGATAGTCAGTTTATTAATCTTTAGCGGTTCAAACAGTACGTCAAACTGGGACATGGTCGGGGACCCCATCTTATTAACTGGTTGGATCGATTTAAAGCTACTGCGCTTTAAACCCGATCCTCGTGCCAGTATTTATTTATTTTTCAAAAAGCCCTGAGGCTTAAAACTCTTGTCAAAATCAAGCAATAAAAGTTAATTGAAGCGTTATGAGCGCCGACAGGGGTAGGCAAAAGTCGCCGGGGGGAGCGGAGCATAGCAGCGCTATGTGAGCATCACCCGACGGCTTTTAACACCGCCCTGCCAAGTGCAATAGCTTGCAAATACTTTTACCGAGGGGTTACTTCAAAGTAGCCAACATCACAACCGTCTTCTGATGCGCACTGGGTTTGTACCGCTTTAGTGCGTACGTCATAGCCCAGGCTTTCAGCGATCTGATCCATGGCACCGGCAAACCAGCCGGTAAACATGTAATCAACCTTGCGGTTCACCTTACCGTACTGATATACGAAGGCAGAATTCTCCAGACGCACTTTGGCGGTGCCCTTCTCCAGATCCAGTTCTTCGGTAATAAAGAAACCCCAGCCACGCTGAGACAGGCGCTTCATGTAATGTTCGAAAACATCTGCACCAGAGATACCGTGCTCGGCGGCTTCTTTTTCACACCAGTAATGCGCAGACTTGTAGCCAGCCTTGTAGAGAATCTCAGCGTACTTATCAGCACCGATTTCCTCTTCAATACCCATGTGGTTATTCACAAAGAAATGACGCGGCACATACAGCATTGGCAGTGCGTCAGTGGTCCATACTCCGGTTTCGTCATTTACTTCGATTGGCATTTCTGGCGTATGTACACCCATAGTTCTCTACCTCAAAAATTCTTTCTTATTTTTTACAACTAACATTTTTCAAAACATCGGATAATTTGCAGAGCGTCGGTGAGGCAAGGAAACAGCCGTTGGGGGAGCGCAACATAGTTCACACTATGTGAGCATCGCCCGGTGGCTTTTAACGCCGCATCACCAAGCGCAGCAGCTATGCATTTATCCGATCAGGCGCCCCAAACGTCTTTTAATAGATTCACCCAGTTATCACCCATGATCTTGCGCACCTGGGTTTCAGAGAAGCCGTTGCGCAGCAGCGCTTCAGTCAGGTTCGGGAACTCACCCACAGTACGAATACCCAGAGGGTTAATAATCTCGCCAAAGCGGGTCAGACGACGGGCGTAGCCCTTATCGTGGGTCAGGTATTCGAAGAAGTCCTGCCCGTGGCCCTGAGTGAAGTCGGTACCGATACCGATCGCGTCTTCGCCAACGATGTTGTAGATGTAACGGATCGCTTCAACGTAATCATCGATGGTGGCGTTAACGCCGGCACGCAGGAATGGGGTAAACATAGTGACGCCGACGAAACCGCCGTTGTCAGCGATATATTTCAGTTCTTCATCGGAACGGTTACGCGGGTGCTCTTTCAGACCGGCTGGCAGACAGTGGGAGTAAGCCACCGGCTTACTGGATTCATCGATCACCTCTTTGGCAGTGTTCGAACCAACGTGGGACAGGTCGCACAGCATGCCAACCTTGTTCATCTCAGCAACGATCTCACGACCAAAACCGGACAGGCCGCCATCGCGCTCGTAGCAACCGGTACCAACCAGGTTCTGGGTGTTGTAGCACATCTGTACAATACCAACGCCCAGGTCTTTAAATACTTTTACGTAGCCGATCTGATCTTCAAATGCGTGGGCATTCTGAAAGCCCATCATCACACCGGTCTTACCTTCGTGCTTGGCACGGTAGATATCTTCGGTGGTCCGCACCTTCATCAGCAGATCACTGCTCTCTTCGATCAGCTGATTCATCTCGACAATATTGTCCACTGTACCCTGGAAGTTTTCCCAGAACGATACGGTACAGTTCGCCGCGGTCAGGCCACCTTTGGCCATATCTTCAAAAAGTTCACGGTTCCACTTCGCACAGATCAAACCATCAATAACGATAGAATCTTTATGCAATTCAGCTGGGTTCATTCTTATTATCCTTCTACTCAACACTCCGGCTAATAACCGGATAACCTGTTTTGGAAATGCCCTGGTACTACTTTTCACGGCAAGGGCAGCAGAGAAATACCGACAGGTACTTCTCCAGCGTTAAGCTCAGTGTAAGTTTTCAGATAAAACCGCAAGAGGCTGGAAGCGACTCACTCATAACCAAAACCGTCATTTGGTACGGAAATTAGATTTTCCGGGCAATAAATTAAGGAATATTGCTACTGGAAAGGAAGTGGTCAGCTACATCATTTTGTAAGAACTGTAGGTTGGGGTGAGCGCAGCGATGCCCAACATCAATCTATAATAGACAGTACCGTCGGTTGGGGTGAGCGTAGCGATGCCCAACAATACCTCTAGCAACAACAAGTCATAACCAGCCCTCACCGCTCACCATAATCATCATTGCTATCCGCTACGTTACCCCAATCCCTGTTAAAGACCCCATTTCTGATAAATTTGTGGATACTTGAAAATGGCCAATCCGATGCCAAGTTCACATAGCCATGCTTTACCGGATTGAAATGGATGTAATCAACGTGACGAGCATAATCGTTATCATCACGTATTAGGTGCTCCCAATATCTTCGCTGCCAAATCCCACGCTCTCCCTTGCTTTGTCGGCTGGCACTTGTTACCTCCTGCTTGTCAATTCCTCGGGAGAATCCAGCCTTTATTAGCATCCATCGCTTTGCATAATCGCTATCGCATTCGGGTAATGTCCAGATAGCATGCAGATGATCTGGTAACACCACCATTGCATCGATAATAAAGGGATGACGTACTTTAACTCTGGCAATGGACAAGCGGAGAAAATCCACATGATCAACCAGCAGGCTTTGATTTCTATCACAGAGGTTAACCGTAAAGAAGTAGGTGCCGCCGGCTGTATCACTCCTTCGATAATGCATCCCTTACACTCCTTGTCGTTGTAATGATTGGTAATTGTAGATCTTTTGTTGGGCATCGCTTCGCTCACCCCAACCTACAAAATTTACGATGCATTGGAATACCGCAACTATAAAAGCAGCGTGGACAAAATTGCCCAGCGAATATAAGGTATACAGATAATCACCTATAAGCCCTGCAGGATGCAGAGCAGCCACAACCAAAGGAATTGGATATGTGCGACAGACAAACCAGCCCCTCGATATTACTCCGTCTCTATTCTCGCTACTACACCCACAATCGGGCCTGCAACAGGATCGATATCCTTCTCAAGAATTGCCCCTGAAAAACAGCTAACTTCTTGATGCGGAATATAAAACCCTATGCAATTACGAAAGAAAACCTATCAGGTATTGGAACAGCAGCAGCCTTACCCTGCTCTGTCACAAAGAATTAACAATACTCTGATCGCATTAATATTTATCAGCATTGTGGTCGTTTCCCTGGAAACGGTGCCTGCTTATTATGATCGCTATTTCGCCGAATTTTTTATTTTTGAGGCGATACTGGCGAGCATCTTCCTAATCGAATATCTGTTGCGGCTATGGTGCGTTGCAGAAAAACCCTTAAGCCGTTGGAAATATGTCCTAACACCGGCTGCCATAGTAGACCTGCTAAGTATTCTGGCCTTTTTCCTGAGTCTGCTATTCACCTGGGACTTAAAGGCCCTGATCATTCTTCGCCTGCTGAGATTGTTGAAGCTGGTACGCTATTTTGAACCACTCGCCATCCTTGGTCATGTATTCAAGACCGAATTTCGTGCCTTTGTCTCAGCCTTTTTAGTGTTACTCATCCTGATGATCATAGCGGCAACCGGCATGTATCTGTTTGAACAGGAGGCACAACCCGAACTGTTTGGCAGCATTCCACAAGCTATGTGGTGGTCAATCGTGACCCTCACCACCCTTGGCTATGGTGATGTGGTGCCTGTAACTCTGGGGGGTAAAACCTTTGCGGCGATTATTACTGTGTTGTCTATCGGTACAGTCGCTTTACCCGCCGGAATTTTGGCCTCACAATTCTCTGAGGATTTAAAAAACCGTAAAACCACCTATGAAAAACTCGCGCTGCAACTACAACAGAACGGCCAATTGTGTGAAATAAGTAAAGCCAAGCTGGAAGACACCCGCCAGTCATTAAACCTCAGTGAGAGTGAAGCACAAAATCTGGTTAATGATATTTGCAGCAAAGCCAAAGGCTATTGCCCTTATTGCCAGCAGTCATTAAATGCAGGGAGTAAAACAGAGAGTAAGACATAAGTACCTACAGCAATATCGCTCCGTGGATAGCGCATCCCTACACTCCTTGTAATTGAGATGATTGATGTAGATCATTGTTGGGCATCGCTACCCCAACCTACCTGCTGGCTCATATATCCAATCAAGCCCCCCCCCCCCCTGAATAAGGGTAAACCACCAGCCAGGGGGAAATTATTGACTCCATTTGTGAGTTGAAGCGAGTTCGCAGAGATGGTATCTGCACGTTATAGGAGGCGCGCCTCGCGCCGAAGCTTTTTAATTGGAGCAGGAAGTATCGCGGCGAGGCGCCGCTCCCACAGTAATCAATGTCGGATTAATGTTAATAAGGCTTTTCGAACCACGGACAAGCAGCGCTTTTTTTGCTGCGCTCGAGCGACGAACTACGTATTTTTCTTTACGACTTATCTTTAAGGCTAACCGAGCCAAACGTCGATTCCGACTTGGCCTCACTCAGGGCATCGCTGGCGAGTGATTCCTGTGGTGTTAGCGGTGGTTTATCCGGCTTTGTCGCCACGTTTTTCACTACCCTAGGGTCAGGTTGCTTCGAAATTCCGCTACGCTCTTCACTGGGGGGAATCCCCATCTGCTCGCGATAACACTTGCTAAAGTGAGGGGTTGAGACGAATCCGCAGGCCTCGGCTATCTCTATAATTGGCATAGTACTCTGCTTGAGTAGCTGACGGGCACGCAGCAAACGCAGTTTCAAATAATACTTTGATGGTGAGCATTCCAGGTACTTCTGAAATAGCCGTTCCAGTTGACGACGAGACAACCCTACATAGTGGGCCAGCTCATCCATCTCGATAACTTCTTCAATATTGGCTTCCATCAGGGCAACAACTTCGACCAGCTTCGGCTGGGTTGTCCCCAGCACATGCCGTAATGGCACCTTCTGGTGATCAGTCTCACTACGGATACGATCACAGATGAACATCTCGGAGATAGCCGCTGACAATTGAGCGCCATGCTCTTCCTTAATCATATTCAGCATCATGTCCAGCGGCACCGTGCCACCGGTCGCAGTCATCCGATCCCGATCCATACTGAATAGACGATTAGAACAACTCACCTTGGGGAATGTTTCCTGCAGTGACGCCAGGTATTCCCAGTGCGTACTGCAGTCATAACCATCCAGCAAACCAGCATCTGCCAGCACGTAAGCGCCGGTACACACACCACCCAACTTACGGCCTTTACGTGCCAAACCCTGAAGCCAGCTAAGCTGGTTTTTTGTATAAGAACGGGTAATGTTGACACCGCCGGCAACTATCACCGTATCCAACTCGAGATTATCGCGAATTCCCGCATCAGGGGTGATTTTGATACCATCGCTGGCACTGATAGGCTGACCGCCTTCCGTCAGGGTATACCAATCGTATAACTCTTCACCGCTTAACTGATTAGCCATGCGCAGCGGCTCTATAGCCGATGCCAACGAGATCATGGTGAAGTTATTCAGTAATAAAAAACCAATACGGCGCACGGTAGTACCGCTACCGCCCGGTTTATCAGTATTCGATACTGTCATTTACAAGCCTCGGCCCTTGCTACCCGCTTCAGGTACAGCGACCTTATATATGTATTCAAGGCAGGCTCTGTCTACGGCAAAGCCTAGACTGAAATTCGCTATTTTCCGGTATGTTCTGAATAGGGAATCAATAGCACCGTCGATAACGGACTTTAACCGAATAAATTATAGCTGGAAAGGGGTATAACAGTGCGGATAAAACTGCGGTTACAGTCACCACTGTAACCGCAGTTTTATGATTTAAAACAGGTAAGGATTAACACTCGATAGCGTTAACCGCGAGGCCTCCACGGGAGGTTTCCTTGTACTTATCCTGCATATCCATGCCAGTATCCCACATTGTTTTGATCACTTTATCCAGCGAGATAAAGTGGTCACCATCGCCACGAAGGGCCATCTGGGTGGCATTGATTGATTTCATTGCCCCGATCGCATTCCGCTCGATACAAGGTACCTGAACCAGCCCACCCACCGGATCACAAGTCAAACCCAGGTTATGCTCAAGACCGATTTCAGCGGCGTTTTCCACCTGCTCCGGCGTACCGCCCAGCACTTCGCACAAACCAGCTGCCGCCATCGCACAGGCAGAACCCACCTCCCCCTGACAGCCCACTTCAGCACCGGAAATTGAAGCGTTTTTCTTACACAGGGCGCCGATAGCAGCTGCCGCCAGCATGAAGTCTACCACGCACTTTTCACTGGCATTAGGGGTGTATTCCATGTAGTACATCAGTACTGCTGGGATAATTCCCGCCGCGCCATTGGTTGGTGCAGTTACCATTCGACCACCAGCTGCGTTTTCTTCATTGACAGCCAGTGCATACAGATTGATCCAGTCCATTGCGCCCAGGGTTGTGGCAATCACATTAGGCTTGGTGGTGCGGATCAGGGATTTGTGCAGACTCATCGCACGACGCTTTACATGCAGTCCACCTGGCAGGGTACCCTCTTTATGCAGGCCGTTTGCGATACATTCTTTCATCGCGGCCCAGATATCCATCAGGCCGTCGCGGATCTCCTGCTCGGAGCGCCAAACCTTCTCGTTCTCCATCATCAGCTGGCTGATAGTAAAGTTGTTTGCCTTACACATCTCGAGCAGCTCAACTGCATTATTGAAGTTGTAAGGCAGTTCAACCTGAGGCACAAGATGTGCATCGGCAGTGGCTTCACTTTCATCGATAACGAAACCGCCACCGATTGAGTAATAGGTGTTTGCGTAAAGCAGCGCGTCATCTGCAGCAAACGCACTCAAACGCATCGCATTCGGGTGGTATGGAAGATTCTCTTCCAGCAGATTCATATCCCGGTCCCAGATAAATTCGACCGAATACTGGCCCAGCAGCTTCAGGGTATTACACTCTTTCAGAGCGGCAACTTCCGGCAGGATAATCTCCGGATCGACACTGCTGGGACGCTCCCCCATCAGGCCAATCACGACAGAATTATCAGTACCGTGACCCACGCCGGTAGCACTGAGGGAGCCGTAAAGATCAACCTGTATGCGTTTAACATCCTGGGCAACAGCTTTCTGCTCCAGCTGGCTGGCAAACTCAGCCGCCGCTACCATCGGACCAACCGTATGGGAACTGGATGGGCCTACGCCTACTTTAAAGAGATCAAAAACACTGATAGACATAAAGCCTCCGCCGCGCAATCTGAGCGCTGGTTATTGTTATATTCAAGAGAGTTGTATTCAATAGATCGATTATGAGCGTCTACGGCTACAACCACGTGCCGATTTACGACCTGAACTTTTCTTAAAGCGTTAAAACAAGATAGAAAAAAAAGATTCTTCGTCAGATAGCGTGGATCTTTTGTAGAGGGCTGGTTTGCATGCCCCACTAATCATCCATCGCTGAGAGACACAAGGGCGGGATCCGGCCTGTAAAAAGGCTGTGCACCATAGATGTGGCGCCCCAGGTGGCGCCCTACGATGCTTAATATCGCCTTGGGGTAGGATCTGCCTGAGAGAAAAAGATACCAGTCAGAAGATTTAAGAGGCGCTCCCCGGTAATCAACGATGATACTAAAAAGACCAGAAACCTAACGAGTAAACGTCCAGGGTGAGGCGTAGAGCAGGTTTCCGGTAAAGGCTTGAAGCAATAGAAGGTCGCATCTCTGGCGGGCAGAGATACTTAGGAGCCATAGTGAACCTGTACACAACTGCTGGTCGTGTACAGGTTCAAGAATAGCTTTTAAAAAATTCAGTTCACAAGGCCCTCAGGCCTCAATCACCAAACCATATTCACGGCTGGCATCCTGCAGCCACAACCAGGTCCTGTTATTGAGAACCTGCGAAGCTGCGACGGATTACCAACTCGAAGCTCAATGTCCTCAGTAGCTCAGTTAACTTGTACACAACAGTAAATGTCGTGCACAGGTACAAAGTCAGCTGCGAAGAAATTCAGTTCACAAGGCCCTCAGGCCTCGATCACCAAACCAAATTCACGGCTGGCATCCTGCAGCCACAACCAGGTCCTGTTATTGAGAGCCTGCGAAGCTGCGACGGATTACCAACTCGAAGCTCAATGTCCTCAGGCCTCGATCACCAAACCGTATTCACGGCTGGCATCCTGCAGCCACAACCAGATGTAATCTGCGAAGCTGCGACGAATTACCAACTCAAAGCTCTGCTCACCGGTACGGCGAATAATTGCACTGCTCTTGGCAAACACCGTAGAAACCACCTTACCGACCGGAAACTCGGTAGGATGCAGATCCACAGGAGTACATTTCTTCAGCAGATCAACCACATTGGCACCGGACAGCTCCAGAATGGTAGAACCGCCACTGCTGTTCACCAGCGAGTAGTGACCGCCCATCTCGTCGCGGAATTTGGATTCCACTTCAAAAGTTTCCAGGCCCGGTACGATGATCAGCCACTCGTCCGGAGACATCCAACGAACTGAATAGTCACCGTTCTCCGCAGAAGTCAGCGGCTGTAGTGGCAGCGCCACACCCAGAACCCGCTCAGCTGCTGCCAGCTGATCAGCGTTTTCCGGATTACAGCGCAGCGTCAGATGACCCTGCAGCTTGTTCTCACGCAGGTGAACACCGCCTTGCTTCGGCCCCTGCTTTGCCAGGGTCTCCAGCTCCGCATGATGCAGCGGGGACTGGCCCTGTATTTCTGCACCAGGAACCTGGTTCATCACCGCAGCTTTTGTTGCTGCGGTCTGTTCAGGTGTCATTACATTCATATCAGACATTTTGACGCTCCCCTTTCGGATCCAGGAAGATCGGGCTGCAAATTTCAGCTTCAATCACGGTGCCATCGGCCAGTGGGTAGTAAACGGTTTCACCCATCTTGCTCAGGCCACCCTTAACAAAGCCCATCGCTACGGAATGGCCAAGGTTGGCACTCCAGTAACTGGAAGTAATGTGACCCACCATCGGCATCGGAATCGGCGCCTTCGGATCGAATACACCCTGTGCACCTTCCGGAAGCACAGCTTTAGGGTCTTTAGTCTTCAGGCCCACCAGTTGCTTACGATTTTCACGCACACAATCTTCACGGTTCATACCGCGCTTGCCGATGTAGCTGAACGGTTTCTTGTTCGCTACACACCAGCCCATACCCAGGTCAAACGGATGCACCGAACCATCGGTATCCTGACCGGCAATAATGAAGCCCTTCTCGGCACGTAGAACGTGCATGGTTTCAGTACCGTACGGCGTCAGATTGTACTTGGCACCAGCCTCGAACATCTTCTCCCATACGTGCATGCCGTAGTTGGCCTGAACGTTAACCTCGTAGGACAGCTCTCCAGTGAAGGAGATCCGGAATACGCGGGCCGGAACACCTGCAACAGTAGTCTGTTTCCAATCCATGAACGAGAAATTCTCGTTGGACAAGTCACAGTCGGTCAGCTCGGACAGCAGCTTGCGGCTGTTCGGACCAGAGATAGTCAGCGTGGACCAGTGGTCGGTTACCGTGTTGAAGTACACTTCCATTTCAGGCCATTCGGTCTGATGGTAAAGCTCCAGCCATTCAAGAACACGTGCTGCGCCACCGGTAGTCGTGGTCATCAGGAAGTGGTTCTCGCCCAGGCAGGAGGTTACACCATCATCGAAGACCATGCCGTCTTCACCGCACATCAGGCCGTAACGACACTTGCCAACAGGCAGCTTAGCCCAGGCATTGCTGTAAACGCGGCCGAGGAATTCACGGGCGTCTTTACCCTGAATGTCGATCTTACCCAGGGTAGACGCATCCAGAATACCAACAGACTCACGCGTCGCAACACACTCACGGTTGAGTGCATCCTGCATGCTCTCACCGTCTTGCGGGAAGTACCATGGACGCTTCCAGTTGCCTACATCCTCAAACTTGGCGCCATGCTCAACGTGCCACTTGTGCATCGCAGAGTAACGCTCAGGATCAAACAGCGCACCACAGTTACGACCGGTGATTGCACCGAAGCTGATCGGTGTATAGTTGGGACGGAAGATAGTCGTACCGGTTTCCGGAATAGACTTGTTCAACGCCTTGGCTGCAACCGCCATACCGTTAATGTTACCCAGCTTACCCTGGTCAGTACCGAAGCCCATCGCGGTGTAGCGCTTAACGTGCTCGATAGACTCGAAACCTTCGCGACACGCCAGCTCGATACCGGCGGCTGTTACGTCAGTCTGATAATCAACAAACTGTTTTGGTGCCTGAGAAGTCGGCTTCAGGTGAGGAATATGGAACAGGGTCATCGGCGCACCCTCTATCACTTCTTCAGCCTTGGGCAAAGCAACTTCAGAAGCTTTCAGACCCACTTCAGCCACCGCTTTCAGACCGGCAGTGAGACCTTCAAACAGTGCAGTTCCAGTATTGTAGCTACCGTTAATTCCACCGGCAGTCAGCTGCTTCTGCACAGTAGGACCAGGCAGGAAGCCTACTACCTTTTCATCCCAGATCGGACGGCTGCCAGTGTGACTGGACAGGTGAATAACCGGACTCCAGCCACCAGAAGTGGCAACGGTATCGGCACTCAGCTTGGTTACGGATCCAATCAACTTGTCGCCGTTGGCGCTGATCGGCGCGACGGATACACCGGATACACGCTTCTTGCCCTGAACTTCAATCACGGCAGAACCGGTAATAATATTCAGGCCACGCTGACGCGCCGCTTCAACACGATCACCGGCAGGATTAGCACGGGTATCAACCACCGCAACAACCTTACGACCAGCATCATGCCAATCCAGTGCTGCCTGATAACCGTAATCGTTGGTGGTCATTACCACCAGTTCGTTACCCGGCACTACACCGTAACGGTTGATGTAGGTGGATACAGCATTACTTACCATACAACCCGGCACATCGTTGTTGCCATAAACCAGCGGACGCTCGTGAGCACCGGTCGCCAGTACAACCCATTTAGCGCGCACACGGTGCATCCGCTGACGTACCTGATTAACCGGCGCAATGTCAGCCAGGTGATCAGTGCAACGCTGGTGAATAGTCACGAAGTTATGATCGTGGTAACCGTTCACAGTGGAGCGTGGCAGCAACATTACATTTTCAAAACTGCGCAGTTCTTCAACGACAGAGTTAACCCACTCAGTAGCCGGCTTACCGTCCAGAGTCTCTTTGGTGCTCAGCAGGCTGCCACCAAACTCACTCTGCTCGTCAGCCAGGATCACACGGGCGCCACTGCGGGCAGCCGTCAGTGCCGCAGCCAGACCTGCAGGACCTGCACCTACGATCAGTACGTCGCAGTGCTGGTTAATGTTGTCGTAGGTATCCGGATCATTTTCCAGGGGCGAGCGACCAAGGCCAGCGGCCTTACGGATAACAGACTCATAGGTATCCCACAGCGACTTCGGGAACATAAAAGTCTTGTAGTAGAAGCCCGGTGGCATCATGCTGCCACCGACCTTACCCAGAATGGACATCACGTCGGTTTCAACATTCGGCCAACCGTTAGTCGACTGGCTTACCAGGCCGTTGAACAGCTCCTGCTGGGTAGCACGAACGTTTGGCACCTGAGTGGCTTCAGTGGCGCCCAGCTGCAGTACCGCATTCGGCTCTTCTGCTCCGGATGCAACAATACCCCGGGGACGGCTGTATTTAAAACTACGGCCAACGACGTCGATGCCGTTTGCCAGCATAGCAGATGCCAGAGTGTCGCCCTGAAAGCCTTTGAACTGCTTACCGTTGTAGGCAAAGGTCAATGGCTTGGAGCGGTCGATGCGACCTCCACTCTGGAGGCGGTTTTGCTGTGTCATAATTCCGCTCCTCTTACTCAGCGACCACAGATGGCTTCTCGCCGATCTTGTAGACTTCTTTAATTTCGTAGGTCTGGGTGTCGCGGGTCATATTAAAGAACTTGCGACAGCCGGCTGCGTGAACCCATAGCTCATGGTGTATACCACGTGGATTTTTACGGAAGAACATGTACTCACCCCACTCCTTATCGGAACAGGCTTCCGGATCCAGCGGACGGGCGATGTGCGCCTGGCCTGCTGCATGAAACTCTTCTTCTTCACGGTACTCCGCACAATGCGGGCAGTAGATATGAAACATCGGATTACCTCCCGTTAGTGTGCTACACCAGCTGCGCCGTGCTCATCGATCAGCGCGCCGTCATGGAATCGGAACATAGAAAATGGCTCAGCCAGCGGGTGCATTTCACCCTTCGCCAGAGAAGCTGCAAAGACATTACCAGCACCCGGAGTGGCCTTGAAACCACCGGTACCCCAACCACAGTTGAAGAACAGGTTTTCCACCGGCGTCTTACTGATGATCGGACAAGCATCAGGGCAAGTATCCACGATACCGCCCCACTGTCGGTTCATGCGTACCCGGCTGAAAATCGGGAACAGTTCCACGATCGCCTGTACTGTGTGCTCAATCGTCGGGTATGAACCACGCTGGCCATAACCGGTGTAACCGTCGATACCGGCACCGATTACCAGGTCGCCCTTATCGGACTGGCTGACATAACCGTGTACATGGTTAGACATAACAACCGTATCCAGGATCGGTTTGATCGGCTCAGAAACCAGCGCCTGCAGCGGGTGAGATTCCAGCGGCAGATCGAAACCAGCCATCTTCGCCAGCACACTGGAGTTACCGGCAACCACACAACCTACACGACCGGCTTTAATTTCACCGTACTTATTGGTTTTCACGCCAGTGATAGTGCCATCTTCGATAATCAGGTCAGTCACTTCGGTCTGTTGAATCAGATCAACACCGAAAGAGTCAGCACCGCGGGCAAAGCCCCAGGCTACCGCATCGTGACGGGCGACACCGCCACGTGGCTGCCAGGAAGCACCCATGATCGGATAGCGAAGATTATCAGAGCAGTCCATGTGCGGCACAATTTCCTTGACCTGCTGTGGGTCCAGCACTTCACCATCGATACCGTTGAGACGGTTAGCGTTAACCCGGCGCTCGATATCACGCATATCCTGCAGGGTGTGACCCAGGTTCAGTACGCCGCGCTGGGAGAACATCACGTTGTAGTTCAGATCCTGAGACAGGCCTTCCCACAGTTTCATCGCGTGCTCATACAGATGCGCCGACTCGTCCCACAGATAGTTGGAACGCACGATAGTCGTGTTACGGGCCGTGTTACCGCCACCCAGGTAACCTTTCTCGATTACCGCTACATTAGTGATACCGTGCTCTTTGGCCAGGTAATAAGCCGTAGCCAGACCGTGGCCACCGCCACCGATGATGACGACATCATATTGCTTCTTCGGCGTAGGGTTACGCCAGGTGCGCTGCCAGTTCTCATGATGAGTGAGACTGTGCTTAAGCAGTCCAAAACCTGAATAACGCTGCATATCATCAGCTCCCGTTGTTAATCGGCAGTCGGATCAGCTAATAGCAACCGACTGCCTGTATATTCAGTCCCAGGCACAGAATGTGCCTGTGCGGCTCTGCCGCGTAATAAAGAGTTAGCGGTAAACCGACTTACTTGTATACTGGCTTATTTGTAAACTGGGTAGTCAGCGCACAGCGCCTTAACCTGTTCTTTCACTTCTGCAATCTTAACTTCCAGCGCTTCTGGCTGGTTAAGTACGTCCAGCAGGTCAGCGATCCAGCCTGCCAGGGTGCGGCAATGTGCTTCTTTGAAACCACGGGTAGTGATAACCGGAGAACCTATACGCAGACCAGAAGTTACAAACGGAGACTGAGGATCACCTGGTACCGCATTCTTGTTCACAGTGATGTTGGCGCGACCCAGGGCAGCATCGGCATCTTTACCGGTCAGGCCCTGCTTGATCAGGCTCAGCAGGAACAGGTGGTTTTTAGTTCCGCCGGAAACGATTTCAAAACCGCGCTCGATCAGCACTTCAGCCATCGCATTGGCGTTCTTAACAACCTGCGCCTGGTACTCTTTAAATTCTGGATCCAGCGCTTCCTTGAAAGCAACCGCTTTAGCAGCGATTACGTGCATCAGAGGACCACCCTGACCGCCTGGGAAAACAGCAGAATTCAGCTTCTTCTCCAGCTCGTTATCGCGGGAGATGATCAGACCGCCACGTGGACCACGCAGTGTCTTGTGGGTAGTAGTAGTTACAACATCGGCGACAGGAACCGGGTTCGGATACAGGCCAGCGGCAACCAGACCGGCAACGTGTGCCATATCAACGAACAGGTAAGCACCCACTTTGTCAGCGATCTCGCGGAAACGCGCCCAGTCAACAATTTGGGAGTAAGCAGAGAAACCAGCAACGATCATCTTAGGCTTGTGCTCAACGGCCAGACGCTCAACTTCATCGTAATCGATCTCGCCAGTCGCTTCGTTCAGACCGTACTGAACAGCGTTGTAGATCTTGCCGGAGAAGTTCACGTGAGAACCGTGGGTCAGGTGACCACCGTGTGCCAGGCTCATGCCCAGAACAGTATCGCCAGGTGCGCACAGCGCCATGTAAACAGCAGCGTTAGCCTGGGAGCCGGAGTGTGGCTGAACGTTGGCATAAGTCGCACCGAACAGTTCTTTAGCACGGTCCAGAGCCAGCTGCTCAACCACATCAACGTATTCACAACCACCGTAGTAACGCTTTTCAGGATAACCTTCGGCATACTTGTTGGTTAGGGCAGTACCCTGAGCCTGCATGACACGCGGGCTGGTGTAGTTCTCAGAAGCGATCAGCTCGATATGCTCTTCCTGACGCACTTCTTCTTTACCGATAGCGGCCCACAATACGTCATCATATCCCTGAATCTGGTCATCTTTACTAAACATTGATACCTCCTAACCTAGCTAAACAGCCGAGTAACAAATTTGGTTTTATAATTATTGTTTCCTGCCCGCTAACCGGTCTCAGGTAAACCAGGGAGGCTTACATCGCACTGTAAACACGCCGGACCAATTGGATATGGCCACTTTACAACTCCCAGTACAGCGATATTAACTGCTCTCAGAATTAGCACTATGCTCGAACACGCCTCAGGAGTGCCCATTTACGACAAAGGGAAATTCCCTCAGGAGAGCGGCACGTAAAGAAAACCCGGTACAGCCTAAGTTAGAATGTAATGAAGAAGGACCGATTAATCCATGCAGGAGTAATGGCGTCAATCACACGATTATGCCGCATATACCCGAAGATAATCAGGTAATTAGAGAAATATACATTGGGATTTTTTTACAAATTATTGCTCCGATCAGACTGGCGAGACAAAGCTGCTCAGTTAAAAATCAACAGTAAAACCCACTAAAACATTAGAAAAAAGAATGGAGACCAAGATAAGCGATTGCGCTTTCGCGTTGCTAGGCTGAAAGCGATAAAGCTCAAAAATCCTCGACTGTACTGGATAAAATGATACTGGCGCGGGGGAATCGGACAATTATCTATCCAAGTAACTCAAAAAAATATCAAAGGCTCTTAGTGGCATCAATATCAACTGATATGTCTGCTTTGATACAAAAAAGCCGCTCAAAATGATAGATCCCAACAGGCAAAAGACAAGATCTCCGCTGGTGGATGTACTCAGCTCGCGTAGAGTGCGACCTGCTAGCCATGATTACAGCCAGCTCAGTGGTCCACGCACGGCTTGCGCAAACATCCCCGCGTTATATCGAGTGGTACTAATCCTCCATCGCTGCAAGGCATAAGCCATGCCGATGTAGGAGCGCCTATGGATCGTCGTTTCAGCGCCCATGGCTAATTTGCCGGTACAGAGCCCGAGCAGCTGCCGGTCCCCTGCTCGCAAAGCATGTACATGTCGTCGTAGCGTCCATCATTATCCTTGTAAGAACCGTCGTTTGCTGTGGTGGCTATGACATTACCTGCACGGTAGATTACGACATTGGTCGTTGTCGCCCCGGTCCAGCTCAAGTTTACAAACTTCTTGTTCCTACCCCCCTTTTCAGTTGCATTCAGCGTGATGTCCTCCGAAGGAGGAGAACCGCCGCCATCGGTGGTGTATGTGCCCATCAAAGAAACGGATGGATAACTTTGCCAGGCGTAGACTGCGATATACACTGGTCCGTCTACAGGCGAAGCAATAGTGCAGCTTTCGTCGCTATTGGGTGTATACGAGCCGCAATCGTAATCGCCCGTCGGGACTAACGGGTCGACACTCGGAATAATGCCCTCCTTGATATAGAGATCGGCATCGCCACAATTTTTATTCCTGCCTTTGGCGGTGCAGTGCAGATCCACGTTCAGATCCGTGGTGGCGCCTGCAACTTCGAGTTGCCAGCATTTCCATTCGCCGGTGGTTGCACTGAAGTTACTGGTCGATACCCCGTTGTATAGAGGGGTGGGGGCGGTGCAAACAGGCTCAGGCGGTGGCCTTGGAACGCCAACCGCTGCGAATGCGTTTTCAATATCTAACAGACTATACGGGGCATCAGGGTCGGGGGTCTCGATTGGTCCGGGAGGGTTGCCCGAGTTCAACATAGTGGCAGCTGCTATCAGCCCATCGTAGGCAGTATCGAAGGTTTCGCTAGCGGTCCAGATATACTGCGCTTGCGCAACGGCCTTGAATGCCTTGCGCGCATCCCAGCCAGGTGTAGTCGCAAGCAGATAGAACGCCTTGTTGTAAACCCCGCTGGAGTAATGCACATCCATGCCAGTAACATATTGGGACGCATGTCCGATTGAACGACCATCTACAGTAGGATCGGCCATGTAACGAAGCGCCTCACCTTCGGCCTTGAAAATATCAGCACCGACCTTAAAATCTGCGCTGCCGTTCTTATAGAACTCTGCGGCTTCTCCTGCCATGTCGGAGAACGCCTCATTGATGCCGCCAGACTGCCCAGAATAGATCAGATTAGAATTTTGCTCGGTGAAGCCATGACTCACCTCGTGAGCAGATACATCCAGGCTAACCAGCGGATAGAAGGTGCTGCCACCGTCACCAAAGGTCATCGAAGAGCCATCCCAGAAGGCATTTTCGTAGTTATTGCTGTAGTGCACCCGCATCGTTAACTTGAACGTCAGCGGCGCTGTATTTAGCCAGTCGCTGTACATATCGAACACAACACCGCCGAAATAGTGGGCGTCATTGAGCGGGCTGTAGGCACCGTTAATCTCTTTATGTGTATTTTCCGGACAATTGTACCAATAGGCAGTTGAGCCGCTGGTGCCGTGGTTAAGATCCACCGTCCTGACGTTCGTGTTATTCATCGCGCAAGTGCTGCCAGACACCCCCACGTCCAGCGGGCCGAAATCTGTTCCATACATGTACATATTCGTCTTCAGGTTACCGCCGGGGCCGGTTCCTACCTCAGCATGGGTTAACCCCTCATACTCAAACAGCACTTGTCCGCTGAGCGCATCGACGATAAAGATCGGTCGTGTGGGGTGCCCCCCCTCAGGTACGTCGGCAAAGAAACTCACCGCATATGCTAGCGTCGGACTGTCACCGTCAAGGTATATCACCAGCTCGGACGACTGGTTACTGAATTTCAGTTCAGCGATACTGCTGCGCCGGTTTTGAGCCTCAGTTTTCATGGTGTTGAGCGCATCGCCCGCGTTGAGGCCGGGGGTGGTGTCGATCAACTCTTCGGCAAGGATACGGATAAGACGGCCATGGGCATTGATGGCTCTTCCGGACCGGTCGCGGCTAATGACCACCTCTTCGCCCCACACCGGCACTCCCTGGTAGGTTTGGCGATAACGGGTATGGGTGAAACCACCCTTGTCGGCTCGTATTTTCGACATAACCAGTGCTTCGTGTTGCGACAGGCCGAATGCCTCGGTTAGGTTGGCTGCGCTGTGAATACGTTGTAGCGCCTGGTGATCCCTGCTCAATACATGGCGTTCTGCAGCTAACGTGTAGCCACTCGATAGTGCGAGCAGAATCGTGACGCAAATGCAAAACAGCCTTGAATTGAAGATGAGGGCTGAAATTTTTGGATAGGCAGTCATGTTGGACTCTTTTTTCTGCTTGTTGTTCTTTGGCCCTTATAAGGAAAGTTATCAGATACACTAAAGTTCCAATCGTGGAATTAGGGAGACAGACTTTTCGGATCAATTACTGATAATCAGTCCCTTAACTCTGCGTAGCAAGAAATCCTGAGGCCGCATATATTAAGTACAAAAGCAAAACTTACGCCATGTCCATGAGAACAGTTAAATCAAAGAGATATGTGAAGTTAAAAAGAGGGAAGCTGTAACTTTGTTAATATGCCTTTACACTTCGCGGATATTAGCTGTAAAGAATTGTTTACTATGGTTAAGCTCTATGTTGTTGGATATTTTTAAACGAATACTATCCGATACCCGATATTGGCGTTCTCCCCCTGTTTAGTGGTCACCTTCTACTTACAGGAGAGGAGAGAACAAAACATGCCACTGCACAACTATTCTGACACAGGGGGATCAAAATAGTGCACATACTACAACATAATATAGACACTGGTTGTTGAACGATTCCTAGTTTGAGACACTCGATCCAGTCTGCTGCGTCTTACATTTTCCTCTCAAGTTCAATCAGCGCATGTCCGGTTTTGACCCAGACTGCGTGAAAACGCAGAAACAAGGTGAAAGCTCCTCAATTTCCTTCATAAACCGTTCACGCGAGCTGCCTCGTTTGAAGTTATCGCCGCCAAAACCCAGCAAGGTGCCTGTGCTCACCATCAGAATTAGTTTTCACAGAGTCTGGGCCGAAAGAGCACGTCAAAAAACTCAATGCGTCTATCAAAAAAAGAGCCATTGATTATCAGATCAATGGCTCTTTTTTAGGGACTATGGTTCAAGCAACACGAAAGCGTAATAACTTGAGAGCAAAGCCCCCCACATTTGCTCCAGGTCAGACTAAAACATTCAACCTAACTGATATCTGAAAACTCTTCTTCGTGCAACCAGGCGGCATGTTTCGGGGCTTTCTTCGTGCGTGACCACTCTTCCAGCATAACAGGAGCAACTTCTTTCAACTGCTTCATCTGCGCATCGGTACCCTTCACGTAGGTCAGCTCCAGGCGGTGCCCGTTTGGATCGAAGAAGTAGATAGAGCGGATAATGCCGTGCTCAGTAGGCCCAAGCACTTCCACACCTTTGGCTTCCAGTTCAGCCTTGGCTGCCAATAGCGCTTCTTCACCGCCATCGATGGCAAATGCTATGTGCTGAACCCATTCAGGTGTATTACGGTCACGGTCCATCTTAGGCTTGGTCGGCAACTCGAAGAAAGCGAGGATATTACCGTTACCCGCATCCAGAAAAAGATGTATATACGGATCAGGCTCTTTGGTAGAAGGCACAAGGTCCTCAGCAATCGCTACCAGAAAGTCCATGTTCAGCTTGTCTTTGTAAAACTCAACGGTTTCTTTTGCGTCGTTGCAACGGTAGGCGACGTGGTGAATCTGGGACAGCTTGATCATATACAAAGCCTCTATGTCTATTTTTATTTATTGTGAATGCTGTTTCCGCGCTGGTCTGTATAGATCAAGCAACACGTCAAAGCGTATGCCTACATATTAGTAACATATGTTATCATTGTCAAAATCCATAGAAATGCAAACGAAAATGAATAACGTCTTGTTTTATATAGATAACATAAAAATAAATTCGATTATTTAGTAACTGGAAATTGTCTTTTTACTTAATGATCAGATACTATTTTTGCGTATACTTAATGCTGTAACCAAGAAAGTAAAAGCCGTTAAAACCAGTATCGACTTGAGTGAGAAAAAGATGCAAAACAATGCGCTGCTAGATCTGTCCGCATTCTTCCCTTACCGCCTTTCCACCCTGGATATGGCTGTCAGTCAATCTGTATCACAGCTATATACCGGTCGCTTCAACCTGACGCGGCAGGAATGGCGCATCATAGCTGCCCTGGGTAATAACCAGTCGATGTCTGCTAAAGAGATTGCCGCCTATAGTAGCCTGGAGAAGATGCAGGTAAGCCGGGCTATATCGCGGTTAAGAAAAGCTGAATTAATCGTTCAAATGGAGGATACGAAAGATAGACGCTATAGCCGCCTGAGCCTGTCCGATAAAGGCCTCGCCACCTATAAAAAGATTGTACCGCTGGTATTAGCCCGCGAAGCGTTTATTCTCTCGTCCCTTACTGACGAGGAACAACAGCAATTAAACACACTCATGGATAAAGTGTACGCCAAAGCCAGCGAGTTAAAACAATGGGGTTAGCCAGAGTAGCCGATCAACCGGGAACCCGCTCGACTGGAACTACTTAATAGAGCTACTTAATAGAGCTACTTAAGAAGGGCTGCTCAGTTGGGACTAATTAATAGGAGCTTCTTGCGCGAGGCGTCAAACCGGCCTGCGCAAGAGATCATTGAAATTACAGGATATACCCCGCTACTCAGTTTACCAGTCCGGTTTCAATCAGGATTTCACCTTCCAGGGTTCGGTGTACCGGACACTTATCAGCGATCGCCAGCAACTGGTTACGCTGCTCTTCGCTGAGATCACCAACCAGGGTTATCTTTCTTTCAAACTTGTCCAGCTTACCATTACCCTGTTCACAGCTGCCGCATTCCTGCGCATGAACTTTGTCATGGCTGATATCCACCTGGACATTCTCTAATGGCAACTTTTTCCGGTCGGCATACATTCGAATCGTCATCGAGGTACAGGCTCCCAGGCCTGCCGCCAGATATTGATAAGGGGTTGGGCCAAGGTAAGAGCCACCATAACTGGCGGGTTCGTCCGCAATCAATTGATGGCCATCGACACTGATATCCTGAGTAAAACCGCCCGCTGATGCTTCAACAACCCGGGTTATACCCTCGGGTGATACGGCAGTTTTCGGCAGTACTGCAATATCAATATAGCGTTGCGCCCAGGTGCTGATAACTTCCGCGGCATACTCCGCATCTTCAGTACGGGTAAGCAGGTGATCTGCAGTATCCAGGGTCACGAAGCTCTTGGGATGCTTTGCCATCTGGAATATACTGCCGGCATTATCCAGCGTGACCGTTTCATCCAGTGGAGCATGCAGCACCAGCAGCGCTTTTTTCAACTGGCCAAGGCTCTGTTCCAGGGAGCTTTTTGAAATATCCTCGATAAACTCTTTCTTTATCGTGAATTCACGCCCTGCCAGGGTAACCTGCATTTCGCCCTGCTGGCATATTGCAGCAGTTTGATCGCCAAACTGATGAATCACATGATCAGGCTCTGCAGGAGCTCCGATGGTCGCAACGGCCCTGGTTTCAGGGATTCGACCAGCGGCGGCGATGACTGCAGCACCACCCAGTGAGTGACCGATCAAAAGCTGGGGCGCCTGATAATTATCCCGCAGGAAATCCGCGGCCTTCACCAGATCGGCAATGTTTGAGCTGAAGTGGGTATTGGCAAATTCCCCCTGGGAATGCCCCAACCCGGTGAAATCAAAGCGCAATACGGCAACGCCAAGGGATGCCAGGCGCTGCGATATACGTCGTGCCGCAGGAATATCTTTTGAGCAGGTAAAGCAATGAGCGAATAGAGCAAAGGCAGCAGGCTTCCCTGCCGGCAAATCCAGACGACCAGCCAGAACTGAACCGTCAGAACCTTGAAATTCAAGACGTTGTGTTTTCATAGTGACTCTCCATTATGAGACCCACACAGTATTAGCCAAACACAACTTCAAAGCTATTAGATTTTCACCAGGCCTTCCGAGTCGATGCTATAGGCCTTGCTGCCCGGCAAAGATACTGCTGTACCACTCTTGAGTATGATGATTGTCATGTCAGGCATTAACTGCCGAATGCCCTTCAACATCTCCTCCTGTTCCGCATGTGTCTTATGTTCCAGGGCATCGTGCAAAATCAAAGTCTTAGGTCGCTTCACCAACCCGCGCATCAACTGAATATTAAGTTTTGCGGATAACGGCAAGCGTTCACCGCGGATACCCACTGGCGATAAGCCTATAGTTATCAACACCAGAGATTCAGCATTATTATCAACCAGTGCTTGCTCCACAACGGCCACCAATGCCTGATGCTGAGTTTCCTGCTTAGGTGCTATTTCAATCCCCCAGACCAGGTTTTCCATCACACTCAGGCGCGCATTTATAGAGTCGCTGCGCAAGGGTTCAATATCAACGTTTAAATTTGATCGACCCTGCTCGATCAACCAATGTCTGAGTTCGATAATCTGGCTTTGCAGCGAGGCTGTTATGTACTCATCGCAGAAAGCACCCATACGTACTTTCAAGGCCATTTCCAACAGGAACTCACAGGCTGGCATGTGCTCTGGTCGACCAATACATTGCGCCAGCTGTTCTCTGATACCTTCACTGTCGTACTGGCTCATGTCTGGCTTTAACTGTTCTTCAGGGCCGACTTCACTGAGCTCCGCAATAATACATCTGGATACCTGTTCCCCGACATCGCGTAAAGGTCGATACAGATTGTGCTGACGTAGCAATTGAATAAAGCTTTCATCGGCGATCAGTGTCTTGATAATGTCCATCTCATGATCCGGGCAGATCAAGCCAAAGCTGATGTTTTCAAGCACCGAAAGGTGGCGGTGGTAGCTGTTAATATCAAAGCTATCTACCAGGCTCTCGAGTTTCACCTCCGGGGCTTGTCGCATCAGGTCAACCCGGGTTTCGATGAATGTTTCTGCAATTACCCCTGGCACGCCTTTAGGGTCAAAATGATCTTTCAGGCCCAGCTCAAATACCACATGACGCGAACCGATAGCCACCATCAAATCCTGCAGCCAATTACGCAACTGGAGCCAACTTTCCACCCCAGCCATGTCGAAGTCCGTCCAGATTTCATGGGCGCTGGCGCTGCTGTTTCCGGATGCTTCGGCTTCGCTGATTTCAGTTAGGCGAGGTGCTTCCAGCTGATCGATCTCTTCTACCGGTGGCAGGCGGCGCAAACCATAGTTAATATTTTGTAAAATAGTCTCATCAAATAAAAATGGCTCCGGGCCCGCATAACTGACATTGCGGGTCAAACGGCTGGTAGATATCTGATTAATAGCTTCATTGCCATAGCTGATAATCCCGGATGCCGGCTGGTCGGAGCGCATCATAGATTGTGCCAGTTTGCGCAGTAAAAACGGGCTGTCCGAATGAATCGTGACCAGATCCCCCGGTTCAACTTCGAGATTAATGTTCTTGGCGATATATTCACCTCTTTCATTTTTCAGATAGAGGTTATTGAATGCCATGCTGCCACTCAACGCCTGTGTGGTTTCGCCTGCTTGCGGAACCAGTTGAATAAGATCCGGCGGATCGAAGTTTTCCAGAATTTGCTCATAACGAACCTTGGAATCCTGATACTGCTGATAGTAGGCGAGTAATTCTTTCCAGGGAGATACCAGATCTTTATAGGCAGTCAGTGCCGCAACCAGTGCTCCCATACTTAACTGACCATTAATAACCAGCACGCCGCCGACTGCATAAAACATAATAGGCGGCAGTTGATTAAGGAAGTTATTAATAAATTTCATAAGAAATTTTTGCTGGAAGATATTCAGCCGAATAGTGAATAACTCGCCTAAAATCTGCGAAAAATGTGCCAGATGATACTGTTGAGTGCCATTAGTTCGCACCTCACGATTGCCATCAACACTCTCACCTATTTTACTGGCCAGTACCCGCACCTGCTTTACCCGCTGTTTTTTCAAAGCATTCAGGCGTTTCTGCATCTTGGGAATAATATAGGCCTGCAGCGGAATCATCGAGACCGCGACAGCGCCCAGAACCGGATCCTGAACAAACATAAAGGTCAGGATGGTCAGCATAGTTCCGCCCTGAAACAGGGGTTGCGCCAGGCTATCGCCGATAAAACCAGCAAGCGGCTCGGTTTCCGAGGTGATTGTCGCGATGATTTCACCTTGCGATACACGCTGAAACTGTGCCGGTGGAAAACGCTGTACCCGCTCCATGAGCTGATAACGCAAGCGTCGCACCATGCGCTCGCCAATGATGCCCTTATAGGTATTAATGCGCATCTTGAATAAACCGTTAACCAGAACCGTCAGTAACAACAGACCGCAGAGCAATAAGAGAAATTGCACGGGTTGCCACTGCATTCCCAGAAATGTATTACTGCCGGAACGCTCTATAGCCCCATTGATAATAGTTTTAGGCAGTTCCAGCGACAAATAGAGGATTGGGAAAACGAATAAGGTCAGTAGTGAAACGCGAATCTGGTCGCGTGCACTATAACGATAAATAAACTTACTAAGACGACGATCCATAATAATTTCCCGATTGATTCGCTCCCATTTATGGGGGCAAGAAGATCAATCTTCAATATCTGGCCATAAAATTTGATGATCTGGCTTATTGATGATCAATAACCAGTTATAGCGTATTTACCTTTGTCTTAACAAATGACCACTGTCAAATTATAAACTGACAAGGTCTAAACCATGTAGGGAACCTGCGAATAAGTCTAATGCTTTCTCTGCGGGCTATAGAACGGCCAGTACCCAGAAGGCATACTAAGGCGAATTGGACTTGTTCACAGGTTTCCATAATTAATTGCTGTCGAATTAGGGACGGGCAACTGATGCCCCTATACCGGCTGTAATGCGTAGCTTTTTGACAGAATAGTTTCGCGATTGCCTTACTGATTTCTGATGTAGTTTTTTGCCGGGCGAAATTGATTACGATTAAGGCCCCTACGGGTTATCAGCAGCCACTCAATCGATAGCAAATGACTATACAGGGAACTTAATCAAGGCTCCCGGAAACATCATTAGTTAACCCTGACATTAAGCTTATAACGAAGCATGCTCTGCAGCAGAAAAATTTAGTGGCTCAGGTAGAAGTTCATTACTAGCTGGCTCATACTGAAGACACCAGGAGGAGATCATTAGAAACACGCATCGCAAGAAAGCGCTTAACCAGGTGTACCACTGAGTAGGGAAAACCAACACCGCATAAGTTAGGCGCTGAACGATCTATTCTCTATGAGGTGTAGGTTATGATTGAACAACTTCAGACTGACTCTCCAAAAATAATTGGATTCAGGTTTAGCGGAAAAATGCATGACGAGGACTACAAGACATTCGTGCCAACCATGGAAGATGCTATGGAAGCTGAGGGTAAATTGTCTCTATTCGCGCATATGGAAGATTTTCATGGATGGGATCTGAACGCCGCATGGGACGATATCAAGTTTGGCGCCAAGCACTATTCTGACTTTGAACGTATCGCGATGGTGGGCGATCGCAACTGGGAAGAGTGGATGGCCAAGCTGTCAACCCCCTTCACTAAAGCGACAGTTAAGTATTTCGATAAGTCCGAAATCGATAACGCCTGGTCATGGTTACGGGAAGACACTAAACAACCTAATGCACAGTAATACAGACTCGATTTGACAATAGGAAGTGTCTCAGCCAACTGAAGGACAGGATATTTGATCCTCACAGAGTCCTCAGTCTGGCTGTAAATAGAGTAATGCCAAGTGGTTGCACTGTGTCGTGACTTCAATAGCGCGCGGCAACACACGCATTGATCAGATGAATCCACAGTCAAAAAGCTGACTTAGCTAATTACAGTAGTATAGGTTAGCACCTCCCCCCAGCGGCACCCTTGACGGAGTGCCAGGGGGCAGGCTATACCCACGATAACCGCCATAACACTGATTTTTAGCCAGCATCGTGGTTTGGTCGGCGGCTCTATCAAACCAGCAAGCTGTGTTGATTACTGCGTTCGAACTATTAGAAACGATGCTTAGTGCTGATGTCCGCCAACACCGTGAGCATGGCCATGGCCAATTTCTTCTGCAGTAGCATCGCGAAGATCCATAATTTCGATATCAAACGTCAGGGTTTTACCGGCCAATGGGTGGTTATTATCGACAGTCACCATAAATTTACCCACCTTCACAACCGTAACCTGACGCTTTCCCTGCTCAGTTTGTACCGTTCCCACCATACCCGGTCGCCACTTTTTAGCACCCTGAAGGTGCTTTACCGGAATACGTTGCTCGCAGTTTGGCAGGAATTCGCCATACGCATCTTTAGGCTCCAGGGTAGCAGAGAATGTATCGCCAACAGCCTTACCTTCCATCACGCTTTCCAGACCGGAAATCATATTATTATGGCCATGTAAATAGGCCATTGGCGCACCGTTGCGGGTGGTCTCTTCAACAGTGGTATCAGCATCGCTCAGGTTGTAGTGAAACTGCACTACCTTATCTTTTGTAACGTTCATCGCATATCCTGGTGGCTATAACTTAAATCGGTATAACTTAAATCGGTATAACTTAAATCGGTATAACTTAAATCGGTATAACTTTGATGTGCGCGCATTGTAACGCACGGATTACCTTTATCTAAATCCAAAGCCACACAAATAAGTGTTTGGAAAGCCTTCTAACTTAGATGGGTGATTTCTGACTCACCCTGGGGCAAGCTCAGCATGTCGCCAACATACTTGCCTATTAACGCTTTCCCCAGCGGCGCCTCTGGCGTCACGACGATAACGGTATAACCATCTAAGTCAAGTTGAATACCACCGCCTGCTGGGCCAATAAAAATATGCCGCTCTTCCCCGAATTCGTCTTGCAGTGTTACCAGTGCAGAAAGCCCTGCCGGTGTGTCTGCAGAAAAGTCACGCACAACCAGGCTACGATAATCGGCCAGATTCATCTCCAGCTCCTGCACCCTTTTTGATTGGCCATGGGCCAAATATGATGCCTCAAGGCCAATCGTGTCATACTGGGTTTCGGGGACACTTTCATCATGAATAGCAGCATCTCGCGCCTCATTTGCCGCCTCAATGTTAACCTCAAGATCTTCCTGAAGCTTTGCCATGATCTGCGCTATCAGCTGTTGCTTATCCATAAAAAAGAACCTCTGTTGGAATTCCGCAGTATTGCCGCATTCTTCTCAGAATGAAACAACTATTTCGCATACTTTTTGCACAATTTATGGGACAATGCGCGGCTTTCCCTATTGACTTTAAAATCTGGATTCCTGCTTTGTTATCTACCGCGAACATCACCATGCAGTTTGGCGCCAAGCCACTGTTCGAAAACATCTCTGTAAAATTTGGCGAAGGTAACCGTTACGGTCTGATCGGCGCTAACGGCTGTGGTAAATCCACCTTGATGAAGATCCTCGGCAGCGATCTGGATGCTACCTCGGGCACCTTCAGCAAAGACCCTAACGAGCGCATTGGTAAGTTGCGTCAGGATCAGTTTGCCTTTGAAGAGTATAGCGTATTAGATACGGTGATCATGGGTCACCATGAATTATGGGAAGTCAAACAGGAACGTGACCGTATCTATAGCTTGCCGGAGATGAGTGAAGAAGAAGGCATGCAGGTCGCTGAACTGGAAGTTCAGTTTGCCGAGATAGACGGTTACACCGCCGAATCCCGTGCGGGTGAACTGCTGCTGGGCCTGGATATCCCTATCGAGCAGCACTTCGGCCTGATGAGCGCCGTTGCTCCCGGCTGGAAGCTGCGGGTTCTGTTGGCCCAGGCCCTGTTTGCCGATCCGGATATCTTGCTGCTGGACGAGCCGACCAACAACCTGGATATCAACACTATCCGCTGGCTGGAAAACGTACTGAACGAACGTAACAGCACCATGATCATCATTTCCCACGACCGTCACTTCCTCAACAGTGTCTGTACGCATATGGCAGATCTGGACTACGGTGAGTTGCGTGTCTATCCGGGTAACTACGATGACTATATGATCGCATCTACCCAGGTACAGGAAAGACTGCAGTCGGACAACGCCAAGAAGAAAGCCCAGATAGCAGAACTGCGCAGCTTTGTTAGTCGCTTCTCTGCAAATGCATCCAAGGCAAAGCAGGCCACCTCACGTGCCCGCCGGATCGAAAAGATCGAGCTTAACGATATCAAACCTTCCAGCCGTCAGAGCCCGTTTATCCGCTTTGATCAGGAGAAGAAGCTGCACCGCCTGGCATTGGAAGTAGAAGGCCTGAGCAAAGGCTTCGATGGCACCCCGCTGATCAAAGACCTCAACCTGATGGTAGAAGTTGGCGAGCGTATCGCCATTATCGGCCCTAACGGTATCGGCAAGACTACTTTACTGCGTAGCCTGTATGGCGATCTTGACCTGGACTCTCTAACTCAGAATCAGGGTGAGGTAAAATGGTCTGAGAATAACAACATCGGTTATTACGCTCAGGATCATGCAGACGAATTCGCCGAAGACCTGAACCTGTTTGACTGGATGGCTCAGTGGACTAAAACAGGGTCTGACGAGCAGGTAATTCGCGGTAGCCTGGGGCGCATGCTGTTCTCCCAGAACGATATCAAGAAATCCGTCAAGGTACTCTCCGGTGGCGAACAGGGCCGTATGCTGTTCGGCAAGCTGATTCTGCAACAACCCAACATCATGTTGCTGGATGAGCCAACCAACCATATGGATATGGAATCCATCGAATCCCTTAACCTGGCTCTGGATAACTTCGAAGGCACGCTGATTTTTGTCAGCCATGACCGCGAGTTTGTTTCTTCCCTGGCTACCCGGGTGATAGAACTGAAGCCCGATGGGCTGGTCGATTTCCGTGGCGGTTATGAGGAATACCTGAAGAATCAGGGTATCGTCGGTTGACTTCCCTTTTAGCGGAAATGCCTGTGAAAAAGCCAGCGGACAACGCTGGATTTTTCTAGCTTTGCATCGATGTAACGCTGCAAACATTTCACCATGATCATCATTTACACTGTAGGAACTGATGTGCATTTGGCATGTCACAGCTCTGAATCAGGAACCTGACTCTCAGGTACCCTGAATAGCCTGGGGGGGCTATGGACTGGTTGAGCAACTTCCCAATCAACAGCTCCGTATTTAATCATGAAGCAACAGTTATGCTTCACCTGGGAAGATGGCAACTACTATGAAAACTGTGTATCTGAAGTCCGTGATCGGCAAGCTGCTGATCTGCCTGGTTATTCTGTTCAACGTTCAGGCAATATCTGTGAACGCTGCGATGATACCCACGGAGTCAGTGATTCAAACCGACACTCAACAGTACAGCAAAAGCGATCTGATACAGGCGATGGAGTCTGCTGAGCTTAAACAGCAGCTGCTGGATATGGGCATTAATCCGGAAGTACTGGAAGATCGAGTTGCCAGCCTGACGCCTGATGAAATAAGCCAATTGAATGCGCAACTGGAAACCCAGCCAGCCGGAGAAGGCTTCGTCGGATTACTGGCGCTGATTTTCGTTGTGTTTGTCATTACAGATGCGATGTGCGCTACAGATCTTTTCAGTTTTGTTCACTGTGTTAACCGCTAGGCTCATACGGTTGCTCAGCCTGACCAGCATTCTATTGCTGGTTTCAGGCTGCGGTATCAATCGTCCGATGCAAGCAGAACTCGCCGAAAACCCAGCGCTGAAGGGCTCAGTCGAGCTGCAAAACCTTGCGTATTTCCCACAGGAAGCTGATCAGTGTGGACCGGCATCTTTGGCGACCATGCTGGCATCTAACGGCATTGAAACGACTCCCGAACAGCTCAGGCCCCAGGTTTATATTCCCGGTAGAGGAGGCAGCTTAGGCATCGAGCTGGTTGCCCGCGCCCGGCAGCATGGCCTGATTGTCTATCCTCTGGCGGCAAAGCTGGAGGATATACTGCTTGAGCTAGATGCTAATCATCCGGTATTGGTGATGCAAAACCTGGGCTTCAGCTGGTTCCCCAAGTGGCACTTCGCCGTGGCTATCGGCTATGATCTGGAGCAACAGGTGATACTGCTGCGTTCCGGCCCGGACAGACGCTATGCCACCGATCTGACCCTGTTTAAAAAAACCTGGGACAAGGCCGGTAACTGGGCGCAAACAATTCTGCCGCCAACCAAGCTACCCGCAACGGTCACCCAGTCCCGCTATATGCAAGCAGCCAGCGCACTGGAACTCACCGGTAAACTGGATGCAGCAGGAATTGCCTACCAGAGTGCAGACAAGCGCTGGCCAGACACCCCTATGATCCTGATGGGGTTGGGCAATACCCGTTATGCACAGCAGGATTTTGCATCCGCAGCCCGCTATTTCAGGGACTATATAGAACACTCAACGGATCCTGCACCGGGCTGGAACAACCTTGCTTATTCACTACAGAAACTCGGCTGTAATACTGCCGCTGTTGAAGCCGCTACATGTGCAGTTGCCATAGCGCCCGGACAAGCAAACTACGCTGACAGCCTGCGCGAGCTTAGCTCTGATAGCGGATCGCTCAAGTCCTTATCACTTTGCCAACTGCCTGATTGCCTGATTGAAAGGTAAAGCAAAGCCCTGATTGCTCTTCGAGATAATACAAAATATACCCTGATAGCAGCACTCTCTAGGAGCCTGTCGGGCTTGGCCGATCGTAGCGAGGGGAAGGCGATTTGTGGCAGATTTTTCGATCTTTTGTGGCGAATAGCCAGCTATTTAACGTGAAAGATCGGGAAATATGACCAAATTCGACTTTTCCGCAGTAGATTAGTGTTAAGTCCGACAGGCTCCTAGGTAGCAACACGGCAACTGTAGCTAACCATCAAGCAGTTTGGTGGTGTTACTCAAGCACGTCCAGGCTTTCAAACAAGCCCTCAAACTGCTCCACTGGCACCGGCTTGGAATACAGGTATCCCTGACCATAATCGCAACCGGCCGCCGTTAGCAGGTCAGATTGCTCCTGCGTTTCAACGCCCTCGGCAACAACCTTAATTCCCAATTTGTGGGCCATCAAGATAATCGCTTCACACAATGCCATATCATTAGAATCTGAGGTTAGGTTACTAACAAAGGAGCGATCGATTTTCAGATAATCGATGTGAAAACGTTTCAGATAAGATAGGGAGGAGTAACCGGTACCAAAATCATCAAGCGCCACCTCCATAAACGCATCCCTGAAACCCAGAAGCTTATCGCGCACCACCGGACTGTCTTCCATCAGGACGCCTTCGGTGATCTCAATGACAATCGCCTGACCGCTTAATCCCGCTTTACTTAACTGAGCAAACCACTCTTGCTGGCGACATTCTTCAGAGCGGAATTGTACCGGCGATGTGTTAATGCTCACCTGAAAGTCCGGACTATACTTACGTCGCCACTGCGCGACCTGCTGTAAAGCCTGACTGAACACCCAGTTGCCAATATCGACGATAATGCCGCTCTCTTCCGCAACAGGAATAAAGTCTGTGGGTGGAATCAAGCCTCTCTTCGGGTGTTGCCAGCGAAGCAAGGCCTCCGCTTTATATATCTGTCCGCTACTTAGTTCCACAATAGGCTGATAATGAAGCTGGAACTGCTTATCCTCCATCGCCACACGCAGGTCATTACTCAATTGCCGCCGCTCCAGGGCGGCAACTTCCATTGATGCGGTAAAATAACTGTAGCGATTGCGCCCCATATCCTTGGCAGCATACATCGCCTGATCAGCATTTTTCAATAACACGTCAATATCAAACGAATCAAAGGGATATAGGGTGATTCCGATACTGCAGGAAACGTATACGGTTTCCCGCTTTAGATAAAACGGTGTCGCCAGTTGCTGGAGTATATTCTGAGCAATACGCTCAATCACACTGCTATCCTCCAGATCACCGAGAATAACCGTAAACTCATCTCCCCCCAAACGCGCCACGGTATCGGAATCCCGCAGACATTGATTCAGCCTCTGGGCAGCCTCTTTCAACAGCAGATCGCCGATATCATGGCCAAGAGTATCGTTGACCTCCTTGAAATGGTCCAGGTCAAGTAACATCAGGGCAACCTGCCGGCCATTTCTCTTCGATTTTTTAACCTGCTGCCTGAGTCGATCAAGAAAAGTCCGGCGATTGGGTAACTGGGTCAGGGAATCATAACTGGCCATATAGGTCAGCTCTTTGGTCACCCGCTTCTGCTCTGCCAGGCTGATATCGATACAGAACATATCCCCCTCACCGAGCCCTTTATTAAGCATCACGTGACTCGAAAAGACAGGGATCATCTGGCCCTCTTTGTGTTTGAGCTCCATCTCTCCGGCTGGAATCGCAATACCGGTTTTTAGCCAGTATTGGTGATCCTGGATCGCCTGTACACGCATCTCATCCGGGATAATCAGATCTTCCAGCTTCCGTCCCAGCGCTTCATCGCGGGTATAGCCATATAAAGCACTGCTGGCAGCATTCCAATAGACAACATTTCGCTCTTTGTCATAGCCCTGCACCGCAATGGCAGGCAGGCTCTCGATAAGCTCGCGAAAACGCTGCTCGCTTTGTTTTATCAGCAGATCCGCCTGTTTTACTTCAGTAATATCCAGAATTATGCCGCGTAGCCAACGCGGCTTACCGTTTTCCACCACCACACTGACCATATCCCTGAGCCAGACTATGTCACCTGCTTTAGTCAAAAAGCGATATTCAAAATCATGGTCTTCCTGCAAACCTGTCTGATCAACAGTGTACTGCACAGCACAGCCCCTATCTTCGGAGTATATATGCTCTTGCCAGAAGCCCGGCTGTAGCCACTCAACCGCAGGATAACCCAGTAATCGCTCGGCATTATCGCTGATATAGGTCACCACAAAGCTTTGCGCATCGGCTTCCCAGACAATACCGTTGGTGGTCTCGACCAGGTTTCTGAAGCGCTGCTCACTGCGACGGTGGGCCTGCTCGCTCTCGCGGTGTGCCCGTACACTCTTTCGGTGCGCCAGGTCGCTTTTTCGATATGCCTGTTCAGAGACCCTCAAACGGTAGTTCCAGTATGCAAAAATCAAAAATAGCGCCAGCACCCCCGCACCATATTTGATCAACTGCTCGGGCCGGATACCCGTTTGTATCTCCATCCCACGCCAGTGGTCATAAATTGCATCGCGCTCGGCTTGCGTAATACTGTCTAGCGCTTTGCCAATGATGCTACTTAATAGCGTATTTCCCTGGTAGACACCGATTCTGAATTCACTTTGATATTCGGTTTGTCCGGAAAAACTCAGATTGAGCAGCCCCTCCTGCTTCATCACATAACTGGCTGCAGTAGCATCACCGACAAAAGCCTCTGCCCGACCTTCGGCTACCATATGCAATGCTTCCTGAATGTTGCTGGTATTAACAATGCGGATATCCGGATAATTAACCTTTAGCAATTCATTGGTATAGTGCCCCTTGTGAATGGCGACTGTTTTTCCCGATAGCCTGTCCAGGGTACCGATATACCCCCTGGACTGCTCACTGATAATTACCGCCACGCTGGAGAGATAAGGCTCGCTGAAATCAAGATAGGCATCCCTGTCACCGGTTTGCACCAGGCAAGAGACCATATCGAACTCCCCTTTGCGGGCTGCTTCCAGTACATCCCCCCAGGACTTCTTATTGCGTACAGGTTCAAAGCGTACACCCAGGCGCGGCTCAAGCAGCTTCAGGTAATCCGCAGCCATGCCTTTGTAATTACCTGCTTCATCAATCCATTCATAGGGCGCGAAGTTGCGATCTATTCCCAAGCGAATAACGGGATGTGCATCCAGCCAGGCCTTTTCGTCAGCAGTTAAATCCAGTGCCAGATTTTCATTTTCAGAAGGATGCCCCCCATAGGCAAAGGATCCTAAAAAGGCGGTACTGAGTAGAATAATAGAAGTGAGAAACACGCGCGGAATTAAGCAGCGTTTAAATAATTTATGCATTTCTATACCCTGGCAAAAAGATCTCTGTTCCGAATGCTCGTTAGCAACAGAGGCAAGAATCAATGGATACTCAGTTAAGCATAGAAGTAACTGTCAGTAAAAACAGATCAGGAATCCTCACTTTAGGAGGTATAACCTCTAAGAAACCTGGCAAACTTGGTATTTATCTACCATTAAAAAAACGACAAACCTCCAGCTATCCTTAAAACACCACAGAAAAAATAATGCCCTTTCTAAGGTAGCAGTAAAAACCAGCTACAGCCGTCCAAATTCTGTAAAAATTTCATAAAAACCATAAATAAAGATTCAGTAGGTTACGCCTGAACATAACTAAAAAAGGTTCTTCGTCAGATAGCGTGGATCTTTTGTAGAGGGCTGGTTTGTATGC
>JBALVQ010000126.1:0-11253 GCA_036960915.1 Amphritea sp.
TATAGATTGAAGGTGGGGCTGACGCTAGCTGTTCATCATTGTCTGCTGGGTGTCATTAAGAGACTAAAACCATCTTAACTTCCGATAAATGTTCTTGGCCGAAAGCGTATATTTTCCCTGAATCGCTATGGCCTAGCCGGGTTCATGCTCCTGGCTACCTGATGTCCGTTTTCGCAAAGTAATCACGAGGGTAGCTGACTGGCTTTGGGTGGCTGTTTGGTCACTAACGACCCATAGCGGACACACAAGAAGGCTGCCCAGACGCCGGTTCAACTCACATTTGAGGAGCGGATCTTAATCATTTCTAGAACGATTATGCCTAAATAGTTTGATAAAACGGAGTGTAAATATCAGTGAACATATGTTTTTGGCGAAGTTGGAAGCTGCCATCAACAATGCGAGCATTCTTAATTCGATCTATTCGGAACACTCGGGATGACAACCGAAGGTGATCCCAAGCTATGATATACCATATAGGCCAATTCAGTAGTATATACTGCGCTTCAATCACTCGAAGGGTTCTCTCCCCTGCCTCGGATTGGTATTCGATCTCCAAGCAATTCCGTCGTAAAAATGATTCCGCTATGCTCTCGGAAATTTGCTGTGCCGGTGTAGTGTAATTAGATATTACATTTGCTTTAGCATTGTCGCCAATCATTATACGTTTACGGATATTGCTGACTTCGCTCCGCTGCTTTTGAGGGAAGGCTTGGAAAAGCTTCTGCTTGATAGCTTTCAGATTGCTAGTTAGTAGTGGTGATTGCAGGGACTCCATAATCGCTAACGAGAGTATCAATTCAATTACCTCCTGATGGTTTAAATTCAGGCGCTCAATTCCCCACCTGCCATTCAAACGAATGCCTCCCCCACGCCCCCTGTCCGACTCAATTGGATAACCGGCACGCCTTAGCTCTGCCAGCTCACGCATCAACGTACGCTGGCTAATACCCAAGTGCTCGCGTAAATCTGAGGTCTTCCAGTGCTCTTCAGATTGAAGCAGGCCGATGAGACGGTTACGCCGCTCAGCACGTTGTTCATAGCTGGTACTTATCATTAATTTAATGTGCCATATAACGGCATAAATTGCCATATACTTCAAACCAGTGGGTATATTCCACTCTAAATGGAAATAGCCCATAGCAATCAATGCATCTTTCAACTTCGCCATATGGCTACGAGGAACTCTAAACATGAAGCACTACTACAATCCAATGAGCAGGGCGGTCACCACTGACTGGATGCTCAAAGAACTCGATGCTCAGCACGAACAAATCATCATCGACTTTACAACTGACGAGAATAATTTGCAGGACTTTCGGAAAATCAATCCGATGGGTAAGCTGCCTGCACTTGTGGATGGTGGAACAGTGGTTACGGAAGTGGCTGCCATCTGTGCATACCTCGCTGACAAGTTTCCGGAAAAGAGTCTTGCACCTGAAATAGGCTCTGTTGACCGTGCGACTTATTATCGCTACCTGTTTCTCGCAGGTAACACAATTGAGCCAGCATTTTCACTCATAGCTTCTGGATTAGAGCACCCCGATCCCGTGTCGGCTGGATGGGGGGACATGCCTCGCGTATTGGCAACTGTAGAAGCAATGACTCCCGAAACTGGTTGGGCGCTTGGCGAGCAATTCACCGCTGCCGACGTAGTTTTTGGCGGTCTGCTGGACTTCTTAATGGTCTTTAATTGGATCGATGCATCGCCCAAGGTTGCTGCCTATGTAGCGCGTATCCGGCAACGGCCGTCTTATCGAGAGACCCATGGAGCATTCATCGAAATGGCTGGAGAAGAATAGTAACTATTCTCAGATAACATTGCATGTAAATTGCTTCGCCTGAAAAGATGTGCCCATAACTTAGCAACTTAATGGTGGGCTAAATAAATTTGCTAGGCCATGTACTACGAGTGCTGATGTCCGCTATTGGCTGTGGATTCAACTAATCAACGCAACACGCTATCTTTAATCCAAAGATGGAGTGTCGCACTATGGCTAGAAGGCCGGTTACTATTCTCGGCTAAATCAAATATGTCCCCTTACTGGGAATAGAAAAGATGCTTTCATAGCATGGCTGAAATATGCCGATGAGCAATTCGTAAACCACCGATACCTTACTGACTACAATCAAGGGAAACAGTATTTTGTTGCTGTAAGTCGTGACAAAGTAATCGAGAGCGTGAAAGACGAATAAGGCGGGATTATTGATACCTGCGATGTTATTGCAATTGAGGCTATTGATTGGTTGGAAGAGCAGAAATAGTAAGTTAAATAGTTTAACTTTCGGCAGCTGCCAACCGTTACTATGTAGCGTTTGGTGAACCAAAATAACAAGGAAGGAAAATGCTTAGAATGCTACTTGGCATCTTAATCGTAACTGCTCTGGTTGGGTGCGGGGTTGTAGAAAGTGGCAAATCCCAAACGTCAGCGACAAGAACTTTCACCATTGATCCGCAGCTCGTCGATTGCGTGGGAGTAGCGCCTATGAAATGTATGGTGGTGAACGGGAAGTACTTCTATGACGACATTGACGGATTTACCTATGAGGAAGGCTACCGTTACATGATAGAAGTCTCGGTTTCGCATGTGCCCAAGGTCGAGATACCCGCAGATGGTACTTCGATCATCTACCGGCTGGTAAAGCAGATCAGCAAGGTACCGGCGAAGTAAATTGATGTGTTTGAACCAAAATAACAAGGACGGTGCTGAATAATGATAAGGATCATCATAACCATTACTATTGCGGCCATAATTTCCGCATGCAGCGGTATGGCTACATATAAGCGAGCGGAAGAACTCGCTAACAAAGATCTAAGAGCTGAGAAATCGCCTTATCGAGCTAAACACATCGACTTAGGAGAGGAAACTGTGCTGCTCTCGTATGAGTTTGCAGGTATTCCAGGTGAAAGCATAGTTAAGCAAGCTGAGCCTGCTCTAGAAACAGATATTTATAGAATTTTAAAGAATAAATGTGATTACCTGGAAGCCAACTTAATTGAAACCAGGGTCGTTGAACATAAGCATCCAGAATATTACGAAGTTTGGGTTTTTAATGATGAAAAGTCTCAGGTGAAAGATGGAATCTCTGCTATATCAGTGCATATCAACTTTCTGCCAAACGGTGGTGGTGCCGATTTAGAGTTTACTGGTGATTGCCATTCTTAATGAGCTTTGCGGCTCTCTCGAATCAAAATAACAAGGATTGAATCATCCTCAATGTCTGCTCAGTCTAAAAAGCTGGCCTTTTAGTAGGGATGTTAAAATTTCGACAGGAAGGGCGACAACAGCAGTTAATGTGATTCTGCTATCAGCCTCTATAACTCTAATTTCATTTGCCTGGACAGATTTTTGTCCCAAGAAAGCCTCTACAATACTGGATGAAACAAAAGTGTTGAAGAGGCTCTTTTAGCGACTAAAGAAAAACTAAACGTAACTTACTTTCCCTGGTAGTTAGCCGGACGTTTTTCAATGAAAGCATTGACAGCTTCCAGATGATCGGCCGTATTGTGACAAACGCCTTGCATCAGGGCGCAGTGCTCCAGGAACTCGGGCAGCTCCAGCTTCTGCGCTGTTTTCAACAGGCGTTTGGTCATCCGTAAAGCTTGCGGGGGCTTCTCGGCCATACGGCTGGCCAGCTCGATCGCCTTTTCCAGCAAGTGCTCTGGCTCGACGACATCCAGCAAAATACCGAGTTGCTTTGCCTCTTCGGCACCAATTACACGCCCTGTGAGGGTCAGCTCAGCGGCTTTCTGGTAGCCAATTAAGCGCTGCAGGAACCATGCACCGCCATCTCCGGGAATAATGCCTAGATTAACAAAGGTTTCACCCATTAGCGCCTTGGTAGATCCGATGCGCAGGTCGCACATGCACGTAAGGTCAAATCCGGCACCAATAGCCGGGCCGTTAACCGCTGCGATGACTGGAACATCAATCTGGCTCATCGCCAGAGGAATCCGCTGAATACCCTGACGGTATTTATTTTGCACTTCGTAGACATCACCGCCGAAAGCTCCATTTTTGTGTGTGCCATCGCGCTCACTCATCTCCTTGATATTACCGCCAGCAGAAAACGCACTGCCATTACCGGTAATAATAAGAACGGACACTTGCAGGGTACGGTTTACCCATTGTGCAACATTGACTATATCGTCAATAAGGCCTGTACCTGTCAGGGCATTACGTACATCGTGTCGCTCAAAGGTGAGGGTGGCTACCCGATCAGAGTAGGTAAGGCTGCTATCGATTAGCTCGGGCAGTGTAATGGTGTCAGTCATGGCTAGTCCGTTATAAATTATTGTCATTATCTGGCTGTGTTACCTTTTGGCCATAGAGTTTGTTCCAAAGTGTATCAGAACGAGAGTTTTTCCATAGTAGGTGAATAAATATCATCTGATATAAATCAGTAATGTATCGCTAACCAGATAGTTTCCCGGTCATTTGCTGTCCACTTAACCCGATGGCGTTCATGAGCCGGGATGCTCAGGTAGTCTCCTTCGTTAAGGTGCACCGAACGCCGGTCGCTAAACTCGAGAATTGCTTCGCCTTTAACCAACAGAACCCATTCGTTCTTTTCTTGATCGTACCAGTGGTCTTCTGCAGAGCAGTGGCCTTTAGACACTATGCGTTCGACTGTAATCTTATCGTTGCTAATTAGCTGTTGAAATAGCTCATCAGGAAGATCGGCGGGAATCTCTTTAAGCAGGTTAGGCATAATCAGTTATCCAGGTTTCTGGGTGTTTTGTTCACATCGCAGAATCTATCGAAGCAGTTGTTAACTGTAGCGGCTTTTTCGAGGCAATGGAGCCCACTACAAACTAACAATCGCCGCTAGCGTATTCCGTAACCCTGTTTAAATCGAGTAAACTAGCCATCAAATTTTCAGGTGGATTTTGTTTCTATGCGAGCAACTCTTTCACAAGCCCTGATCGATGCCGGTCAGTGGATCGATGGCCAGGGCTGGTGTCCTGCTACCGGTGGTAATTTTTCGGCACGCCTGGCCAATAATGAGGTGTTGGTAACAGCTTCCGGGTGCCATAAAGGTGCGCTTGGCGAAGCCGATTTTCTGCGGGTTGATTTGACAGGTAAGCCGCTTAATAGCGAGCGTAAGCCGTCAGCAGAAACACTGCTGCACACCCGGCTCTATCGATTGGATGACAGTATCGGTGCAGTGCTGCATACCCACTCGGTAGCGTCTACTGTATTGTCACGGATCAGCGTCGATAACTGGATGACAATTTCCGGTTACGAGATGCAGAAATCCCTGGCAGGTAATCAAAGTCACCTGCCCTCTATCCAGTTGGCAATATTTGATAATACCCAGGATATTACGCTGCTGGCGGCCGAATTAGCTGCCCGTTGGCAACAACAGTCGTTGAGTTGGGGATTTCTGGTGCGGGGTCACGGGCTGTACGCCTGGGGACGTGATATCGATGAAGCCCGCCGGCACCTGGAAGGGCTGGAGTTCTTGTTCGCCTGTGAGCTGGAAATACGCCGCCTTGGCGCCAAGGTATAAAGTATGACAATTAAAGCGATATTGACTGATATTGAAGGCACGACCACCGATATCAATTTTGTACATAAAGTGCTGTTTCCTTATGCCTACGATAATTTGCCTGAGTATTTACGTAAGCATAATAATGATGCAGCCGTACAAACCATTCTGGCTGAAGCGCGTGCCGAGTTGGGGCAGCCTGAAGCCGATCTTGAATCGCTGATTACGGCTTTCTTAAACTGGATAGATCAGGACAAGAAAGTAACTGCGTTAAAGAGCCTGCAGGGGCTAATCTGGGTTACCGGATATGAACAGCGCGATTTTACCGGGCACCTGTATAAAGACGCCCAGCAATGTCTACATCAATGGCACCAACAGGGGGTTGCCCTGTATGTGTTTTCTTCGGGGTCGGTTAAGGCACAGCAACTGCTGTTCGGGTTCAGTGACTTCGGTGATCTGACGCCTCTGTTCAGCGGTTACTATGACACCACAACCGGTAACAAGCGAGAAGCGGATGCCTATCGTAAGATTGCGGCGTCTATCGGCTTGCCCGGTGAAGAAATTTTATTCCTTTCCGACGTGGTTGAAGAGCTCGATGCAGCGCGCGAGGCGGGTATGGCGACAATTATGCTGGCCAGGGATCAACAGCCAGCCAGCTGTGATCATCAGCTAGTTTCTCAATTCGATCAAATTACACTGTGATAAAAACCCACGTAATCAAACATGAAAGGGGTAACCAACGTGAGCAGCATTACTGTTTATAACGCTAATAATCCGCAGCAGCCTTTGCTTGAAAGCTCAGACGGTGCAGAAATCAGCAGTGTGCTGGCAGAGATCGGCGTAAGGTTCGAGCGCTGGCAGGCCGACCGTGCTATCAGTGCAGATACCAGCGCAGCAGATATTCTGGTTGCTTACAAGAGCGAGATTGATCGGCTGGTCGCAGAGCAGGGCTATATCACGATTGATATTATCAGTCTCGCCAGTGATAACCCGGCAAAGGGCGAGCTGCGCCAGAAATTTCTCAGCGAGCACACCCACAGTGAAGATGAAGTGCGTTTCTTTGTCCGAGGCGAGGGGATGTTCTATCTTCATGTGGCGGATAAAGTTTATCAGGTACTGTGTTGTAAAAATGACCTGATCTCGGTACCGGCCAATACAACCCATTGGTTTGATATGGGGCCTGAGCCGGACTTTACCGCTATCCGCCTGTTTAACAATCCTGAGGGGTGGGTGGCGAACTATACGGGCAACGCCATTGCCGATAGCTTTCCTAAATTCGAAGGTTAGCCTGCGCATACAGTGGTAACGCAGGGTGAGTAATATGCCCACCCTGTTATGTACAGGACGTACGGGCTCTCTAATAAGAAATGGGCGTGAGGACAGGGATGTGCAAGAACGACGTACAGGACGTACGGGCTCTCTAATAAGAAATGGGCGTTAGGACAGGGATGTGCAAGAACGACGATTCCAGCTTTTTTTACCCAAAAACGCTATAGGTTTTTCAGCGCGCCCGCAGCGATTTGGTCGGCTGTATAGACGCCGGTATCGAGAATCCAGCCGGTGACCAGCTTTGCTGGGGTTACATCAAAGGCCGGATTGTAAACTGGTGTGTTATCCGGCGCCCAGTTAATCTCACCGAAACTGCCACTGACACCCTGTACTTCAGCAGCACTGCGTTGCTCAATAGGGATGGCATTGCCATCCGCGCAGTGAGGATCCACAGTGGTGTAGGGGGCTACGACATAGAAAGGCACGTTATGGAAGTGGGCGTTGACCGCCAGGGAATAGGTGCCTACTTTGTTGGCGAAATCACCATTGGCTGCTATGCGGTCAGATCCTACTAATATTGCGTCAACCTTGCCCTGTGCCATTAGCATGGCGGCCATGTTGTCACAGATCAGAGTGTGAGGAACCCCAAGGCGTGCCATCTCCCAGGCCGTCAGGCGTCCGCCCTGCAATAAGGGACGGGTTTCGTCGACCCATACATGTAGCTTCTTGCCCTGAGCTTTGACCGCACTGATAACGCCTATTGCGGTACCAACGCCTGCGGTGGCAAGGCTGCCGGTATTGCAATGGGTGAGAATATTGGCACCATTAGGAATCAAATCCGCACCGTGACTCGCCATGCTGGCGCACAGAGCGATATCTTCATCAAATATCTGCTCCGCGCAGGCACTTAACCCTTGTTGGCCTGCAATTTCTAGAGCTTCCAGCATGCGGTCAATACAGTTCATCAGATTCACAGCAGTAGGGCGCGCGGCGCGCAAGCGTTCGGCATCGGCACGTAACTGATCAGAAGAACATCCTTGTTCAGCCAGATGAGCCAGCAGTAGGCTTGCCCCGATTCCGATCAACGGCGCGCCACGGATCTGTAATTTCCTGATCATTGCGATCATCGCATCAGCACTGTCACAGGCTAACCACTGCTCCCGGTGGGGGAGTTGGTGCTGGTCGAGCACATATAGGCTACCTTGCTGATACTTAATACTGGTCGCGAATAGATCTTTCATGCAGGCTCCGATGTGAATGTGAATGTGAATGTGAAGGCGAATATGAAAATGGCTGCCTAAATTAACAGGAACTGTGAACGCAGAAAAGGGGTAGGCAGCAGTTGTGTGATTTGCCACAATGCATAAAGTAATTGTAACAGAACAGTTCAATAACCAGCTGGATATCACTACAACAATGAGCTTTCAGAAATTTGCCACCGATGCTGATGTGATTGCCTTCACCCGGCAGCATCGCCACTTGTTTAACGCCGAAGAATCACTGTCTGTAGAAGAGATTGGTGATGGCAATATCAACTTCGTCTATCGCGTCTTCAGTGACAGCCATAGCCTGATAGTCAAACAGGCACTGCCCTATATTCGAATTATCGGTGAAGGCTGGCCGCTCTCCCAGGATCGTATCCGCATTGAAGCCGAGGCGCTGCGTTACCAGGCGAAGCTTTGTCCGGACCTGGTACCGGAAGTGTATCACTATGATACTGAGCAATGCGCAATTCTAATGGAAGACATTGGTGAATACGGCAACCTTCGCCATGCCATGGTTGAGCGTCAGCAGTTACCTCTTCTGGCAGATCAACTGGGGCGTTTTCTAGCGGATACGCTGTTTTACAGCTCAGACCTTTATCTTGATAGCCTGCAGAAGAAAGACCTGGTTAAACGCTTTATCAATCCGGATCTGTGCAAGATTAGCGAGGAGGTCTTTTTCTGGGATCCATACTGCGATCATGAGCGTAATAACGTGAATGAATACCTGCGTGAAGATGCCGAGGCACTATGGGGTGATTCAGCGCTGAAGCTAGAGGTTGCTCGCCTTAAAACCAAGTTCCTCAACCAGGCCGAAGCACTGCTGCATGCTGATCTGCATTCTGGTTCAGTATTTGTCAATCAGTCCGGAACCAAGATCATCGATCCTGAGTTTGCCTATGTCGGTCCAATTGGCTTCGATGTAGGCTCAATCATCGGTAATTACCTGTTGAACATAGCCGGACAGGCTAACCTGCCAGGGGATAAGGCCGCCCGAAGTGAATACCAGCAATGGTTACTGCAAGGGGTTAAGACCCTCTGGAATACTTTCGAGCAGCGCTTTCGTCTGCATATGGCAGAAGAGACCAGGGATCCTAGCCTGCAGCTTCCCGAATATGCTGACTGGTACATCACCCAGCTGCTAGCCGACTCTCTGGGCTATGCGGGTACCGAAATGATTCGCCGTACCATCGGCCTGGCGCATGTGCTGGATATTGAATCGATTGAAGACCCTGAGGCCCGGGCTGATTCAGAGCGCCTGGCGTTGAGCCTGGGACAGATGCTGATTAAAAACCGTGACAGCCTGACAGATATCGATAAGGCGCTTGCGCAGATCGGTGAACTGGTATTTTGTCGGTAACTAGCTTGACCAAACTTGATTGTTGATCTGCAACAGAATTCAGAAATGAGCAAAAATAAATTGGTGCGGTTCATACTTCACCGGCACCCTACACAAATTTACGCATTACACTGTAGGGTGTGGTGAGCAAAGCGAACCGCACCATTAATAATCTGATGAGCGTTGGCGAAGACATGCAGAGATCAGGAAACAGTTGGTCCTATAGCCTAAAGTAACTAGGACGGTGCTCCCTGAAGAACCAAAAAAAAGAGCAGACCGAAGTCTGCCCTCTGGAGTGCTGACCGCCTATCCGGTCAGCAACCTATGCTTAGCCGAACTGGTTAGACGTGTTTTTCGCGCCGCCAGCTTTCAGAGCATTCTCACCAGCAAAGTATTCTTTGTGGTCGTCGCCCATGTCAGAACCAGACATGTTTTGGTGCTTAACGCATGCGATACCTTGACGGATCTCTTTACGCTGTACGCCAGCAACATAGCCCAGCATGCCTGCATCACCGAAGTACTCTTTAGCCAGGTTGTCAGTAGACAGCGCAGCAGTGTGGTAAGTCGGCAGAGTGATCAGGTGGTGGAAGATGTTTGCTTCACGAGCAGTATCAGCCTGGAAAGTACGGATCTTCTCGTCTGCAGCTGCAGCCAGTTCAGTCTCGTCGTACTCAGCGCTCATCAAGTTGGCACGATCGTAGGCAGATACGTCTTCACCGGCTTCAACCATGGCATCAAATGCCTGCTGACGGAAGTTAAGAGTCCAGTTGAAAGAAGGCGAGTTGTTGTAAACCAGCTTCGCATCAGGAATCTCTTTACGCACTTCATTCATCATATCGGCGATGTCTTGAACGTTTGGCGTTGCAGTTTCGATCCAAAGCAGGTCAGCACCCGCTTTAATAGCTTCGATAGAATCAAATACGCAACGCTCTTCACCAGTACCTTGACGGAACTGATATAGACCAGAAGGAAGACGCTTAGGACGAACCAGCTTGCCATCACGGTTAAAGCAAACATCGCCTTCAGCCATGTCAGCTACGTCGATTTCTTCAACGTCTAGGAAAGAGTTGTAACGATCGCCTTGATCGCCAGGCTCTTTAACCACAGCGATTTCTTTAGTAAGGCCAGCACCTTCAGAGTCAGTACGTGAAACGATAATACCGTTGTCTACACCCAGCTCCAGGAAAGCATAACGCAATGCACGAATCTTAGAATGGAAGTCAGCGTGAGGAACAGTTACTTTACCGTCCTGGTGACCACATTGCTTTTCATCAGCAACCTGGTTTTCGATCTGCAGTGCACAAGCACCCGCTTCGATCATTTGCTTAGCCATGATGTAAGTTGCTTCAGCGTTACCGAAACCAGCATCGATATCCGCGATGATTGGCACAACGTGAGTCACGTGGTTGTCGATTTGATCTTGGATCTTAGCTTCTTCTGCGGTGTTGCCAGCTTCACGAGCGGCGTCCAGAGCGCGGAACAGGCCACCCAGCTCACGTGCATCGGCTTGACGCAGGAAGGTGTACAGCTCTTCTACCAGGCCAGCAACAGAAGTTTTCTCGTGCATTGACTGGTCAGGAAGAGGACCGAAGTCAGAACGCAGAGCCGCAACCATCCAGCCAGACAAGTACAAGTAACGACGATCAGTTTGGCCGTTGAAGTGTTTCTTAATAGAAATCATCTTCTGCTGACCGATAAAACCGTGCCAGCAACCCAGAGACTGAGTGTACTTAGTCTTGTCACCGTCGAACGCTGCCATGTCAGCGCGCATAAGGTCAGCAGTGTATTTAGCTACGTCTAAGCCAGTTTTGAATTTATTCTGTGCACGCATACGAGCAGCAGATTCTGGGTTGATGGTATCCCAAGGGCTACCGGCAGCGGCTTTTGCAGCGG
>JBALVQ010000009.1:0-87924 GCA_036960915.1 Amphritea sp.
AGAAGGTCGCATAAAAAATGAAAAAATGGTGACAACTATCTTGAAAAACACCGAGATGGGCGGAGCGGATTTCGATGTTATCCCGATATCAATTGATGGCTACAACACCAATGGAATAACTCTAGTCAAAGAATTCTATCTGGATTTCAAACTAGATCACTTGAAAGTTTACCTGGACAGTTCAGGTAACGCCTCAAGTTTACTAAATATTATAGGGATTCCAACGACGTTGTTAATCGATCCGCAAGGCCGCGAAATCGGCAGAAAGATAGGTCCTGCCCAGTGGGATAGCGCCGAGGTTGTGGCGCAGATACAAGGTCATATGGGTATAGCAAAAGCGGAGTCAGACTAGATGGGATCTGTATGTATTTAATAATATGTAAATTGCACGCCTTCTACAGGGCGGATAGTTAATCTTTTCAATTAGTTAAGTCGGCTGAGAAGTCATTGAAGGTGAATTATGAAATCCCCGATACCTGCTCCAAGAAAGAGCAATGATTTTACGATGAGTGATTTGAAAGTCATTTTGTTTGGTGGGAAACGATGGATGTTAGCAGTGGGTCTGATCGTTTCTGTGGCAATGTTTTTGAATTGGGAAATATTGGTTTCGATAGGTGCGGCCGCCGTGATCCTGACCGTCGCCCCTTGCTTGGTTATGTGCGGTTTGGGTCTTTGCATGAATAGATCGAGCTGTAAGAAGACCTCCGAAGATACGGATTCCTAGATTCCAGGATCCTCTTCTATTGACGATCTAACTAATGACTAAGGTGGTTAAAATGAAACTTAAAAATTTTGGAAAAAATATAACGATATCATCCTCCATACTGTTTATGGCATTCATGGGGTCGATTTCACAGGCAGGCGAACTCAAACAAGCGACCATGTACAAACCGTTGCGTTGCGGTTGTTGCGATGACTATGCGAAATACCTGGAAAGGAACGGGTTTGAAGTGGAGGTCAAGTCACTTGCCTCCCTCTCCCAGATCAAAAGCATGGCCGGGGTGCCGAAAGGCCTGGATGGTTGCCACACGCTCATGGTTGACGGTTATGTGATTGACGGACTGGTGCCGATTAATACAGTCAACAAGTTGCTAACCGAGCGGCCAAATATCAAGGGCATCACCCTGCCGGGAATGCCCTGGGGGGCTCCGGGTATGGACAGTCGTCCCAAGGCATCTGCGCTGATCTCCTATGCATTTAAAGCGGGCTCGTCCCAAACACGGGTTTATGCAAGGGATTAGCAACCGCCGTGGGAATGATAGATGGTCAGTGCGAAAAAGTCTGAGCGACCGTCAGCGTGAACATGACGAAGGTTAAACAACATTTATGAAAGTTTCTTCCAGAATATTAGAGCTAAGCGATATGGCATCAATGCAGTTCAAAAAATTACTCCGTGCGTATAAAACCGTTAATTTCCTAATGGGTATCTTGTTCCTATACGGCAGCTCAGTGGTCAGCGCCGCTGGTCTGCCCGAAAGCAAGGTGGTTTCTCTGAGTCACAACCCTGACAGCAGCGATCTTATTGTGGCCTATTCCCAGGCGCTTTATCGACTCGATACTGAGACTCAAGAGTGGCTGTCTATCTCATTACCGGCCGAAGTCGAACGGGTAACCGCAGTTGTAGCAAAAGCCGGTAGCCCCCAAGCCATTTACCTTGCTGCACCGGGGGCCGGAGTTTTGCACAGCGTCGATGGCGGAAAGAGCTGGGATCTCCGCAATGAAGGCCTACCCAGCAAAGAGGTCAGCGGCCTGATTCGCCATGCAAAACAGCCCGACACACTGTACGCCGTCATCCCCGAAACGGGTATTTTTCGTAGTGAAAATGCAGGAGGAGATTGGCAGTTAATGCATGCAGGACCGGAAAATATGACCGACATCATTGTTCACTCCGATATGCCTGACAGCATGCAGACCGGTTGGATTTTCGCGGCAACCAAGGCGGGCGTGAGTCGTTCGATGGACTGTTTTTGCTTATGGCGTGAGGCAGGTTCTCTAGCCGGAGAGATTACAGGACTTACCTACGACCCCAAACAGCCGGCGCAAATCTATGCCGCAACCGATAAAGGCGTATTTCACAGTCAGGATGGGGGCGAAAACTGGGACCCGGTGGGGGGACTTAAGTTGGACGTGACGGCTTTACTCGTCACAACTTCAGGTGACCTCTATGCAGGCACTCGCACTGGAGAACTGTTCAAGGCTGTAGACCGGTCGAAGAGATGGGAGCAACTCGATGGCTTCTAGTGCACGGCTGCGCCTATACATAGGGTTGGTCAGCATGCTGGCTCTGACCAGCAATGCCGACGAGGGAGCGCCGCCCGATTCCTATCTTATAAATTCAGGGCGCGAAATCTATCAACAGTATTGCGCTGCCTGCCATGGCGCAGCTGCCGAAGGCGCCCCGAATTGGAAAAAACCGAATGACCAAGGTGAGATGCCTCCGCCACCGCATGGGCCTGAAGGGCATACCTGGCGTCATTCCGACGCGATGTTACAGCGCATGATCAGTCAGGGGTGGCGTGATCCCTTCAATAAGACTCAGAGGCTGACCATGCCTGCTTTTCAAAAGGAATTACCGCCAAAGGAGATTGCGGCTGTAATTACCTACTTGAAAACACTTTGGACGACGCAGCAGAGGCAATTCCAAAGGCAGGAAAGCCAAGCTCGATCACCTAACCCTTCACAATCTCAATTACTGGAGAAGTAACATGGCAGGCATTGCAAGCATCGGAATTCTAGGCGCATTCGCCGGCGGTGTGGTGTCCTTTTTCTCTCCTTGTACGCTCCCGCTGGTACCCGGATACCTCGCATTTATTGCGGGCCAGGAAGGTAGTGGCGGGCACTCAGTTAAACAGCCGCAGGTCATGCTTAGCCTGTTCTTCATATTCGGTTTCTCCACCGTCTTCGTCGCTCTGGGTGCCAGCGCAACGGCATTCGGCAGCCTATTGCAGCAGTACCGGTACGAAGCTAACCTCGTGGGAGGCGGGCTGGTCATCCTGTTCGGCGTCTTTATGACCGGGTTGCTGAAGCTTCAGTGGTTGCAGCGTGACTTCCGGATACACACGCACCTGAAGGGAGGGACGCCTCTTACTGCCTACCTGCTTGGCTTGGCATTTGCTTTTGGTTGGACGCCCTGTATCGGCGCCGTCTTAGCGGCCATATTAACCTTCAGCGCGGTAGCTGCCGAGCCTTCCGTCGGGGTTATCTATTTGTCGATTTACTCTCTTGGATTAGGCATTCCTTTTCTGTTGGCAGCCCTTTTTATGGGGCAGTTTAAAAAGCGGGTTAAGGTTTTGAGCCGCTATAGCCGTCATCTGCAATTAGGTGCAGGAGTCATCATGATCATCATGGGCATCGCAATGGTGACGGGACGACTGACCCTGTTTTCAATCTGGATGCTGGAAATGTTCCCGGGTATAGCAAATTTTGGCTAGATGAATGCTCGATGGTGTAACTTTTTGTTGCTGTGTAAGTCCTGACTTTTAATCTAAGTGGATTATGAGTCCTTTGTTATGTCTTTATCTGGGATTAAAATGAGAAGGTTAATAGTATTTTTACCGATATCAGTTGCCGTCATTCTTGGCATATTTTTATTCAGAGGTTTATCTCTAGACCCACAAGCATTGCCTTCAGCATTGCTTGATAAACCTGTTCCATCGTTCGAATTACCGTGGCTGGAACGCCCTGGGCAAACACTGACCCAGGAAGTATTTAAAGGTAAGGTCAGCCTGTTAAATGTTTGGGCCACCTGGTGTCCTTCCTGTCGTACTGAGCATCCATTTTTAATGGAATTGGCCCATAATCGCAATATTCCCATATATGGACTCGATTATAAGGACGAAGTGGCTGCTGCAAATAAGTGGTTTGCAGAGCTTGGCAATCCTTATATCGCCAATATCTTCGATGAAAAAGGCACCCTGGGGTTGAATTTAGGGGTTTATGGCGCACCAGAAACTTATATTATCGATAAAAATGGCCTTGTTCGTTACCGCTATGTAGGGCCGTTAAACGATACAATATGGCAAGAAACTTTGTTGCCTGTCTTTAGTCGCTTGCAACAAGAATAGACGAATTGCTTTGTATGAATAAGAATGGACAGAAAAATATGGGGTCCCCTGAAAAAATAATGAATAAATCGAATAAGAGTTTGATTATAAAGCTTAGCACCACGCTTTTGTTAGTTGGCACCTTGGCAGGAATATGGCTGTTTTCAAATAGCTTTCTTAACCGGCAGGTAGAAGGTGTTGATGTTATACAAACGGTCGTCTGTGATTTTCAACAGGGCTCCTGCCAGGCGACCCGGGGAAAGCAACAAATTATCTTGGCTATCGATGCGGAATCGATCACATCCTTTACCCCGCTTGATTTTCGGGTCCAGCTGGCCGGCTTCGAGGCCGATGAGGTTAGCATCGATTTTCAGGGTGTAGATATGTTTATGGGCATAAACCAACTAAGCTTAACCGAGCAATCCAATGGCCATTACACCGGAACCAAAACACTTCCAGGTCACGCCAATGAGGCCATGGTGTGGCGGGCCAAAGTATTTGTACGTCAGGGTGAACAAATGACCGCTGGTTGGTTTGATTTTGAGGCTAAATAAGGAAAGTTTCATGGCTCTAACAATACAAAAGTCTAGGCTTTTATTGATCATTCCACTGTTGTTCGGTTTGCTATTGGGAGGCTGGGTTTGGAATTTTAAGGCGGATGTCCCAGACTCTCCCTCCTCAATACAGCTGGGAGGCGATTTCACCTTAGAGTCTTATCAAGGGGATGTCTCTCTTCAAGACTTCAAAGGTAAGGCTGTCCTGCTGTTTTTCGGTTATACGTCCTGTCCTGATGTTTGCCCCACCGGGTTGGCAAAGATGAGTGCGGCAATAAACCTTTTAACACCTGAAGAAGCAGCTAATGTCCAGCCGCTCTTTGTCAGTGTTGACCCGGAGCGAGATGATCCCCAGAAACTGGCCAAATACAGTGCTTACTTTCATTCCAGCCTGATAGGCCTTACCGGGAAAAAGGAGGATATAGATCGAGTAGTTAAGGCTTATGGTGCTTTTTATCGAAAAGTGGAACTCAACAATTCTGCATTAGGTTACAGTATGGATCACACTACTCGAATCTATTTGATTAACAGAGACGGTAAATTATCAGGGCTGCTATTTCATGACACAGCCCCCGCTGAAATTGCCGAGAAGTTGAGAACAATACTATAAATAATCTAATAACCATTCTTTGGCATCTTGGGTATGAAGATTATGCTTACAATGCTGCTAGCTCTTGCGCCGCTTCCCGCAACAGCTAAGTAGGACGAAGTTTTTTTGTCTAAATAAAAAAATTGCCTGAATACAGGAGGAAGGCGTCGGGCTCATCTCTTCATAAAAAAGCGAAGGGACATTGCAGCCTTCAGGCTGTAATGAATTAATCTGAATGCCGCAAGCAGATACGCTAAAAGCCAAATGTATCGGTCTCAATTATGCCTGATTCCATGGGTTCAACTGCAGGCAGGGACCACGGAAACGGATTGGCCCGTCCGGGCTGTCGCCCTCTATCAATAACAGCTCGGCGCTGTTTTTAACGAGTTGCCATTCGTTAGGTGTCAGTAAGCGGGTTGTTTCTGCTGTGGATACCGGGCCAAGGGATACTTGTTCTCCCGTATCACGACTTACAGTCCATAAGGTTAAGTTACTGGTGGAGGAACTTTCTACACGATCATTCCACTGTAAGTGCAGATGGGATTCTCCCGGCTTGGCGCCTTTATAGGCCGCTATTACCAGCTCGGGTTCCTGGACGTTGTTATCCGATTGCAGTACGGCTAGATAATTCACTGGCTGTACCTGCGGGTCTATGGGCCATAAAGCAAATGATAGGGTGATAATTGCCAGCAGAGCCGTTGCTGATTGCCACAATGATAAAGATCTCCAGCTTCGCTGCCACCAGGACTCATGCTTTACTTCAAGCTCACTCAGGCCCAGATTTTGGGTTAGCTCTGACCAGACTCTTTCAGGTGGCGATTGTTCTTTAAGGTTGTCATTCATAGCGTGGAGTCTGTTTTGCCATTGATACACTTCCCGTTCCAGTTCAGGATCGGTTTTCAACAATGTTTCAAAGCGGCGTTTTACCCGGTTGGACAGGGTGGCGAGTACGTACTGGCTGGCTAAGTGGGAACGGATAGCAGGATTCTTATAGCGTTGAGCCGGGTTCAATTTTGCAGGCATTGCTGTAACTCCTTCAGACCGCGACGAATCCATGATTTAAGCGTGCCTAGTGGGGTATTCAGTTTTTCTGCCAGTTCGGCATTTGAAAAACCGTACACGTAGGTAAGCATGATTGCCTGTCGGGGTTCCGGTTTAATGCTCTGCAGGCAACGGTTAAGGTCTCGCCGTTCATCCCAGTGATCGCTTTCGTCCAGTGCATGATCCAGCAAACTATCTTCCAGTGGCGACTCCCGTCGGCGTCCGGTCTGTCGAATGCGATCGATTGCCGTATTGCGTGTTAACTGGCACATCCATGCCCAGGCCCAGTCTTCACCCAGATCACTGCGGTAGCGTTCCGCCTGGCGCCATATTTTTGTATAGCTTTCCTGCAAGGCATCGGCAGCCAGTTCACGGTCTGGAGTCATTTTCAGGATCAGCGCATAAAGCTTGCCGCTCGTCAGCTGATAGAGCTTTTCGAAGGCAGGCTGGTGATGCAGGCGAACTTGCCCCAGAAGCGACTCAACCTGCTGTTTCCATGTGCTAGAACTCAATAAGTCAGAACTCAAACTGTCATCCTCAGTGGCTCGGCCTGGTGGCCAAGCCCGGCTTCCTTTAAGGCTGTTTCACGATATGCCAGACGCCTTTCACACCATCGCCGGTGATATCTCCAGCTTGCTGGTCTTTAATCCAGGTATACAGAGGCTGTCCGTTCAGTGTCCATTGTAACTTACCATCCTTACGTTTGGTTACGTCAAATGAACCGCTTTTCTTTGCATTATTGTCTGCCATCAGTGGTGGCCAAAGTTCAGCGCACTTGCCGTAGCAATTGGATTGTCCTTGAGTATCTTTATCAAAAGTATACAGGCTGCGCTGAGATAGATCGGTTAATACGCTTTGCTCCTGATTGCGAAAGACTTTGACTGGCACATCATCAGCACGGGCAATAAACCAGATGTTTTTTATGCCGTGGCCGGTGATATCGCCGGGCTGTTGATCGTTAATCCAGCGATACAGAGGCATGCCTTTATATGCCCACTGTTGCTCACCATTTTTTCGGGTAATGGTGGTGAAGTCCCAGTTGTTTGTTGTATCGCCACTAACGATGAAAGGAGGCCATTTTTGCTCGCAACCACCGTAGCAATTAGATACTCCCTGACTGTCTTTGGCAAAAGTATAGAGCGTCATGCCATCAGGCGTGGTTATGACATCACCCAGTGGAGTGCTTTGCATGGCAACAGGATTTGCCTGCATCGTTGTCGAATCTGAGGCACAAGCGCTGATGGCTGTTGTAAGGGTCAGAAGGGCTAGGGGTTTTATTAGTATTTTCATGCTTGGGTTTCCCGTTGTTTTGTTTTGTTAACTTATTGTTGATACCTAAGGAAACGAAGCGAGATCTGGTTTTGGATGCACCTCTGCAAAAATAGTACTAGTTGTCTGTAGAAATAGTCCTAACCTCATCGTCATTAATAGGCTAGTTTTTAAATGGGGTTAGCAAGTTAAAGTGAAACGATCTGGTTAATGGGGCGTTGCTTATTCATTCAGTTACATCTGACTGAGTGGGCAACAGGTAGAGGGGATGGTTGTGGTAAACCTGGGGTCGTGGTTAAAGTGGCAGCTTGTTGCCTTTTTTAGCGTACTTATTTTATTTGGGGTGGACTCGACGCTTGCCCGCGATGCCAGATCCTTTGGTGCGAACAGCCCTTTTAGTATCAACGAGCTGCCTCCCGGTATACTGCGAAGTCAGCTGTTATCACTGCCACCTGCGGCACAGAACAGGGCGCTGGGCTGGCTGCACCGTTTTGAGTTTACCGAACAGGATGTGCCTTTCCTGCGGGTAGACCGGGCCGGTGGTGTTTTTTATGAAGATCCCGCGTTGGATGGCGAGCAGGCTGAGCCGGCGGAAAGTGGATCTCCTGCAGTGGCGGAGCTAGCTCTTAATGAGGTGTTTACGCTCCATAGCAAGCCTGGAGCATCCCGGGTTGTGTATCTGGATATGGATGGCCATGTCGTCAGCGGTACTGCCTGGAATTCAGCCGCAGACCCCCTCTATATGCGGCCCTATGATAGCGATGCCAACGAAGCTTCATTTAGCCAGTCTGAGCTGAATGCTATTGCCGAAACCTGGAAGCGGGTGGCGGAAGATTTTGCGCCCTTTGACATCGATGTAACCACCGAAGAGCCACCGGCTTTCGGACCACAGGTCGGCCATATCCTGGTGACCCGTAAGGCGGATGAGTATGGTAATGAAATATACAGCTGCGGCTGTGGTGGGGTGGCTTATGTCGGTGTCTGGGGCACCAGTTATTATACTGACTACCAGCCCGCGCTGGTTTTTCTTGACGGCTTGTCCGGGCCACATAACATTTCGGAAGCCGCAGCCCACGAGCTGGGGCATAACCTGTCCCTGTCCCACGATGGTGTTTCAGGCGGCTCCGGCTACTACTCAGGCCATGGTTCCGGTTATATAGATTGGGGGCCAATTATGGGGGTTGGTTACTATGCTCAGGTCTCCCAGTGGGGTAAAGGTGAGTATTCCGGAGCGAATAACGCTCAGGATGACCTGCAACTGATAGCTAATCGGCTAACCTATCGCAATGATGACCATGAAGATCTGTTATTTGCCTTCGCTACTCCTCTGACTATTACCGACGGAATCTATGTTTATGCTACCAATCCGGTTACTGATCCGGCGAATATTGATCCGGGCAATAAGGGGATTATTGAGCATCGCTCTGATATCGATCTGTTCTATATGGATGTCGGTCCGGGAACCGTCAACCTGACGATTACTCCGGCCTGGACAGACTATTTTACCAGCCAGTCCCGGCGAGGTATGAATCTGGATGTTGAGGTTGCCCTGTACGATGAGTTTGGCACCCTGCTGGCGTTGAGCAATCCGGTCAACGATACCTATGCCCAGATCAATATCGATGTCGGGGCCGGGCGCTATATTCTGGCCATTGACGGGGTTGGCGTTGGCGATCCATTGATTGATGGTTATTCCGATTATGGCAGCCTGGGCCAGTTCTTTATTACCGGTACGGTGCCGCAGGATGTGGTGTCGAGCGCACCGCCTCCCGCGCCAACAGATCTGGTTTCTATACCGAACGGCGATGTCAATATCGATCTGCTGTGGACTGATCCGGCGTCATTGGCTGATAATGATGAAACCGGATACCGTATCTATCGCCAGCTCGATGGCGGTGCTTTTGTGCAGATTGCCACTATAGGCCGAAACAGCCAGAGCTACTCTGATAACAACCTGTTTTCCGGCGCGTATGTTTATCGGGTAGAGCCCTATAACAGTGCCGGCTTCAGCACTTCCAACCAGACTCAGGCAGTGGTTATCTCGGCGCCTTCTTATGCCAATGCCAGCGGTGAAAGCACTATGGCAGGCGCTGTTATCAGCGGCACCTATATGGATACAACCGTTAGCTCTGGCTATGAGCGTCTGGCGGAACAGCATCAGGGAGGCAAACCAAAGAACCGGGTCAGCCAGCTGGAGCACATCTGGAACATAACCGGTGTTGCCCCAGGGGCGCTGGTTTCGCTGGAGGTTGATGCCCAGGCGCTGGCTAATACTGATGGGGATGATTACCAGTTCAGCTACTCGCTGGATGGTGTGAACTATGAACCACTGGGCCTGTTGTTGAACGGTGGTAGCAGCCAATTGATGTCGGTGACCTTGCCTGTTGGTACCTTCGGTACTGTTAAAGTGAAGGTTACCGATACCGATAGAACGATCGGTAATGGCGGGCAGGACAGTGTCGATATTTATCGTATTGTCGTGCTCTCTGCCGGGGACCCCGATGAAATGCCGCCTGTTGTCGTTATTTCTACGCCGCAAAATAACTACAGCGCCGAACAGGGGATTGCCATTGCTTTCTCTTCCACTGCCAACGATGCTGAGGATGGTGATCTCACCAGCAATATTAGCTGGCATTCAGACCAGGACGGTGAAATAGGTCAAGGGCCGGATATCAGCGTAAATAATTTATCTCCAGGGCAGCATCAGGTCGCGGCAGAAGTAACAGATACTGCAGGCGCTACCGGTAGCGATGCGATTGCGGTCACTATTACGCAACCTGATCCACCCGCGGGTTCACTTTCGGTGGCATCTGCAACATCGTTCACGATAGCTGATCTGGCTGCAGGTAATGCGGTCAGCACATTAAGCGGTACCGGCTTTGCGGGAAATATGTCAGTGGTGTTTCAAAATGGTGTGGGTCCGACTCCGCTAGCCTCCTCTATTACAGTTAATTCAGGCTCTCAAATGACGGTAAATATTGCTGCAACATCGGGCGGGCCAAGGAAAAACCGATATTGGGATGTGGTTGTTACTGATGCCAATGGCAATAGCGCCGTTTGCCAGAGCTGTCTGATGATTTCCCGGTAGGGTTAAAAAAAGATAAAGAGTGTAGCAATCAGGATTGAGAGAGTAGTTGCATTGTAGGAGAGCTGTTTCGCTAGAAAGAAAGCAGAAAAGTTGTTAAGGGAGCATACTGGGTAGTCCATACCCAGTTGGGTGTTTGGTGGGGTATTGTTGCAATCTTTTTTTCAGCAGCCCCGCTTTTTGATGTGGCATAGGATAGCAAGGGGTGGCTATGCGGTCCAGACACAGGATCGTTACTTCAGCTGTCCAGCTCTAACTGTTGAAACAGAAGCCTGTCAGCGTGGCCAGCCAATTGTTTTGTTGGCGTTACTGGGGAGCATCTTCGGAATAAGGCCCGCGACACAAATCAGTAGAGCTGGGATGATAATTCTGCCAGAGTTTATTTGGCATTCTTCTGTAGCTGTTGCTCCAGGCTTTGCAGATCGCCCAGTACCCAGAGATCGGCAATGCGTCACCCTTGAAAGTGAATATCGCACAACCCTTCCAGCTAAGCTGCTTATGTGTTGGCGCATAATACTCCATAAATGTATTCTGACGAACACCTTTACCGTTTCTTCAATATCACGGACGGTGAGTGCCAGATGATCAAGATGGCTTACTTTCATGATTCAGACTCTCTGCTCTAATTTGTCCTAGCTGCTCTTGGTTTCAGAATAGTAGGGTAACCTCGCTGATCCATCAAAACTATATTGTAACGACGTGTAAATAAAAAAGGCTTACCCGCGGGTAAGCCTTTTTCGGTGGTGAAGAGCTGTCTGGATGATTAAGACAGGTTATAGATAAACACTACCAGTACGGCGGCTGGCGTAATAAAGCGCAGCACAAACATAAAGGCTTTGTACGCCAGGCCATTGCCGATCGACAGCTCGTTTTCAGCCGCTTGTTTGGACATAGACCAGCCGACAAACAGGGCGATAAACAGGCCGCTCAACGGCATCATCAGGTTGGCGGTGACGTAATCCAGCAGATCGAAGATCGTCTTGCCTTCAAAGCGTTCGAACATCGCCAGCGGCGTGACATCAGACCACACGTTCAGCGACAGGATAGTCAGGATACCCAGTGCCCAGATGCTGATACCGCCGATCAGGGTACCGGTCAGACGGCTGATTCCTTTCTGCTCTGCCAGCCACTCGACTGCAGGCTCCAACAGCGATATTGCCGAGGTCACCGCGGCGACAACCAGCAGGATAAAGAACAGGGTACCGAACAGGACGCCACCGGGCATCTGACCAAAGGCGATCGGCAAAGTCTGGAAGATCAGGCCAGGACCTGCACCGGCTTCCATGCCGTTGGCAAACACCAGCGGGAAGATAGCCAGACCTGCCAGCAACGCTACCGTAGTATCGACCACGGAGACGGTAACCGCGGTTTTAACGATGGAGACATTCTTTGGCAGGTAAGACCCGTAGGCCATCATTACGCCCATGCCCAGGCTCAGGGTAAAGAAGGCATGGCCCAGTGCAGTAAGAACGCCTTCAGTCGTCAGCTTGGAAAAGTCCGGCTGGAACAGGAATTTGAAACCCTCGCCGAAGCTGTCGGTACTCATTGCATAGCCGACCATAATCAATAGCAGGGCAAACAGCAGAGGCATCAGGATATTGATCGCTTTTTCCATACCGGAGCTGACACCGCGGGCGACGATCATAATGACCAGCACCATAAACACGGAATGCCAGAGTAGCAGTGTGTAGGGATCAGCCAGCAGATCACCGAACAGTGCGCCGACGCTATCAGCGCCAGCACCGACAAACAGGCTGCCAGCTGAATTACCTACATAGGCCAGTGCCCAGCCGCCAATCACCGAATAGAACGACAGAATCAGGAAGGAGGCGAGCATTCCCATGCCACCCAGCCAGATCCAGCGTTTGGACAAACCGTCGCGTTGCACCAGCTGGCGCATGCTGTTGATCGGGCTTGATCCACCACGACGGCCGATCATCACTTCGCCGATCATGATTGGAATACCGATCAGGGCGATACACAGCAGGTACACCAGTACAAAAGCCCCACCGCCGTTTTCACCGGTGATATAGGGAAACTTCCAGATATTACCCAGACCTACGGCAGAGCCACTGGCGGCGAGTATAAATGCCATACGTGACGACCAAAGTGGGTGGTTTTTCTTGGTGCTATCCTCAGCAGCAGATCCGGCAGCCGGATTCTGTGTTAGTTCAGTCATATCAATCTCCATCTTTTATTTTTATGAGCAGAGAAAAAAGCAACCTCTAACCTGTGGGTTATCCACAGGCTATAGCGGTTTTTCTGTTAGCAGGGTTTATTTCTTAAAGCGTTCTTCCGCCAGCTCGTTAGCGATCTCCCCGGTAGGGCGGTCAGATTGATCCGCACGCTGGAAGATCTCCTCAAGAGTTTCAGAAATGGTTTCGATATGGGCTCGAACACGGGTGTGTTCGTGACCGATACGTTCATGGAAGACATCAATGATGCCACCGGCATTGAGCACATAATCCGGTGCGTAGAGAATGCCACGCTCGCGTAGCATCAGGTCGTGACGCTGTGAGGCCAGCTGGTTATTGGAAGCACCGGCCACCACCTTGGCTTTAATTAGCGGGATGCTGTTATCGTTCAGCACGGCACCCAGGGCGCAGGGGGCGATGACATCGACATCCAGTGCCAGAATTTCGTTTTGTGATACGGCGGTGGCGCCCAGTTCAGACACGGCTAACTGCACCTGATCGTCATGGATATCGGTTACAAACAGTTCGGCACCAGCCAGGCGCAGGTGTTTTGCCAGGCGGTAGCCGACATTGCCGACGCCCTGAATCGCAACCTTCAGCCCACTCAGGTCATCCCGTCCCAGGCGATGTTTGACGGCGGTTTTCAGGCCGATAAAGGTGCCGTAGGCGGTGGCCGGTGAAGGGTCGCCATTACACGGCTGACCGTCGATACCGGTGCGTTCGGTGACGCCGGCGACATTGTTGGTGAAGCGGTTCATTACCTGCAGGTCGGGTACGCTGGTGCCGGAATCTTCGGCGGCGATGTACTGGTTGCCGGTACGTTCCAGGAAACGGCCCATAGCGCCCAGCAGGGCTTCGGTTTTATGCTTGCGCGGATCGCCGATAATCACCGACTTGCCGCCGCCCAGATCCAGATTTGCCAGGGCTGACTTGTAGGTCATGCCTTTAGACAGGCGCAGCACATCGCACAGCGCTTCTTCATCGCTGGCGTAGTTCCACATACGGCAGCCGCCCAGTGCCGGCCCGCGGTTGGTGTTGTGGATGGCGATAATTGCCTTCAGGCCGGTTTCTTCATCGCAGAAGAAGGACAGTTGTTCGTGGTTATCAAATTCCGGATGGCTAAATACTGACATTGCTTGGTATTCCTTAAATCGATAATAGTTTCGTTATGCGTCAGGCTATAACTTACAGCGCCGGGGCTTGCTGTCGGCTGTCGCAGTTCTGACTAACCCGTGCCAGTAGTTCCTGGCGCTGCTGCTGTACCTTGTCGTAGGCGACCTCTTTCACCGGTCCATAACCGCGGATAGCCGCAGGCAGTCGCGCCAGCTCACAGGCGTCCTGATACGTGTGGCTGCCAAGAGACTGAATCAGTTGCTGGATATCACTCTCATACTCGCTGATCAGGCGACGTTCCAGACGGCGATCGGCGCTGTAGCCAAATAAGTCCAGTGGTGTGCCGCGCAGGCTGCGCATCTTTGCCAGCAGGCGGAACAGCGGCAGTACTTTTTCGCTGAATTGACGTTTGCGTGGTCGACCGGTCGCTGGATTGATGCGGCTAAGCAACGCTGGTGCAAGGTTGAATTCCAGTTCAAAATTGCCCTCGAACTGTACTTCCAGCTGCTTGCGGAACTGCGCGGATGTGAGTTGGCGGGCAACTTCGTACTCATCCTTGTAGGCCAGCACCTTGCTGTAGTTTTCAGCCACAGTGAGGGTCAGGCTGGTGCTGTTTGTCTGCGCCTTCTCAGCCTGTTGAACCTTATCTACCAGCGCCTTGTAGCGGCGGGCTAAAGCGTCGTTCTGATAATCACGCAAGTGCGCCATTTCTCGCTCGATCACCTCCTGCAGGCTGGACATCAGCTTGACTGCCTGTACTTGTGGATCGGGGTTGGTGATCGCCTGCACCTGCTCCAGATCGAATGCCGCACGGCGGCCCCACAGGAACGCTTGCTTGTTAGCCTTTATCGCAACACCATTGAGTTCAATCGCCTGTTCAATGGATTCACTATCCAGTGGAAGTAGACCTTTCTGCCAGGCGAAACCGATGCAGAACAGGTTGACTGCCATACCGTCACCCAGCAGGGCCGTGGCCAGTTGCGTGGCGTCCAGACAGTGGCTGCCATTGGCGATCGCGGTATCGCGGATCACCTGCTGCATCGCCTCGGTTGGTACCTGGATGTCTGGATCACGAGTGAAAGCGGCAGGCATGGTCTCGTGATTATTCACTACCACATGGCTGCGCTTGCGGTCCAGCTTGCCGAGCGCTTCTTCGCTGGCACCGACCATCAAATCGAAACCGATCATCAGGTCCGTTTCCCCGGCAGGGATGCGCACGGTGTGGATCTGCTCCTGCTTATCGGCGATACGGATGTGGCTCATTACCGCGCCAAACTTCTGCGCCAGACCGATTTGATCCAGTACGCCAACACCTTTGCCCTCAATATGTGCGGCCATACCCAGCAGGGCGCTGACGGTCACGACGCCAGTGCCGCCGACGCCGGTAAGCATGATGTTATATGGCGTACTGCAGCTGGGCAGTGTCGGCTGTGGCAGCTCTGCAAATTCGAGACTGTTGCCGAGTGCTTCAGGTTTGCGTAGCGTGCCGCCCTTTACAGTCACAAAGCTTGGACAGAAACCGCGCACACAACTGAAGTCCTTGTTACAGGAAGATTGATCGATGCTGCGTTTACGGCCACGGTCGGTCTCTTTCGGTAACAGGGAAAGGCAGTTGGATTGCACGCCGCAATCACCGCAGCCTTCACAGATCTCAGGGTTGATAACGACACGCTTATCCGGGTCGCTCATCTCCTTGCGCTTGCGACGTCGGCGCTTCTCGGCGGCACAGGTCTGGTCGTAGATCATCACACTGCAACCGGATATCTCGCGCAGTTTCATCTGCACCGCTTGCAGGTCGTCACGGTGGTGGAAGGTTACACCGTCGGCAAATTCAGCCCGGCTGGGGTACTTGTTCGGCTCGTCACTGACCAGGGCAATACGGCGGATACCTTCGCCATACAGCTGGTGGCTGATTTGCTGAACCGTCAGGGTGCCATCGATTGGCTGACCACCGGTCATAGCGACGGCATCGTTGTATAGCACCTTGTAAGTGATATTGACGCCGGATGCGACGGCTGCACGGATTGCCAATATGCCGGAGTGGAAGTAGGTACCATCGCCCAGGTTCTGGAACACATGGTTATTTTCGGTGAACGGTGCCTGGCCGATCCAAGTCGTGCCTTCGCCACCCATCTGGGTGAAGGTGTCGGTGCCACGGTCCATCCAGGTGGCCATGTAGTGACAGCCAATCCCGCCCAGGGCGCGGCTGCCTTCCGGTAGCGTAGTGGAAGTGTTGTGCGGGCAGCCGGAACAGAAGTGTGGAGTGCGTTCCAGCAATGCGCGTGGCTGGGCCAGCTCTGCTTCCTTACCGGTGAGGAAATCGAGGCGGCTGGTAATCTGTTCGCTGCTGTAAAACGGTGCAATGCGGGCAGCAATCGCACGGGCAATCATCGCTGGTGTCAGCTCGCCCAGTGAGGTCAGCAGTTCGCTATTCAGCTCATCTTTCTTGCCAACAATACACGGGCGAGTCGACTGATCCTGCCAGCTGTAGAGTTGTTCTTTCAGCTGATCCTCGATCAGGCCACGCTTCTCTTCGATTACCAGAATTTCATCCAGACCCAGGGCAAATTCATGAATGCCTTCCGGCTCCAGAGGCCATGGCATCGCTACCTTGTAGAGGCGGATACCCAGAGAGGCGGCCAGTTCGTGGCTGATACCCAGGTCTTCCAGTGCCTGCAGAACATCCAGATAGGATTTGCCGGTGGTAACAATACCGAAGCGTGGCGTTGCGGTTTCGATGATGGTGCGGTCAAGGCGGTTAGTCCGGCAGAATGCCTGCGCTGCATGTATCTTATAGCGATGCAGGCGCTCTTCCTGCTGCAGTGGCTTATCCGGCCAGCGGGCATTCAGTCCATCCGCTGGTAGCTCAAAATCTGTCGGTGTTTTAATCTCCAGGCGTGCCTGATCCAGGTTTGCCGAGATTGCGGAATCCATCACTTCGGCCAGCGCTTTCATTCCAACCCAGCAGCCGCTGTAGCGGGACATAGCCCAGCCATACAGGCCGTAGTCGAGCATCTCCTGAATACCGGATGGATACAGCACCGGTATCATCGCGTCCATGAACGCATAATCGCTCTGGTGGGGCAGGGTAGAGGATTTGCTGGCATGGTCATCACCGGCAACGGCCAGTACGCCGCCCAGTGGGGAGGTGCCAAATGCATTGGCGTGCTTCAGGACATCGCCGGTGCGATCAACGCCCGGTCCCTTGCCATACCAGAGGCCAAACACGCCATCATAACGGGCGCCTTCAAAAACGTTTACCTGTTGCGAGCCCCATACTGCAGTGGCCCCCAGGTCCTCGTTCACGCCGGGTTGAAAAGTAATGTTGTACTGCTTGAGGTAGTCACGGATCTGCCACAGGGTCTTGTCGAAATGCCCCAGAGGGGAGCCGCGGTAGCCGGAGATGAACCCGGCGGTATTCAGTCCGGCGGTGAGGTCACGCTCGGCTTGTAACATGGGCAGACGTGCCAGTGCCTGGCTGCCGGTCAGGTAGACACGACCGGATTGTTGTTCCCACTTATCCTGCAGGGTGATTATTTGCTGCATGCTGATATCTCCCGGTCCTGAACAGGTACAGTCTTGCTGTCTGTTTCAGAACGAATCAAAAAGAAAATAGAAGATGAAAGGCTGGCGGACTAAGCGCGCACAGACGGGTTGAAGCGTATTCGGGATATCAGTAAATCATTCGCCAGATGCGAAGCGGATGCAGTGAAGGTGTGCGCAGGGGCACTGAGTCGAGATAGACGTGTTGTCATTACGAATTACCTTTAACCTTTGCTGGATCGCAGCAAGGGCTGAATTTTGTTTTTATTGTGCCGGCGGGTAAGCCGGTGAATTACTCAGGAACACCTTTGTGGGGTGTTCTGGCGGTAAACATTATCGGTGGATTTAAGGCAAGTCAAGCAGGTCTTTAAGAGTTGTAAATTAGATAGACGTGGGTATTTTCCTGTAAAATTGAGTTTGGTCGACAAAATTACCTAACATGGTATATAGGTATAAACCCTTATATGGCTGAAAAGTAACAATAATCTAATGATGCTCAGAGTAACTATTTTTACTGTTAACAAGTAGAAAATTAGCGAGAAAAATTGTTATCGGAAGACGTATTTTTAATGCTGAAAAAATATGTTTGATAATTCCCTTGCCAAGTACATATATGCTCTGTATTATTCGCGCCACGTTGATGCGGGGTGGAGCAGCCTGGTAGCTCGTCGGGCTCATAACCCGAAGGTCGTCAGTTCAAATCTGGCCCCCGCTACCAATCAACGAAAGAGAGAGGCTTACCGAAAGGTGAGCTTTTTTTTGCTTCGAATTTGTCGTTTTGGTGAAGATCAGCGTCGGGCTCGACTCTTATAAAGGCAGGAAGGTCATCAGTTCAAATCTGGCCCCCGCTACCAATCAACGAAAGAGAGAGGCTAACCGAAAGGTTGGCTTTTTTTTTGCCTGAAATAAAGTGTTGAAAGACAGGCGTCGGGCTCGGCTTTTTATAACCCCTAGGGAAGGCCGACAGTACATATCTGGCCCCCGCTACCAAACGTAAAAGAGAGAGGCTAACCGAAAGGTTGGCTTTTTTGGTTCTTCGTCATATAGCGTGGATCTTTTGCAGAGGGCTGGTTTGCATGCCCCGCGAAGCGTTCAGCGTAGCTCACGAAGTGCTCACCGTGGCCCACGAAGTGTTTTGGCCATTGGGCTATTCATGCCCCGCGAAACGCTCTGGGTATTGAGTAGAGCGAAGTCTGTGGGAGCGGCGCCTCGCCGCGAATGATCTCCTAATCGGCGCGAGGCGCGCCTCCCACAAGCTTCACCAGCACCCAACCTGTCTCTCACAAGGGCGGGACTTTTTTCGTAGGGCTGAGTCCCGCCAAAAGGCTGTGCACCATAGATGTGGCGCCCCAGGTGGTATCTACGATGCTTAATATCGCCTTGGGTAGGATATCTGCCTGAGAGAAAAAGATACCAGTCAGAAGATTTAAGAGGACTCCCCGGTAATCAACGATGAGCCTTTTTTTTGCCATTTTTTTGTGAGAAAAAACGTCGGGCTCGGCTCTTCATATAAGCTTTGGAAGGTCGTCAGTGTAGCGTTTGCGCCAGTGATCATATTTCGCGAAGAAGGGCTTAGCGAAAAGTAAGCCCTTCCAAGCCTGACTATTTAATGAGCATCTGCAACAATACCGGCTTCGACCTTGGCCGCCAGGCCGATGTCTTTGGCGTGCTGCTCAAAGCCTTTGTTCTTCCAGAAGAATGCTCCGGGCATGGTGGTTGGAATAACCAGCACATAAAACAGGGCACGTCCTACCAGTAAAGCTACTGCGGTTAATACTGCTGCAATGGTCCAGAGTAGGAGCCCGGTTGTGCCTCCGGCAATCAGTGCAGTCAGGGATAAGGCTGCTGCCGCAACCAGTGCTGCATTGCGCGCCAGATAGGTTTTACCGAAGGTGGTGCACTGAACATAGTGGGCTGCTGCACCTTCACCGGACTCAGTGTTCAGGTACCGGGCATGTGCAACCAGGCCGAACCCTTCAGCCAATATACCCAGTAGCATGATGGCGGCCAGTACCGATAGCAGCACCTCACTACCAGCGCTGGCCGGTAGGAAAATTGCTCCCAGGAAAATACTGCCCAATGACAGTAATGTGCCATAGAAGGAGGTTAGTACCTGCCAATGGTTCCAGAATGGACGTGCTTTAATCCGATAGATGCAATGCATGAAGTACAGGCCGACAAGTCCGGCGGTACAGGCAAATATGCCACTTAGATTTAACAGGCTATTTAGTAGTGAGCTATCAAACCATAGCTGTAGTGTCTTAACGAAGGTGAAGCCACACAGGCCGGCGAAGAACATTGCTATGCCTAGTGCTTCACGTGATAGCGGCGAGTGTTTCAGGTTATTGAAACCGCGGTAGAAGCGTAGCGGCTTGCCCAGGTGCAAGGTGGATAGCACCAGTACGCCGGCCTGAATCATGATCATCAGTATCAGACTGAAGACTGGTGCCAGCCCTTGGGTTAACGGTGCCAGGGCTTCAATACCCAGCAGGTTACCCAGGAACAGGGTGATAAAGGCGCCAATCACGGCTTGTGTTGCCAGCGTGAATAGTACCAGTGGGTTCTCACGTGAGCTAAGCCGTTTCAGGTTGAAGAACTTCTCTTTGCCTTCCTTCTCATCAACCACCGAGACAAAGCTGCCATCGTGTTCCTTATGGTATTTGATCGGCATAGAGTCCGTGCGCGTCATCTCATTCGGCATCGAACGGGTCTGTTGGAAGCGAATATTGGGGTTGGTAATGCTCGGATCGGGAAAGCCAGGAATCTGGACTTCAATCTGATCACGATTCTCTGGTGTATCTTCGATTACGCCAAAATTGAGGGCGTTACCCAGACAGGCAGAAACGCAGGCAGGTTTGAGGCCTTCTTCCAGGCGGTCTACACACATGTTGCATTTAGATACGCGTCCCTCAACTGGGTCGAGTTGAGGTGCGTTATAGGGGCAAACCCAGGTGCAGTAACCGCAACCAAAACAGGTTTCAGGATCTTGCAGTACTGCCCCGTATTCGGCGTGCTTGGTATAGGCCCGGGTAGGGCAGCCTTTCAGGCAGACCGGATCGTCACAGTGGTTACACGCCATGGATATGTTCATGCGCTGGTATGCCGGGTAGCTGCCACCTTCGACATAGCCTACGGAGCGGAAACTGATGTGTGCAGGGTTATCGTTTTTTTCACTGCAGGCCGCTTCGCAGGCATGACAGCCGATACAGTTATCGGCGGTGAAGTGGAAACCGTGTTGTTTGTTACGGTTAGGGTTACAGCCGACAGCCGGGTTTTCATTAATATGCATTGAGTGTTCTTTCGGCAGCTTGCTGTCTGTCAGATCGATCAGGTCTATTTTGCGACCGTAGCGGTTTTCCTCTTTAGGGTCGCAGATGGGGAGTTTGGCGTAAGGGCGCTCGTCATTACGCGCTTCAAAAATAGGCCGTGCATGGGTGGGCTTTGCTTTAGCGTTGCTACCCATTGTATCTAGTCGGTTACGGACCAGGGTCAGTAGTGCGATCATAATTCAGTCCTTCCGATTAAAATTCTCGACGTTCAACGTTAAGGCGTGCGGCTTCCTCTTGATCGATATGCTCAATCCTTACCGCGCTTTGCTTAAATGCTGGCTGACGGGAGTGAGGATCAAGCAGACCCAGAGAGAGTCGGTTAACGCAGTCGTGGAAGTGAAAGGGTACAAAGACCATGTTGTAGGGAAGGCGTTGAGTAAGCTGCACCATCACCACTGCATCACCTCGACGCGATACCAGGCGCACATAGCTTTGGTGCTTTATGTTTAGCTCTCTGGCCGCATCCGGATTCATTTCCATATAGACGGTTGGGCTGAATTTATTCAGGTTACCCAGCTTGCCGGTACGGGTACGGGTGTGGAAGTGTTCCACCACACGGCCACTGTTTAACCAGAATGGATAATCTGTATCGGGACGCTCGTTATTATCTATAAAAGGTAGTGGGATCAGGTTGGCCGTTCCATCGACGGTTTGGAATTTACCCGATGTATACAGACGTTGATCACCTTTGCTGGTGTGTTGGCCCTCACGCATAGGCCACTGCAGGCCGCACTGCTGTTCAATCAGGTCGTAGCTCATAGCGGATATTTCCAGTGTTCGGCCAGCACCAACCGAAAGCTTCTTCATCTCTTCAAATGCGCCTTCGGGGGTTTCCGGGAAATGAATCTTTTGACCGTTTTCAAAGCGCTTTGCCAGCTCTTTGAAGATCCAGAAATCCGGTTTTGATTCGCCTTTGGGTTTTACAACCGGACGAACCAGATTAACTCGGCGCTCGGTGTTGGTGAAGCAGCCTTCTTTTTCTGCCCACACGGCAGCGGGTAGAAAGAGATGCGCATATTGCGTGGTTTCGACATCCTGATAAGCATCTTGTACGACGAGGAAATCCAGCTTCTCGAGTGTCTTGCGAATACGGGCGGTATTCGGCATCGAGGTCATTGGATTAGTGGCAACCAGCCATAATCCTTTTATTTGGCCAGTTTCGATTGCCGGGAAAATATCGGTCTGGCTAAGGCCGCGTTTCTTCGGGAAGAAGGATTCATCAATGCCCCAGAAGTCGGCAATCTCATCACGGTCTTTCTGTTTCTCTAGCAAACGATAGCCGGGCAGGCCGGAGCAGGATGACCACTCGCGGGTACCCATGGCGTTACATTGGCCGGTAATGGATAAGCTGGTACCGCCGGGCTTGCCAATGTTGCCAGTAATCAGTGAGAGGTTGTTAATGCCGACCACACCGTCGGAACCGTGGGTGCTTTGGTTGATGCCCATGGTCCAGATAGACATGGCGGCACCGGCTTTAGCGTACAGGCGGGCAACGTTGCGGATAGTATCTTCATCGATGCCGCAGATTTTGGCTGCGCTTACCGGGTCGTAATCTTTTACGCAGGCTTCCAGCCCTTCAATGCCGTTTGTATGGGCATTGATGTAATCGCGGTCTTCCAGGCCTTCTTTCAGGATCACATGCATCAGTGCATTTTGCAGTACCACATCGGTACCTGGCGTAATAGGCAGGTGGATGTCGGCAAACTGTGCCAGCATGGTGACTCGGGGATCAACCACAATTAGCGGGAACTTTCGTTTCTCTAAAGCTTCTTTCAGACGCCAGTAAATAACCGGGTGTTGTTCGGGCAAATTTGAGCCCCAGGCGATAAGGCAGTCGGTGTGTTCGAAATCATCGTAGCAACCGGGAGGGCCGTCAGAGCCAAAAGATCGTTTATAGCCTGATACGGCGGATGCCATACAGAGGGTGGTATTACCATCGTAGTTATTGGTGCCGATGCAGCCACGCGCCAGTTTACCCAGCGAATAGAACTCTTCAGTCAGTAGCTGACCTGTTGATACGATGGCAAAGGAATCACGGCCGTACTTATCTTGAATCCCCTTGATCTTTTCTGCCATGGTATCCAGAGCCGTATTCCAGTTGGTCTCCTGATAGGGTTCATAGTATTTGTCGCGCAACAGCGGCAGGTTGCCGCGGCCTGTTGCTTCAAACAGTTCATGCTCAAAGATGCCTTTAATACAAAGCTTGCCACGATTTACATCAGCAGCAGCATTTCCGCGAGACGTAACGGCTTTGCCCTCACTGTTGATGCCAACCTGAATAGAACAGCCGGTAGAGCAGTAACCGCAGGTGGTGTATTTCCACTGGGTTACTTCTTTATCGGCGATATGAATCGGTTTGCGATCCTGACGCCCAAATAACATGTAATCACCCTATTAAATGTACTTGCTTTATTGAGGTGCGCCGGGAGATGTTTCTGCCCTTTAGCGGTGCTGAGTTGGTATGGTGAGATAATCGATGAGATCGAGATTGCATACTGCGGAGTCAGAATTTCGCTTCGTTGCGAACTGGTAAAATATATTTAATATCAAACGGTTAAAATCTTATAGTTGATTTTTTTAGCCGAAATCTTTGATATTTAAAGATACTTTTCCTGACACACCTCTTTATGGTTGTACAAGGTAAGCAGCAAAAAATGAGCCAACTGGCTTAGATCGTTTGCTTTGTGTGGAGTTGCGTCGGGAAGAATCATCAAGGCAGCTTGGGATAATCCCTTGTGCGCTGGATTCTCGCTGTTCTTTGAGTAAAAGAGCGAAGCTTAGTTGAGTGATATATGGTGAAAAGTCGTATCAGGAAAAGAGAGGGACACTGGCGCTAGCGTAGCGTACTATCGAATAATGCCTGGAATACCTACCAGGCGGTGAGATATTTTATCTTTCTTCATTACTTTGGCTATTAAACTCTGCTTGAAGTGTTCAAGCCGCTGTGTGCTCGGGCTATCAAGCGTGCCGCCAGGGTCGGTAATAAAGTCCGTAATAAGGTATTTCAATGTCTGGAATTCGGCGATCGGGCTAGCGTAATTCGGCAGCTACTTTCGACTTGTTCCATGCTACCTCGCAGCCGGGTTGCGGGGTGTTTGGAATAAGACGCGCCAGCAGCAGCGAAACACCGCCCATGGCTGCACCGGTGAGGAATACCGCCGCCGGGGAAATCATCCATATCAGCCCATAAACGGCGGGCAAAACGACTGCCGCTATATGGTTGATTGAGAATGCGACCCCGGCTGTGGGTGCCATATCCCTTGGATCTGCGATCTTCTGGAAATAGGTTTTCTGTGCGATAGCCATGGAAAAGAGCAGGTGATCCAGTACGTATAGTCCCACCGCGATCCATGGATTGGAAACGAAGGCATAGGCGCTGAAGACAGCAATCAGGCCGATATATTCCAGCGTCAGGGCTTTACGTTCTCCCCAGCGGCCGATCAGCTTGCCTATCTTGGGCGCAAAAACCATGTTCAGGGCACCATTGATAAGGAACATGATAGAGATTTCAGCGGCAGAAAAGCCGAACTTTTCAACCATCAGAAAACCTGCAAATACCACAAAAATTTGCCGCCGAGCTCCGCCCATGAAGGTTAGCGCATAATAAAGCCAGTAGCGTTTGCGCAGGATGAGTTTTTTATGCTGTTCGACTTTTTCCGGGAAGTGGGGGAATGCCAGCCAGCAAAATAATGCAATTAACATAGTCGCACAGCCACCCATAAGGTAAACGGTTTTCATATCGATCTTGAGAATATCCAGCGTCAGCCAGACCAGCCCAAAAGCAATTAGACTGGCAAATGATCCTATGGCTATCATCTGCCCCATTTTGTGTGCCGCTTCTTCTTTTTTAAACCACTGCAGCGACAGTGACTGGTTAATCGTTTCGTAATAGTGGAAACCGAGCGACATCAGTACCGTAGTGCAATAGAGCCCTATTTCACTCGGGAAAAAACCGGTTATAGCGGTGCCTAAACCCATTAATAGTAACGATGTCAGGGCCAGCGTCTGTTCACGCACTATCACCAGTAGCAAGACCGCTCCGAAGGCCAGAAAGCCGGGGATTTCTCGTAGGGATTGAAGAACCCCAATTTCGACACCCGTGAAAGCCGCCTGCTCGATAGCAAAATTATTCAGCAAGGCTTGCCAGACACCAAAGGATATCGGCATTGCCGCAGCCATCACTAGCAGAAGAATTTCAGGGCGCTGCCAAGCTTTCATCGCTTGTACTCCGTAACATAATATTTCAGATAACAGTTTAAAGGGCTAAATAAATGGCGTATATAAGTAGATATGACAGAAAGTAACGAGAAACAGACAGTGTTGCCTGAAGTACCTAGTCACTGGGTGACACTTAACGATGAGTACATCAGCCGGATAGAAGATATTCCGCGGCGGCTGGTGGTTCGCAAGTTTGACTATAAGTCAGGCTTTTATTCTCCTTATCACAGCCACGGCTGGGGGCAGCTTTTATTTATTTCAGAAGGCCTGATTCAGGTCTCAGCAGAAGGTATTGGCTACTGGGTCGTGCCGCCACAGCGCGCGGTGTGGATTCCGGCGTTTGTTGAACATGATGCGCGCACTATTCACTCGGTGCTGATGCGCAATGTCTATATTTCACCCGAGGCAGCGCAGGGTTTACCGAATCATTGCCAGGTGATTAACGTAAGTCCGTTGCTTCGGGAGCTTATCCTGGCGCTAGTGGGGCTTGATACATTGTATGATGAGGATGGTGCGGCAGGCAGGCTGGTCAGCGTTTTCCTGGATCAACTCAAAGCCATTCCCGAGGTACCGCTTCACCTGCCCCAGCCAGGCAGTAAGTCCTTACAGAAAATTGCCGCGACTCTGCGCGCCGAACCAGCGGATAAACGTTCCATGGATGACTGGGCGATAGAACTGGGGCTGAGTTCGCGCACCCTGGCGCGGCGATTTCGTAAAGAGACAGGGATGACTTTCGGGCAGTGGCGCCAGCAAGCACGCCTGCTTTCGGCTATTACCCGCATAGCCCAGGGAGATCCGGTTGCCCATATTGCTCAGGACCTGGGTTATGATAGTCAGAGTGCGTTCATTACCATGTTTCGCAAAGCGCTTGGTAAAACACCCGGGCGCTATTTTGATGTTGGAGATAAGTGATAAGTGTTGGGAAAGCATAATATGCAATAAAGATTTCCCAGGCTTTATGCCTCTATCAGTTAACATCTATAGTCCCTTAATTGTTTCTTTCATAGACTAACTCCACCAATAGCTGCCGAACCGCTTTGCTCAGGAAGTGGGAAGGTCTTGTCGTAAGCCCAGTTGAACGCAAAGGCATAAAGCAGAAAGAACAGCATAAAGCCGATATCCATGACGAATGCTTGCCAGAAACTGATCTGCAACCACCAGACAACAATGAACAGGCCAGGTATCAGCAGGCCCGCCTCAAAACCGATAGCGTGAATAAAGCGTGTCTTCAGCTGGCGCCGACCGTTGCCGACAATCTTTCTCTCCAGGTGATCAAATAGCCAGTTATAGATAAGGTTCCAGCTCATTGCCAGGGCGCTGAGCATTACGGCTAAAGCTCCGATACTGGTCACTTCATGACCGGTAACCCAGGACGCGATGGGCGCAGAAATCAGCAGCGCGATAAGTTCGAATAACAGGGTGTGACGGATTCTATCGGCAAAGGTGCGCATCTTTTGGTACTCGATTAGCTGTTGAATGCGGACTATTATGAGTTAATTAGCGATGGTTTAAAGTTAGTATGTATCTAATTTTTAGATAGGATAGGGTGTAGGCTGGAAACCGGGATATGAAGCAACAGGCCCGTTACAGACCTGTCATCTATTTTACCGACTAGCGCGCAGAGAATATCCAGACGGCTACCAGCACCGCCAGAAACAGGGTTTCGGCAATCATCAGCAGTATCGGGCGCCAGCCCATTGTCGCCAGCTCTTTAAATGATGCTTTCATGCCGATACCGACCATAGCGATAATCAGGCACCAGCGGGAAAGCTCTATCATCGATTCGGTGACTACTTCAGGCAGCCAGCCGGTACTGTTGATCGCGACAATAATCACGAAGGCAATCAGGAAGCCCGGCAGAAAGGAGGCTTTTTGCCCTGTTTTGGCTGTGCCTTTGCGTGCCACTATCAGGGATATCATTAGGACCACAGGAACCAGCATGGCGACCCGCAACAGCTTGGTAAAAGTAGCGACATCGCCGACATCATCGGACATCATATAACCGGCACCCACAACCTGGGCAACATCATGAATGGTCGCACCCAGGAAGATACCGCTTTCGGTCTCATTCAGCCCCAGAGTCGACACGATCAGCGGGTAGCCGATCATGGCGGCTGTACTCAGAGCTGTCACACAGATCACCGTGAAGATGAGGTTTTTTTCGGACTCTTTATCCTGAGGGAGCACTGCGGATACTGCCAGAGCTGCCGATGCACCGCAGATACCAACCGAGGCACCGGACAAGATACTCTGGGATTTGCCAATTTTGAGCCATTTACCACACAGATAGCCAAACAATATCGTGGCAGGCACTCCCACGAGTACAATAGCTATGGGTGTAAGGCCCAGGCCCAGTAGTTGCTCAATGGTGATTCTCGCGCCAAGCAGGGCGATGCCAAAGCGCAATACAGATTTGGCAGCAAACTGAATACCGGCGACACAGCGGCCTTCAAGGGAGAGGTAGTTCAGTGCCATCCCCATCAACAGGGCATAAAGAATGGTTGGGCCGCCATAATGCTCAGAGACAAACTTTGCCGCCATGCCGACTACCAGGCAGAGAACAAAGCCTGGTGTCATATCGACCATCCGTTGACCCCACAGGGTATTCTGGAGAGATGATAGTTTTTGTGGGATTGAAGCCATCAGCTTCTCCAGTTATGCGTATGAATGAAGTGTGCCTGTTATAGCAAACATGAAAGTCTAAACAAACGTTATTCATTCTAAAGTGGTAGGCCAATAAAAACTGGACACAGATGATCTGCAGAGGTAGATCCAGCCCGCTCTCCTAAGCCTGGAATACGCCCTGGAGCCAGAATCTGTGTGTGCGGGATCTGTTTATCAGGAAGTTACTGTGTCGTGAGTAACATCCTGACTGCAGTCCTGGACATCTCTTCCAGGTTACTGCGTTCGGTATAGATACCATCATTTATCAGTCTGCATAAGCCATGCAGGGTTGCCCATGTGATTTGCGCGGTGCGCAGTGCCGAGTCGTTGTTTGACAGAACACCCTGTTGCTGCAAAGTTTCGACCCAGCTGAGCCAGCGTTGAAAGCTACGCCGTGAGACCTCGGTGAGGGATGGTGTGGGGCAGCCGTTTTTCCAGATATCCCGGCCAAACATCAGGTCGTATTGCTGTGGGTTTTTATCGGCAAACTGGATATAGGCTTGCACATAAAGCGCAAACAAAGCTCGGCCATCAAGCGTTTTATTATGCGCGGGAATCATTCCGACGATCTGTTCCTGGTCCGCAAACCCCTGTTCGGCAATGGCGCAGAGCAGTTCGTTTTTATCCTTAAAGTGATGATAGGGCGCGGTACGGGAGACCCCGACCCGGTCCGCCAGCTTGCGCATGGAAAGTGCCGCAACCCCGCCTTCGCCAATCATCTCTGTCGCTGATTTAAGCAGGCTTTGGTAGAGATCACCGTGATGATAATTCTTTTTGGCTGGGCTGTTGTCCGAACTGTCCGGGGCTGTGTTTTTATCGCTCATGCGAGGGAACTTATCAACAGATCTTGACAGTGTCAAAATATAATCTTATCTTGACGCTGTCTAGTTTAAATAAACCAGGAATCCTGTGATGCATTATTCGACCCTGAAGATCGATGTTAACAACCATATTGCTCACCTGCAGTTGATTCGCCCGCAAGCGTATAATTCGATGAATCGTGCGTTCTGGCGTGAATTTCCAGAAGCGGTGCGTGACATCGACCGTCAGGCAGAAGCCCGTGTTCTGGTTATTTCATCGAGCGGCAAGCATTTCAGTGCCGGTATGGACCTGGAGATTTTTACTCAGCCGGACCCGCTGATGTTTCAGGGCGAAGCGGGGCGACGTGGCGAAGCGATGCGCCGTCTGGTGCTGGAGTTGCAAGCATGTTTTTCCGTCCTGGAGGAGGTGCGTATACCGGTATTGGTGGCTATTCAGGGCGGTTGTATCGGCGGAGCCCTGGATCTGGTCTGTGCCTGTGACAGCCGTTACTGCAGTGAAGATGCGTTCTTTACCGTCAAGGAAACCGAACTGGGAATAACCGCCGACCTGGGCACCTTGCAACGTTTGCCCAAGTTGATATCCGAAGGTCTGGCGCGCGAGCTGGCATATACGGCGCGTAAGATGAATGCCGATGAGGCTTTGCAGTGTGGCTTTGTAAATCGTGTGTTCGCATCAGATGAAGCGTTGCTGGCCGGGGTGATGGAGGTTGCAGAACAGATTGCAGGACAGTCGCCATTGGCGGTGTCAGGCTCTAAGCAGATGTTCAATTATGCCCGTGATCACAGTGTTGCGGATAGCCTGAATTACATGGCTACCTGGCAGAGCGGGATGTTTCAGCCAGCCGACATGATGCAAACGTTCAGCGCGAAAATGTCGCAAAAGCAGCCGCAATTTGAAGCATTAAGACCAATTGTCCCGGCGATGCAGGATCCCGATCAGCAGTGAGAGACGCACCTGTCAAAGTGTGTATTTCTGAATAGTAAAAACTGAAAAATATAAGAATTCAGCCAAGAGAAAATATTATGAACACAGCAACCGCTAACCCTTATCCTCATCTGTTGGCCCCGCTTGATCTGGGTTTTACCACGCTCAAAAACCGTGTTTTGATGGGGTCTATGCATCTTGGGTTAGAGGAAGCGCCAAATGGTTTTTTCCGGATGGCTGCGTTTTATGCCGAGCGTGCCCGCGGCGGCGTGGCAATGATTGTAACCGGTGGCATCGGGCCGAATAAAGAAGGCGCGGTGCATGCCCATGCGGCGTTGATGAAGACGCCGGAAGATATTGCCAATCACCGTATTGTCACCGACGCAGTGCATCAGGCTGATGGCAAGATCTGTATGCAGATTCTGCACACCGGCCGCTATGCTTTTAACGATAAACTGATTGCGCCTTCGGCAATCAAGGCGCCGATCAATCCATTTCCTCCCCATGAAGTAACTGAGGAAGAGATAGAGCAGCAGATAGAAGACTTTGCACACTGCGCTGCGCTGGCCAAAGAAGCTGGCTATGACGGTGTGGAGGTGATGGGCTCGGAAGGTTATTTCATCAACCAGTTTATCGCTAAACGAACGAATCATCGCGACGACAGCTGGGGCGGTGATTATGATAACCGTACCCGGTTTGCGATTGAGGTGGTAAAACGCGTGCGTGAACGCGTCGGTCTCGAGTTTATTATTATCTACCGTTTATCGATGCTGGATCTGGTTGAGGGTGGTTCATCCTATGATGAGATTGTCACCCTGGGGCAGGCGATTGAGCAGGCTGGAGCGACACTGATCAACACCGGTATCGGTTGGCATGAAGCGCGTATACCTACGATTGCGACCAAGGTGCCACGCGCCGCCTTTACCTGGGTGACTGCCAAGGTGCGTGAGGCGTTATCGATTCCGGTGATTACTTCCAATCGCATTAATATGCCTCATGTAGGAGAGGAGGTCTTGGCCCGGGGTGATGCCGACATGGTTTCCATGGCGCGGCCCTTTCTCGCCGATGCTGAGTTTGTAATCAAGGCACAGCAGGATCGGGCGGATGAGATCAATACCTGTATTGGCTGTAACCAGGCTTGTCTGGATCATATCTTTGTCGGCAAGCTGACCAGCTGTCTGGTCAATCCGCGTGCCTGTCATGAAACCGAGTTGAATATTATCGCCACGGATAAGCTGAAAAAACTGGCAGTGGTAGGTGCCGGCCCTGCGGGTCTGGCATTTGCTACAACCGCCGCGCGGCGTGGTCATGAGGTGACTCTGTTTGATGCTGCTGCCGAGATTGGTGGTCAGTTTAATATTGCCAAGCGGATTCCCGGCAAAGAAGAGTTCTATGAAACGTTGCGTTATTTTGGCAAACAGATCGAGTTGACAGGCGTGACGCTACAATTGAATCACCGGGTAAGCGCTGATGAGCTGAACAACAGTGATTTTGATGAAGTAATTATCGCGACGGGCATTGCACCGCGAACCCCGGAAATCGAGGGCATTGATAATGCCAAAGTACTCAGTTATCTGGACGTAATCCGCGGTGCTGATGTCGGCAAGCGAGTTGCTGTTATCGGTGCCGGTGGTATCGGCTTTGATGTCAGTGAGTTTCTTACCCATGGGGGTGTGTCAACCAGTCAGGATATCCCCGCGTTTATGGCGGAGTGGGGCATTGATATGACTCTTAAAGCCCGCGGTGGAGTTGAGGGTATTAAAGCGCTGCATCAGCCATCGCCTCGGGAGGTGTATCTGCTGCAGCGTAAGAAGTCGAAAGTGGGTGCCAAGCTGGGTAAGACGACTGGCTGGGCGCACCGTCTGGGCTTACAGAATAAAAATGTACAGATGCTGGCGGGTTGCGAGTACCAGCGTATTGACGATCAAGGCCTGCATCTTAGTGTAAATGGTGAGTCGCAGTTGCTGGAGGTGGATAACGTGGTTATCTGTGCCGGTCAGGATCCGCTGCGTGAGCTGGCTGATGGGGTGCAGGGTAAGGCGGTGCATCTGATTGGCGGTGCTGATGTCGCTACGGAATTGGATGCAAAACGGGCAATCGATCAGGGGACGCGCCTCGCCGCAGAGATTTAAACCGGCATGTATGCCAGTTAGTTTGTAGCTATAAAACCGCCGGTATGGGCGGTTTTTTTAGTTATACAGAAAATTATCCAGATGGTTTTGCTTGAAATGCCTGAGGTTCCAGGGCGTGGCTGAGAGTTTGCTCCGATGGACTGTGCGGATGATGTAGCACCATGCCTCAATCTCCTCGCCATGGTGTTGGGATACTTTAACCTTGTCGCGCTTGTAGAGCGGGCCTTCATAGTTATCCAGTCGCTGCAGATCTGCTTGGCAGAAATTTTCATAGAGGATACCGGTAGCCGTTGCTCCCCGGCTGGGTGTAACGCCGGGAAAGCTTTGGCCCGAGACAAGGTTGCAACGGTAGTGCTGCAGTGTTGCTGCACTACCGGCCAGGACCGGCTGGCCGACAACCCGGCTCATTATTTCTGGCAGGGTGAGGGTGCCGTAAGTAAACAGTCGGACCCTGTGGTTAGAGTTGTGCATGGTACTGGCCTTCGGTTGTTCAGCATCGAAATGAGTCGGTGTGATGAAATATCGTCTATCTGAAAATAACTCACATTTAGTTAATGTATCCAGACGCATCAATAGTCTGGTCGTAACAGCGTTACCTGTTTGGCAACTGGGAAGGGCTGGCCCGGTAAGTGAAATGTTTTTCAACGGGCCCTGAGTTCAGAGGATCTTTTGATAACAATGAGTTGTCGATAACCTGTTGCCGAGATAGTTTATAGTGCGCAGCCTCCGGGGCCGTTTTTAGCCAGGTATTGCTGGTGATACTCTTCGGCTTTCCAGAATGTTTCGGCAGGGCTTATCTGGGTGACGATGGGATCGCCGAAAATACCGCTGGCATCGAGTACAGCTCTGCTTTGTTCTGCCATTATCCGCTGGCTGTCATCATGATAGAAAATTTCCGCGCGGTATTGATCGCCAACATCTGGCCCTTGTCTGTTGAGCGTGGTGGGATCATGCATCTGCCAGAACAGGTCAAGCAGGGCATCATAATCGATGATCTGCTCATCGTATTCAAGATGAACTACTTCAGCGTGGCCTGTGGTCTTGCTGCAGACGGTTTTATAGGTTGGCTCTGTTGTATGCCCCCCCATATAACCAACGGCCGTGCTGATGACTCCTTTCTCTTGCGCAAAACGTGCCTCAACTCCCCAGAAACAACCGGCGGCGAAAGTTGCGGTAGATAATGTTGCAGTAGGCATAGCGGCACTCCTTTTAGCCAATACTCATTCTATAAAGATTAGACCGATTGCGACGTGCTTTACATTATTATTTAAAAAAATTGTCAAAGCGGGGGCTGTTATCTGCTCATTTAACAAATTGTTAGTTGAACAGCGGTTGTTCGTTCTAGTTATTAGAGAGCATCCTTCGGTGGATATAAGCCGCTTCTGTACCCCCATGTGCCTGTGGCCAGCTTCTTGTTGGGGAGCTCTATTCCTGATAGAGAGTTCCTGTTCATCGCTGCACCGCCATCCATGGCGGTGCAGCGATTCTGGATTGTCAGCTTGCCAGCTCATCCAGTTTTTTGCGTAGCAGGCCCTGGACCTGGCCCGGGTTCGCTTTGCCCTGAGAGGCTTGCATTACCTTGCCCATGAAGAAACCGATCATTTTTCCGCGCTTTTCAGGCTCGGCATTGACATACTGATCGACCTGGGTCTGGTTAGCGGCGATAACGTCATCGACCATCGTTTCGATAGCACCGGTATCCGTTACCTGCTTCAAGCCTTTGGCTTCGATTACCTGGTCGGCATCGCCTTCTCCGGCCCACATCGCTTCAAATACCTGCTTGGCGATCTTTCCGGAGATGGTGTTGTCCTTGATCCGTTTGATCAGGCTACCAAGCATTTCAGCGGATACCGGGGAAGCAGTGATCTGGGTGTCACTCTGGTTGAGGTGTTTGGATAACTCGCCCATAACCCAGTTGGCGGCCAGTTTGGCGTCACCCGATTCGTTAGCGGCGGTTTCGAAGTAAATGCTCAGATCGCGGTAAGCGGAAAGTACCATGGCATCATAATCGCTCAAACCGTGCTGTTCGATAAAACGTGCTTTACGGATATCCGGCAGTTCTGGCAGCGTGGCGCGTAGCTGCTCGACGTACTCATCGTCGATCACGATCGGCAGTAGGTCCGGGCAGGGGAAGTAGCGATAATCGTTAGCTTCCTCTTTGCTGCGCATAGAACGGGTTTCGTTCTTGTTGGCATCGTACAGCCGGGTTTCCTGGGTAATGGTGCCGCCGTCTTCGATCAGATCTATCTGACGTTCAATCTCGCCGATAATCGCTTTCTCGATAAACCGGAAGGAGTTGATGTTTTTGGTTTCAGTACGGTTGCCCAGTTTCTCTTCGCCCTTGGGGCGTACAGAAACGTTGCAGTCACAACGGAAGGAGCCTTCTGCCATATTGCCGTCACAGATTCCCAGGTTAGTCACCAGGGAGTGGATCTTCTTGACGTAGGCAACAGCTTCTTCAGCAGAGCGCATATCCGGCTCGGATACGATTTCCAGCAAAGGGGTACCGGCACGGTTGAGGTCAATCCCGGTCATGCTCGGGAACTCTTCATGCAGGGATTTGCCAGCATCTTCTTCCAGGTGAGCCCGGGTAACACCGACCTGCTTGGTGGTGCCATCTTCCAGCTCGATCTCAAGGTGACCCATGCCAACGATCGGGTGGAACAGCTGGCTGGTCTGGTAACCTTTTGGCAAGTCTGGATAGAAATAGTTTTTCCGATCAAATACCGAGGTGTGGCCAATTTCGGCGTCGATAGCCAGACCAAACATCACCGCCATACGCAGTGCTTCAGCATTGAACACCGGCAGGGTGCCAGGCAGTGCCAGATCAACGGCGCAGGCCTGAGTATTGGGCTCAGCACCAAAGGCGGTGCTGGCACCGGAAAAGATTTTGGATTTAGTCGCAAGTTGGGCATGTATCTCAAGCCCGATGACTGCTTCCCATTCCATTTTGTAAACCTCTTGATTGCAGCTGTATTAATTATAAAGTATTAAACAGCTGCGTTTAATTTTGTAATCCTGCAGCTCTATTACCTTAGATACCTGCAGGTGCCTGACAGTGCCATTCGGTGGCTTGCTGGAACTGATGCGCTGCATTTAATAAGCGTTCTTCAGCAAAGTAGTTGCCGATCAGTTGCAGGCCAACAGGCAGACCGTTGGCAAATCCGCATGGAATCGACATGCCAGGCATGCCCGCCAGGTTCAGGGAGATCGTAAAGATATCTTCCATATACATGGAGACCGGGTCGGATGTTTTCTCACCCAGCTTAAAGGCCGGGTGAGGTGTTGTCGGTCCCATGATGATGTCTACTTCGGACAGAGCGTTAACGTAGTCCTGCTGAATCAGGCGGCGAATCTGCAGGGCTTTCTTGTAGTAGGCATCGTAAAAGCCTTCTGACAGAGCATAGGTGCCCACCAAGATGCGACGCTTAACTTCAGGGCCGAAGCCTTCACCGCGACTGCGCTTATACAGATCTTCCAGGTTTACAGGGTTTTCGCAGCGATAACCGTAACGTACGCCGTCAAAGCGAGACAGGTTGGAAGAGGCTTCGGCAGGCGCGATGATGTAATAAGCAGGGATTGCCAGATGGGTATTAGGCAGGCTGATCTCTTTAACGGTAGCGCCTAATGCCTCATACTCTTTGATGGCATTTTGTACCTGTTGAGCGACCTGGGGATCGATATCGTCGGAGAAGAATTCTTTTGGCAGGCCAATTTTGAGCCCTTTTAACGATTCGTTCAGTGTCAGGGTGTAATCCGGTACTTCACGCTCCAGACTGGTGGAGTCCTTGGCATCGAAACCGGCCATTACATTCAGCATCATCGCCGCATCTTCTGCGGTGCGGGTCATCGGGCCGCCCTGGTCCAGTGACGAGGCAAACGCCACCATGCCGTAACGCGATACACGACCGTAAGTAGGCTTGATGCCGGTAATGCCACACAGTGCGGCGGGCTGGCGGATAGAGCCCCCGGTATCGGTGCCGGTAGCGGCCGGTGCCAGCTGAGCGGCAACGGCAGCAGCAGAGCCGCCAGAGGAGCCACCGGGTACGCGTTCGGTATCCCAGGGGTTACGGGCAGGGCCGTAAAAGCTGGACTCGTTGGATGATCCCATCGCAAACTCGTCCATATTGGTCTTACCCAGCATGACAGCGCCAGCCTGGTTAAAATTATTGACCACCGTGGCATCGTAGGGGGAGACGAAGTTATCCAGCATTTTGGAGCCGCAACTGGTGCGTACGCCCTGGGTGCAGAAAATATCCTTGTGGGCAATTGGCAGGCCGGTAAATGCGCCGGCATCGCCTTTGGCGCGAACTTCATCGGCTGCTTTTGCCTGAGCCATTGCCTGCTCTTCGGTTACCGAGATATAGCTGTTGTAGCGACTATCTTCAGTGTTGATGCGATCCAGGTAAGCACGGGTCAGTTCAACACTGCTGAAATCACCGCTTGCTAACCCCTGAGCCAGTTCGGCGAGCGTTTTTGTAAACATAAGACGTTTAATTCCTCAAAACGATAGTTTATTGGGGTTATTCGATAACCTTGGGGACCTGGAATAAACCTGCTTCGACAGCAGGTGCAACAGTCTGTAAATGGTCCCGCTGATTACCTTCGGTGACGGCATCAGTGCGCAGGCGCTGCACTGCGTCCAAAGGGTGTGCCATCGGGGTGATTTCGGCGGTATCAACTGCCTGCATCTGGTCCACCAGTTCAAGGATGCTTGACAGGTTTTCAGTGTATTCGGGAATGTCCTGCTCAGCAATTTGCAGGCGGGCCAGGTGGGCAATTTTTTCCACATCAGAGCGGTCTAGAGCCATTATTGAATTCTCACAGCTTGGCGATATTATCTGGGATCAAAATAAACCGCTACGTTAACACATTTGCGGCTTGCCCAAAATCCCCGCCATTGCTACAGTGGTGAGGTTTTTTGATATAGTGACTGTGCAGGTGCACATTCTAATGGCGGACAATCAATGTTTAAAAAAATTCGTGGGCTTTTTTCCAGCGATCTCTCTATCGATCTGGGCACTGCAAACACTCTGATTTACGTTCGCGATAAAGATATTGTCCTTAATGAGCCTTCTGTCGTCGCCATTCGCCAAAGCGCAAATGGCGCACAAAAATCCGTGGCCGCAGTAGGTACTGATGCGAAGCGGATGCTGGGACGTACTCCAGGCAATATTACCGCGATCCGACCCATGAAAGATGGCGTTATTGCCGACTTTCATGTCACCGAAAAAATGTTGCAGCATTTTATCAGTAAAGTACATGACAACAGTTTCTTTACGCCCAGCCCTCGAGTGCTGGTGTGTGTGCCTTGCCAGTCAACCCAGGTCGAACGCCGCGCCATAAAAGAATCGGCGATGGGGGCAGGGGCGCGTGAGGTATATTTGATCGAAGAACCAATGGCTGCCGCGATTGGCGCGGGCCTGCCGGTAGAAGAAGCCAATGGCTCGATGGTGGTCGATATCGGTGGTGGTACTACTGAGATCGCTATCATTTCACTCAATGGTATCGTCTACGCCGAGTCGGTGCGTGTTGGTGGCGATCGTTTCGATGAAGGTATCGTGACCTACGTACGGCGTAACTACGGTAGCCTGATCGGTGATGCCACTGCCGAGCGCATCAAACAGGAAATTGGCTCTGCCTATCCGTCCGCTGAAACCCGTGAAATTGATGTGCGTGGGCGTAACCTTGCGGAAGGTATTCCGCGCAGCTTTACGCTAAATAGCAATGAGATAATGGAAGCACTTCAGGAGCCGCTGTCTGCAATTGTGCAATCTGTAAAGAGTGCGCTGGAGCAGTGTCCGCCTGAATTGGCATCGGATATCGCGGAACGTGGCATTGTGCTGACCGGTGGTGGTGCCTTGTTGCGCAATCTGGATAAGCTGGTCAGCGAAGAGACTGGCTTGCCGGTGATTGTGGCTGAAGATCCTTTGACTTGTGTAGCACGTGGCGGCGGCCGGGCTCTGGAACTGCTGGATAAGCACGCTTTTGAACTTCTGACATTTGAATAGACTGGATGGCTGAAGTGCCTGATTTCAAATTACGTATAGGGCATTCCATTGCGGGGGTGTCCTATTAGTCCTATTTTTCATGGCGGGTCCTTAAGGACCCGCTTTATCGTTCTGTTACTACTCACCATCGTTTTGATCATCGTTGACCTTAAATGGGCCAAGATGAATCAAACCCGTGCGTACCTGTCACTGCTTATAACGCCTCTGCAATGGGTTGTAGATGCGCCGGCACAGGTTGCCGATGAATTTAGTGATGTGCTGGTTACACGTACGCAGTTGGTGGAAGAAAATCGTCGCTTGCGTCAGGAAGCCCTGCTCCTCAAGCAGCGCGTTTTACAGATTGCAGCCCTTACTGCAGAAAATGTACGCCTGCGTGAATTACTGACGGGGCGGCAACGCTTACCTGATGGCGTGATGCTGACCGAATTAATCGGTGTTAATCCTGATCCTTTCCAGCATCAAATTCTTCTCAACCGTGGCTCAGAAGATCGAGCTTTCGTTGGCCAGACTGTGTTGGATTCCGGCGGTATTATGGGGCAGGTGGTGGAGCTCTCGCATTATACCAGCCGGGCAATGTTGATTACCGATTCGCGACATGCAATTCCTGTGGAAGTAAATCGCAATGGTTTCCGTTCTATTGCCTTGGGTAATGGTTCGGTTAATGAGCTGGAGCTTGGGCATGTGCCGGATACCGCGGATATCAGAGAGGGTGATTTGTTGGTGTCTTCCGGTTTGGGGGCGCGTTTTCCAAGAGGCTATCCGGTTGCGATTATTATTAGCGTTAAACGTGATCCTGGCCAGCCGTTTGCTGTAGTAAAGGCTAAGCCTACCGCACGGTTGAATAAGAGTCGTCATATTTTGCTGGTCAATCGATCCCAGGACGAAGTGTTGCCATTAGAAGGTAAGCAGAAAAGTGAACAGCCAAAAGAGCAGAAGATAGAGCCTGATGCGCTAGAGGAGTCCTGATATGGCGCGCCAGGGATCCGGTGGTGGTACGATTATTCTGGGGACGTTTCTACTCGGAATGATGTTAAGTCAGATGCCGTTGCCACAAATAGCCGAATGGTTCCGCCCGGAATGGGTGGTGATGATTCTGATTTATTGGATGATGGCTTTACCACAGCGTGTTGGGCTGGGAAGTGCCTGCCTGGTTGGTTTAGGGCTGGATCTGATTAAGGGTAGCCCTTTAGGGTTGAATATGATCTCGCTATTGATTATTGGCTACCTTACGCTTGTGTTGCATAGGCGTTTACGTATGTTCCCACTGGTTCAGCAAGCTCTGATGGTGATGGTATTGGTGGGGATAAATCAATTGCTGTTCAATTGGGTGCATGGCTTGTTAGGAACCCGTAGCGACAGTTTGCTTTTTCTTCTGCCTGCGGTGATGAGTGCAATACTCTGGCCATGGGTTTTTGTGATTCTTCGCGGTTTGCGGCGAACTTTTCGTGTAACTTGAATCTGGGGGGATATCATGCCTGAGCTGATTCTTGCCTCTGCCTCCCCGCGTCGACATGAGCTGTTGCGTCAGATCGGTGTTGATTGTCGGGTAGCGCCTGTAAATATTCCTGAAGTGCCTAAATCGGGGGAAACCCCTTATCAGTTTGTGGAGCGTCTTGCTTTGGAAAAAGCCCGGGCCGGCTTTGAGCGCTCTGATGACGATAGCGTTGTGCTGGGCGCCGATACAGTTGTAGTGCATGATGGTCATATTATGGGGAAGCCGGTCAATAAAGCTGACGCTATAAGGATGCTGCAGCGCTTATCTGCTTCTGAACATGAGGTGTTAACCGCTATTGCTGTTGTTGGTCGGGAACAAAGTTGTTCTCAAGTAGTCTCAACCCGTGTCCGTTTTATTGAACTTGATCGTACTATGTGTGAACGTTATTGGGATACGGGGGAGCCTCAGGATAAGGCTGGCAGCTATGGAATTCAGGGGTTAGGCGCAGTTTTTGTTACTAGTATTGAAGGTAGTTACACATCGGTTGTCGGGCTGCCGTTGATGGAAACTGCTGCATTGTTGGTACAGTTTGATATTGATGTATGGCAATAGCTGGAATAATAGGGATAGGTAATGAGTGAAGAAATTCTGATCAACTTTACGCCAATGGAAACCCGGGTTGCGGTTATTGAAAATGGGATGCCCCAGGAAATTTACATTGAGCGGGCAGAGCGACGCGGTATTGTTGGCAATATTTATAAAGGTAAGGTTGTTCGAGTGTTGCCGGGTATGCAGGCAGCATTTGTTGATATTGGCTTGGAGCGGGCAGCATTTATCCACGTTGATGAGTTACAGCTGCCTGAAAATGCTAAAGAGAACGGTAAGGAATATACCATTAATCAGCTTCTCAGAGAGGGGCAGCCGTTGGTCGTACAGGTAACTAAAGATCCATTGGGTACTAAAGGGGCTCGTCTGACGACTAATTTGTCGGTTCCATCCCGTTATCTGGTGTATATGCCGGGTAATAACCATATTGGTATTTCCCAGCGGATTGAGGACGTTGAGGAGCGTGATAGGCTACGTGGACTGGTGGAGTCGGTCGTAGCGAGCCTGGATCAGGATACTCAGGTTGGCGGTTTTATACTACGAACGGTATCCGAAGGTGCCTCTGAAGCAGAGTTGCAACAGGATGTACAGTTCCTGCGTCGGTTGTGGGGGGCGATTGAGAAAAAGATGAAGGAGTTCCCTGCGCCTTCTTGTATCTATGATGACCTGCCCCTGAATATGCGTGCTTTGCGTGATATGGCGCATGCTGGCGTGGAGCGCATTCGTATTGATTCTAGAGAAACTTTTCAGAAGTCGGTGGATTTTTCCGCGGCGCTGGTGCCCGAAATTAATAACATACTGGAATATTATCCCGGCGAGCGGCCTATTTTTGATCTGTATAATATCGAGGAAGAGATCCAGAAGGCTTTGGGGCGTAAGGTTGAATTAAAGTCAGGTGGTTACCTGATCTTTGATCAGACCGAAGCAATGACGACTGTGGATATTAATACCGGTGCCTATGTGGGGCACCGTAACCTTGAAGAGACTATTTTTAAAACCAATCTAGAGGCGGCAACTGCGATCGGCAGGCAACTGCGTCTGAGGAATTTGGGCGGCATCATTATTATCGATTTTATCGATATGGTTGATGAAGATCATCAGCGCCAGGTGTTGCGTACACTTGAGCGGATGCTGGAAAAAGACCATGTAAAGTGTAAAGTTACCGGGGTGTCTGAGCTGGGACTGGTGGAAATGACCCGCAAGCGTACCCGGGAAAGCCTCGAGCATATCCTCTGTGAGCCTTGTGAGCATTGTCAGGGTAGAGGGTCAATTAAGACTCCGGAAACAGCGTGTTACGAAATTTTTCGTGAAATCCTGCGTCAACACCGCGCTTATGATACCGACAGTTATCTGGTACTGGCTTCGGCAAAGGTTGTTGATATGCTGCTTGATGAAGCTTCGGACCATGTGGCTGAGCTGGAAGCTTTTATCTCTAAAACTATTCGTTTTCAGGTTGAGCCTATGTACAGCCCGGAACAATATGATGTGGTGCTTAAGTAAGTGTCTCTGTCTGCCCGAGCACTTAAGCAGCTGAGCCGTTGGCTGGGGTGGTTGCTGGTTGTACTGATTTTGACAGTTGCTCTGCTAACGGTAGCTGTTCGTCAGCTGTTGCCTGCGGTTAGTGATTATCGGGTTGAAATTGAGAACTTTCTGAGTGAGAGTTTGCATACACAGGTTAGTATTGATCATATCGCTGCCAGCTGGGAGGGGCGCTTTCCAACCTTGCTTGTGCAGGGGGTAACTATTGCTGATCATCACTCTAAAACGGTTGGCAAGGTATCGGTTGATCAGCTGATCCTTGGGATTAATCCGGTAAGCTCCATTATCCAGTTACAGCCGGTATTGAGTAAGGTTGAAATCTGGTCTTTGAAGACCGCGGTGCAATTGGCGGCCCCCAAGACACCCAAGAGCGTTGATCAGAGCACAGATCAGGGCGCTGCAAATCAGAATGGCGCATCTGTTTCCGACCCCCTTGCCATGTTATGGCTACAACCGCATATCTTTTTTTACGATACCCAAATTGATGTTAATTTTCCGTCGGGAGAGACCGTGCAGCTGTTCCCCAAACAGCTGAATCTCGAGAACAGCTCCAGTCAGCATCACTTTACAGGAGAGTTGCTGCTTCGCCATCAAAATGCAGAAACTGAGCTGACCTTTATTCTTGAATCTGACAGCCAGGATTTTGATTTTCAACAGACGAATTTTGATTTCTATCTGAAACTGGCTGGGCTGGAAAGCGGTTTACTGGCACGCGCCAGAGAGGTTCTGCCTGTACCGGCACAACTGCAGCAGTTGCAAATGAACGGCGAGTTGTGGGGACATTGGTCTGAAGGAAAGCTCGCCAGTTTACAGGGCGGAGTGGTCGTTGAATCGTTGCTTGTTGAAATGGAGGACAAGGTAGAGGTTAATGATTTTTCCAGTGATGTAATTTTGATGCAACGTGATGGCAATTATCAATTACAGCTTAAGGAGCTACAAGCGGTAATTAATGGTGCGCCACTGACTCTGCCAAGTCTTATTATCGATTCCGAGCAGGGAGTGCTGACGGGAGTCTCACTGGCGCAGATGAATCTACGTCAAGTAGAAGAGTGGCTGCGAAGCCAGCCTGTCGTACCGGATAAAATAGACCAGGTGTTAGAGTCACTAAAAATTGGCGGAACACTTAAAAATGTCCAGATACGCTGGCCTCAGTCCGGTGAAGGCGCATTTGATGTGACCCGCTTTAAGTTGTTAGCTGACCTTAATCGGGTAGAGTTTTCTGCAGCTTATGGCGCGCCGGAAATGAAAGGTGTCACAGGGCGTCTGGAGGTTGATTCAGAGAAAGGCGCAATGTCGGGTCGGATTGATTTAAACAGCGATAATCTGGATCTATTTTTTCCAACTGTGTTTGACCATGGCTGGAATTATGATTATGCCCGCGGAGTCATCCATTGGGGGCTGGCTGATAATATTCTAACTCTGCGTAGTGATCTTCTCGAGTTGCATAAGCCCGGTATCAATGCCACGGGACGCTGGAGTTTACATTTACCGCTGGATAGTGAAATTCAGAGTGAATTGACGTTACTGATTGGCCTAAAAGGATCTGACGGTAGTTTGGCGCCAGATTTAATACCGGAAAAAGTCGTGTCGGCTCCGTTACGACAGTGGGTCTCTCAGGCGATTAAAAAAGGCCATCTTAACCAGGGTGGGTTTATGTTGCATACAGGTACACGAAACCTGGATCAGCCCCGCTCAGATGCGCTACAGCTGTTTCTTAACATCGCTAATGCGAATGTGGAGTATCAGTCTGGCTGGCCTGCTGTAGCCGATGCCAGTGCCAATGTTCTGCTCCGTGACGGCGGGGTAGAAGTCGATATCAGTCAAGGGCGGATCCTGGATAGTCAAGTTGAGCATGTCTGGGTTTATTTACCTCCCGGATCTACTCGATTGACAGTGCTTGGCCGGCTAGCGGGGGATGCTGCAGATATTCGAACAACGCTGCTGAACAGCCCTCTGTTAGCAGGTCCTGATAGCGGATTATCGGCTTGGAACCTTGCCGGCTCGGCAACAACAGCGCTCGCCCTGTCTATTCCTCTGCAGCAGGGAGGTGGAGAGCTTGCTGTTGATGTGGTTTCTGATCTGGCTGGCGGAAGTATTAAGTCGGCTAAGGATTCGTTAGCGTTGACGGAATTGACGGGGCGGATCGGCTATAAAACAAACAAGGGCCTATATGCTGAGAAGATTACCGGGCAACTTTTTGGTTATCCACTGCAGGCGAGTATTCGTACAGATCAGCATGCTGGAGGCCAGCGAACGCGAACCGTTCTGAAATCCAGGGTAGGGATGGATCAGTTACGTAGCTGGACAGGTCTTGAGTTATTGAAGCAGGCCAAGGGGGTGCAACCCTATAAGGCTGTCCTGGATATTTGCAGCGGAGCAGACTGCTCCGGGCTGGAAGTAACATCGAACATGGCAAAGACTGCAATTACTTTAGTGCCTCCCTACAGTAAACCTGTGGGGAGCCCAGTACCCTTTAAATTAGTCACCGACTTCAATTCACCGCAGAGATTGAGTTTTAGTCTGGGGGATAAGTTGCGGGCACTGTTTGAATTGAAGAAAGGCAATATCAGCCGTGGCACCTTAACGCTGGGTGGATCCGCGCCTGGGTTAAGTAACCAGCCCGGCCTGTTGATTAATGGTGATGTCGATACGTTACAATACTCTGATCTTGATCGTTTGTTGACCGATATTGGGGTTTTTGGCACGGCCGGTGGAGGGCTTTCATCGGGGGCTACTAAAAGTAGTCAGGCTTTTCCGAATACGGTTGTGAACCTGAATGTTGGTGATTTCCGTTACGAAAAATTTCAACTTACAGGCGTAAGTACGCACCTTGAGAAGCAAAATAATCAATGGCTTTTATCGGCAATGAATGCCGATATGGATGCGGTGATGCGGTTACCGCTTGCTGCGTCGGAACCTTTTCAGGTTGTCTTCGGTAATCTTAACCTGGATCGCTTGTTGGTCGATTCAGAAGACGATGCTGCTGCACTTTCAGAGAGTCAGGTGAAAGCTGAAACGGTTAAGCAACAACCGGGAGAGTTGCCAGATTTTGATATCAATATCAATAATCTGGTATTGAAAGAAAAGCGCTGGGGAAACTGGGCGTTTAAAATCCGCAATGCCGCTGGAAAAACGCTTATACAGGATATCCGGGGACGAATGGATCAGCTTACTATTGATGGCCAGATCGATTGGCTGCAAGGAAATCCCTTACGATCCGAAATGAGGCTGTATATTCAAGCGGATGATGTGGGGCAGAGTTTAGCTACGGCGGGGTTTGATCGGGTTCTTGAGACCGAAGCGTTTAGCGCTAACCTGCAGATGAATTGGCCCGGGGCTCCCTGGCAATACTCCCTGGCTCAGGTTGATGGTGCACTGGAGTTTAGCAGTAAAAATGGCCGCTTGATTGAAACCGGTCAGTCTGCCGGACTACTGAGGGTGTTTGGAATTTTCAATATGAATGCACTCGGCCGGCGTTTGTCGTTTGACTTTAAAGACGTATTTTCCAAGGGCATTAGCTTCGATGAAATGTATGGTAATTATCAGATTGAGCAAGGCTTAGCGCGTACCAAAACCCCACTGGTTTTAAAAGGGCCTTCTGTCGATTTGAAAATGACTGGCGATCTCAATCTTGTGGCAGAGACGGTGGATACGAATATGCAAGTAACCTTGCCTATTACTGATAATATTCCATTAGCGGCAGTGCTGCTGGGCGTCCCGCAAATTGCCGGGGCTGCCTTTCTACTGGATAAGCTGATTGGCGATAAACTGAAAGAAAATCTGGCAACGGTACATTATACCATGCAGGGTGACTGGAGTGATCCAAAGGTTGAGCTGGTAACCAGTCAGTCAAAGGGAGCTGCTCGAATCGAGGAGTGATAGAGCAGCTTCGATAGTTTATGTTGCTTTAATATTGGGCTTCTGCGCGCTCGCGTAGGTATTTAAACAGCTTGCGGGATGCAACCGGTGGTTTGCCCTGCTTGTTTTCTTTCTGGGCATTACGCAACAGTTGACGTAGATGTTGGATATCCGCGCCTGCATCTTCTTGCAAGTAGGCCTGAAGATCGCTGTTATCCCCCTGGATTAGACGGTCTCGCCAGCGTTCCAGTTTATGGAATATTTGCGCGTGTGCCTGTTTGCCGGCTTCGAATCTTTCAATTGCAGTCTTGATCGCATCGGTATCTTCATCGCGCATCAGACGGCCGATATACTGCATCTGGCGACGCGTGGCTTCAGAGCGGGGTTGCAGTCGTTGTGCTTCCTCGACCGCTTTTCGTAGCACTTCACCCATGGGTGTTTTTGCCAACTGCTCTTTGTTCAGTTCTGGCAGTTTGGCTCCTAGCTTTTGCAACTCTTCCACTTCCCGCTTGCGCTGGGATTTGGATACCCACTCCTCTTCGTCGAAAGGGTTTTGTTCATCATCGGGTAGAAAATCGTTATGGCTCATGATGCTCTCTTAACTGTAGAAGTAGGTTGCCAAACCCAGGAAGGCAAAGAAACCGACCACGTCGGTAATCGTTGTTAATAATACGCTGCCGGCGAGTGCCGGGTCTATTCCCCAGGTTTTCAGAATGATTGGCAGCATAGTCCCCGCCAGCGCTGCGACGACCAGATTAATAATGATAGCACAGGCAATAACGATACCGATGGTTGTATCCTGAAACCATAAGACAGCAACTACTGCGACCACCAGAGCCCACAGGACACCATTTAATGCACCGACAATCAGTTCACGGTTAAGCAGCCAGCCGGCATTGGAGCGCTCAACGTGACCTAGTGCTTGTCCACGTATTATCAGGGTGAGTACCTGGCTGCCTGCAATGCCCCCCATGCTGGCGACTATGGGCATCAGGATCGCCAGTGCGACGACCTTCTCGATGGTGTCTTCAAATATGCCGATAACGGCTGCGGCAAGAAAGGCAGTAATCAAATTAATGCCCAGCCATACTGCCCGGCGGCGGGTGGTCTTGAAAATTGGTGCGAAGGTGTCTTCATCTTCATCCAGACCGGCCATACTCATTAATGAGTGATCAGCATCTTCACGGATAACATCTACCACATCATCGATGGTGATCCGGCCCAGCAGTTTGTTGTTTTCATCTACAACGGGGGCTGAAACCAGGTCTTCCTGTTCAAATAACTGTGCTACTTTATCATCCGGCATGGAAGCATCAATCGGCTCGGCCTCGGTGACCATTATCTCACGCACCGTGATATTAGGATCGCTGACCAGCATTTTTGTGAGCGGCAAATTGCCAATATAGTGGTCTTTACGACTGACGACAAACAGGCTGTCGGTCATTTCAGGGAGTTCATCGTGGCGTCGCAGATAACGCAGTGCAGTTTCTATGGAAATATCTGGCCGAATGGTAATGGTATCGGTGTTCATCAGGCCGCCAGCGGTATCTTCCGGGTAGGAGAGTGCTGTTTCGAGGCGTTCACGGTTTTGATGATCCATAGAACGCAGCAGTTCACGCATCACCGTTTCTGGCAGCTGTTGGATAAGATCGGCCAGATCGTCGATTTCCAGGGTCTCGGTAATCGCCAGTACTTCTGAGGTATTCATCTTGCTCAGAATCTCTGCCTGAACATCATCACCCAGATCCTGCAGTACCTCACCCTCAATATCCTGATGTATCAGGCTCCACAGTAGATGGCGCTCTTTGGGCGGGGACTTTTCGATCAGATGAGCGACCTCGGAAGGTCGCAGAATATTATTCAGGGTATGACTGATCTGCTTGAAAGCGCCTTCTTCGAGGGCGATATTCAGCTTGTCGAGTTCCGTTGCGCTGTGCGATACAGTCATATCAAGACCCTGTTAATCAGGCGATTAGGAAGCGGTTGTCGATAGTCTGGTGTCTTTCAGTAGCTACCGAACTGCTATCTGGGGCATTATAGCGGATTGTTTTTAAAGCAATAAGGTGGGACAGCTATTCTTCTTCATCGAAGCGGTTGTTGATCAGGGTTTCAATCGCCAGGATTGCCTTCTGTTCATCTTCACCCTCAGTGGTAATGATCAGATCAGTGCCCTTGCTGGCGGCAAGCATCATTACCGACATAATGCTTTTTCCATCGACAGAACGGCCATCCTTTGTCAGCTGAATAGCACAGGAAAACTGGCTGGTGACATTGATCAGTTTGGCGGCAGCTCTGGCATGAAGGCCCAGCTTATTGATAATGGTTATCTGTTTTTCTTGCATAGTGTTCTGTCCCTGTTCTGCTCAGGAAAGCTCCCGGTGCCGAATATGGACATTATCCATAGATAGCCTGAAATGGCTAGCCAGACGTTCGCTTATATAGACAGAACGGTGCTGGCCACCGGTACAGCCAATACCTATGGTTATATAGCTACGGTTGTTTTTTTCGAAAGAGGGTAGCCACTTGGTTAGAAAACTGGTGATATCGGCAACCATATCCTGAGCTTCAGCTTCATTGTTCAGGAAATCAATTACTGGCTTTTCAAGGCCTGTATGGCCTCGCAATTCTGGTATCCAGTAGGGGTTGGGCAAGCAGCGAACATCATATGTGATATCTACATCAAGTGGTACGCCGTGCTTGAAACCGAATGATTCGAACTGGATAGAGAGGGATTGCTCCTGGCGTTGTGCGATGCGAAGTTTGATGGTATCACGCAGCTCATAGAGTGATAGTCGCGTGGTATCAATGCGAATATCTGCAAGATCAGCCAGTGGTTCCAGCAGGTGGCGCTCCTGGCTGATCGCTTCTTGTAACCCTTGCTGGTTATCTGACAGGGGGTGTTTGCGTCGAGTGGCGCTGTAACGCTTGATCAGTGTGGCTTCGGCGCTGTCGAGAAAGAGCACTTCGCAACTTAATCCGTTTCTGTTACGAAGCTGGTCAAATATCTCGGGAAATCGCTGTAAATTGTTGTGAGGGTTTCTGGCATCAATGCTGACGGCGAGTTGCGCTGGATGGTCCCTGTCCGCCATCACCTGATTGACTAACTCTGGGAGGAGTAGTGCCGGCAGGTTGTCTATACAGTAGAAACCGACATCTTCCAGGGCCTGTAGGGCGGTGGATTTTCCCGATCCGGAGCGGCCGCTGAGAACGACGAGTTTCATACGATTTAGCCTGGCTGAAATTCTACGGCTGCCTTATGCAGCGCTTGATCTGAGGTGGCGCTACGCAATCGATCCCGAAACGCCGCCTGGCTGAACAGCTCTGCCAGGTTACCCAGCGTCTGCAGGTGCTCATCGCAGGCCTCTTCAGGTACCAGTAAAACAAATAGCAGGTCCACTGGATTGCCATCAATGGCATCGAAGTCTATAGGGGTTGCAAGCTGCATCAGGAAGCCGATGGGTTGCGTACATCCAGCCAGGCGGCAATGGGGGATAGCAACACCCTCGCCAATGCCAGTACTGCCAAGACGTTCTCTGTTAATTAGGCCGCTAAATAAATCCTCTGCCGTCAGCTCAGGTAGCTGCTCTGCAATATGATGACTAGCGATTTCCAGGATGCGTTTTTTGCTACCGCCCTCAAGCGCACAGAGTGTTCTTGAGGGATTTAGCAGTTCGTTTATTAGCATGAGTGTTCAGACGTGTCGGTTATTTATGATTTTTCATTTTTTCTTTGTGCTTGATGACCTGGCGATCCAGTTTGTCAATCAAGCCATCGATCGCGGCATACATATCATCGTGCTCATGGGTGGCAAACAGCTGGCCGCCTGCAATGTGTACGTCTGCCTCTGCTTTCTGGCGGGTTTTTTCTACGCTCAGAGTTACCTGTGCATTGGTAATGTTATCGAAGTGACGCTCCAGCTTTTCAAATTTAGTGTGCACATAGTCGCTCATAGAGTCAGTCAGTTCGACATGGTGACCGGAAATATTTATCTGCATAGTAATCTCCTAGTTTTCATAATACGAGCGATGCCCGTTATCCATATGATCTATTAAACCAGACGCTTACGTTCATTAGAAGGCGGAATGTTAAGCGACTCTCTGTATTTTGCAATAGTTCTACGCGCGACATTGATTCCCTGCTCATCCAGCAGCTGGGCAATCTTATTATCGCTCAATGGTTTCACCGGGCTTTCTGCGGCAACCAGCTTCTTGATCAGTGCCCGAATTGCCGTGGATGAGCACACACCGCCGTTAGCAGTGCTAACATGGCTGGAAAAAAAGTACTTCAGTTCAAAAACTCCGCGAGGAGTGTGCATAAACTTCTGCGTGGTGACGCGCGAAATAGTGGATTCATGCATCTCTACGGCTTCAGCTATGTCATGTAATACCAGAGGGCGCATAGCCTCGTCGCCGTGGTCCAGGAAGCCTTCCTGACGGGCGATAATTTCTCTGGATACCTTGAGTAGGGTCTCATTTCGACTCAGCAGGCTTTTAATAAACCAGCGAGCTTCCTGCAGGTTGTTTTTCAGATAGGTGTTATCCGGACTGCTGTCGGCGCGCTTGATTAGATCAGCGTAGCCGTCATTGATGCGTAGCTTTGGTGATGAGTCGGGATTTAGTCGTACCTGCCAGACTCCCTTCTCTTTGCTGACCAGCACGTCCGGTATGACATATTCAGATTGGGAGCTGGTAATTATTGAGCCAGGCTTGGGGTTAAGTGATTGAATTAGAGTGATTACTTGCTGTAACTGTGGCTCTTTTAAGCGGGCTTTACGCATCAGTTGCTTATAATCGTGAGAGCCCAGCAAATGAATATACTGATTGACGACTTTTATCGCTTCGTTACGGTATTCGGTTTCTTCCGGGAGCTGCGTTAATTGATTCGCCAGGCATTCGCTTAAGTTACGCGCAGCAACTCCGGCGGGATCGAACTGCTGGATACGGCGCAGTACGGCTTCGATCTCGTCCATCTCGATGCTGTTAAGTTGTTCGTCATCCTGAGCCAGGAAATGTTCATGAATTGCCTGTAGAGAGATCGTCAGGTAACCGTCTGGATCGATACCATCAATCAGGTTGGTGGCAATCAGTTGATCCAGATCGCTCATCGGCGTTAGATTGAGCTGCCAGTAAAGGTGCTCCTGCAGGGTTTCATCGCTGGTGTCGTTGGATTCCTGCGACATCTCGGAAAAGTCGCTGCTGGATGAAGTTGATGTGCCGGCTGTTTGGTAGGTGTCTTCCCAGGAGCTGTCTGTTGCCAGCTCTTCGGGAATGTTCTCACTCCATTCACTGTCTGTGGCTGGAGAGTCGTCACTTTCAGGTGGTGTTAGCTGCTCGCTGGCTTCGCCTGCGGGCGCTACATTTTCGTTAGTAGACGTGGCATCTTGCTCAGGAGAGGGTGAATGCTCATCTTCACTTACTTCGAGCATCGGATTTGATTCCAGCGCTTCCTGAATCTCCTGTTGCAGATCAAGCGTTGACAGCTGTAGCAGGCGTATTGCCTGTTGCAGTTGTGGTGTCATGGTCAGATGCTGACCGATTTTAAGTTGTAACCCTAGTTTCATAAATCCGAGTTCGCTTATCCTGTAACAGATTGGATTATAGACTGAACTGATCGCCCAGATAGGCTTCTTTTACTTGCTGATTGCTTAGTATATCCTCTGGTGCGCCTTCGGCAAGGATATACCCTTCACTAACGATATAGGCTTGCTCGCAAATATCCAGTGTTTCCCGAACATTATGATCGGTGATTAGAATGCCGATGCCTTTTTTCTGTAGGTGCTTGATGGTTTGTTTTATATCGCTGACGGAGATTGGATCGACGCCCGCAAAAGGTTCATCAAGCAAGATGAAAGTAGGTTCGGTTGCCAGGGCTCGGGCAATTTCAACACGGCGTCGCTCACCACCAGAGAGACTCATTCCCAAGCTGTCGCTGAGATGGGAAATGTGAAACTCTTCCAATAACTCTTGCAGCTTGGAAGTGCGCTCCGCTCTGTTCAGTTCTTTACGGGTTTCCAGAATTGCCATGATGTTGTCATGTACGCTCAATTTACGAAAGATCGAAGCTTCCTGTGGCAGGTAACCAATTCCCTTACGTGCGCGGCCGTGCATTGGGAAGTGAGTCAGTTCTTCATGATCGATCTTTATGCGTCCCTGGTCCGCATCAATGAGGCCTACGATCATATAGAAGCAGGTTGTCTTGCCTGCGCCATTAGGGCCCAGCAATCCGACGATTTGGCCGCTATCGATCGTGATTGAAACATCTTTTACAACGGCGCGTTTTTTATAGCTTTTAGCCAGATTGAGTGCTTCCAGTCGACTCATTGGGATTGCTCTTGTTGCGCGGCTTTATCAGCCTCTTTTTTAGGCTGGATAACCATCTGTACGCGGGAGCCTTCAATGTTACTATCGCTGAATGCATCCACTGTGCTTTGTTTCATGTCGTAAATGATGCGATCCCCGCTGAAAGTGTCGCCGCCCTGGGTTACCTTGGCCTGACCGGTGATGGTCAGTTCTTGTGTGCGGGTATCGTAGTTAAGCTTCTTGCCAAATGCGTGGGTAATCTCCTGCTCTGCTTCCGGGCGTTGCTGGTAGTGGGCAGGCGCGCCGTTGGCTAGAATGACGGAAACCCCGTCAGCATTTTGGTGAAGCTCAACGATATCACCGCTGATATGCATGCTGCCCTGGGATACTTTGACACGGCCCTTGTAGATCGTAATGCCGGTCAGGTCATTACGGGTCGCGGAGTCGGCGCTGATGTGGATTGGCTTGGATTTGTCTGTGGGTAATGCCAGCGTGGCGCTGGAGAGTGTAAGTGCCAGTAGCAGAGAAAAAGTGCGGGGTAAAAAACTAGTTAGCATTGTATGAACCCTTTACCTGGGATAGTAATTCAATAGTTCTGGAATCAAAGTAAGCTTTCATGCCTATGCCTGTCGTCACGCCTGTGCTATTTGATAATGTTACTTTAGAATCGGTTTGTGCAAACTTTTTGTTTGGAAAAATTTGCAGTGATTCTGTTTCAACGGTAACCGATTGGCTCTGTTGTGGGGTGTCCTGAATTAACACCTGGCCGTTCAAATTGATAATGTTGCTATTATCAGACATAACCCCAGTGAGGCTGCTGATATCGATCGGCGCTTTGTTGGCACTGAAGATTCTTAATTGGGGGGATACGGCTAGCAATTGCTCTGATTGTGGTTGATGTTCAAGTTGCTCGGCGTTGAGACGCTGCTTCATGGAGCCGTCACTGGCGTAATCACTAATGCGGCCCTTGATAATATAGTAATCGGATTGCTGCAGGACAGGATCTGATGGACGAGCATTGAACGGCTGTTGGGACGCGTCTTCGAGGCCCAGATAAAGCAGGGCAGGAGCAAGGATTAATGCTGCTGCGGCTAGTCGAATGCGTCCGGTCAGCACTTATAGATACTCGCTGTATAGTTGTTCCAGCCTGTTTTGCGCTGCCAGAATGGTCTCGCAAAACTCGCGCCCTGCGCCTTGGCCCGCTATGCGTGTTGTACACCAGTCAGCATGCTTGAGTACAAACGGATGGCCACCGTTGACTGTTGCGCCAAAAGCAACGGCTCTTATCGCTGCCAGATCGGGGAGATCATCGCCGATATATGCGGTTTGTTCAGCGCAATGACCGGTTTTCTGCCACAGCTCCTGCAGTGCTATCAACTTATCTTCCCTGCCCTGATGCAGGTAATTGATACCCAGTGATTGCGCGCGCTTTTCCACCTGGGGTGAGCGGCGACCGGTAATGATAGCGGTTTCGATACCTGCCTGACTGAGCAACTTGATACCCAGGCCATCGAGGGTGTTGAAGCTTTTAACTTCCTGTCCATCGGGCAGGAAGTTCAGGTGACCATCGGTTAACACACCGTCGACATCAAATACTGCAAGTTTTACGTTTTGCAGTTGTAGTTTTTGCTGCTCAGATAGATCGTTGGTCATCATATAACGCCTGCTTTGAGTAAGTCGTGCATATTGAGCGCGCCGACAGGACGTTGCTCGCTATCCAGTACAATCAGTGCATTGATCTGCCTGGATTGCATAATCTGCACCGCTTCAGCCGCCAGTATGTCGGCAGTTGCTGTTGTGCAGTCAGCAGTCATTACCGCATCGATGTTGGTGTTTTTCAGATCCACGCCGGTGTCCAGAGTACGGCGCAGGTCTCCGTCGGTAAAGATGCCTTGCAGGATACCACTGTCATCAACGACGGCTGTCATTCCCAGGCGCTTACGGGTGACTTCCAGTAAAGCTTCATTCAGCTTGGTATCGATGGTTACCAGGGGGACATCACTGCCGGTATGCATAATATCGGATACTTTCAGCAGCAGGCGCCTGCCCAGACTTCCTCCTGGATGGGAAAACGCAAAGTCTTCCGCACTGAAGCCGCGGGCCTCAAGTAATGCGATGGCCAGGGCATCACCCATTACCAGTGCTGCGGTAGTGCTTGAGGTCGGGGCCAGGTCCAGAGGGCAGGCTTCCTGGCTAACGGCTACATTGAGGTTAGCATCTGCAGAACGGGATAAGATCGAATCCGGATTGCCGGTAATGCTTATCAGTGGCGCATTCATGCGTTTAATTAACGGCAGTATGGAAACCACTTCGCTGGTATTACCCGAATTGGATAAGGCAATGACAAGATCCTGGCGGGTAATCATTCCCAGGTCGCCATGGCTGGCTTCACCCGGGTGTACAAAAAATGACGGCGTGCCAGTTGACGCCAGCGTCGCCGCAATTTTTTTGCCGATATGACCTGACTTGCCCATACCAGTAACGATAACGCGACCGTTACAATTTAGTGTCAGCTCGCAAGCTTTAACAAAATCACCATCCAGCTGCTGCAAGAGTGCATCTACCGCATCGCGTTCCATACTGATGGTGCGGTGTGCGGAGGTTAGAAAATCGTAGTGTTCGGTCATATCACTGTACTGCGTTACGCTTAAGTTAAATGCTCATAGTGTATAGCAGACTTAGATAAGCTGCATATGCAAATACCAGCATAGCACCTTCATATCGACTTATACGTGGTGGTTTTTGCCACAGGGCAAAGACGGCTAGAAGCAAGGTTAGGGAAAGAGTAACCCCATAATCACGCCAAAGAACCATGCTGTCCAGGTCTATCGGTGCGATCAGCCCTGGTACAGCCATCACCGCGGCAATATTGAAAATATTAGAACCGACTATGTTGCCCAGTGCAATATCGGTATGGCCTTTAAGTGCGCTGGCGACAGATGCCGCGAGTTCCGGGAGGCTAGTTCCAATGGCGACTATTGTCAGGCCAATAATCAGTTCACTGATGCCCAGCTCAAGCGCAATCTCAGTGGCTCCCCATACCAGTAATCGCGAACTGGCTGCGAGAAGAACCAGGCCCAGAATTAGCCAGAAAATTGCCTTGGAGGTGGGCAGCTCTGGTAGTTCTTCTGTTTCATCTTCTATATCTTTCGCGGATGCTGAACGTTGAAAACGAGCAAACAGAAACAGACAGGCGATCAGCGAAAGGCACAGTAGTATGCTGTCGACATAGCCAAGATGAAGATCATAGAGAACGCCGCCAGCGAGTAGCGTGATTGCAATCAGCAGAGGCACTTCCCGTTTTAAAACAGCGGATTTTACCGGCAATGGTGCAATCAGAGCGGTGATACCTAACACTAAACCAATGTTAGCGATATTCGACCCCAACGCGTTACCTACGGCGAGCTCACCAGCACCGGTCGATGCCGCCATAGTCGAAACCAGAATTTCAGGTGCTGAAGTGCCGAATGAAACGACGGTCAGGCCGATAAGCATGGGAGACATGCCGAAGTTACGTGCTGTGCCTGCCGCGCCGATGACAAAACGATCAGCGCTCCATACCAGAACGATAAAACCGATTAATAAAGCGATAATGGGATAAAGCATTTAGGTGGTGTATTCAGCTGCAATTAAAAAGGAAGCCTATTTAATGAATATTCGCTGTTATGTGCAAGAGGGTGAGGTGATCAGAGTGTGATTTAATTCACGTTTAATCACAGGAGTGGTATAGTCTGCGCGTTCTGATAGGGGCTTAAGTCTACAATTTTTAAGGGAATAAGGGTGATATGGATATGAAGCTGAGGTTAAAGCTTGATAACAATGCCGTCCAAATCCTTCTGGTCGAAGAGTAACCACACAGTATGGATCATTTTGACGATATCATTATTGATATACAGAAACTGACATTCAGTCGCGGCGAACGGACTATTTGTCAGGATGTGGATATCCAGATACCCCGGGGGAAAATAACTGCGATTATGGGTCCCAGCGGTACCGGTAAGACTACCTTATTGAAGTTGATTGGCGGGCAGTTGAGGCCAGATTCAGGTTCTATTTATCTGGATGGTGATAACATCCCCAAAATGAATCGTAAGGCATTGTTCGATGTGCGTGAAAAAATGGGTATGTTGTTCCAAAGCGGTGCGCTGTTTACGGATATGAGTGTGTATGAGAATGTCGCTTTTCCACTGCGCATTCACACTGACCTGCCCGAAGACATGATTCGCGATGTCGTCTTGATGAAGCTGCAGGCGGTAGGTCTTCGCGGTGCCTATCAATTGATGCCAAGTGAGTTATCTGGCGGTATGGCTCGACGGGTTGCTCTGGCTCGGGCGATTGCCCTGGATCCTGAGTTGGTAATGTACGATGAGCCATTCACCGGGCAGGACCCCATTGCGATGGGTGTATTGGTTAAGTTGATTCGTCGCTTGAATCAGGCTTTGGGACACACCAGTATCATCGTCTCCCACGACATCCAGGAGACCTTGGGAATCGCTGATTATATTTACCTGATAGCCGATTCCAAGGTGATAGCACAGGGTACGCCGCAAGAGCTGCAGCAGGTGGTGTCTTCGCAAGTGCGCCAGTTTATGGAAGGCCTGTCGGATGGGCCTGTGCCATTTCATTTTCCTGCGGTCGACTATCGCGCTGATCTGATGAAAGGACGCTGAGAATGCTCGAAAATATCCAGAGTCTGGGACGAATAGGGCTAGATAAAGTGTCAGCGGTGGGACGCTCCGGGCTGATTCTGATGCAGGCAATTGTGGCCAGACCAACCCCGCGTAAATCGTTTCCGTTATTGATGCAACAGCTGTACTTTGTCGGTGTATTGTCGCTGGTCATTATAGTGGTCTCAGGCTTGTTTATCGGTATGGTGCTGAGCTTGCAGGGGTATACTATTCTGGTCGATTACGGTTCCGAGCAGGCTGTCGGCCAGATGGTGGCTCTCAGTCTGGTGCGAGAATTGTCACCAGTGGTTGCTGCTTTGCTATTTGCCGGGCGCGCTGGCTCGGCGTTGACGGCCGAGATTGGTTTGATGAAGGCAACTGAACAGTTATCAAGTATGGAGATGATTGGCGTGGATCCGTTACGCCGGATTATTGCGCCGCGCTTTTGGGCTGGCTTTATCAGTTTGCCTATCCTAACGATGATTTTCAGTGTGGTTGGGATCTGGGGAGGCATGTTAATTGGTGTTGACTGGTTGGGCATCTATGAAGGGTCTTTCTGGTCGAATATGCAGAATGCTGTCGATTTTTACGACGATGTGTTGAATGGGCTTATAAAAGCCGTAGTGTTCGGTTTTGTTGTAACCTGGGTTGCGGTCTTCCAGGGTTATGATTCTGTACCGACTTCTGAAGGTATCAGTCAGGCGACGACAAAAACAGTTGTATATTCTTCGCTGATAGTACTGGGACTTGATTTTATTTTGACTGCTTTGATGTTTGGAGATCTGTAAGCATGCGTATCCGGGGAGTGGAACTGGGAGTAGGTATTTTTATGCTGGCAGGGTGCATTGCACTGATGTTGCTGGCACTGAATGTTAGTGGGTTAAGCCTGTCTGAGAATCAGAAATCTTACAAGATATATGCCTTGTTTGATAATATTGGCGGTCTTACCGCACGGTCTAAAGTGACAATTGCGGGTGTCCATATTGGCCAGGTTACCAGTATTACGCTAGATAAAGATCAGTTGATGGCGCGGGTGGAAATGGAAATCCATGAAGATGTGGATTATCTGACGCTGGATAGTTCTGCCGCGATCCTGACGGCCGGATTGCTGGGGGAAAAGTATATTGGAATTACAACCGGAGCGGAGGACGAGATGCTCCGCAATGGCGACTTTATAGAGGATACTCAATCGGCTCTGGTGCTCGAGGAGTTAATCGGTAAATTCCTGTTTAGTAAAGCAACTGAATAAGAGGATATAGTCATGTTGCGTATAGTGATGAGTGTGTTTACGGCAATGTTGTTGTCAGTGACTGCAACTGGCGTACAGGCGTCCTGGGAGGAAGCGCGAGATTCAGTCGATAAAGCTTCGGCTCAGATGATGCAAGTGCTTGAGAAAGAACAGTTTCGGCAAGAAGACCAGATCAATGAATTGATGGCTGAGCTTGAAACGATACTTGCTCCGGTGGTGGATTTTGAATATATCTCCAAGCGGGTGATGGGTAAGCACTACCGTAAAGCCAGCCAGCAGGAAAAAAGTTATTTTATTGATGTGTTCAAAGATACGCTAATAAAAACCTACGCTGCCTCTATGTCGGGCTTTGATATCGTTCGTTATGAGATTGCAGCGCAAGGTAAAGCGAGTCCAAAACCGAATAAACAGGTGGTTAGCGTCTATGTTTATGCTCAAAACGGTACTCGGTACACGTTGGTATATTACATGCTGAAGCAGCCTGATGGCTGGAAACTGGTGAATATTCTGGTGGATGGTATCAATTTACGCCTGAATTTCAAAAATCAGTTTTCAAGTATGGTTTCAGAGGCAGGCGGTAATGTTGGACAGGTGATTGCCGACTGGGAGTCGCTGGTTTCCACCGATTCTGAGGGCGCCTGATGAGTGCTTCATCAGTGAATATTCAGGGTAATTGTGTGAGCCTGGAGGGCGAGCTGATCTTTCGTACTGCTGTGAGTATTCGTAAACAGGTGGAACAAGCTATTATTGGTGCACAAGGGACGCTCAAGATCGACTTTGGCAAGGTGACAAAAGTTGATAGTGCGGCACTTTCATTCTGGTTGTGTTGTCAGCGAATGGCTGCAAGTGCCGATGTATTACTGGAAGTCAGTCACGTTCCTGAAGAGCTTAAATCGATCGCTCGACTGGTAGGTTTGGACGATAGTGCACTGTTAGCATAATAGTGCACTCATATCGCCTTTTTCCTCGCAATCGGATATCATTTCCGGTTTATCAATTTTCCCCAATTTAATCGGTATCTCACATGCAAATCGAAGAAGTAAAGCAGGTTCTGGAATCGAAGTTGGAAGGATGTGACGTGTACCCTGATGGCGAAGGTTGCAGCTTTCAGGTGACCGTTGTAGGCGATATTTTTGAAGGCCTCAGACCTGTAAAGAAACAGCAGATGGTTTATCAGTGTCTGGCGGATAAAATCGCTGACGGCAGTATTCATGCCCTGACTATCAAGACCTACACCCGAGCTCAATGGGCTGAGTTGCAGAAGTAATAACCGACGGGATCAATAACTGATGGACAAACTGATTATTACCGGCGCGGGTCCTCTTGAAGGCAATGTGCGTATTTCCGGTGCGAAAAACTCCGCACTTCCTATTCTTGCTGCAACGCTGCTCGCCGATGAACCGGTCACAATCAGCAATCTGCCTCACCTTCACGATATTACTACCATGCTGGAGCTGCTACGCCAGATGGGTGTGGATCTGACTGTCGATGAAAAAATGCGTGTCGAGATCGATGCCCGCACGATCAACTCGACGGTAGCACCGTACGAATTGGTTAAAACCATGCGTGCTTCCATTCTGGTGCTTGGCCCGTTGCTGGCCCATTTCGGTCATGCTGAAGTATCGCTGCCAGGTGGTTGTGCTATCGGTAGCCGCCCGGTTGACCTGCATATTAAGGGGCTTGAAGCGCTGGGTGCTGAAATTACTGTGGAAGAAGGCTTTATCCGTGCCAAGAGTGATGGTCGCCTCAAAGGTGGCCGGGTGTTCTTCGATATAGTGACTGTGACAGGTACCGAGAATATCCTGATGGCTGCCGCGCTTGCTGAAGGCCAGAGCATAATCGAGAATGCTGCCCGCGAACCTGAAATTGTTGATCTGGCCGAATTTCTGATTGCAATGGGTGCTGATATTCAGGGGCACGGAACGGATACCATTACCGTGAACGGCGTAGAATCATTAAAAGGCTGTCACTTCCCGGTAATGGCCGATCGAATTGAGACCGGTACCTATCTGGTAGCCGCAGCTGCCACACGCGGGCGTGTAAAGGTGAAAAATACCCGCCCGGACATTCTGGATGCCGTATTACAGAAGCTCGAGGAAGCTGGCGCAGAAATTAGCTGCGGTGATGACTGGATCGAACTCGATATGAAGGGTAAGCGGCCAAAAGCGGTCAATATTACGACTGCACCTTACCCGGCGTTTCCGACCGATATGCAAGCCCAGTTTGCCGCGATGAACGTAGTGGCCGAAGGTGTTGGATGGATCAAGGAAACTATCTTTGAGAACCGGTTTATGCACATGCAGGAGATACTGCGTATGGGTGCCAAGGTTACTATTGATGGCAATACCGCGATTACGGAAGGTATTGAACAGCTCAATGGTGCGCCAGTGATGGCGACAGACCTGCGTGCCTCAGCAAGTCTTGTTATTGCGGCAATGGTTGCTAAAGGTGATACCGTAATAGAACGGATCTATCATATCGACCGTGGTTATGAGTGCATCGAAGAAAAACTGCAGCTTTTAGGTGCAAAAATTAAGCGTGTACCGGGTTAAAGGTTGACTGGTATTTTTCACTTGCTGTCAGTTCTGGCAGTGGTATATCAAGTGTTTGAGTGATAACGAAACAGCAATTATGAAACAGCAACTGACTATCGCGCTATCTAAAGGGCGCATTCTTAAAGATACACTTCCTCTGCTTGAAGCAGCGGGTATTGTTCCCGCTGAAGATATTTTCAGCAGCCGCAAGCTGATCTTCGATACCAACCATGACAATATCAAGCTGGTTGTTATTCGTGCTACCGATGTGCCTACCTATGTAGAGCATGGCGGTGCGGATATGGGGGTCGCAGGCAAGGATGTGTTGCTTGAATATGGAGCGAAAAGTCTTTACGAACCCCTTGATTTGAACATCGCCTGCTGTCGATTGATCGTTGCTGGTATGAAAGGTGCCGGAGCTGTTGAGGGGCGAATGAAAGTAGCGACTAAATTTGTCAATATTACCAAAGAGTTCTTCGCTCGGCAGGGCCGCCAGGTCGATATTATCAAACTCTACGGTGCAATGGAGTTGGCGCCAATCATGGGCTTAGCTGATCGGATTGTGGATATTGTGGATACCGGTAATACCCTGCGCGCGAATGGCCTGGAACCGATGGAAGATATCGGCTATATCAGCTCACGTCTGGTCGTAGGTAAGGCCGCTATGAAGATGAAACATCGACAGATTCAACCGATTATTGAGCAGCTTGCTGCAGCGGTTGAAGCCCGAAAGGAAGAAGGCTGAAAAGATGGCCAACGTAGATATTTTGAAGCTCGATAGTGGTCAACCTGATTTTGCCCAGCAGCTGGATAAATTGCTGGCTTGGGAATCGGTATCCAATGAGCAGGTAAACGGTGTTGTTAACGAGATCCTGCGACGAGTTAAAGCTGAAGGCGATGCTGCCGTGTTGGAGTATACCAACCGCTTTGATCGCCGCAATGCGACGTCAGTTTCGCAGCTGGAGTTCTCCCAGGAGGATTTGCAGCGGGCGCTGGATAACCTGCCACAAGAACAGCATCATGCCCTGACGGTTGCCGCGCAGCGCGTTGAAGATTATCACCAGCGTCAGAAAGGTGAGTCATGGAGCTATACCGAGGCTGATGGCACGTTGCTGGGACAGCAAGTAACGCCGATGGATAAAGCCGGTCTCTACGTACCCGGTGGTAAGGCGTCTTATCCCTCTTCTGTGCTGATGAACGCGATTCCAGCCAAGGTGGCAGGTGTCGGCGAATTAGTAATGGTGTTCCCTTCTCCTGATGGCGAAGTCAATGAATTGGTACTGGCTGCGGCAGCACTGGCCGGAGTCGATCGCGTCTTCTCTATTGGCGGTGCACAGGCAGTAGCTGCATTGGCCTACGGCACTGAAACCGTGCCTAAGGTTGATAAGATCGTAGGGCCTGGAAATATCTTTGTCGCAACGGCTAAGCGTGCTGTATTCGGTACCGTTGGTATCGATATGATAGCCGGACCTTCCGAAATCCTGGTGATCTGTGATGGCAAGACCGATCCTGACTGGATCGCGATGGATCTGTTTTCGCAGGCTGAACATGACGAAGATGCACAATCGATACTGGTTAGTCCGGACGCACTGTTTCTGGAGAAGGTTGAGCAAAGTATTCAGAAACTGTTGCCAACGATGGAGCGGCAGGCAATTATTACAGCATCGCTGATTGATCGTGCGGCCCTGATCAAAGTGGCTGACATGGATGAAGCCGCTGAAGTATGCAATCGGATAGCTCCGGAGCACCTTGAGTTGTCGGTTGCCGATCCCGAAGCGTTACTGCCGAAGATTCGTCATGCCGGTGCAATTTTCATGGGGCGCTACACGGCTGAAGCTCTGGGTGACTATTGTGCAGGCCCTAACCATGTACTGCCGACATCCGGAACGGCGCGCTTTTCTTCACCTTTAGGCGTGTATGATTTCCAGAAGCGTTCGTCACTGATTATGTTCTCCGATGAGGGCGCCTCAGAGATGGGCAAAGTCGCTTCAGTATTGGCCCGGGGTGAGAGCCTGACTGCACATGCACGGTCTGCGGAATATCGCATCAAGGGCTGAATCTCATATACAGTACTGAAACTCGGTAGCTAAAAACGTGTAGCAGAGTTAAGCAGTAATCGCAGATAAACGTTAAATGAAAGCCCTGTATCGACAGGGCTTTTTTGTATCTAAAGCTCCTACCTGTTGGTTACTGGCTAGCCTCTGGTGGGGGGGCGTTCGGCTATTTCTATGTCTAAATCCAGGTATTGGCCATTACGCCATACTTTTACAACGATGCTGTTTCCTGGTGGTATATGGGCAACACTGTTCATTGAATTGTAGCTGTTGATAATCTGTTTGCCGGCGATCTCCAGCATAATATCGCCGGGTTGCAGTCCGCCATGGTGTGCGGGTCCATCGCGGACGATACCCGCCACAATGAGTCCGTGGCTTTCTTTGAGGCCGAAAGACTCAGCCAGTCGAGGTGTCATCTCCTGAACTTCGACGCCCATCCAGCCGCGGATAACACGACCATGCTGGATCAGATCCTGCATCACCAGTTTTGCCTGACTCGAAGGGATTGCAAAGCCAATTCCCTGAGATCCACCGGACTTGGAAAAAATGGCTGTATTGATACCGATAAGGTTACCGTAGGCGTCGATCAGTGCGCCGCCGGAATTGCCAGGATTGATGGCGGCATCCGTTTGAATAAAGTCTTCATAGGTATTCAGTCCCAACCGGTTACGCCCGGTAGCACTGATAATCCCCATGGTAACCGTCTGACCAACCCCAAAAGGGTTACCGATCGCGAGCGTTACATCGCCGACACGCAGGGTTTCAGATGAGGTAAGGGTGATGCTTGGAAGATCTGTCAGGTTGATTTTTAGTACAGCAAGATCCGTATCCGGGTCGACACCGATTACCTGAGCCAGACTTTCACGGCCGTCTTTAAGTGCGACAACGATACTGTCAGCACCGGATATTACGTGGTTATTGGTTGCAATGTAGCCATCGGAACTGAGGATTACGCCAGAACCCAGGCTGGACTGGATACGTTCACGGCGCGGAATACTTTCAGAATCATAATATTTGCGAAAATTTGGATCGCTCAACAGGGGGTTTTCAGCCGGACTGATAATTTTCCGGGTGTAAATATTTACCACACTGGGTGCCGCATGTTCGACGGCATCGGCGTAGGAAACGGGGCCGGATGCAGAGATGCCGGTAGCATGAGGGCGTTGTGTCTCAAGGATCTCTACTGTTTGTACTTGTGGTGAAAGAAGATCGGGGATATAGATCAATAGCAGCACAGCAGCAAAAATACCGGACAGTATTGGCCATATCAGGAATGAAAGACGACGCATGCTATTTTTCAGCCTTTTAAAAACAGTGGTAAAGCTTCTCAGGTATTCTAGCCCGAATATTTCATAAAGGCGCTGGTATTATCGCTGTAGAACAGATGATACCTGAAGGTTTAGCTTATATTAGATAGCTACACTATGTTGTCGATCCTGGACATCCGTGTCCCCGCGACATACCGTACATCCAGTACATAACGCAGTGCCGCTGATTGGTTTTCTGAAAAATCTGACGTTGCATTTGGTTCGATCTCCCTTGAACCTTGGAAGAACCAAGGCTTTGCGGCAGATCGTACCAACTACTTAGCCAGATTTCCCAGAAATTCCAATCCCTTCACGAAATATCCGGGTTAGAATTATACGGATAGTTATCAGCTTTTGGGAATTTTAAGTCACATATTATGGCCGCTTTATTACAAGATATTATCAGTTATGCCAATAATTTACTTACCCCTGAACAATATCGGGATTATTGTCCGAACGGTTTACAGGTAGAAGGCAAAAAAAATGTTCAGCGTATTATCTCTGGTGTAACGGCCAGTCAAGCACTGCTGGACGCGGCCGTTAAACTGGATGCTGATCTGGTGCTGGTTCATCATGGTTACTTCTGGAAAGGGGAAAGTGAGCCTGTTACAGGTATAAAAAAACAGCGCCTGAAAACACTGTTGCAGCATGATATGAGTTTGCTGGCGTATCACCTGCCCCTGGATGGACATCCGCAGTTGGGTAATAACACTCAATTGGCCCAGCGGCTTGATTTGGAAATTACCGGTGGACTGGAGGTTGGTAATCCGCTCAGTATTGGTCTTACGGGGCGTTTACCTGAGCCGATGCGTGCAGAGGCTTTTTCCGAGCACATTGCCAAAGCCCTGGGTCGCGAAGTGATGCATATTGAGGGTGGCCCTGAATTTATCGAAACGATCGGCTGGTGCACCGGTGCAGCGCAAGGCTATATCGATAAAGCTGCGATACTGGGGTTGGATGCCTATCTCTCGGGTGAGATATCTGAGCCCACGGTGCACAGTGCCAGAGAACTTGGTATTCATTATTTTTCCGCGGGTCATCATGCCACAGAAAGGTATGGGGTACAGGCGCTGGGCGAAAGATTGGCAGAGGTGTTTGCGCTTGAACATCAGTTTGTGGATATAAAAAACCCGGTGTAATTACCGGGTTTTATATCCATGGATGGATTGTATGCCGTGGGCACATGGATGTGCTGCTCTCTAAAAAAGAATAGGGGCGGGCACATAATCATGAAAAGGAAAATCAGGAAGGCTGCTTGGCCTCTTCATCACTCAGGGCGTTTCCCGGTACGTGATCAGCAAGCACCGGAGCTTCTTCCTGTTCCTCAGTGGCTGTTCCTTTTAAGCCATAGCCTTCGGACAAGGTACCTTCTTCATCAGGCTTCTTGGGGGCGTAATCCCTGGGTGGCTCAACAACCTTGTCTTCTTCTGGGGTTACAGCTTCCGTAACTGTCGGGATCTCTCCTTCTGACTGGTCGGAGATACGCGATTGCATAGGTGCCTTATCCAGTTCAACCGGCGTGTGTTCGCTCAAGCATAGAGAGTCTGAGCCTTTAGCCAGATGCTGGTGAACCGCCTTATAGCTTTCAGTAAGATTATTAACCAGAGAGGCGGTCTGTTCAAAGTGGCTATTGACCTGTTCTTTATACTCACCCAGCTCACGTTGTGAGTCATTGAGTTGATCAATAAGTTGTTGTTGCTTATTCGAACTGTCTCCAGAGCGGCCAAGCAGGTAGCCAATCAGTGTGCCTACAGCCAGCGTAATAATGCCGATAATCCAAACGCTGTTATCTTCCACAGGGACTCCTTAAGTCACTATTTACCATCTTGATTTGTAGCAGACAGAATAGCCTAATCTTTTATGAAAGCCTATGTGTTATGTTAATTTAGCCGATCTGTGGCCCGTTAGCATTGGCTATTAGTCGTGTTTTGATTCAGCGCGCTTCGTTCGCCATTCAATCGCCTCTTTATATTTATCTGCAAGGTATTCAATCTGTTCAGTGAGTACCTCATGGGCGAGAAATTTGTCCTGTTGTTGCAGTGCGCTATATAAACGCTGATGCTGATCAATGATGACTGAGCGTTCCCGAAAGCGGAAGGTCACCATGTTGCTGATGGGCTGTAACGCTTCAATGACACTGAACATGATGAAGCTGAGCAGCTTGTTGCCAGATGCTTCAGCAATAATACGATGGAAGCGGACATCGGAGGCACAGAACTGCTCAGGCTCAAGATCGGACTGTTGCTGAATATCCAGCTCTGACTGCAGCTGTTGCAATTGTTCCGCAGTAATATTTTCAGCCGCCAGATTGACACAGGCTTGCTCAAGGGAAAGGCGAGTCTGATTGATTTCATCCATGCTAAAAGCATCCATACTCACTAACAGTGTAGTTGCGCTGGTTAGAGCATCACTCAGGTCATTGGCAGAAGGCCGGTTGATGAAGGTGCCACCGCTAGGGCCACGGCGGGAGCGAATCAGATTCTGTGCAGCCAAACGCTTAAGTGCTTCACGGATGGTCGGCCGGGACACCTGATAACGTTGTGCAAGCTCGCCTTCCGTTGGCAGGCGATCATCCGCTTTTAGCGAGCCGTCCATAATTGCCTGGCGAATCTGGTCCGCAATTTGGCTGGACAAGCTGCGCTGAGCAATGGGTTCAATCTTTAAACTCAAAAGTTTTCTCCTGGATTTATGGAGCTATTATTTCACAGATAGGACTATTTGTTAATTTGCCTGACAAATAACTTGGGTGTATATTCTCCTAAATGTTAATTTGTAAGACAAATAGTAATTGTCAGATGAATTCATTTGCAAAGGCATTGACTGGGCTGGGGATTTTCAGTCTGTCGGATTTTGCGCAGTAAATTCGTGGTAAGTCCGAAAGGCTGCTAGAACACCGAAATAACAGGAGAGGTTAGAGATATGTTTAATGCACTGGTATTGACTCAGGAAGAGGGTAAAACGCTGTCTGAAGTAAAGCAGCTGGATTTCACGGATCTGCCTGATGAAGACGTGCTGGTTGAGGTTAGCTACTCATCACTGAACTATAAAGATGGCCTGGCGGTTACCGGTACCGGGAAAATAGTCCACAGCTTCCCGATGGTACCTGGTATCGATCTGGCCGGCGTGGTTAAGGAGTCACGCAGTGCGGATTTTAAACCTGGCGATCAAGTCATTATGACTGGCTGGAGTGTCGGTGAACGCTACTGGGGTGGCTATAGCCAATTTGCCCGGCTGAAACCTGAATGGTTGGTAAAGATGCCTGCGGGGATGGATGCCAGAAAGGCAATGACCGTAGGAACTGCTGGTCTGACGGCGATGCTCTGCGTGATGGCACTTGAAGATGGGGGCATTACACCGCAAAGCGGCAGTATTGCGGTCAGTGGTGCCGCTGGTGGTGTTGGTAGCGTGGCTGTTGCCATCCTGAATAAGCTGGGTTATCACGTTGCCGCAGTCACCGGCAGGGAATCGACTCATGATTATCTACGTGGCCTGGGTGCTAAAGAATTGCTTTCTCGAGAAGAGATGATGGCGCCATCGCGGCCATTGGAAAAGCAGCGCTGGGCCGGTGCGATCGATACCGTCGGGGACACCATGCTGGCGCGACTACTGGCCGAAACTGATTATCGCGGTACCGTTGCCGCCTGTGGTTTGGCCGGTGGTTTTAAGCTGCCAACCACAGTCATGCCATTTATTCTGCGTAACGTTCGTCTGCAAGGAGTGGACTCGGTCATGTGCCCGACGGAAATTCGCACTGAAGCCTGGCATCGCCTGTTAACAGATTTACCCGAGTCTGCGTTGGGGGATATGGCTCAGGTGGTGGGGCTGGCGGAGCTTCCAGAAGCCGCAGCAGATATTATTGCGGGCAAAGTTAAGGGGCGTACCCTCGTAGATCCAAATAAATAAGTGGCCAGCCGAATACGTTTGGCTAGCTCGTAGTAAGAGGAAAAGCGCACCTGCCTATACAGCCAGGAGCGTTTTTTATTCCTCCTTGATTCAGGGTTCTAATCATTATGAGAAAATAGCTGGTTGCTTTTAAAAGTCGTTAAATGGACTTTAATAGTCGCTAAAAGCTATTTATTGTGTGCAATGCCTCTATAGTATTGCAGATGCTTCTTGCACCAGGTTTCACTATGAAACAGCTTGGCCCGAAACATTTCTGGCACTATTGCCACCCCATAGCCCAGGGCTATGGGGTGGTTTTTTTTAGTCTCTCGAGATAGGTATGCTTTGTTCATCAGTAGCGCTTAAGCGACGTCTTGTTAGATTAAGCAGCTACCCTGTTTAGCCGAACTGCCCGTCCATTCTCGGGCGCAATAGAATAGGTGTATATGGAATCAGGAAAAGCAGCCAGGCAGACATCCATAAAGCGCCGGATAGATGCAAAGCTATCATATAAAAATCTGGAATCAGCGGGAGTAATGTCCGTACCAGCCCGGCCAGGGCTATCAGAATGAATGCGATAACGACCAGTTTCGATACTTTTAGAGGGCGTGCGGTATGGCCAAGTGAGACGCGTGCCATCATACCCAGAGTCATAGAGCCTACGGCACCTGCTGCAAAAGCATGGATCGAGAGATAAATAGACGTGTCAGTAAAGGCGCTCAGTGCGTAGAGAGCAAAACCTACCGGGATAAACAGGTAAGCGATATGCAGCACCCAGATGAGTGGTGTACGGAACATGCGCTTATGGAACCAGCCGGATAATCGGATCGCCTGTACCACGGCATTAGCCGCTGCGAGAACACCGGCGCCGAGCTGCCAACCCGCCAGATCACAGACCAACCAGCCCGCAGCGAGAGGAATCATTATCCGTTCGAGCAGTGGGTATTTCTTGGCTTGAAAGATGCCCAGGGCGCGCTCAGTAAAGAACGGAATAACCCGGCCGCCCATGACAATCATTACAACAACAATCAGCGACAGCTCCATCTGTAAACCAGTCGCCAGGGTATTCTCTGTGTAGCCTAACAGCTGCAGGTGAACCAGTAGATTAGCGATGGTCATTACTGCAAAGATTGCCAGGAATATCAGGTTACGGTAGTTGCCGGAACGGATAATTGGAATACCAATTGAGATGGCGACCAGGGGGAGAAAAGCAAGATCTGTAACCGCGATGACAATGCCCGGGATAGTGTCGCCCAGTAGAGGTAATAAACGCCCCAGCAGCCAGACGGCAGTAATAATCGCCAGCTTTGTCCCGTACGGTGTTTGGACTGACGTCCAGTTACGTACGGCTGTCAGCAGAAAGCCGGCAATGACTGCAACGCCATAACCAAACAGCATTTCATGCCCATGCCAGTATTGGCTCAGTACATAGTAGCTGTGAGTGTTTTGTCCCTGAGTAAGCATTACCAGCCAGATCAGCATAAGGATAAGACCTGACATGGCGCTCAAGAGGAAAAATGGTCTGAAGCCAAGGTTGAATAGAGCAAACCCTTTAGGGTCTCGAGGTTCTTGTATCTGCATAGAAATCTACTGACTGTTGGTCTGTTTAATGGAGTAATATAGAGCCGTAAAAGAGTAACGGAACTAATTGTGTATTATAAATACATCTTTGTAAAGCTACTTCTGCTAATTGCACAATTTGCTTACGCTGAAATCAGTGTGACAGATAATTATGGCCGGGTGATTGATCTTCCTCAACCGGCTCAACGGATCGTGAGTCTGTCACCCCATATCACAGAAAACCTGTTTGCTATTGGCGCAGGTGAACAAGTGGTGGGGGTCGCCAGCCACAGTGACTATCCCCCGGACGCACTGGATATACCGGTGATTGGTCGCCATGAGTCACTCAATATTGAAGCGATCTTAGCGTTACAGCCAGATCTCATTATCGCCTGGCCCGAAGGTAATCCACAGGTACAGTTGGAGAGGCTTGAGGATCTGGGGATTCCTGTTTTTTATTCCGCGCCAGAGAAGTTGGAGGAGGTCGGTGCTAATTTGAGACTCTATGGCAAGCTCCTTGCGCGAGCCGAAGCTGTTGATGTAGCTACAGCCTATGCCCAGCAACTTGAACAGTTACGGATAGACTATGCTGGCCTATCTACTGTGCGGGTTTTTTACCAGTTATGGCACGAGCCATTACTGACAGTAAATCACAGTCAGTTAATTGATCAGGTCATTCGGTTGTGTGGTGGTGTAAACCGTTTTTCACAACAGGTGGAAGCGATTCCTCATCTGAGTGAAGAGTCTGTGATTGCGGTAGATCCTGAGGTTATCATTACCGGACAGCATGGGGGGGATGATCGCTGGACCGAACGCTGGAAAAAGTGGCAGGATCTCAGTGCAACCCGGCATGATCAATTTTATCAGGTTAATGAAGATCTGTTATATCGGCCAACTATCCGCTTGCTGGACGGGGCTGCCGAAATTTGCACACGCCTGCAGGAGGCGAGAGAAAAGCGCTATCGGCTTAACGATAATATGGAAGCACAATGAAGCCGTTGGCAGTGAGTGCTGTCCCTGAAATCTACAGCTAGAAAACGCCTGTCAGAAAACGGCTGTAGTAAGCTTTCTAAGATAACCTTTATCAGAGAATTGGATGCATAGATGGATACTGCAGTTATAACAATCGATTTGCTGCGCCATGGTAAGCCGCAAGGTGGTGCAATCTACCGGGGGAGAACTGATTCACCTCTGGATGAACAGGGTATGGTGCAAATGTCGCAATCGCTGGCGACGTTTGGTCCAGAGCTGTGCTGGCAGCGGCTATACAGCTCACCGCTGGATCGCTGTGTTCAGTTTTCTCGCAATTATGCTGCGCAGAACAGACTGCCATTAGTGGTTGATGAACGTTTAATAGAGATCGACTTTGGCGCCTGGGATGGCAGAAGTTTTGACGAAGTATGGCAGGCAGAGCCTGAATTGGTGGCTGATTTCTGGCGTGATCCGGCAGCAAATCCGCCCCCGGAAGGCGAGTCGATCAATGCTTTGTGTCAGCGAGTCGATGAGTTTATAACAGCTCTGCTTGCGCAACGCACAGCGGATAATGAGCATGTTCTGCTGATAACCCACGGCGGGGTGATTCGTGCGTTTATTGCGCAGGTGCTGGATCTGCTTCCCTCCCAATGGGCCAGGCTGCAGATTGACTATGGCTCACTGAGCCGGATTCAGATAACCATCGATAAAAAGGATGCCAAGCAGTGGCCGTCAATCGCTTTTATAAACCGTTTGCCGGAGCCAAATAAGCATCAATGAAAAGGACGTGCAGCAATGGCCATCCGTTAGCCAGTTTTATAAACCGCTTGCCGGACCCAGCTGGCGGGGTAAATAATCAGTAATTATTTGGTTAGACCCTTAATGAATGCCCCCGTTTTATCCACCGCCTCTTTGCCTGCTTCAAACACGGTTTCTGCTCCGGATTTGGTACTGCAGGCGGCCCGTTGTGCTATGCATTTTGAACGACAACCTGCAATGGCTGCATCATCACCCAGATGTGCGACTTCACACTTGGTGTTACACCAGGTTTGCTCACTGGAGCAATCTGCATAGGCAGTTAGCGGAGTCATTAGTAGAGCAAGCAATGGAATAATGGCACGTAGCATTGTATTTCCTTTAAGCAGGTTTTCTTGGTTGCCAGAGTACTTCCTGGCCGCCATCTTTACGGGCCAATACCCTGGCGGCAACAAACAATAGATCCGACAGTCGGTTAAGGTAGGCAGCACCTTGTGGGTTGACCGTTTCCTGACTGGCAAGTTCCACAATACGCCGCTCGGCTCTGCGGCAGATGCTCCGGGCTTGATGGCAGAGCGCCGCCGCTTTATTACCGCCGGGCAGAATAAATTCTTTCAGTGGCGGGAGTTCGGCATTTAACTTGTCGATCTGTTGTTCCATCTCGGCGATAATCTCCAGGGTGATCACTGTATACTTTTCATCGGCGACAGCCAGCTCTCCCCCCAGATCAAACAGATCATGTTGGCACTGCGACATCAGCTCCTTCAGCGGATCCTTTTCAGCAAGCTCTGCAATCAGTACACCCAGCAGGCAGTTGAGTTCATCGGTATCCCCGAGTGCCTCAATACGGGGATGATACTTGATGACTCGGGTGCCATTGGCCAATGAGGTTTTACCTTTATCACCGCCACGGGTGTAAATTCGGGTTAGACGGTCAGACATTTCAACTCTCCAGATAGGAAGAATGACAGAGTTACAGGCTGTAATAATAACCAGAGAGCAGAGATACTGGTCCGGAATTAGCCGTGTTTGACGGTAATATCAGTATACTTGTTTGCACCTCTGGATACCTTACTGCAACGGTACAATATTCAAAAACAGGTTATAACAGCACCGGCTGTGTTTTGTATATGCTGCTGTCGTAACTGTGTCATTGTGCCTTACCTGTCGGCTGAAAGTTGGCGTATCCGGGTAAGTAGCTGGTTATTCACAGGTGCTTCAATATTAATCTGTTTGGCCTGATCGCAGAGAAATCCCGTGATTGTTTCGATCTCGGTAGGGCGGCCGTGCTGGATATCCTGCTGCATTGATGAATTGTTTTCTGCCGTCAGGTTGGCAACCTGAATCGCCTGTTCGATCAAGGGCACAGGAAACAGCGGAATATTCAACATTTGGGCGACGCGCTCAACTTCATTACAGATGCGCTGCATCTGCTCCAGATATTCTGGAGTACTGACCAGCGCTCCATTCTTACAGTTGTAGATAGCGGTTAATGGGTTGATGGCGCAGTTAATAGCCAGTTTACGCCACAGGGTAAGGATAATTCGGGGTTCGTGAATCAGTGTGCCTGGTATCGCTTTAAGAGATCGATACAGGTCATCCCGGTTTTCATTGCCCAGTGAGCCGATACGTGTTTCACCGGTTCCTGCCTGAATAACGTGAAAAGCGGATTCAAGATAAGCACCGTCGGTGGTACTGCCGGCCCAGATGTTGAGATCCGGATGTAGGTTTGCAAGCTTTTGCTGCGGGCCCATGCCATTATGCAGTAGCAGTACGTTTGAAGTATCTGACAGGCGTTGTTTTACGCTATTAAAAGCATTTTCAGCCGCATATGCCTTGGTAGTGATCAGCAGGTTTGTAATGGGAGCTGGAGCACTGCTTAGTTCTGCTTCAGTGGAGAAATAACATAGTGCTCCATCTTGTTCCAGGCCAAACCGGTTATGCAGACGGAACTGTTCGAGCTTCTCCTGATTGCGTAATATCAGAGTTGTCGGGTAACCGGCTTTGGCCAGTTTTGCCGCCCAAAGAAGGCCGATTGAGCCGGCGCCGAGAATATGCCAATGCATTAAACTACCTGTTGAATCCGTAATAGAGTGTAGGTGTATCGCCATCATAGCGGTATGATAGGCGCTATTAAATGGGTTTAACTTTTCTGAACTGGATTTTACCGATCTAACGTCTTCAGTACATGCTAAATGCAGAAGATATTTGATTCAGGTCGATGCTGTTCAGTGATTTTTTAGAGGAGCTTTAGGCGATGCCTTCATTCGATATTGTATCCGAGCTGGATATGCATGAAGTTAACAATGCAGTGGACCAGGCTAACCGTGAACTTGGCACTCGCTACGACTTTAATAAGGTTGATGCCAGCTTTGAGCTGTCCGGAGAAGTCATTACTATGCAGGCGGAAGTGGATTTTCAGTTGCAGCAGATGCTGGACATACTACGTACCAAATTGGTCGGTCGAAAAATCGATGTTAAGAGTCTGGATATCAAAGATCCGGAAACCGTCAGTTTGCGGGCACGTCAGCAGGTGCATCTGAAACAGGGGCTGGATCAGCCAAACAGCAAGAAGATAATTAAAATGATCAAAGATGCCAAGCTCAAGGTCCAGGCGCAGATTCAGGGCGATCAGGTGCGGGTTACCGGTAAAAAACGTGATGACCTGCAGCAGGTGATGTCGATGCTGCGTGAAGCTGATCTGGAGCTGCCGCTGCAGTTCAATAACTTCCGCGATTGATTGTGGTCATTCAGTACAGGGTGCGATTTGTTTCGTGCAATTAATTCTATGCAGTTTATATAGTCAGGGAGCTGCATGATGCAGGAGCCTCAGGCCAGCTGGCGAGAATCGCTTGGGGCTTTTTTCCACCCCCGTGTTGTGGTGATGTTGTTGTTGGGATTCTCTGCCGGAATCCCGATTCTTCTTATTTTCTCTTCGCTCTCGCTTTGGCTGCGTGAAGCCGGTGTCGAGCGCGCAGCAATAACCTTCTTCAGCTGGGCCGCGCTGGGCTATTCCTTCAAATTTGTCTGGGCGCCGTTGGTGGATCAACTGCCGCTGCCGTTTTTGTCGCGCTGGCTTGGGCGCCGACGTAGCTGGCTATTAGTTGCGCAGTTTTGCATCATCGCCTCCATCATCGCCATGGCCAGTATTGACCCTGCACTGGGGCAGCATACGCAAACAGCGATGGCGCTGGCTGCGGTGGCATTGGGCTTTTCATCGGCCACGCAGGATATTGTAATTGATGCGTACCGCATTGAGGCTGCGGATTCCAGTTTACAGGGCATGATGTCGGCAGCTTATATCGCAGGCTATCGTGTTGCGATGGTGGTTTCAGGGGCCGGTGCCCTAGTGCTGGCAGCCGGCTTTGGGACTGACTTAGGCAACTATCAGTACGAAGCCTGGAGTTATACCTACTGGATCATGGCGGCAGTAATGCTGGTGGGGGTGATTACGACACTGAGTATCAAAGAACCGGGCGCTAGTGCGGCGCGCAGCTACACCTACAGTGCGATCGAATATGGTCGCTTTGTCGCTCTGTTTGCGATGGCGTTGGCGGGGTTTATCCTCTGCTTTTATGTCACATCCGAGCCGTCGCGCGAACTGAAGAAACTGCTGGCAAGTGGGTTGGATAATCAGGCACTGGCGTCGTTTTTTATTGAAGCCTTACGCCTCATGCTGGCCGCAGCGGTCAGCTTTTCACTGGCAAAAGTGTTGCTGCGTGCCGGAATGGTGCGCCAGTCCATGGTGGATGAAACCTACGTTGCCCCGGTGCGGGACTTCTTTGATCGTTACGGGGTGAAAGCGGCATTGTTCCTGTTGCTGCTGGTGGGCAGCTATCGCATTTCAGATATCGTGCTGGGGGTGATCTCTAATGTCTTTTATCTAGATATGGGGTTTAGCAAAGAGCAGATTGCTACAGCGGTAAAAACCTTTGGTGTGGTGATGGCTATTGTGGGTGGTTTTCTGGGGGGCTTACTGGCCATGCGCCAAGGTGTGATGCGTATCCTGTTTCTGGGAGCCCTTTTATCGGCGCTGACTAATCTGCTGTTTATGATTCTGGCAGACAAAGGCGCTGATCTGCTCTGGTTATATATCGTTGTCGCCGCTGACAATCTATCTGCCGGACTGGCAGGGGCTGCTTTTGTCGCCTTTCTCTCCAGTCTTACCAGTATCTCGTTTACCGCTATGCAATACGCCATATTCAGTTCCCTGATGACGCTGTTGCCAAAAATCCTGGGTGGTTATTCCGGCTCTATTGTCGACAGTGTGGGGTACGACTGGTTCTTTATCTTTACCACATTGATTGGTTTGCCTGTGTTGATCCTGATTGTTCTGGCGCGGCGCCAGTTGGGGCAGGATATAGTTGTCGCTGAAACTGAAATGCAGTAAAAAATGAAACCAGTGCTCGGGCAGTTTAGCTGTAACGATTGTGAGCGAGGAGTTTTCCCGCGCTTGCTGCGTTGCCGCAGACCGTTATTAATGCCCTTGCCGGCTATCTTGTTGACTCGGTAGGCTGGCATCAATTTTTTGATCTGCGCGGTACTCGCGCTGCCGGGAATGCTATTGTTGTTTAAAGTCGGCCATGGAAATCAGATGAGCAACAGGAACCTTCACGAGTAGTGAGTAGCTAGGGCCTAGTGCAAAGCATCGCTAGCTTGTGGGTTGATGATCAAAGAATTGCATTCTTTGCCTACGCTTTGCTCAATTGGAGCTGACGCTGCGAATTGGTTTTTACTGTAGGTTGATGAGATGGTCTCCTCCTCTCCAACGGCGTCATCATGCCCCGGATAAACTGACCAGTGCCCGGAGTTCCGTATCGGACAGCTCTGTTATCCATTGTTCGCCGCTAGCGACGGTCAGGTTCGCCAGTTCTTTCTTACTCTGGATCATATTGTCGATTTTCTCCTCGAAGCTATGTTCGGTGATAAGGCGATGGACCAGTACACGCATGTGCTGCCCGATGCGGAAGGCTCTATCGGTGGCCTGAGCCTCCACCGCCGGATTCCACCAGAGGTCATAGTGAATCACCTGACTGGCGGCGGTGAGATTAAGCCCGGTGCCCCCTGCTTTCAATGACAATACCATGGCTCTTGTACGCGAATCGCTCTGGAAGGACTCCACAAGTTCGTCCCTTCGGTTACGGGACAGACCGCCGTGCAGAAAGGGAACGTCCATCCCCAGTTCAGTCTGTAGCTGCTTTGTCAGCAGCTCTCCCATTCGTGTGTATTGAGTAAAGATCAGGGCTTTTTCACCCGCCTCCTTCACTTCACGCATAATCTCAATAAAGGCAGCCAGCTTACCTGACTGCTCCGTGACGGCGGTGCTTAGACCCAGATATTGCGCCGGGCTGTTGCAGATTTGTTTCAGGGCATTGAGCAGCTTAAAGATCAGCCCCCGACGTTCAACCCCTTCAGGACCGCTTTCCAGCTGCGCCATAATGGAGTCGACGGTACTTTGGTAAAGTGCGGCCTGTTCTTTGCTCAGACTGCAGTAACGGTTGCTCTCCAGTTTCTCAGGCAAGTCGCTGATGATGGTCTTATCGGTCTTAAGGCGACGCAGAATGAAAGGGGCGGTAATCTTGCGGAACTGCTGCAGCCGCTGCAGATCACGGTCTTTTTCAATCGGACTGGCCAGCTGTTCTTGAAAATGTTTTTGCGAGCCCAGATAGCCCTTGTTGGTGAAGTCGAACAGGCTCCAGTATTCACGCAGCCGGTTTTCTACCGGGGTGCCGCTCATGCCGATACGAATATCGCTCTTAAGCTTTTTAACCGCCCGGCTCTGCTGGCTTGCCGGGTTTTTGATATTCTGTGCTTCATCGATGATCAACGCCCGCCAGTGTCGTTTCGCCAGCATCTTTGTATCACTTCTGACCAGCCCGTAGCTGGTCAGAACCACATCCGCAGGCTCTGCGTCCAGCTGTCGGCCTGAACCATGAAAAATACAGCTCTTCAGGCCGGGCGCAAAGCGCTGAATTTCCTTGTGCCAGTTGGTCAGTAAAGAGGTAGGTACAACCACCAGAACGGATTGCTCCGCCAGCTGACCTGTCTCTTTGAGGTGCAGTATCAGGGCAATCACCTGAACCGTTTTACCCAACCCCATGTCATCGGCGATCAATGAACCGAAACCCAGACGGGCATTTTGCGCCAGCCATTCGAAGCCCCGGCGCTGGTAAGGTCGCAGTTCGGCATTCAGCCCAGCGGGCAGGGAAGCCGGTTCGGTGCGCAGTAGTTGCTCGAACAGCGCCCGGACTTCCTCGCCGAGATCCACTCCGGCCCCGTCCAGCTCACCGGCCAGCCCGGCTTTCAACAGCTCGAAACGGGACAGTGATTCTGGTAACCGATCCAGTTTTTTCAACCATTGCTGTAACTGATCGCCATCGATCATCACATACTGATCATGCAAGCGTACCAGCCCGTCAGAATGCTGGATTAATTTGCGGAAGGCATCAATGGAGAGCCGCTGTTCACCGATGGCAATCTGCCAGCTAAATTGCAACAGTTGGCTCAGGTTCAGATAACTCTGATCGCCATCCATGGCGGTATTTTTTCCGGACAGCGAGAGATTTAAACGAGGCCTGACCAGTTTATGCAGCACTGCGGGCAAGTGAACCGATATTCCCAGTGCCCGTAACGCTGGCAGGATAGTACTGAATACCGGGCCGAACTCCGCCAGGCTGAAAACCAGCCGTTGCTCCCGCGTTGCGCCGTACAGGCGTTCTGCTGCGGGGAAGTGGTCTACCAGCAGCGCCAGGTCTGTCAGCACATTGACTTTGATAGCTGACAGGCCAGGCTCATCGAGCAGCAGGTCAAGCGTCTGTATCTCTCCCGCTAGTTCGACCCGGACATCGAGACTGAAGCTGCCGCTGTCGTCGTCCTGCTCCTCGACCCAGACCGACAGCCGGTGTTCACGTTCAGACAGATACAGCGGTGCCAGCCAGTGGTGGATAACCCGGGGGTGCTCCCGGGTTTCAAAACTGTCAAAGCGTTGCGGTCCATTCTGGCAAAAGAGCTGGCTGACCGGATCCTTCTGCTGTGCTTGCGGAGCGTTGTCCAGGCCCTGCTGCATAAAAAAGGCCATCAGCAGATGCAGAGCCCCGTGAACCTGATCACGGGCGCTACCATAGTGTTCCAGCGGGTGACGCTGCCCTTTCGGGGTGATAGCCATCACTACCAGATTCGCCGGGCACAGCGGGTAAAAGGATTCCAGCAGCAGCGTAACCGGTTCACTGAACGGTGCTGGACGCCAGCAGATCTGCAGTTGTTGATCTCCCGTCAGGCAGGCCGCCGGAATCATCGCCTGTTGTTCGATCAGTTTCAGTGCCAGCCGGAAGAGATGCTGCCAGAGCAACAGATGAGGACATAACAGCGGATCACGGTTACTGTCCAGACCATGCAGTAACTGCAGTAATGCGTTCAGCTCCGGCTGCCGGGATGCTGCTTTATCAGGAGCAGGAGCCGCGGGAGATAACTGGCTGTCTTGTCCGTAAAAATTGATAGGCTGCCCATCCGTCTCTGCCTTTAGAAAGCAGCCTCGGTCGTCAATTATCACTGTCAGGTCGGCAAGCCGGGAGGCTATATCTCCACTGTCGGCGTCTTCGCGGTCAAACCGTATCGCTGCCCGAGTCGCTCTTTTATAGTGCCCCTGCAGCAGCTTATGAAAACCATTTGAATGAAACAGCGTCCTGTCGGAAAGGATGCCGAAGGTGCGTTCGGCCAGCGCCGGAATGACCGACAGGTCGAAGGTATCGAGGCAGGTCGTGCTAGCAACCTGCCAGCTGTTCACTTGTGGCTCTTGCGACCAGGGTGCTGAAAGTTGCCGCGGCGATGCCAGGGATAACAGCTCGACCCCGGTGCGTTGTTCAACCGCGTGGATAAGGTCAAGCCCATGCAGTAGAAACACCAGAAAAGGATTCTTGTCGATCTCATTGGCGACCAGATAGATCACCGCAGCAATATGCTTGCAGGGTACGGCCCAGTCAGGACAGGAACAACTGGCCCTCATATCCTCCCAGCTGTCAGGAAACAGGCGAATACCCTGTTCTTTCAGCAGCGGCAGCAATTGTACCGGCAGTTGCCGGTTCAGCAACCGGGATAGTAACTTTGGATTGCTACTGAGGGTATCGAGAATCAGCCGGCGTTGCGTCTCTGAGAACGGATCAAGACTAATAGTGACCGCATAGGGGCGACGCCGACGCCCCTGTACATGGGCGTTGACGCTTGTATTGCTGATCTCTATATTCGATGCCGCACCCTTGCCCGCATAGGTGCGGCCACGAGGCAGACGATTACCGTAATCGATTCCGTTAAATGCAGCAAGCCACTGCTCACCCCACCAGGTCTGGGCGAATTTCATAGATAGACTTGTTCCCGAACAGCAGTAAAAAATAAAACCCCGAATAAGGCCTGCTAGAATTGTACGTGTAATCTTGTATTTATATAACTGTCTCTGTATCAGATGGGGGGGGGGCGTTTAGCTACATTCGTTAGTGAGATCAGACATTTAGTATCACTGGGGCAGCGACTCCTCTCAAGAATGCAACACTTGATGCCTGCAATAGCTTCTTGAAAAATATTAAATGGATACTAGCTCCTTCGAATAGTGATTTTGACAATCGCATTCAGCAGGCATATTGCTTTTGTGAGTCCTGCTGCAAGCATTTCCCCTTAGGCCTGGAGACCAATCATGGACATTGATGAAGATAAAGTAGATGAAGCTGCCTTGGCTCTTTTATATCTGACCATTCATGACAAATTTAGAGCCTGGAAGCAAATTGATTTCGAAGTGATGAATAGACTTTGTGAAAAAGGCTATATTCTAGATCCCATAAATAAAACTAAGTCGGTCTGTTTAACAAATGAAGGTTTAGAGACTTCAGAAAAGCTATTTGAGAAATTTTTCAAAAAAAATCTTGATTAAACGTGGGAAGATCAGATGAAACTTTCTTTGAAGGTTATAGTTTTGCTCTTTTTAGCGAATAACAGACAGCGCTTTTATGTACAGGGTGTACGGTATGTCGCGGGCGCATGGATGCGCAGGAGCAACCTGCTGCAGTCGAACCACGAACTACGTGTCCGCCAGGCATAAAAAAGCCGACTTTAATAGTCGGCTCTTTAAGAACTCTAATCTTGCAGGTTAAGACAAGAATTAAATACGCAGCGCGCCGTCAACTTCGATGCAACGACCGCTGATGTAATCATTTTCCATGATAAAGGTAACGGTGTTGGCGATCTCTTCCGGCTTACCCAGGCGCTTGGCAGGGATAACTCCAGCAATTTTGTCCAGGGCTTCAGGCTTCATGCTCAGAACCATTTCAGTTCCGATGAAGCCAGGTGCGATGGATGCCGCTCGGATATTGTAGCGAGCCAGTTCTTTAGCCCAGGTGACAGCCATTGCTTCAACACCGGCCTTGGTCGCGGTGTAGTTGGTCTGGCCCATGTTGCCGTGGCGAGAGATTGAGGAGATATTGATGATGCAACCTTCAGCGCCCAGTTCAATCATCTTGATAGCGGCTTCACGACCACACAGGAAGGTGCCTGTGAGGTTAACGTCCATAACAAGATTCCAGTTGTCCAGCGACATCTTGCTAACAACCTTGCCTTCTTTCACTTTAATAAACAGACCGTCACGGGTGATACCCGCGTTGTTTACCAGGCCATTGAGTGTGCCGAAATCAGCTACAATATCGTCGAATAGTTTTTCGACAGAATCTTCTTTAGCAACGTTAGCAATGTAACCGCGAGCTTCTACGCCATGTTCCATGCATAGGCCAACAGTTTCATCCAGGCCTTCCTGATCCAGATCTGCCAGTGCCAGCTTGGCACCTTTTTTAGCCAGTTCCAGAGCCATGGCGCGACCTAAGCCGCGACCGCCACCAGTGATAACGATTACTTTATCTTTCAATTCCATCGTATTTACTACCTTATATTCTTCTTATGTTTTTTTTATATGTTTTTTTTATATGTTTTTTTGTGCAATGCAATAAACCATGATGTAGAACTTATAACGCTTCTGCACAAAAGTCTATAACCCTGTTAGGGGATTTTCATATTTCTATAAAATACAATGGGTTAGGCGGGGTGGTGCTGGGTTTTTTGTAAGCTAAGTTGCTGATATCTAGAGGTTTTTATTGCATAGCAAAAAACAATATTTGAGCTAGACTTTGGTCTAGAGAGTACGTTCTCTTTTAGAATATATTGTTTTTTTGTTGCTCGCGTTGGCAGCGGTTATGCGGAAGACGCTCCTGAGTGCCTTTTCCCCATTGTTGTCAGGCTAACAGGGCATGAACTATGAGTTTTTCGCGAATTATTTGGATTCGTAGTAGTCTCACAGTTCATCATTGCTCATTTATCAGGTTTGCAGGTCTCTCATGCGTTTTCTTTTTCTGCTGTTCATTGTTATCCCCATTATTGAAATAACCTTGTTAATCAATGTGGGGCAGGCGATCGGGGCCTGGTATACCGTTGGCCTGGTGCTATTGTCAGCGTTTATTGGTGTTAACATGCTGCGTTACCAGGGTTTTTCCACCCTGGCCCGTGCTCAGCGCCGAATGGATTCCGGTCAAATTCCGGGGCGGGAGATGGTGGAGGGAATTGTTCTTGCTGTGGGTGGTGCTTTGCTGATTACTCCGGGCTTTGTCACCGACGTAATAGGCTTTCTTTGCCTTATTCCGTACACCAGGCAGCGTTTTGTCGATCTGCTGATAAGCCGCTTTACTGTAGTGGCGATGGATCACCGGCAACAACACAGTCAATCAGATAATCCGTTTGCCAATCACGGTGAAAGACCTTTCAAGCATACCGATGGGTCGGTTGAAAAGGGCGATGTGATCGATGGTGAGTACCGTCGCGAAGATTGAGCGGAGATTTCTTACAAAAAAATCATTTTTTCATACTCGGGTGTTGAAATGCCTTTCAGCGCCCCCATCTAGTTAAACATCAAAATTCTATTGGTGGCTGAGAAGCTGCGATTAGAGAAATCAACCAGACTTTTTTTGATCAAGAAGATCAGGAGAGATATTTAATGAAAATTCGCCCACTTCACGACCGTGTTGTTGTACGCCGCAAAGAAGAAGAAAAAACTACTGCAAGCGGCATTGTTCTGCCAGGTTCTGCAGCAGAAAAGCCTAACCAGGGTGAGGTTGTTGCTGTCGGTACCGGCCGTGTCCTGAAAACTGGTGAAGTCCAGGCGCTGGACATCAAGGTTGGCGATCAGGTTCTGTTTGGTCAGTATGGATCCAACGTTGTTAAGATTGACGGTGAAGAGCTGCTGATTATGAACGAAAGCGATATTTACGGTGTACTGGAAGACTAAGGTCGGTTTTTCCATAGGTTAAGAATTTTTCAGTAAATTGAATACAGGATTTTTCAAAAATGGCTAAAGAAGTATTGTTTAGTACTGATGCACGTCAGCGTATGCTGGACGGCGTTAACATTCTGGCTGACGCAGTTAAGATCACCCTGGGCCCTAAAGGCCGTAACGTTATTCTGGATAAAGCTTTTGGTGCGCCAACCATCACAAAAGACGGTGTCTCTGTTGCTAAAGAGATCGAACTGAGTGACAAGTTCGAGAACATGGGCGCGCAGATGGTTAAAGAAGTTGCATCCCAGGCTAATGATGTAGCCGGTGACGGTACGACTACGGCAACAGTTTTGACTCAGGCAATCGTATCCGAAGGTCTGAAGTCTGTTGCTGCGGGCATGAACCCAATGGACCTGAAGCGCGGTATCGACAAGGCTGCTGCGGCAGTTGTTGCACAGCTGCAGGCGATGGCTGTGCCATGTGTGGACACTAAAGCGATCGCTCAGGTAGGTACTATCTCGGCTAACGATGACTCCCAGGTCGGTGACATCATTGCAGAAGCGATGGACCGAGTGGGCAAAGAAGGTGTTATCACGGTTGAAGAAGGTACCGGCCTGGAAAGCGAACTGGACGTTGTAGAAGGTATGCAGTTCGATCGTGGTTACCTGTCTCCATACTTCATCAACAATCAAGAAAACATGAGCGTGGAGTTGGAAAACCCATACATGCTGATCGTTGATAAGAAAATCTCCAGCATCCGTGATCTGCTGCCAATCCTGGAGCAGGTTGCCAAGGCATCGCGTCCTCTGCTGATCATCGCTGAAGATGTTGAAGGCGAAGCGCTGGCGACTCTGGTTGTGAACACCATGCGCGGTATCGTTAAGGTTTCTGCTGTTAAGGCGCCTGGTTTTGGTGATCGTCGTAAGGCGATGCTGGAAGATATCGCTACCCTGACTGCCGGTACAGTGATCTCTGAAGAGATTGGTCTGAATCTGGAAGGTGCAACTCTGGAGCAGCTGGGCGAGGCTAAGCGTGTAACGATCACTAAAGAGATCACAATTATTGTTGATGGCCATGGTGTAGTGGCTGACATCGAAGCGCGTGTTCAGCAGATCCGTGCGCAGATTGAAGAAACTTCTTCTGACTACGACCGTGAAAAACTGCAAGAGCGTGTTGCCAAGCTGGCAGGCGGTGTTGCGGTAATCAAGGTGGGTGCTGCCACTGAAGTAGAAATGAAAGAGAAGAAGGCGCGCGTTGAAGACGCACTGCACGCAACTCGTGCTGCGGTTGAAGAAGGCGTTGTACCTGGGGGCGGTGTTGCCCTGATCCGTGCCATGGATAACGTGAAAGATCTGAGCGGTGACAACCACGACCAGAACGTCGGTATCGAGCTGGCGTTCCGTGCACTGGAAGCGCCACTGCGTCAGATCGTTGGTAACGCTGGTGCCGAAGGTTCTGTTGTTGTTGCTAACACCCGGGAGAAGGGTGAAGGTAACTTCGGTTACAACGCTGCAACCGGTGAATACGGCGATATGCTGGAAATGGGTATCCTGGATCCTACCAAGGTAACCCGTTCTGCGCTGCAAGCGGCGGCTTCTGTTGCTGGTCTGATGATCACCACTGAAGCTATGGTTGCTGATGCTCCTGCTGAAGGCGGTGCTGCTGGTGGCATGCCGGATATGGGTGGCATGGGCGGTATGGGCGGCATGATGTAATCATGTAAGCTCTCTGCTTTAAAAAAAGCCGGCTTTTAGCCGGCTTTTTTGTGCCTGTAAATAAGCGGCCGCAACGAACGAGGAATACTATTTAATTGGTTCATCGTCGATTACTGGGGAACTCCTCTTAAATCTCCAAGCTGCTCAGACAGATCCTGCCTTCCCACGGCGATAACATGCACTGTAGGGCGCCACCTGGGGCGCCACATCTATTGTGCACAGCCTTTTGGCGGGCCGGGTCCCGCCCTTGAGCATGAGCAAGACAAGTGGGGGGGCGGTGAAGAATGAACCGCACCGGTTGCACTGGGTAGAAATAAAGACCATGTATTACAAGAGGTATTTAACGTCGTATATGGCGGTTTTCTATGTTCTACCCAAAACGCTTCGCGGGGCATGCAAACCAGGCCCCTGCAAAAGCTCCACGCTATCTGACGATGAACCATTTAATTTAGTGAAGGGCTTTTAAGGTTCGCAAAAGGTCAATTTTTCCGATGTATGCGCTTTGGGTTAGCTGCTTTGCCTGGTTACTGAGCAGGGGGGCTCTGCCTTGTCTCGTCTTTTTCTAGCCGGTGTTAACTACTGTGTCTGATGTGCCATTTAATAAGTGTCCTGAGTTTTTGTATTTTTGTTTCATTAACTGATTGATATTTAACTAGTTATTTTCTGCATACGGATACGGTATAGGGGTAGTTAGTATTTCGATTGGTGAAGTCGTCAGCATTCGCTAGGCTATTATGCTGTAAAGGGAGTCACACCCCAATAATAACAATGACAGGATTTTACCGATGATGAAGAAAACTGCGACGCTGCTTGCCGGTGCTTTACTTAGCTTGTCAGCGATGACCGCTCAGGCTGAAACACTGAAGATGGCCTACGATTCAGATCCCGTTACTTTGGATCCTCATGAGCAACTGTCCGGCGGTACGCTACAGCTCTCTCACATGACTTTCGATCCGTTGCTGCGCTGGGATCTGAACATGGGCTTCGAGCCGCGTCTGGCTGAAAGCTGGGAGCGTATCGATGACCTGACGATGCGGTTTCACTTGCGCAAAGGGGTTAAGTTCCATTCCGGTAACGAGCTGACAGCGAAAGATGTTGAGTTTACCTTTAAGCGCTTGCAGAGCTCTCCCGATTTCAAGGGCATCTTCACCCCATTTAAACAAGTAACGGTGGTGGATGACTACACATTTGATCTGGTGACTAATGAGCCGTTCCCGCTGATTCTGAATAACGCGACTTATCTGTTCCCGATGGACAGTAAGTACTACAGCGGTGAGGATGAAAACGGTAATCCTAAAGATATGCTGGTGAAGCATGGTGATTCGTTTGCTTCTACCCATATTTCCGGTACTGGCCCGTTTACGGTTACTTCTCGTGAGCAGGGTGTACGTACCGAATTTACCCGTAATCCTGATTACTGGGATAGCAAGTCCAAGGGTAATGTCGACAGCATCGTACTGACACCAATCAAAGAGGCGCCTACTCGCGTAGCGGCCCTGTTGTCTGGCGATGTTGACTTCATCATGCCAGTTCCGCCAGCGGATCAGAAACGCATCGACACTAGCAATAATACAGATCTGGTGACTATGTCAGGCACCCGTATCATCACCTTGCAGATGAACCAGGAGCGTGTCGAGGCATTCAAGGATGTGCGTGTGCGCCAGGCGATCGTTCATGCGATTAACCAGGAAGGTATCGTGAAGAAGATCATGCGCGGCTTTGCTACCCCGGCTGGTCAGATGAGTCCTGAAGGTTACCTGGGTTATAACGCTGAGCTGACACCGCGCTATGATGTGAAAAAAGCCAAGCAGCTGATGAAAGATGCCGGCTATGAAAAGGGCTTTACAATCACCATGATGGCGCCTAATAACCGCTATGTGAATGACGCCAAAATTGCTCAGGCCGTGGCTTCCATGCTGGCTAAGATCAATATTACCGTTGATCTGAAAACCATGCCTAAAGCACAGTACTGGCCTACGTTTGATGAGCGTGCAGCAGATATCATGATGATTGGCTGGCACTCGGATACTGAAGATTCGAATAACTTCTACGAGTTCCTGTCGGCTTGTGCTGATAAGGATTCCGGTTTGGGCCAGTACAACAGTGGCAACTACTGTAATCCGGAGGCTGATAAGCTGATGGCGCAGGCTAACGTTGAAACTGACAGTGCTAAACGTGCTGTTATCATGCAGAAGATTGAGAAACTGCTGTACGATGATGCCGCTTTCATTCCTCTGCATTGGCAGAATCTGGCCTGGGGCGCTCGCACCGGTGTAGATATTGCGCCTGTTATGAACAAGATGAACTTCCCTTACCTGGGTGATCTGGTTATTAACAAGTAATCAGTTTTGCCTGGCTCACTGCGGTGAGCAATTTCAATCCGGAGCCCTCCAGAGGGAGGGCTCCAGTTCTCGATGTATTTTTCTTAAGTAATGATGGATCAGGTCTGTAGGGCCGCAAGCGTCATTTGTGCATGAGTTTGTGTCGTCTTGGCGGCAAAATACAGAAGGCTGAATGAGTATGTTAGCGTTTTTGATTAAACGGATCTGTAGGGCCGCAAGCACCGTTTGTACATGAGTTTGTGCCTATTTATTGGCGATCAAATACAGAAGGCTGAGTGAATATGTTGGCGTTTTTGATTAAACGTGTCTGTGCCTATTTTTTGGCGGTCAAATACAGAAGGCTGAATGAGTATGTTAGCGTTTTTAATTAAACGATTGGCGCAAGCCATCGTGGTAATGTTTGTCATAAGTATTATCAGTTTCTCGATCCAGGACAATCTGGGCGACCCGTTAAGAGAACTGGTAGGACAGTCTGTTTCTGAGGAAGAACGCCAGGCATTGCGTGACGAAATGGGACTGAATGATCCTTTTCTGGTCCAGTATACGCGGTTTGCCAAAAATGCCTTACAGGGTGACCTGGGTACTTCCTATTTCTTTAAAGAGCCTGCCCTGGAGGTTATTCTGCGGAAACTCCCGGCCACTCTGGATCTGGTGTTTGGTGCGACCTTGATCATTATTGGTCTGTCTATTCCTCTGGGTGTCTATGCGGCGATCAATCCGCGCAGCTGGTTTTCCAAATCTGTCATGGGTTTTAGTACTTTAGGTATTTCTGTGCCGGTTTTCCTGACCGGTATTGGCCTGATATATCTGTTTTCAGTTGAGCTCAACTGGATGCCTTCATTCGGCCGGGGTGAGGCTGGTTTACTGTTTGGTTTCTGGGATACGGCCTTTTTGACCGGCGATGGCCTCAAGCATCTGGTATTGCCCTGTATTACCCTGGCGTCGATTATGCTGCCACTCTTTATCCGTCTGATTCGGTCCGAAATGATGGAAGTATTGCAGTCGGAGTACGTTAAGTTCGCCTGGGCCAAGGGAATTTCGCCAAGCCGGATCTATTTTCTGCATGCACTGAAAAATACCATGCTGCCAGTAATCACCGTAGGCGGTGTGCAGATTGGTACGATGGTGGCCTATACCATCCTTACTGAAACGGTATTTCAGTGGCCGGGCATGGGCTTCCTGTTTCTTGAAGCGGTTAACCGTGTCGATACGCCGCTAATTGTGGCTTATCTGATTGTGGTGGGGGCTATTTTCGTGATTACCAACACCCTCGTCGATTTGATTTATGGTCTAGTGAACCCGACCGTTAAGCTGTTCGGGAGTAAATAAGTATGAATGCTATTGTAGAAGAGCAAGCGCCATCGTTATTACAGCGTTTTCGCCAGTCCCATTTCTGGCATAGTTTCTGTATCGATCGGGTTGCCCAACTCAGCTTTTTATTGTTTGTTGCGTATATCATCACGGCATTGTTGGCTCCGGTTATCGCTCCCTTTGATCCTTATGATATTGCATCCATTGATATCATGAACTCTGAATTGCCACCTAGCTGGCAGGAAGAAGGGGATAGTCAGTTCTGGTTGGGTACCGATTCCCAGGGGCGTGACCTCTGGTCAACGATTCTTTACGGCACTCGGGTATCCCTGACGATCGGTATCTGTGCGGTATTGTTGCAAGCAGTACTGGGAATTGTTATTGGACTGACCGCCGGCTATGTTGGCGGTAAGGTGGACAGCATCCTGATGCGTCTGGCGGATGTGCAACTGTCATTTTCTACCATGATGGTTGCCATTATTGTACTAGCGGTGTTTCAGGCGACGTTTGGTACCCAGTTGTATCAAGAGCTGGCGATGTTAATGCTGATTCTGGTTATCGGTATTGCCGAGTGGCCCCAATATGCCCGTACTGTACGTGCTTCCGTGTTAGCGGAAAAAGAGAAAGAGTATGTCGATGCGGCCCGTGTGATGGGGCTGCGTGCACCGCGGATCATGTTCCGCCACATACTGCCTAATACATTGTCGCCTATTCTGGTTATCTCGACGGTACAGGTGGCTAACGCCATCATCTCTGAAGCTGCGTTATCCTTCCTTGGTTTGGGTATGCCGGTTTCGCAGCCCTCTTTAGGCTCTCTGATATCGAGTGGTTTCGAGTTTATCTTCTCCGGGGTCTGGTGGATTACGGTTATTCCGGGAGTGGTGCTGATTGTGCTGGTGCTGGTCATGAATCTGTTGGGCGACTGGATGCGCGATGTTCTTAACCCGAAACTGTACAAGGGGTAACCAGATGACATTTTTAGAAGTAAACAATAATGACGTCTGTTT